>FR883346.1 GCA_000435835.1 Clostridium sp. CAG:221
GTCAAGTTGTTGCCCATGCTGGGCACACATAAAAAAACATTAAGATGAAAAAATCATCTTAATGTTTTTTTAACACTACCTTATTCTTGCTATTATCTATTACTTTTTTTAGCAAAGTATGGCAAAATAAGCCCTAGTAAGATCAGTACTATTGGTGTAGCAATATTTAACATTAATTGGAATACATCTTCTGAATATATTCCACCAATGCATGCTATAGCAGTAAATACAAAGCACCATACACCTATTAGTATTCCTAATGCTTTATTCTTTACGAAATAGTATTCTCTACCAAATTTTTCTCCAGTTTTCTTTAAAGCTATGTAAGCTACAAATACCCATAAGTATCTTAATGGCATACATACTGCATTTAATTTTACAAGCCATTTCACTAATTCATCAACGCTACCAATACCAAATGCTGGAACCACAATTAAAAGTGACACTATTACTAAAATAAGTTTATGTCCATTTACATAAGCCCCATTTTTATTTTTCTTAAATAGCACCTCTGGAATATATCTTTTATCCCCGCTATCAAGAAGCATACGTAAAGGTGCATCAATAGAAATTATTAGCACTGCAAATTGGCCTATCATATTAGTTACTGCATAAGCAATCACAAATAAGTTTCCTACATGATAGTAGTCCCCTAATTCTTGGAAAGCATAATATGCACCATTAGTCATTAAATCATTTGGAATATTATTTGAATCAAACATCATTCCAAGTGATATTGTTCCAAGTATAGCCGTTACTGCAACCATTACTGCTAAAGCAATCATACCTTTTGAGAATCCTCTTGCTGGATCCTTCATTTCATTTACATATGGAGATATTTTTTCACATCCTCCAACAGCAAATACTAAAATTGAAATATTAGTAAAGAAGCTTATATCAAATTTAGGTATAAACGTCTTAAGTGACCAATCTATTGTATTTAACTGTGCATCTGTAAGTGCTGGAGCTGCTATCATCAATAAAATAAATAATATTGACATGATAAACATAGAAGTTCCTGCTAAAGTTGATAGTTTTTTTAATATACTTATTCCTTTAGAGGCTAGGTAAATTGCTAAAAGGAAGATGGCTAAACATGCCAATTGCATAAGCCTTGTATCCATATCACTAATTCTCTTATCTTGGAATATTGCCCAACTGGTAGCTATCATAAAACTGTTAGGCTTTTGTGATAAATAAGGCATATGTACAACCCAGTATGTCCACCCTGCATAGTATGCAAGCTTTGCTCCTACTGTCTCATTAATCCAAGAGCTGACACCTCCACCACAATCTTTAAAGGCAGATCCTAATTCTCCTACCATTAACGCATATGGTATGAAATATAGCGCAAATATTATTAGCCAAGCCACTATAGCCTGCAATCCATTGTACTCAGAGAATCCATTTATTACATTACCAAATCCCCAAACTCCTGAAAAGGCCATAAATGCTAGACTATACCACATAATTTTTTTACTACTAGTATTATCTGACATTTTTCTTCTCCTTATACTATTTTTTATTATAATAAGATAATATTACAAATTTTCCTTCTTGTACATAATAAATGTTTCTTTTTTCATTTAAATTAGATTTTAATTTCATATAAAAAGCACGTTTAAAGTTAAACGTGCCATACTGATTTTATAAAAACCATTCTATTTCAATTTCTGGATCATCATTATATTCATTACATTCTATTGTCTTACTTTCTAATTCTCTTTGATTTCTCCATTTTAGAAATTCATAATAATCTAAAACTTCTTTTAATATTTTATCATCCTCTTCTTTAGCTAAAACATTTATTACTTCTTTTGTTAATTCACTCATCTGTCTTCCTCCCTCATTAGATATTAATTTGATAAATATAGTATAACTATGATTTATTAATTATATCTAATAATTTTTAAGTTTTTACATAAAATAATTTATATTAATTAATATAAGGAGTAAATTTTATGAAAAAATTATTAATTACATTTTTAATTGGAGTAACTTGTACAACTACATTCTTTCCACCTTTACATATTGCTGCCTTATGTAAAGACATTCCTACTAACTCTGCTCCTGCAGTGAAAGATTCTTATAAAGATAGAGCTTCTGTTCACATTGAAGATTTAAAAGGTGAGTTTTCTGCACGTCCCTCATCTGGTATTAATGATGTAGATTTTCTTAACTCAGAAATATCAGTACTTAGAACAGCCATATACATTTCAGCTTTGATTCAAAGTTACATAACTGATGAACAGCTTATTGATCTTGCTGAAGAAATAGTTCAAGAAAATAGCGGAGTTATTCGCGAGAGCAGAATTCTAATAGATAAACTTTCTACTTCTAAAAAATCAGATGCTGCTGCCAGTGAAAAATATACAAAAGCATCAAAAGAAATCACTGATACACTATTTAATAATTTAAACAAAATAAATCCTGATGAAAGCGATTCTTTAACTTATATAAATCAAATTCAATATCTTATTGAAGCTTCAAAATCTCTAGCCAAATTAATAAATGAGTCTACTAAAGATAATATTATCAAAGAAATGTCTCAAGATATAATTAACAATGCAGATAGCAATCTTGAAACAATTACAGAAATAAAGCCAGCTATTAAATAAGATAATTTAAAAAGGAGCTATATAATCCTCCATATAGTTCCTTTTTAAAATCATAATTCACAATTCATAATTCATCATTACCCTTTAACTGCTCCTGCCGCTACTCCTTCAATAATGTACTTTTGACAAGTTAGATAAAATATAATAATAGGTATAATTGCCAATACTAACACAGCCATCATTGCCCCCATATCAATTGCACCGTAACCACCTCTTAAATATTGTACTGCCATTGGAATAGTTTTATAATCACTCTTTAATACTAATGATGGTAACAAATAATCATTCCATATCCACATTACATTTAATATTGCTACAGTAATACAAATTGGTTTTAATAATGGAAGCACTATTAGGAAAAATGTTTTTATAGGATTACATCCATCTATCAAAGCTGCCTCTTCAATATCAATGGGAATTGACTTTACAAAGCCAGAAAACATAAATATTGAAAGTCCTGCTCCAAATCCAATATAAAGTACTATCAATCCCACTGGATTATCCAAATTAAGCATATTAGCCACCTTACTCATAGTAAACATAACCATCTGGAATGGAACAATCATAGAAAATACAAAGATAAAATATAGTGATGTACTTACTTTAGTTTTACTTCTAGTGATATACCATCCTGTCATGGCAGTAAACAATACAATTACAATGGTTGAAAAAAATGTTATAAATATTGACCAGCCAAAAGCACTTAAAAATCCAGTCTTTGATAATCCATCAATATAATTCTGCAATCCTGAAAACGTCTCAGCAGTAGGCAATTTAAAAGGAGCATCACTAATATAAAGCTTACCTTTAAATGAATTAAATAATATTATAAATATAGGTGCTAGAAATACCACTGCTAATATTGTTAATATCATATAAATAAATACATTGCTTTTTTTGCCTTTCATTAGCTTTCAACCTCCTTTTTCCTGGTAATATTTAATTGAATAATCATTAAGATAGCAACTATAATAAAGAATATTACTGCTTTTGCCTGTCCTACTCCTTCCCATCCATTTCTACTATAGAATGTTTTATAAATATCTAAAGCTAACATTGATGTTGCTCCAGATGGTGCACCATCTGTTAATGCCAAGTTCTGATCAAATAGCTTAAAAGCATTAGATATAGTTAAGAAAAGACATATGGTAACTGAAGGCATAACCAGTGGAATTGTAACTTTCCTCAAGATTTGTGATTTTGAAGCCCCATCAATTTTAGCTGCTTCAATTAAATCATTAGGTATATTTTGAATTCCAGCAATATAAATTATCATCATATATCCTATTAGTTGCCAGTTCATCATTACAACTAATCCCCAGAATCCATAGCTGGCACTGTATGTTAAATTAACATTAAAGTGGCTTAATACGCCATTAATTATTATTTGCCATATATATCCTAAAACGATTCCACCTATTAAATTAGGCATGAAGAAAATAGTTCTAAATACATTAGTACCTTTTAACTTTCTAGTTAATAAATAAGCAAAGGTAAATGCTAATACATTTACTGTTATAGTGGATACCACAGCAAATTTAACAGTAAAAAATAGTGCATTAATAAACTCATCATTTGAAAAAGCCTTTACATAATTACTTAATCCTACAAACTGTGCATCAGCTACTGTTGTAAACTTAGTAAAAGATAAGTAAATTCCCATTATAAACGGTACTAAAAAAGCAATACAAAAAGCCACAAAAGTAGGCAATACAAAAAAAGCAAAATACTTTTTTAAAATCTTCTGCATAAAACCCCTCCTAAAAATTGCAAAGCAATTTAATTATGAATGATGAATTACGAATTATGAATTAATGATAAAACTCACAGAGTTTCTTTAATAAATGTAAAATTAAAAATGAAAAATTAAGTTGCATTACAAAACTGTAAGTGCATTAACATGAGATTAGCAAAATAAATAAGACTTTTAACTAAACAAAAGTATGTTATATAAAACTAGTTATATTTCTTATAACTAGTTTTATTTCTTATGTTAATACCACTTTAAACTAAATCATTTCATTCATTTTTAATTTTACATTTTTCATTAACTAAGTTCATCATTATCAATTAACTACTGTGCTTTTTCTGATTTCCAAGCATCTTTTACTGTTTTAACTACATAACTCCAATCTTGAGTTCCTTGAACATACTCAAGTAATGCATCATTAAATGTTTCTTTAAATTTTTCACTAGGGAATGATTGGAATATCCAGTTTACATTTTTTATATTATCTTTTTCCATCCATTCCATAACTTGTGCTGATAATGGATCTGATGGTCTTTCATCTTCATTGAAAGTGTTAAATGGTGCTATAAACCCTAAATCACCAACAACATAAGCTTTTCCTGTATCGCTAGTAAATAGCCAGTTAATAAAATCTATTGAAGCTTGTTGTTCTTCTTCAGAAGCTTTACTGTTAACTGCAAAGTAGTTTTCTGTTCCTATGCATATACCTTGATTTTCCTCTCCATCAACACCTGTATATATTGGTAAGAATTTTATATCATCTTGTTTAACAACATTTCCATTAACATCTTTAATTTGTGACCAAGCCCAGTTTCCATTTTGAACCATTGCGCATTTTCCTAATGCAAATTCAGACATTGAATCATCAACACTCTTATTACCTAAAAGACCTTTTTCAGTACAAGAATTATCTAAGTATAAATCAAAAATATTCTTATAGTTGTCATTATATTCAAATTCTACTGTTTCTGATGCAAGACCTGTCTCTATAATTGAGGCATCATCTTGGCTTTCATCTTTAAATTCATAATAAAATGGTAAATTGGCTAAGTGAGTGTCCCAACGCCATCTATTTCCTGATGCCATAGATGTTGAAGCAAATACACCATCTATACCAAGTTTATCCTTATTCGCCTGCATATCTTCAACAACTTCTCTTAAAATATCAAAATTATTAATATCATCTACAGATGTAATATCTGCCTTCTTATTAGAAAGAGCTATATATTTATCCATTATTTCCTGATTATAAATTATTCCATATCCTTCAACTGCATAAGGTATACCATAAACACCATCTCCATCAGTTACTGCTAAAGATTTATCAGATAAATGACTATAAAGATCAGTATCCTTTAAATCTAAACAATAATTCTTCCAATTATTATATCCAACTGGACCATTTATTTGAAATATTGTTGGAGCTTCGCTCTTGGCCATTTCTGACTTCAAAGTTTGTTCATAGTCTCCACTAGCTGCTGTTTCAACTTTAACTTTTACTCCTGTTTCTTTCTCATAATCCTTGGCAACGCTCTTATAAACATCAGCTATTTCTGGTTTAAAATTTAAAAAATAAATTTGTGTTGAATTTCCTCCATTTCCCTCTTCACTGCTTCCTCCACATCCAACTAAAGAACCTGCAAAAATAGACATAACAACCCCTGCTGCTACTAACTTTTTATTCACCATAAAACATAACCCCCCATATTTTATATTTAAAATTTATTCCATATGGAATAGATTTCACTTGCATTTTTAAAATTAATTACATTTATTGAGTCATAATAATTATTTAATCTCTTAATACAATATATAACCTTATGTAAAAAAATATTAATAATAAAAATATATTTTTTTATTTTTATTTAAAAAAGAATTAGGATAAAAAAATCCTAATTCTTTTTTAAAAATTTACTATAAATTTTATTAATCTTATACTTTAATTGCTACATTTTCAATAGTCTTAATGAATCATCACTTTCCCATAATTCACAACCTTCATAAGGATTAGCTGTACCTATATATAACTTATTTTCAGATGATACAAACAAAATTCGTCCACCATAGTTATCTCTATTGCCAAGTCCATTTAAACAAATTGGCATAAATCTTATTCCATCAGTAGACATAAATATATCAAATCCAAATTGATAATTAGTATCTTTTAACTCCTTCAGTGTTTTTTCACAATACTTGATTATTCCTTCAACAGATATGCCTTCTAGTTTCATTGCTGGAATTATCTTTTTTAAGGCTTCTTTATTTAATAAAAATATCTCTAATATGGTTTGTATATTACTTCCATGATCAAGAGTTGTAACATATAGAGCTCCTTTATATTCACATATTTGCCAGATATAAATATTCAAAGCATTGGAAAAACCTGATTCATAGTCTGATTTAGCTTTATTTCTAATTCCAATGCTGCACTGAATTGGTTCTTTTGGCTCTCCCCCTACTATTACCTCCCAATTATCGTTCTTATCTATTCTTAATTATATATTGAACCTGTAGGATTTTTTCCTTTATCAAAGCCTCTAATTTCTGAATCTATTTCTGTCTTCCAAGGATATATCTCTGGATTTAAGCTACTATATAAATATGGTTTAAAACCTTGCTCATCTACTGTTGCCACATATACTTTTCCATTGTGAAATTCCATTGCTCTAGAAGTGTATCCTTTCATCTCTTTTGACTGAACTTCTTTCCATACTAACCCATTATATGTCATTAATATTTTAATGGAGCTTTTCTTACTATTTGATGATCCTGCCACCAACAATGCCTTCTTAAAATTTGAAAGTTCTACAGAAAGCATATACCTAAATCCTTCAATACCTTCTTCAGCTTTAGTTAATAATTATAAAAATCAAAAAGGATTGCCTAAAACTCTAGGCAATCTTTTTATATAAGTTCATATATATCTGATAACTCAGCATAAACCCTTTCAATATTTACATTATATTCATTACATGATTTAACCTTAATCATGCTATTATCGTTCTCATTTGGCAAATACACCCTAAAAATACTTCCATTTCCCTCTTTACTTTCTAACTCAATATATCCATTATGGATTTCTACTAATATTTTTACCAGTGAAAGTCCTATTCCACTACCTTCTTTCTTCCTGCTTAATGATTTATCTAATTGTACAAATCTTTCAAATATTTTTTGCTGCATAGTTATAGGTATGCCTATTCCATTATCTTTTACCTCTAAGACTACATACTTATCTTTTAAATATACATTAACATCTATATTTCCTTTCTCTTTAGAGAATTTTATTGCATTTGATAATAAGTTTAACACTATCCTTTCAATAAATGTTGGATCACAAATTATAATAAATTCCTCAATACTAGAACTAAATGTTAAATTCACATTATTTATTTCAACATATGATAATACTGATTCAGCTATATCCTTTGTTAGTTTTACAATATCATAATTAACAAAGTTTGGATTCAGAGCTCCTGAATCAAGTTTAGTAAGATCTATAATATTATTTACTAGCCTATTCATTCTTAAACAATTTTGTTTAAGACTCTTTTCATATTTTAAATAAATATTTTTAAATTCTTGCTCATCCCTATCTTTAAATAAATTTAAAAGCTGTATTGTAGAATAAATAACATTTATTGGAGTCTTAAGTTCATGTGAAAGCGTAGCAAAAAAATCATGTTTTTCTTTTTCCTGTCCTCTAAGTCTTTCATAATTTTTATATACTCTAACATATTTTCTTACAAGCTCTCTATGTTCAATTTCTACTATTGCTTTATTAGCTTTTTCTATATAAAAATACGCCTCTTTATAATCTCCTACGGCTTCATAGTCTCTTGCCAAATAGTTATAGGCCTTTATTAAAAAGGTAACTTCATATTTATTAGCTAGATTTAATAATAGTTTATGGTGCTTTAATGCCTTATCATATTCTTTCAATTTATAATAAATCTCACCATACACTTCTTGAATATCATAATCAAAATTAGTAAACAAAAATGTGTTACCATAGCTATAATACTTTTCTTCAATCTCTTTCATTTTGCTTAAATATTGTTTCACATCATGTTTTTTTATTCTTATATTATAATTTATTATGGTTATATCAAAAACCAATTTAAACTGTTGTCCTTTTATTAATCCTATCTTATCTATAGCTTTTTCACATTTTTTTATATATGTTTCAATTTTATCTAAATGCATTTCTTTTTCTATAAGAACTCTTATTAATTCTATTGCTGATGCTGATTGTATAACATAAAATTCTTCAAATCTTCTATCTACTAACATTTGCCTAAATATACCAATACATTCATTTTTTAAATTCAGTTGACAATATCCTGCTCCTATTTGATATAATACTGTACACTCTATACGAGGCACATCATATTTTCTTGCTAACTCTAAAGCTCTATAATAATGATCAACTGCAGCATCAAAGTTATTTAGCACTAATGAATATATTTGCCCAATTCCCAAATAGCATTGCGCTGATAAACTAGATTCAAACTTCTTTAAATACCCCTCTGCCTTATTTAAAACTACTTGTATTTCATCCTTAGATCTTTGGCCTCTATATAAATTACACGATACCCTTGTACATAAAACTGCAAGATCATCATATTGCCTTAAATATCTAAGTTTATTTTCTGCAATATTAAAACATTCTTCATATTCTTTTATGGAAAATGTATTTAAATAATTTATTGAATTCCATCCGTATGCCTTAGCTAAATAATATTCATCAAAAAGCTTCTTTCCATATTGTATAGTAATATTTAAGTGCTCAATACTTTTATCATATTGATTTATTCTAAAAAGCCCTATTCCTAATAGATAGTATAACTTCATAATTTCCACATCTTCTAGTTTATCATTACTTTCTAATGCTTTACTAGCATTATCAATAACTGAATGTAAATCTTTATCACTTATAGTATCACTCTTATACTCTAAACTATATATCCATTTATCTATTTCTGCTATCATCTCTACTCCCCTTCACCTCTACCCAATTATACCTTTTATTATATTTTTTTACAATTTATTCTTGTTTTTTTTACAAAAGCAAAAAAAATGATATGAAATTAATTCATATCATTTTACAATTTTTATAAATAGTTTGTTTTAAATAGAATTATCTTTTCTGATTATTAATGCTCCATATGGCTGTATATATATTTTTCCATCTATGGTAACTTCTTTTTCAGTTAATAAATTTATACCACTATGAACATTAATATTACAATTAACCTCTACAGCTTTATCATCCAAATTTAATGCAACATATATTTCTTCATCTTTAAACTTTCTTAAAAAGATAAATTGTTCATTTTTTATAATTATAGGATTATATGTTCCATGCTTTATGGCTTCACTTTTACTTCGTATTTCTCCTAAACTACATATCAATTTAAAAAGTTTTTTATCAGCATCTTTTAAGCTATCTATATCTAACTCTGGTCTTAATGGTAAATCTGTATTCTTTCCCTTTACAGCCTTTATGCCATATTCACTGCCATAATATACACTAGGTATTCCTGGCATAGTATAAAGCAATGTGTAGATATTATATATATGCTCCGGATTTTTTATTACACTGGCAAGTCTATTTACGTCATGATTATCTACAAAGTTATATAAACATAGCTTCTCATAAATTCCACCTTTTTCAAACTGTCTTCTAAATGAATGAGCTATTTCAAAATAATTTCTATCATTATGACTGGAATATAACCCCTTATAACACTCATAATTAGTAGTTGTATGGAGCATTTCATCATTAGCCCATCTTGAATAATCTCCATGAATAACTTCTCCCATAAGCCACAAATCTTCTTTTTTATAATTTATATGATTTCTCAATTTTCTAAAAAAACTAAAATCAATGCTATCTGCTGCATCTATCCTAACTCCATCTATGCTAAATTCATCAACCCAAAAATCCAGTGCCTTAAAAAGATACTCACACACTTCCTCATTCCATACATTAAGCTTCACTAAATCAAAACATCTATTCCATGGTTCATAATAAAAACCATCATTTTCTGGGGTATTACCGTTAAAATCCAAATTAACAAACCAACTGCAATACCTAGACTTGTCTCTATTTTCTTGCACATCTTTAAAGGCAAAAAAATCTCTTCCTACATGATTAAAAACTCCATCGATGACAATCTTTATATCATTATCATGTAACTTATCACATAACTCTTTAAAATCTTCATTTGTTCCTAACCTCTTATCTATTTTAAAATAATCTATTGTATCATATCCATGATACGTAGATTCAAATACCGGTCCTAAATATACTGCATTTACCTTCATTTCTTTAAAATGTGGTATAAATTCTATAACTTTCTTTAGTCTATTTTTCTCTTCATATTTTTTACCTGGTTCTAATACTCCACAAAATCCTAATAGAAATAATTCATAAAAAATACATTCACCTATCCATGAAATCATCTTGATTATCTACTCCCATTTAATTATTACTATAAATATTTATATGATTATATGTTATTTATATATTACTTTCCAAGTTTTTTTATGACAGTGTTTTTTTAAATGAAAAATTAAAAATGAAAAATTAACGCTACGCTAATTAGTTAAGTCGAGCATAGCTCTAGTTAAGAAGTCAAAAGTGACAAGGTAAAACGCTGCACTAGTTAAGAATTAACACTTCGCTAATGAAGGTGAAAATTACTCAGGGAATTTCTAAAAAATATATTTTCAAAGAATTTCGTAGAAATTCTCTCCTTAATTTTTTATA
>FR883347.1 GCA_000435835.1 Clostridium sp. CAG:221
AGTATGCATTACATAATTCTCTACCAAATACGAATCCTTCAAATCTTTCAGTAAACATTTCGTTTCCTCTCTTCTTCTTTGTTAAAGGAGAAATCTCTACTGGATAATCAATTATAAATGTTGGTTGAATCATGTGTTGTTCACAGAATTCTTCATATAAAGCATTTAATACTTCACCTTTAGTTACAGTATTTAATGGCTTAGGGAATTCTAAATGTTTTTCTTTTGCAACAGCTTGTGCATCTGCATCAGATTTAAACTCATTAAAGTCAACTCCTGCATATTCTTTAACAGCATCAACCATAGTTATTCTTCTCCATGGTGGCATGAAATCTATTTCAGTTCCTTGATAAGTAACCTTAGTAGTTCCATTAACCTTTTTGCATACTTCTGCAACCATGTTTTCTGTTAATTCCATCATATCATTGTAATCAGCAAATGCTTGATATAATTCAATCATAGTGAATTCTGGATTATGTCTTACTGACATACCTTCATTTCTGAAAGTTCTTCCTAATTCATATACTTTTTCAAAACCAGCTACAATACATCTCTTTAGATATAATTCTGGAGCTATTCTTAAGAACATATCTAAATCTAAAGTATTGTGGTGAGTAATAAATGGTCTTGCAGAAGCTCCACCAGCTATAGTAGCAAGCATTGGAGTTTCAACTTCTAAGAATCCTCTACTATCTAAGAATGCTCTTATTCCACTTATTATTTGACTTCTCTTTATGAAAGTATCTTTAACTTCTGGATTAGTTATAATATCAACTTCTCTTTGTCTATATCTTAAATCTGGGTCTTTTAATCCATGCCATTTTTCTGGTAATGGTTTTAATGACTTACAAATTAATTCAACAGTTTTAACTTTAACAGATACTTCACCTGTTTTAGTTTTAAATACTTCACCTGTAGCAGCAACCCAGTCACCTAAATCATTAGTTTTGTATTGCTTTAGAGCTTCTTCTCCAACTTCATCAATCTTTATGAAAAGTTGAATCTTTCCATCTCTATCATATATATCAGAGAAAACAACTTTACCTTGCCCTCTTTTAGACATTATTCTCCCAGCAACAGTTACTTCTTTTCCTTCTAATTCTTCAAAGTTATCTTTAACTTGCTGAGATGAATGAGTTCTTTCTACTTTATATACATCAAAAGGATTTTTTCCTTCCTCTTGTAATTTAACTAACTTTTCTCTTCTAAGAGCTTCTTGTTCACTAAATTGTGACTCAAGCTCTTGTAAATTCATTTCTTCAGTTGACATTAGTATCCCTCCAATTAATCTCTTCTTATTCCTAAGACTTCAAACTTATTTACTCCGTCTGGTACTGCAACCTCAACTATATCTCCAACCTTTTTACCTACTAGAGCGCTTCCAACTGGTGATTCATTAGATATTTTAAAATTCATTGGATCTGCTTCCGCTGAACCAACAATTGAATATTCTACTTCTTCATCAAAATCATAGTCTTTAACTTTAACAATAGTACCAACCGATACTACATCATTAGGTAATTCACTCTCATCAACAACTACAGCATTTTTTAACATATTCTCTAATTGAAGAATTCTTCCTTCTGTAAATGCTTGATCGTTCTTAGCTTCATCGTATTCAGAGTTTTCACTTAAATCTCCATATCCTAATGCTACTTTGATTTTTTCAGTAATTTCTTTTCTTTTTACAGTTTTTAAATATTCTAACTCTTCTTCAAGTTTTTTTACACCTTCATAAGTCATTATGAATTGTTTTGTTTGGCTCATATCTTTCTCCCCTTCGAACATTCACTTTACTGATGTCTATTTTAATATATTATTATTCTTGAAATCATTTTAAATATTATAAATCAGCACATTTAATATGTCAACAAACCCATAGTTTGCTTACATTATTACTTGACACTTTAATTTATATTCATTTTAATGAATTTTGCTATAATAATTATATACAAATTATTATATAATTTCTATATTTCTTAAACTTTCTCTGTATTCCTCTAATATTTCTATTACTCTAGCACTATCATCTACAGTATTTATTATATTCCTTATTTCACTACTATTATGTAATCCCTTAATATACCATGATGAATGTTTTCTCATTTCTCTTACAGCTTTATGCTCTCCATCATATTTAAGGGCTAACTCATAGTGTCTAATACACATTTTTATCTTTTCTTCTGGAGTTATAATTAGAGGCTCTTTTCCTTTATACAGATTATCTATCTGTTTAAAAATCCATGGATTACCCATACTTCCTCTAGCAATCATAATTCCATCTACATTTGTTTCTTTTTTTCTTCTCAGCGCATCTTCTGCTGTAAAAACATCGCCATTTCCTATTACGGGAATATTTACGCTTTGCTTTACTTTAGCAATTATATCCCAATCAGCTTTACCTTCGTACATTTGCTGTTTAGTTCTTCCATGTACAGCAATAGCATCAGCTCCTGCTGACTCCATAACTTTAGCAAATTCAACAGCATTTATATTTTCATTATCAAATCCTTTTCTAAATTTAACAGTAACCGGCTTAGTTGAAACCTTTTTTATAGCTTCAACTATATTACCAGCTAACTTTGGATCTTTTAATAATGCTGAACCTTCACCATTTTTAGTTATTTTATTAGCAGGACATCCCATATTTATATCTAAAATACATATATCTTCCCTTGGATTAAAATGTCTTTCTACCATTTCAGCCATTATTTTAGGATCATTTCCAAAAATTTGCGCTGCTACAGGCATTTCTTCTTCTGCTATTCTTAGTAAACTTTGAGTATTTTCACTTCCATAATATAGTGCTTTAGCACTTACCATTTCAGTATATACAAGTTCACAGCCCATTTCCTTACATAATCCTCTAAAGGAAATGTCTGTTACACCTGCCATAGGCGCTAAGAAAACTCCATTTTCAAAATTAAGGTTTCCTATTTTCATTTGTTTTACTCCTTATTTTTTTCGTATATAATTCTTAACCCCTCTAAAGTTAAACTTGAATCTACTTTATCTATTATATCCGTTTCTTTTGCTATTAAATTAGCTAATCCACCTGTTGCAATTACATATGGATTATCTATTCCAAGTTCATTCATTTCTCTTTTCATTCTTCTTACTATATATTCAACCTGCCCTATATAACCATATAGTATTCCCGCTTGCATGCTTGTTATAGTGTTCTTACAAATAACACTCTTTGGTACTTCTAATTCTATTCTTGGTAGTTTAGCTGCTCTTTCAAATAACGCATCTGATGCAATTTTAACTCCTGGTGATATACATCCACCTAAATAGTCACCTTCTTTTGTTACTGCACAATAAGTTGTAGCAGTTCCAAAATCTAATATTATTAAATCTCTTTTATAAATATCATGAGCTGCTACAGCATTCACTATTCTATCTGCACCAACTTCTTTAGGATTGTCATATCTAATATTTATTCCTGTTTTAACTCCTGGTCCTACAACTATAGGTTCAATATTAAAACTTTTTCTAACCATATTTTCCAAAGAATGCATTATATTTGGAACAACTGAAGATATTATTATACCCTTAACTTCTTTAGGATTTAAATCATATTGATTAAGTAATTGCATAACTTGAATTGAATATTCATCTGAAGTCTTTTTCGTATCAGTGCTGATTCTCCAACTAACTATACATTCATTTTCTTTATATACACCTATAACTATATTAGTATTTCCTACATCTACTAATAAAATCATAAAAGCACCACCTTAATATAATTAAAGCAGCCTTTAAGCTGCCTTTATTATCAAATATTACGTAACAATTTAAATTAACACTCTAATTTTAACAATTACGTATCATTTGTCAAGTATTATATTTGTAAAATTTTAGAATAAACCTACTATTTCACCATTTGGCAAAATATCTATTCTATTAGCTGCTGGAACCTTTGGTAATCCTGGCATTGTCATTATGTCACCAGTAAGCGCCACTATAAATCCAGCACCATTTGATACTCTTACTTCTTTAACTGTTATCTCAAATCCTTCTGGTCTTCCAAGAAGAGCTGGATTATCTGATAATGAATATTGTGTTTTAGCCATACATATAGGTAGCTTATCAAGATTGAATTTTTCTAATTCTGCTATTTGCTTACATGCTGCTGCAGTATAATTTACACTTTTTGCCCCATATATTTCTCTGGCAATAGTGTCAATTTTTTCTTTTATTGAGTCTTTTTCATCATATAATATTTTAAAGTCAGAAGAATTATTTTCTAAGATATCACTAACTATATCTGCTAATTCTAGTCCTCCTTCTCCACCTTTTTCCCAAACATTACATAATGCTACTTTTACTCCTTTTTCATCACAGAATTCTTCAATAAATTTAATTTCAGCTTCACTATCACTAACAAATCTATTTATTGCAACAACAACTGGCACATTATATTTTTGCATATTTTCAATTTGTTTTTCTAAATTTACCACACCTTTTTTAAGCGCTTCAACATTTTCTTCGTTTAAGTCCGCCTTAGCTACTCCACCGTGGTGTTTTAATGCTCTTATTGTAGCTACTATAACAATACATTCTGGTTTTAAATCACCATATCTACATTTTATATCTAAGAACTTTTCAGCACCTAAATCCGCTCCAAATCCTGCTTCTGTAATAACTACATCACCTAAAGCCATAGCCATTTTTGTTGCTATTATAGAGTTACATCCATGAGCTATATTAGCAAAAGGTCCTCCATGAATTATTGCTGGAGTATTCTCTAAAGTCTGTACTAAATTTGGTTTAATGGCTTCTTTCATTAATAATGCCATAGCACCTTGAACTTCCAATTGTTTTGCATAAACTGGATTACCATCTAAATCATAAGCAACCATGATATTGCCTATTCTTTCTTTTAAGTCTTGAAGACTTGTAGCTAAACAAAGAATTGCCATTATTTCTGAAGCTACAGTTATCATAAAGCCATCTTCTCTTAAGAAGCCATTTATTTTTCCGCCCATTCCTACTACTATGTTTCTTAAAGCTCTATCATTCATATCCATAACTCTTTTGAATACTATTCTTCTTGCATCTATTCTTAAAGAGTTACCATGATGTATGTGATTATCTATAGCTGCACATAAAAGATTGTTAGCTGTTGTTATAGCATGCATATCTCCTGTGAAATGAAGGTTTATATCTTCCATAGGAACTACTTGTGCATATCCACCACCAGCTGCTCCACCTTTCATACCGAAAACTGGTCCTAAAGATGGTTCTCTTAATGCTACTATAGCTTTTTTATTTCTTTTATTTAATGCTTGCCCAAGCCCAATAGTTACTGTAGATTTACCTTCTCCTGCTGGTGTTGGATTAATAGCTGTTACTAATACTAGCTTTCCTTTTTTATTATCTTTATTTCTTTCTAAAACATCTAAAGATATTTTACATTTATATTTACCATATTGATCAATATCATCTTCACTTAAGTTTAACTCTACTGCAATTTCTCTTATATTCTTCATTTTAGCTTCTTGAGCTATCTGTATATCACTTTTCATTTAGTCTACCTCCACAACTAATTAATTTTATAATTAATTATATCATTGAAAAAATATATTTGAAACCTTATATCGAACATTATTTTAAAATTTTATAATATTTTTCGTATTTTATTAATTTTTACCACTTTTTTTATACACAAAAACATATAATGTATGCCTTTTTTCTATTTTTTTGATTTTTTTCAAAAATAATGAGTTATATCAAAATATATTCTGATACAACTCATTATTTTTAGTTGGCCTCAAAAATTTCTTCAAATTCCTTGCCATCAATTTTTTCTTTTTCTAACAAAGTACTAGCTACTGCATGTAACTTATTAACATTTTCCTTTAATAATTCTTCAGCTGTGTTATAAGCATTGCTAATTAAACTCTTAATTTCCTTATCTATCATTGCTCCTACTTCTTCACTGAAGTTTCTTCCTCTTCCTAAATCCCTGCCTAAAAATACTTCATTGTTATCACTACCGTATGATATAGTTCCTATTTTATCACTCATACCATATTCCATAACCATAGCTCTGGCAATAGAACTTGCTCTATCAATATCATTTTTAGCACCAGTACTTATATCTCCTAGAATCAGCTTTTCAGCTACACGACCACCTAAAAGTCCAACCATTTCATCTAATAGCTTTTCTTTTGATGTATATGCTCTATCTTCTGTTGGAAGATGCATTGTATATCCTCCAGCCATTCCCCTCGGTATTATACTTATTTCATGGACAGGATCTGAATTCTTTAAACATTTCATTACTACAGCATGACCTGCTTCATGATAAGCTGTAAGTTTTCTATCATGCTCGCTTATTGTCCTACTTTTCTTTTCTGGACCTGCTATTACTCTTGTTATAGCTTCTTCAAATTCATCCATACCTATTTTCTTTTTATTTTTTCTAACAGCTAAAAGCGCTGCTTCATTAGCTAGATTTTCTAAATCTGCTCCACTGAATCCTGGAGTTCTCTTTGCTAGTACTTCCAGACTAACATTAGTATCTAATGGTTTCTTCTTAGTATGAACTTCTAATACTGCCTCTCTACCTTTTCTATCAGGTCTGCCAACCATTATCTGTCTATCAAATCTTCCTGGTCTTAAAAGAGCTGGGTCTAATATATCAGGTCTATTAGTGGCTGCTATCATTATAATACCTTCATTAGCCCCGAAACCATCCATTTCTACTAGTAATTGATTTAATGTCTGTTCTCTTTCATCATGTCCTCCACCAAGACCAGCACCTCTTTGTCTTCCCACTGCATCTATTTCATCAATAAATATTAATGATGGGGAATTTTTCTTAGCCTGTTCAAATAAATCCCTTACTCTTGATGCACCAACACCAACAAACATTTCAACGAAATCTGATCCTGAAATACTAAAGAAAGGAACTCCTGCTTCACCAGCTATTGCTTTTGCTAAAAGTGTCTTACCAGTACCAGGGGGCCCTACTAATAAAACTCCCTTTGGAATTCTTGCTCCCATTTCTACATATCGCGCTGGCTGCTTCAAGAAATCAACAATTTCTTCTAATTCTGCTTTCTCTTCATCAGCTCCTGCTACATCATCAAATGTTACTCTTTTACTATCTGGAATAACCATCTTAGCTTTACTTTTTCCAAAGTTCATTACTCCTCTTCCACTGCTTCCTCCACCTTGTGACTGCTGTGTAAAGAAGAAGATAAATACTACAAATAATATAATTATCATTATAGTTGGAAGTAGACTTACCCATATACTGCTATTAGACGGTGCAACATATTCTATTTTGATATCATCTTTAGGATATTGTTCATTTAAAAATTCAATCATAGAACTTGGTGCATATACCGTATACTTCTTTTCATCCTGTGTTGTTACTTCAATAGTCATCTTATCAGCATTTACATTTATGCTTTCAACCTGATTATTTATCCACTTTTGTTGAAAATCACTATATACCATCCTATTTGATACACTACTTCCATCAAGCATGAAAGTTGCTACTGCAAAAAACAATAACAATCCTATTATCCAAATAGTTGCACTTGAATACTTTTTCATCCAAGGCCCCCCTTTCGTCTAGTACTTTTAACTATATATTTCTTCTTTTAATATACCTATAAAAGGTAAATTTCTATACTTTTCAGCATAATCTAGACCATATCCTACTAAAAATCCATCTGGTGCTTCAAAACCTACATACTTTACACTAACATTTACAGCTCTTCTAGCAGATTTATTTAATAATGTAACAATTTCCACTGAAGAAGCACCTTTACTACTTAAGTAAGACATTAAATATTTTAACGTAATACCGCTATCAACTATATCTTCTACAATCAATACATCTTTTCCTTCTATGCTTCTATCTAAATCCTTAAGTATTTTTACTACGCCACTACTTTTTGATTCATTTCCATAAGTAGATATTGCCATAAAATCTATTTCACAAGGATTATGTAATCTCTTTAGTAATTCTGATATAAATACTACTGAACCTTTTAGCACTCCCACAAGTAATAATTCTTTGCCCTTATAATCCTCATCAATAATTTTAGCTAATTCTTTAGTTCTTATACTAATATCCTCTTCACTAAATAAAACTTCCTTAACGCCTTCTTTCATAAACTTATTCCTTCCCTTCAAAAGATATTTTCAGTACTCTATTAGTACCCTTTGTAATTTTGAAACTTTCAGAAACCTTATATCCAACTATCCAAGCTATTTCATCATCAAAACAAATAAGTGGAATAATGTCTCTTTCTTCCCTAGGAACTTTAAGGTTGATAAAGATATCCTTTAGCTTCTTTGTACCTTTTATGCCTAAAGGCTTCATCTTATCTCCATCTTTCCTAGTTCTAATTACAATTCTCTCTTCTATCTTATCATAATCAAATAGTTTTATTAAGGGATTATTGGAAAATTCTATACCTTTTTCTTTGTCTATTACTTCCATTTTAATAATGTAATTTTTAAATTCAATTTCCTCATTTATACTTTCTTTCATAACAGAAACTTCAGTTTCTTTTTTTACATTCTTCACATTCTTTTTCTTCTTAAATATAATATCTCCATAAGTATTTTCCGCTATGATGCTGTTAGTTAAATTTATGCTCTTTCCTGTTCCTCTATTATATAAATCAATAACATCATATATATGTTTCATTTCAAAATTCTGATGGCTATTGGATATCTCCTTAAAAGCTCGCTTTATCACTCTTGTTACTATGGCTTCTTTTTCTTTTATAAATAAATCCTGTTTTATAATCAACTTATCATTTGTGTACTTACAATACTCTTCATAACATTTCTTAGACTGCTCTTCAATATATTCATTATCTTTGCTCAATATCAATGCCATCCTATTTAAAGTATCTATTATGTCCTTATTAAAGTTTTCTTTCATATAAGGAAGTATATCTAGTCTCACTTTATTTCTACTATAAACCCTTTCCATATTGCTTTTATCTATTCTTGGCATTAAATGATTTTCGGCACAATAACTTTCTATCTCATTACGGTTTAAACAAAGTATAGGTCTTATTATTCCTCCTTCCCTTATAGCCTTTATACCTACTAATCCTTCTAAACCAGTTCCTCTCATCATACGCATAAGTATTGTTTCTGCTTGATCATTTGCATTATGAGCCACAGCAATTTTATCATATCCGTATCTTTCTCTTATATTTTCAAATGCCTTATAACGTTCTTCCCTGCCAGCCATTTCTAAAGAGATATTATTTTCACTAGCAACTTTATTTATATCTATTCTCTCTATATAGCAGTCTATTCCTAATTTCTCACAGATATCACTTACATATCTTTCATCTTCAAGTGCTTCTTCCCCTCTAAGCATATGATTTATATGTATAGCTCCTAAATTTATATTTAACTTTTCTTTTAAACTATACAGTATATGTAAAAGACAGACTGAATCTGGACCACCTGATAAAGCTACCAGTATTTTTTCCTCTGCCTTTATCATATTATTATCTATAATGAAATCTTCAACTTTTTTAATCACTCTATATCCCCTGCTTTTCTTTATATTTTCATCCTTAATGATACCTTTACATTTTTTTAAAGTAAATATATAAATCTAAGATATAACATTAAAGAAGGGACTAATCCCCTTCTTTAATATAATGAATATAATTTTGATACTACTACTGTCATATCATCCATTACCTTTCCATTACTTAATTCTTTTGCCTTATCTAAGATATCTCTTGATAATTGATCAGGATTAGTGGTGGCCTTTTCTAAATAAGTCCTAAGCCATGAATAATCACCAATATTATTTTTATCTACATCTAAAATTCCATCACTTATGGTTATAACAATATCTCCATGTTTTAATTTCTTTTTCTTTTTATTATATTCAATTTCTTCTACTGCCCCAAAAGGTAATGAATTATCACTTAGCACATCTACTTCTTCATATCTCTTAATAAATGTTGCTACTGCACCTGCCTTTATAACTGAAAGCTCTCCTGTATATAAATCAATCATAGACATATCTAATGTTGCAAATTTCTCATCTTCACTAAATTTCATATTCATAATTGAATTAATAGCTTTTACAGCATTTTCTTCATCATAACCACACTCAGTAAATTCATCAATTATATCTATGGCAACGCTACTTTCTAGTCCCGCATCAGGACCTGATCCCATACCATCACTTAATGCTATCACATATATTCCATGCTTGTTCTTACCAAAATTAAAACTGTCTCCTGAATACTTTTCTCCATCCTTTGGTGTTGAGGCAACATATGATAACATATGATATTTAGGACTTTCTTCAATAACCACTGAACACTCATTAGTTTCTGGATTTATTTTGCAACCTTCATCGCTTATGGAGAAAGGTACCCTTAAAACTTCTTTCAAAACAGGTAATATGGCTTTTCCACATATATTTTCTCCATAGCAATTTTCCATAACTATCTTAATTTTTAATCTACCTTTTTTATCTGTATATGAATATATATTCTTATAAGATATATTTTTTCTAGACAGAGCTTTCTTAAGTACTTTATCAAGCTCATAGCAATTATCTACATCTCTTGTAAATTCCTTTATTACATCATCCATAGCATGAGATATGCCAGCTATATTCTCTGCAATAAGCTGTCTTCCTTCACCCATCCTCTCTTTTAGCACTTCATTAACAGTATAAATATTATATAATTCTTCACAGCTCTTAACTAAAGTATTACTTTTAACACATTTTTCTTTAAGACTTTTATTTATCTTTCCTTTTCCTTGTTCAAACATTTCTATTAGTTCTGAAAATTCAAAGAAAGTATTGTTTAACTCTTTTTCCCAGCATTTGCTCCTCATTTCGCAGTTATTACATACTCTATCTGCAAGATTTCCTATCATAGCTGTACTTTTATCTTTCATTTCTAGCTTATGATTACCTGATAATTTATTCATAGATTTAGCTAATCTATCTAATATTTTTTTAAACCCTTCTATTCTTTCTATAAATTCACTCTTCACTCCATCTATCTGTGCTTCATTTATTATTCTATTTTTTTCTTCATTACTTAACTCTCGCAAAATACCTTCTATAACCTTAGCAGGCATTAATAACATAATCACTGCTGGTATTGCTATTTCCACTGCTCCATATATATTTATAGTTGCTGAATAACCTATAATTATTGAGCTTAAAATCAAATATGCCAACGCTGAAAAAATCTTTCCTGTTTCTTTAAATACACCAACTACCAATCCGCAACAGCTATATAAGCTTATAAATAATAATATATTTTTACTAGTTACACCTACAATTATGCCCATGGTCACACCAATAACTGCTCCTATTGACGCTCCACCAGCATATGCTATCACTATTATAATTGATAAGGCTGCAATATTCCTGATACTTACACCGAATAAAGCAATATTACCTGCCCCAGCAACCATTAAACATAACACTATGGCCATGCTTATTAATTCTTCCATATTAAAAAAATAATTATGCTTTATTTCATCTAAACATCCTACACCATAATTAACAACATAAAATACAGGTATTATACTTAAGCTTTCAATTAATGCAAAGGCTATATTAACAGATAACCCTTGACTACCAAAAATACTTTTAATTATTAAAAATTCTATTACACATATTATGCATATATTATTGATCTTAATCTTTTTTCCTACTTTATTGGTTATACAGGAAATCAGTAATATAGAAATTGCCAAAATAGGATATACATACGAATCACAATCAGTACTAAAAACACTTAAATAACCTATAATTACTCCTAAAAAAGCAAATATAGTTTCTTTGCTTTTTCTTTTATTTATAACAGAAATTAAAAATGCCATACCAAAAGGTGCTATCATTAATCCATCCACCACTGAAAATTTAACCCTACTTAACATAAATCCACATAATAATATAAGTATAATTTTAGCAGCTGTTAATTTATATTTAGTAATTTTTTCCTTTTTACTATCAACTCTATTATATACCGGAACTCCTGCACCATATTGCATTTCAATCACACCTTTCTTAACAATAACTTAATGATATCATTTACTATTAAATTATTATGTCATTTAATGTTTTCCGGTATTTTTTTCGTAAGACATTAATTTTCTATTTTCATTTCATCATGCTAGTTTTTTTATTTTCTTTCTTTTATATTCATATTTTTTTCCTCTTTAGATAAACGTTTTTTGTCGTAATTATCTATTTTTATTATTTTTATGAAAATTAATTATTTAATATTTTTTATATTTTTGCATATATTATTTTTTATATAAAAAAAAGAGATTCAAATCAAATTTGAATCTCTTGGTGCTGAAGACCGGAATCGAAC
>FR883348.1 GCA_000435835.1 Clostridium sp. CAG:221
ATACAAGTATCTTAGTTATATTTTTTTAGAATAATAAAAATAAAAGTTAGGAAATATAAATATGAGTCAATAGAAAGGAGGTAGAAGAGCACAATGATGATTACTTTTAAGGGAACACCAGTTACTTTAGAAAATAAGCCTATTAGCGTTGGCGATGCTGCACCAGATTTTCACTTAATTGATAATGAATTAAATGAGATAACACTAAAAGATACAAGTGGAAAAAGAATATTTGTAGCTGTTCCATCAGTTGATACACCAGTTTGTGATAGAGAAGTAAGAAAGTTTAATGAAGAAGCAGCAAAAATTAGTGATGTTAGCATATATGTAGTATCAATGGATTTACCTTTTGCTCAAGCTAGATGGTGTGGAGGCGCAGGTATAGATAAGGTTACTGTTTTATCAGATTATAAGAATAGAGATTTTGGTAAGAATTATGGTGTTTATATTAAGGAACTTGGGCTTTTAACTAGAGCAATTATTATTGTAGATGAAAGCAATAAAGTTTCATATGTTCAGTACTGCAAGGAAG
This sequence comes from Clostridium sp. CAG:221, assembly GCA_000435835.1. Taxonomy (GTDB): domain Bacteria; phylum Bacillota; class Clostridia; order Clostridiales; family Clostridiaceae; genus Clostridium. Next base: position 533 of record FR883348.1, read on the forward strand.
TTTCTAGTGAACCAGATTATGAAGCAGCTTTAAGTGCTGTAAAATAAGGAGTGGATTTTATGACTTTTAAAGAAAAAATTAATGAAATGAAAATTCATCATGAAGAACATAAAGAAGAAAGACATGAAAGACATGAAGAAAAGAAATTTGCTCATGAAATAAAACATCAAATTAAGGAAGAAGAAAGACTTAAAAAGCATGAAGAAAAAGTTCATGAAAAAGAAGCTAAAAAATTAGCAAAAGATATTGAACATGATATAAAAAAAGAAGAAAAGTTTGCAAAAAAAGAAAATAAGATATTTGATTAATAATACCTAATAAAAGAAAGCTATGTCATATTGATATGGCTTTCTTTTATTAAGTAGAATATAATATTATAAAATATATTAATAGGTAAATTATTATGGAAAGGTTAATTTTTATGTTAAAGAAAAGGTTTTTACTTTTATTTCTTGTATTTTTATTAACAGGGTGTGGTTATAAAAAGGACAATGAAATAAATAATAGTATTACCAATGATGAAAAGGAAAATATAAATGGTACAGATGAAATTATGAGAGAAGAAAAAGAGCCAATAGATGATAAAATTAATAGTATGACTTTAGATGAAAAAATAGGTCAGATGATTATAACTGGCTTTAATGGAAGTGAATATAATGACGATATGGACAGGCTAATTAATGAATATAAGGTTGGAGGAGTAATACTATTTGCTAGAAATATAGAAGATTCAAATCAAATGATTGACTTAACAAGAGCATTGCAGGAAAACAATAATAATCTTCCTTTATTTATTTCTATTGATGAAGAGGGAGGACGAGTAAGTAGATTACCAGATGATGTAGAAAAGTTTCCATCAGCTTTTACTATAGGTCTAATAAATGATCAGCAAACAGCTTATGAAAATGGAAAAGAAATAGGGTATACATTGAAAAGACTTGGTATAAATTTAGATTATGCACCTGTACTTGATATATATAGTAATGAAAATAATACTGTCATAGGTGACAGAGCTTTTAGTAAAGAAGAAAGTATTGTATCAACAATGGGCATAGCTACAATGGAGGGAATTGAGGATGCAGATATAATTCCAGTGGTAAAGCACTTCCCAGGTCATGGAGACACAGAAGTAGATTCACATTATGGATTGCCGATAGTATATAAAACATTAGAAGAGTTACGAAATTTTGAATTTATTCCTTTTGTAAAGGCTATTGAAAGTGGATGTGATGTTATTATGGTAAGTCATATTATATTAAATGAAGTAGATAGTAGTAATCCAGCATCATTATCCAAAATAGTGATAAGTGATTTATTAAGAAAAGATTTGGAATTTGATAAAGTAGTAATTACTGATGATATGTCCATGGGAGCCATAACATCTATTATGTCCATTGAAGAAGCTTGCATAAAGAGTATTGAAGCAGGTTGTGATATATTACTTTTAGGAAATGCATATGAAGAAATAGAGCAAGTTATAAATAGTATTAAGTTAAAGCTTTACAATGGTGAGATAAGTGAAGAACAAATAAATAAAAGCGTGAAGAGAATTTTAGAATTAAAGAAAAAATATAATATGATGGAGTGATTTGATGGGAAAAAAAGCAGTAATATTTGATATGGATGGGGTAATTTTTGATACGGAAAAAGTGTATTTAGATATTTGGATAGAAGTTTTTGAAAAGTATGGCTATAAAATGACTAAAGAATTATATGTTAATGTAATGGGAACAGGAAGAAAAAATGTAATAAAAACATTTTTAGAGAATTTCGGAGATGATCTTCCCATTGAAAAGATGTATGAGGAAAAGGATAATCAATTATTTTATATAATAGAAAATCAGGGGATTCCCTTAAAGGAAGGTGTAAAAGAACTATTTTCAATGCTTAAAGAAAAAAACTATAAAATAGCTTTGGCTACATCTGCCAAAAGGGAGAGAGTAGAAAAGCAAATTAAAGATAAATGGCTTAAAGAAAGCTTTGATGCAATAGTATGCGGTGATGACGTGGAAAAAGGAAAACCAAGTCCAGATATATTTTTAAAAGCAGCAAAGAAAATTGATGTTGAACCAGAAAATTGCTTTGTTGTGGAAGATTCACCAGCAGGAATAAAGGCAGCTTTTTCTGGAGGAATGAAAGGAATTCATGTGGAGGATTTAAAGGCAGCTGATGAGGATATATTAAAATATTGTGAAAAAAACTTTAAAAATTTGCAAGAAATAAAAGAATATTTAAGTTGTGAGTAAATTGACAATAATAGTAAATGGGGAATATAATTATATATAAATAGATTGAAAAGATGAAAGGAGAAGAAATGAGAATAATATTAGCTTAGATTTTAAGAAATTTTTTAAACAATTTATAAGGTAAGGCTTATTTGTTGTGCAAAAAAATAGGTAAAGCTAATATTACTCATAAATACTTTTCTTTGTATAGATAAAAGAAGATAATGCTGTATATGGGTAATTCTATATATGGCATTTTTATATTTAAGCAGTAAAAAGTTATACTTATAATTTTTTAAGCAATGAGTTTATGACAGTAATAATGAAATGTAAAGATATAAGCAAAGCTTATGATAATAAAGTGCTTTTTAATAAATCATCTTTTTATATAAAGCAAGGAGAAAAAGTTGGAGTATATGGTTCAAATGGATGTGGAAAAACAACTTTAATTAAGGCAATACTAGCCCAAGAAGAATTTGAAGGTGAAATCAATATTAGTTCCTCAAGAAAAATAGGCTATATTAGTCAAGATGTCATATTTTTAATACAAAGAAGTTATCGCTACCAATGGAGCAAGCTTAAAGAAGTAAGCAATAAAATAGAGGTAAAGTTTAAAAGCTTTACCTCTATTTTATTTCATAATATTAGTTATGGATGAATTTACATTTTCTAATGTTCTCATAATATCTTCAACTTTGCTTTTATCAGCATTTTCAGCTAAAGCATGAGCTTCAGTTATACAGGCTTCCACAGAAGTTATTTTAGTTTTAGCTTCATTTAAGTAAGTTTTAAAATCTTTTGTATCCATAAGTACTCCTTTAAATCATTTCATTATTTATTTATATAAAGTTATTATTAAATATTATCTAATTTTTATGCAAAAAAACTTAGATAACGATGAAATTAGATAATGATGAAGTTAGATAATTAATTGGAAAAAGGAACTGAATGATCCGGAAGATGGAAGTCAAGATGAAGAAGAAACAGAATTTTTAAATAATGTATATGTAGCTTATGAAGGATATTACCAAGTGAATTTAGATATTATAAATCAAATTAAAAATTCAGAAAAAGTAGATAATAATTTGGTAAATAGATCAGTAGAGTTAGAAAAAATAATGATGGATAATCTAAATGGATTAGAAGAATATTTAGTTTCATGGGCAGAATTAGATAAAAATGATAGTGATGATTTGTATTCTAGAGTTATAATAAGAAGTATTTTTATAGTAAGTACATGTATTATTGTATTTTTATTAATATCAGTGTATATTGTGAAGGTGTTTAGAAACCAAATGAAAGAAATTACATTGGTATTAAGTGAATTAGCAGAAGGAAATTTAGATATTGATTTAAAAATAGAAAATAATACTGAATTTGATGAAATGAAAGTATTTATTAATCAAACTGTTAATAAATTTAATCAAATTGTTAAAGGTGTTAAAGAAAAAAGTAGTGATTTAGATGAAAGAGCAGAAGTTTTAAGTATTATTTCTGAAGAGTTATCATCTTCAGTAGCAAGTGTTTTTGATGCTGTGAAAAATGTTACCAATGGCTCAGAAGAACAGGCAAGTGATATGATAGAAGTAACAGAGAGTTTAAATAAATTTTCCAATACAGTTGAAGAGTTTGTAGTAAATTTACATTATTTAAATAATAATTCTAAAGAAATATCTAATACAGCTAATACTAGTAGTGATAAGATGGACCAGTTATTAAGTGGTTTTAAATATATAGAAATTTCAATAAGGGATTTTATAAATAAAATAGGAAAATTAAGTATAACTATAAATGAAGTAAGTAATATAACAAATTTAATTAATTCTATTGCAGAACAAACTAATCTTTTAGCTTTAAATGCAGCTATTGAATCAGCAAGGGTTGGTGAAGCAGGAAAAGGTTTTGCTGTTGTAGCAGAAGAAATAAGAGTTCTTGCAGAGCAAAGTAAGGAATCTGCAAACAGTATAACAACATTAATTAGTGATGTTTCAAATGATACTAATATAATTGTAAATGAGAGTAATACCATAAGTGAAAAACTGAAAGATTCATCAAAAGTTATAGATGATTCCTTGAAATCTTTTACTGAGATTATAAAAGCTATTGAAGAAATTGTTCCAAAAATAAATGAATTAAATATAGCTGCAGATAGTATTAATAAAGAAACTGCTACTATTGGAAGCAAAATAGAGAACTCTGCTGCTATAGCTCAAGAAATTTCTGCATCTACAGAAGAAATAGAAAGTTCGTTAGATGAAATTAATACAGGAAGTCATAAAGTGGCAAGTACTTCAAATAATCTTAGTGAATTAACTAACATATTACAAAAAGAGGTTGAAGTATTCAAAACTAAATAAAATAGAAAGTAAATAAGGAAGATATACAGAAATAATTTTTCAAATAAAAAATAACTTATAGTGAAATATATTTTATTTCACTATAAGTTATTTTTATTGAACAAAAGTTAAGATAAACATAAGGTGAATTGTAAAAAAGTAGTATTTAATTATATTTTTTTATAAAAAAAGCATTTTATTTAACATAAATATGTGATATTGTATAAATTATGAAATATAGTTAAAAGGGGAGAGGTAAATGTATAATTTGGGAATTGATATTGGAGGAACTTTTATTAAATATGCCTTAGTAGATGAGGCATATAAAATTATGGATAAATGGAAAGTTGAAACTATTAAGCTTGAGACAAAAGATGAATTGTATGATTATATATGTAATAATATTAGAAATATTGATGATATAGAGATAATAGGTATAAGTGCACCAGGGGTTATAGATGAAGAAGCTAATGTTAAATCGTATGCAGCACCTAATTTAAGAATTATGTATGGAACTAATATAGTTGATGAAATACAAAATAGAACAAATAAAAAAGTTGCAGCAATAAATGATGCTAAAGCTGCAGGGTTATGTGAATTTGAAATAGGAAATGCAAAAGATAGTAAATCATCAGCATTCTTAATCTTAGGTACAGGAACAGGTGGATGTATTTGTAATGAAAATGGAGTAATATATGGAAAAGATTCTTTTGCAGGTGAATTTCATAAGCTTCCATTTATAAATTTTAGTAATGGAAAGATGGATAATATGGGTGATTATGCATCAATGACTGCTTTAATAAATATATATAATGACAAAGTTGATGAAAACGTTAAGATAAAATATGGACATGAAGTATGTAATAAATATTTTGAAGGAGATAATACAGCAAAAGAAGCTGTAGATCAGTGGATAGATAATATACTTGTACAGTTAATAACTATTACAGTTTTCTATAATCCAGAAGTTATTTGTATAGGAGGAGGAATATCTGAAGAAGAATGGTTTATTAATAGAATTAAAGATAGATATAGAGAAGAATGTATTAGACATACTGAATGTGATGTTATTACAACTAAAATAGATAGATGTAAGTATAATAATGATGCCAATATACTTGGTGCAATAATAAATGCAAGTAAAAAAAGGACAGTTATATATAATTAAATAGAAAAGTAAAATCAAAAGATTAGAAATTAACTTGAGGTGAAGATATGTTTAGATATGAAGTGATACAAAGTTTAAATAACTTAGAATTATCCTTATATGAATATATAATGAAAAACAGTAAAAAAGTAATATACATGAGAATACGAGAGCTTGCAGAGGAAGCACATGTCTCTACAACTACAATATTAAGATTTTGCAAAAAATTAAATTGCGAAGGATTTTCTGAATTTAAAGTTAAATTTAAAATGTATATTGAAGAAAATAATATTAAAAAGGTAAATGATGACACATCAGAAATAATAAATTTTCTGAAAAATATAGAAGGCAGTGATTTAGATAATAGATTAGATAAATTATGTAATATGGTTAAAATGGCAAATAGTATTATATTTTTAGGTATAGGATCATCGGGAATACTGTGCAAATATGCATCTAGATATTTTTCGTCTATTGGAAAGTTTACCTTTCATATTGATGATCCATTTTTCCCTAAGAATTTTAAATGTTATGGTGAAAGCCTTATAATAGCTTTATCAGTATCAGGAGAAACACCAACTACTATAGAAAATATTACTAGATTTAAAAAAGAAAACTGTACAATTGCCAGTATAACAAATACAGAAAACTGTACTATAGCTAAAATATCAGATTTAAATTTACCTTATTATGTACAACAAGTTAAAGTTAATTATAGTGATATTACAACGCAAATTCCTGTATTGTATATGATAGAGAGAATTGGTAAAAAGCTATATAATGAATATGGAATAGAATAAAAAAGGCACATATAGACTCATTTTTTGAGTTTATATGTGCCTTTTTATTTATATATAATATTTAGTGTTTTTTTAAAAAACATCTTGTTTTATTTTTGTATCTATTTTTAAAAGATGGAACATGTTTTTTTTGCTTTAGAAAATGATTACAAACCAAAAAATGTATTATATACTAAATTCATGAAATAAAACGAGGAGAGATGATTTAATGATTTATGAAAAGTTAGAAAAATTTAGTGATGGATTCCTGTGGGGATCTGCCTCTGCAGCTTATCAAGTAGAAGGTGCATGGAACCAAGATGGAAAAGGAGAAAGTGTCTGGGATGTATATACTAAGTTACCTGGAAAGACATATAAGGGCACTAATGGTGATGTAGCTGTTGATCACTATAATAGATACAAAGAAGATGTAGCTTTAATGGCTGAGATGGGATTAAAAGCATATAGATTTTCAATAGCATGGACTAGAATATATCCTACAGGTCGTGGAGAAGTAAATGAAGCTGGATTAAAGTTCTATGAAGATTTAATAGATGAGCTTATAAAAAATAATATTAAACCAATCATAACACTATATCATTGGGATTTACCACAACACCTACAAGACTTATATGGTGGTTGGGAATCAAGAGAAATAATAAATGATTTTAATAATTACTGTATAACTTTATTTAAGAGATTTGGTGATAAAGTTAAATATTGGGTAAGCTTAAATGAACAAAATGTATTTATAAATTTAGGATATATGACAGCATTACATCCACCAGGAGTTAAAGATTTAAAGAGAATGTTACAAGCTAATCATATTGCAAACTTAGCAAATGCAAAAGTTATTGAATCTTTTAGAGCTTATGTACCAAATGGAATGATTGGTCCAAGCTTTGCATTCTCACCAATATATGCAAATACATGTAATCCAGATGATGTTATAGCAGCAGAAAATGCAGAAGAATTAAATAATAACTGGTGGCTTGATGTTTATTGTAAAGGTATATATCCAGCATTTGCAATGAAGTATTATGAAAATTTAGGAGTAGCACCAGTAATTGAAGATGGTGATTTAGAATTATTAGAAAGAGCAAAACCTGATTTCATAGGAATAAATTACTATCAAACAACAACAATTGAAAAGAATGGATTAGATGGTGTAGGTGCCGCAGAAGGAATGAATAATACTGGTAAAAAAGGAACAGCTAAAGACAGCGGTATACCAGGAGTATTTAAAAATATTAAAAATCAATATTTAGAATATACAAATTGGGATTGGGCAATAGATCCAGAAGGATTAAGAATAGGATTAAGAAGATTAACTAGTAGATATGGTTTACCTATATTAATTACTGAAAATGGTTTAGGTGAATTTGATAAGTTAGAAGAAAATGAAGTTGTAAATGATGATTATAGAATAAAATATTTAAGCAGTCATATTAGAGCTTGTAAAGAAGCTATCACAGATGGTGTTGAATTATTAGGATATTGTACATGGTCATTTACAGACTTATTAAGCTGGTTAAATGGATACCAAAAACGTTATGGTTTTGTATATATAGATAGAGATGAAAATGAAATTAAAGAATTAAAGAGAATTAAAAAGAACAGTTTCTATTGGTATAAGAGTGTAATAGAGACTAATGGAGAAGAATTATAAAAATATTATAATAAATAAAAAAATTTATGAGGTGATTAATTATGAAAAAAATATTATTAGTATGTTCAGCAGGAATGTCAACAAGTTTATTAGTTAATAAAATGAAGAGCGCAGCTCAAGATATGAATGTGGAAGTAGAAATTGAAGCATTACCAGTATCAGAATGTTCAACAAAAATTAATGAAGTTGATATAGTTCTTTTAGGACCACAAGTACGTTTCCAAAAACCAGTAGTAGAAAAATTAGCAGGTGGTAGAATTCCTGTAGAAGTAATTGATATGAGATTATATGGAATAATGGATGGAAAATCAATATTAACAAATACTTTAGAAAAAATTAAATAGTTAAATATATGAATAAAAAATAATAAAAGAAAGAGGTTTGAATTATGAGTTTTATGGAAAAATTTCAAGCTCAAATTGAAAGAATTCTAGTACCATTAGCAAGTAAGTTGAATTCACAAAGACATATTTGTTCAGTAAGAGATGCTTTTATTTTAACTTTTCCATTAACAATGGCTGGTTCATTAATGGTATTAATTAATTCAGTATTTTTATCGCCAGATGGATTTGTTTGTAAGATGTTAAGATTACAAAAAATATTCCCAAATATTGCAGAATACCAAGCTATATTTAGTCCAGTATTAAAAGGATCAACAGATATTCTTGCAATATTAGTAACATTCTTGATTGCAAGAAACTTAGCTAAACAGCTTAAATCAGATGATTTATTATCAGGGTTAACAGCAGTATCAGTTTATTTCATAATATATCCTGATTACGTAAATGTAGAAGGCGCAAATCATTTAGCAACTCAATTCTTTGGGCCACAAGGTCTATTTGTAGCAATAATAGTGGGATTATTAGTAGCTGAACTTATGGCAGCTCTATCAAAATCTACTAAGCTAGAAATCAAAATGCCAGAACAAGTACCACCAGCAGTAGCTAGAACATTTAAGTTATTAATACCTATAATAATAACAACACTTTCATTTACTCTTGCAAACTTCTTTATTAAGAAAGTTGCACCAGGTGGATTAAACGAAATAATTTACAATGTAATTCAACAACCATTAACTAAATTATCACAAAATGTAGGATCAGTTTTAATATTAACATTAATATCTCAAGTACTTTGGGTTATGGGTATTCATGGACCAAATACTATTGCAGCTGTACGTGATACTATGTTTTCAGAAGTAACTAATGCTAACCTTTCATATGCAGCAGCAAATGGAAGTGCATGGGGAGCACCTTATCCAGTAACATTTAATGCTTTATATGATGGATTTGGAGCATACGGTGGATCAGGAGCAACATTAGGGTTAATAATTGCTATATTCTTATTTAGTAAAGCAAAAGAGCAGAAGAGTATTGCAAAACTTTCTTTTGCACCAGGTTTATTTAATATAAATGAAATGGTTATCTTTGGATTACCAATAGTATTAAATCCAATATACATGGTACCATTTATCATAACACCACTAGTAGGTGAAATTTTTGGTTATTTATTAATAGCGGTATTTAAGATCATACCACCAATTGCATTCCAAGTACCTTGGACAACACCAGGACCATTAGCCCCATTCTTAGGTACAGGTGGAAATATATTAGCATTAATAATGGGATTTGTTTCTCTTGCTATTAGTGTATTAATTTATGCACCATTTGTAATGGCTGCAAGTAAAGCTGAAGTAAAAGCTGAAGAAGACAGAAGATTAAATGAGTTAAATAATAGTAAAGATACTGTAACTGTTTAAAAAGTAAAGTAGGAGTTGTAAGTTATGGAAGGATTAGAATTAATAGCATTTGAAATTATTAGTAATGTTGGTATGGCTAAATCATTAGCTATTGAGGCATTAAGAGCAGTAAGAAGTGATAACTATGCAGAAGGTGAAGAGAGATTAGCTGAAGCAGCTAAATATCTTACAGAAGGACATCATGCACATACTTCATTAATACAAAAGGAAGCAGCAGGAGAAAAGACAGAATTTTCATTAATGCTTATGCATGCAGAAGATCAAATGATGAGTGCAGAAGTAATTAAATCTCTAGCTGAAGAAATGATAGAAATGTATAAAGTGTTAAAAGGCTAAAAACTTTTAATCTAAAACTCTATAAAATAAATTGATAAATAATATTATTTATCAATTTATTTCACCCTTAATGTAAACATTTTCTATTAAATGTGATTGGGTATCTTATGATCCAATGTAATAAAAATTAAAGAATAATAACTATAATAGGAGAATAAAATGAAGAAAAAGTTTTGTAATGTGTTAGTTGGCACTTTAGTAACAAGTATGATGAGTAATATGGTTACTATTAGTAATGCATATGCAGATGATAATATTGACTTTATGAAAGAAACTAGTGAAGATTGGAAATTGGTGTGGGAAGATAATTTTGATGGTGATTCATTAAACATGGAAAATTGGAATTATGAAACACATGAACCAGGATGGGTAAACAATGAATTACAAGAATATACAGACTCTACAGATAATATTTATGTAAAAGATGGAGAGCTAGTTCTTAAAGCCATCAAAGATGAAACTGAAGATGGTGTTAAATATACTTCAGGGAAAGTAACAACTCAAAATAAACGAGATTATAAATATGGTCGTTTTGAAGCTAGATTAAAAGTTCCAGAAGGAAAAGGGTTATGGCCAGCCTTTTGGATGATGCCAACAGATGAGAATCTTTATGGTTCTTGGCCAAGATGTGGTGAAATAGATATTATGGAGGTATTAGGACATGAGCCAGAAAAAGCTTATGGAACAATACATTATGGTAATCCACATAGAGAGCAGCAAGGGACTTATATTTTAGATGGAACTACATTTGCTGATGATTATCATGTATTTTCAGTGGAGTGGGAACCAAGTGAAATGCGTTTCTATATAGATGGAAACTTATATCATACAGTGAATGATTGGTATACTAAGCAAGAAGGTGATGATGAGAAAACATATCCAGCACCTTTTGATCAACCATTTTATCTTCAATTTAATTTAGCAGTTGGTGGAAATTGGCCAGGTAATCCAGATGAAACTACTGATTTTGAAAATGCTGAACTTAAGGTTGATTATGTTAAGGTTTATCAATTAGATAACTATGATGAAAATGTTACTAAGCCAGAAAAAGAGCCAGTTGACTTAAGAGATCCTGATGCTACTGGAAACTATATTAATAATGGAGATTTTTCTGTAAATGAAGATTTAACTGATAATGAAGGTTGGATTAAACTTACAACTCTTGGTGGAAGAGGAGAAAGCATAATTGAAAATAATAAAATTATTCTTACTACTGAAGAAGTAGGAAGTGAAAACCATTCATTACAATTAGTTCAACCTCAATTACCTTTAAAGCAATATGGTGAATATAGACTTACTTTTGATGCAAGAGCAGATGAAGATAGAACAATGATAGTAAATGTTACTTCACCAGATAGAGGATATGTGAGACAATTTGAAGATACAGTAGTTAATCTTACAAATGAATTACAAAGCTATTCTTATGATTTTATTATGAAAGACATTGATGAGGCTAATGGTAGAGTAGAATTTAACTATGGTAATCAAGGATCATTAGCTAATATTGAAATAAGTAATGTTAGATTAGAAAAAATAGGTCAACATGAAGCAGAAGATAACAATAAAAAAACAGTTCTTCCGGATGGAAACTATGTATATAATGGTACATTTGATGTAGGACAAGACCGTATGAAATATTGGGATATAGAATCTACAATAGATAATGTTTCTATTGGTGTACCAAATATCAATAATTCAAGAGAGCTAAAAGTAGATGTTAAAGAAAATCCAGCATCATTAAGTGATGTAATAGTTAAGCAAACAGACCTTGCTATAGCAAAAAATAAAGAATATACTCTTTCATTTGATGCTTATGGTGAAGAAGATAAAACTATTAAGGCACAAATTAATGATGAAAGCTTTGAAGCAAATATTACTACAGAAAAGAATAACTTCAAATATAAATTTAAAACAGGAGAAGTTTTAAATAATTCAAATTTAGAATTATTATTAGGTGCTTCTGGAGTAACTTATATTGATAATGTTAGAATTGAGGAAACAGGTTTAATCACAAATGGAGATTTCGGCAATGGATTTGCTAAGTGGGAGTTATTTGCAGATAGCAGTGTATCATCTAAAGTATCATCTTCAATAGATAACTCTACAGGTGATCCTTCAGCAAGAATAGATATTCAAGATACTGGTGATGCTGATTGGAAAATACAACTTAAGCAAAGTAATGTAAAATTAGAAAAAGGAAAGAAGTATATATTATCTCTTGATGCAAAAAGTTCAATTGATAGATCAATTATGTTTACTATTCAAAGAGATGGAAGCAGTGATAACGACTGGAGACCATATTCTCCTAATGAAATAGTTGAGTTAAAAGGTGAATACAATAAATATCAAGTAATTTTTGAAATGACAGAAGAAAGTGATAAAAATTCAATTTTCAGTATAGCTATGGGAGCTGTTAATGGAACACAAATTACTGATGAACATTCAATAAATATAGATAATGTAAAATTAGAAGAATATATTCCACTAGTTACTGAAAATTTATTTAATACTATTAAAAATGCAAAAGTAATAGTATATAGTGATGAATTTGATGAAATAGTTGAAGAAGATAGAGAAAAGCTAATTGCTGCATTAAATGAAGCAGAAGAAGTGTATGAGAATGCAGTTTCAGAAAATCCAACAGTAACACAAGAAATAATTGACAATGCAGAGCAAAATTTAAAAAATATTATGGATAATTTAAGAAAAGAAGAACAAAAAGAACCTGGTCAAGATGACAATAATCAAGATGAAAACAATAAGCCAGGAAATAATAAACCTGGAGATAACAAACCAGGAAATAACAAACCTGGAGCAGGTAATAAAAATGAAAGTATTAATAAGAATAATAAACCTTTAGTTAATACTGGAAGTGAAGCTTATATAATAATATTAGTTTCAGCTCTAGTAATGGTTGCAGTTGGAGTTAAAATTATAAAAAGGAAAAAGAGCATAAATTAATTTAAAACCTATAGTTGAATTTATTTTCAACTATAGGTTTATTTTTATAAGTATAGTTTTTTTAGTAAACAACATTTATATATTTAGTGCAGTCTACTTGAACATTTGTATGCTTTCTAAAGTAATTAATTATTACTTCAGGCATTTCGCATTGTATTTCTTTTATCATAGGACATTCCGTTAAGAATTCATAGCCACCAGCACCTGTAGCCCTATAATTATTCATTACAAGTGATAATGATGTATTATCAGATAGCTCTTGGCCTTTAAATTTTATAGAAGTTACTCTTGAACCTACAGGTTTTCTTAAATCAAAAGTATATTCAATATTATTAAAATAATCATAATTATAATGTTGCACTTTAGGCTTTAGAAACCTATTTGAGATTGAAATAGTTTCATTATCTATATGGAAGTAGCTAGCACATCTTTCTAAAGCTAATTTTAAGTATTTTCTATTTACTTCTAAAACTGCAAGGGTGTTTGGAAATTTATAAGTAGACATTATATCTCTTACAGTAACATTTTTATTAAAGCCTTTTATTTCGTTAGAAAAAGAAGTGCAAGAAATATCAGCTCCGCTTTCATCAATTTGAATTTGGTTAATAAAATTAGCTAGTTCTGAACCATTTAGAGCCATTTCTAAATGTGATGAAGGCATTAATTCTTTGTTTAGGAAGCCAACAGGTGTATCAAGCCATTCTTGAATTTTTTCTTCTAATGGAAGATATTTTTCATACATTTCTTTTTGTGGATTCACAGATACATCTTTTAAAGATGATTCAATAGTTTTTATTCCATCATTTTGTAATGTAAGATCTAATTCTAGATATTTAGTTCCATTAAAAGGCGTTTGAGCTATATGAGTGCCATGAAGTGTCTGCCCAGCGATAGACATATGTTGATGGCCTGTTAGGAGAATATCAAAAGAAAAATCTTCACATAATTTATAGGCTATATTTTCTGATGTTTTAGTAAGCTGTTTATGTGTTTCTAAGTCATACTCAAAGCCACCATGATAAATACCAATAAGTACGTCACAAGAAGATTTTACTTCATCAAAATAATATGAAACAGCTTTATATGTAGTACTAATTGTTAGATTTTCAATATTTTCAGCACGTTCCCATCTATTTATAAAATCTGTTGTAATACCGATTATACCAACTCTTAAACCATTACCTAATGTTTTAATATCGTATGGTAATATAGGAAGCTGTCCAGTTTTATCCACTATGTTTGCACATAAGCATTTAGCTTTTAATGTATGGAGATATTTATTTAAATAAGTAAGACCATAATTAAAATCATGGTTTCCTAAAGTTATATAATCATAGCCAGCAGCATTCATTATGTCTGCTATTGGATGAATAGTGAAATCATTATTACTTAAATAGTTTGTAAAAGGAGAACCTTGAATAGTATCACCACAATCAATTATTAGAGTATTATCATCCTTTTTAAAATTTGACATTATGTTTAAAAGTCCAATGTTTTTTTCACTTCTATCAACATAATTAGTAGGATAAATATATCCATGCATGTCAGAAGTAAAGTAAATTTTTAAATTTTTCATATTATTACCTCATCTATAATATAGTATTTTCATTAACTTGCTATCTGCATTTAAATTATAACATTTATTGTGTGATAAAAAATATAGATATATTTATATAAGTAGATAAAAACCAGAAAATATATAAAAAAAATTAATTTTTTTATATATTTTATCGTAGTACTAATGTATACTTAATAGGGCTTTAAATAAAGTACTAAAATATAATTTTACAAAATGGAAGGGGAATGATAAGTGGAATACGGTGTATTAAGTATTTTACCAGCAATGATTGTTATAATCTTTGCTTTATTGACGAAAAAAACATTAGAGGCATTATTATTGGGGACATTGTCCACATATATAATAATGTATGGGTTTGGGTTCGGTAGCAAATGGTCTGAGGCCTTTTTTACAGCTGCTGGTAATCCAGATAATCAATGGGTATTAATTGTATGTGGTTTATTTGGGAGTTTAATTGCATTACTTAGAAAGTCTAAAGGAACATTAGGGTTTGCAGGAAAGTTAGAAAGATATTGTAAAACCCAAAAAAGTACATTGATTACAACCTGGATATTAGGGATTTTAATTTTTGTTGATGAATACTTAAACATCATGACCTTAGGGGCATGTATGAAAAATATAAGTGATAAGAAAAAAGTTCCAAGAGAATCATTAGCGTATATAATAGATTCTACAGGAGCACCAGTTTGTGTATTATTACCATTTTCAACATGGGCAATATTTTATGCCAGTGTTTTTGGAAAAGAGCCTGCTGTTGCAGCATTAAATTATGGAAGTGATATAGCTACATATCTTAAAGTTATTCCATTTACTTTTTATGCATGGGCATCAGTTATTATAGTGCCACTTTTCATTTTAGGTATAATACCTAAAATTGGTAAAATGAAAGACGCTTATAAGAGAGTGGAAACAACGGGAAAAGTTTATGGTGAAACTAGTAGTAAGTTTAATTCGGATTTGCTTGATGAATATGCAAATGGAGAAGGAAAGCTTATTGACTTTTTATTACCAATGGGTGTGTTAATTGGTATGACAATAATTAGCGGAGATTTATTTATATCTGTTATAGCAGCACTGTTTGTGTGTCTTGTACTATATGTACCAAGAAAGAAAATGACATTTGATGAATTTTGTGATATTTATATAAGAGGATTCTGTGACATGGTGCCAACAATAGCCATTGTGTTTATGGCCTTTGTTATGCAGCAAGCAGCTAATGATATAGGGTTGCCTAACTATGTAATAGAAACAGTTGCTCCATATTTAAATGGAGATATTTTCCCGGCAATATCATTTATTGTGGTTGCATTACTTACATTTATTACAGGAAGCAACTGGGGCATACCAGCAGTATGCGTACCAATTATTCTTCCACTTGGAGCATCATTAGGTGCTAACTTAGTTTTAGTAATGGCAGCAGTATTATCTGGAGGAGCATTAGGTAGTCATGCTTGTTTCTACTCAGACGCTACAGTATTAACATCTAGTTCATGCAGTATTGATAATATGGATCATGCACTAAGTCAAATTCCATATGCACTGATTGCAAGTGCAGTAAGCTTAGCAGGATTTTTAATTTGTGGATTTATTCTTTAATAATTCCATGGCTTTTTCCTTTGCATAAAGAAAAGAGTCTTTTACTAATTGGAATTCTTTTTCGGTGGAAATAGGACGATAATATCCTTCTAAACATACTCCTTTAGAAGGACCATGAACATTAATGGTCATATTCATATAAGCAGGTATGCCATAAATACATTCATCACAGTTATGTTCTATGGATTTGAAAAGTTCAAAATTATTACGAAGGGCTATAAGATGATTGTCTATATCTGTACTTTTTATGATAATTGATATATTACCACCGCCAGGGTCAAGAGGAAGGAATGAATATTGGATAAACCACTTATTATTAACGATTGTGAGAATTCCACCACAGGGTAGTTTTTCATAATAAGGTAAAGTCAAAATAAAACCTCCTTGTAAAATTTGGTTATAAATATATTTTAAGATATATATCAATTTCTTTCAAGGATATCTAAAACAGCTAGTTTTATGTACTAGCTGTTTTTCTTTTACAAATAAATTAACATATTTTCAACTTGATAAAATATTTCTTCTTAGACATTTTAATGTAATAGTCGTATCCTAATGACCAATATTTTAAGAGAGAAGGAT
Organism: Clostridium sp. CAG:221; assembly: GCA_000435835.1. GTDB lineage: Bacteria > Bacillota > Clostridia > Clostridiales > Clostridiaceae > Clostridium. Next base: position 17,502 of record FR883348.1, read on the forward strand.
TATATTTAGCTACATATTTTAGAAAATCATCAAAAAGTTCAAGTTTTACAAGTACATGAATGATATCTTTAGGATAAGGTGTGTTTTTTATATATGGCTTTCTTGGATCGATGACTTTAAGTTTTTCATTGCTATCAATGAAAATATGAGCGCTTCTAATATTAATTCGTGTAAAATTTAACTTTTTAAATTCCTCCACAAGTTCAATTATTTCAACGGCAATATTATATGATAAACCATGCTTATAAAGATAACTTCCTAAGTTTTCACCAGAAATGTATTCTCTAAGCACCATTTTATCTGCTATAAATAAAACATTAGGAAAAAAACGACTATTTTTAACTTTTTCTAAAATTTCTACTTCATCATTGGCATTTTTAGATTTATAAAATATTTTTAAAGCAAATCCTTCTGGTGTAAGATAAACGCGACCTTCATGTCCTTTGCCAATGAATTTACACTTTTTTATATCTAGAACGTATCTCATTTTATCACTTTTATATATTGATTTAATAATATTATATGAAGTAGATTAAAATATGATTATTGGGAATGGGAGAGTTATGATGAAAATACTATATATAGGAATATTAAATATGATATAATAATTATTATTAATAAATAGGAGTGTATATATATGGATAATAAAATAGCTTTAGTATATTCAAATGGAGAATATACAGTTAATATAAATGGAACTTTGATGCACAAAGGAAATGATGCTGAAGAGATGTTTGAAAAATTTCAAAATGTTATAAAAAATAACTCAATAAGAGAAACAACATCATGGGAATATATAAAAGATAGAATTAATGAATTAAATTTAAGAGAAGTAAAAATAAATGAAGATTATAAAACTATTGAATTTCAAAGTATTAAATACTTCCATAATATAAATAAGTTATATAATATAGCTGGGGATTCTATGGTGGAACTGGCAGGGGCTTATAATTTACTATACTTTATTTTAGAAATGAATAAGGCAGGATATCTTAGAGATTCTCAGGATTTAGTTGATATATGCATGGTTGCAATGGACAATAAAGCAAATTATAGATATTATGATACTAACTTTATTATTACAAGTGCAATGTTTAATTATGGTGTTGCTGAATATAATTTTGCAACTGGTAAAATACATAAAGGAGTATCAATAGAAAAAAGTACATTTGAAGAATTTAAGAAATACGTATTTGGTGTATTTGATAAATAATACTTAAATTTGATAAAATAAATGCTATAAGTCTTTTTAAAAACAGAGGGGAGAAACAAATGAAAGAATTATTATTAGAAGCAGATAGATGTTTATTATGCAAAAAGCCAAGATGTAGAATGAACTGTCCAATTGATACACCAATACCGGAAGTTATTTCTTTATTTAAAGAAGGAAAAATCCATGAAGCAGGAGAAATGCTTTTTGAGAATAATCCATTATCAGCTATTTGTGCAGTGGTATGCCCTCATGAGGATCAATGCAAAGGAAATTGTATAAGAGGAATTAAAAGTGAGCCAGTGAGATTTTGTGAAATGGAAGAGTTTATATCAAGTGAATATCTAGATAAAATTCATTTTGAGAACCTTCCGAAAAATAAACATAGTGTTGCTATTATAGGTGGTGGACCTGCTGGTATTACTTTAGCATTTATTTTAGCTAGAAAAGGATATAAAATCACTATTTTTGATGCTCATGAAAAAATAGGTGGAGTATTAAGATATGGAATACCTGAATATAGACTTCCTAATGAAATTATAGATAAATATGAGGAAAAACTTTTAGAACTTGGAGTGACAATTAGACCAAATACACTTATAGGACCAGTAATTACAGTTGATAAATTATTAGCTGATGGATATAAGGCTGTATTTATTGGTACAGGGGTTTGGAATCCTAAGCCATTAAATATAAAAGGGGAAAGTTTAGGAAATGTACATTATGCCATAGATTATTTAAAATCACCATCTGTATATAGATTAGGTAAAAAGGTTGCTGTAATTGGTGCTGGAAATGTAGCAATGGATGCAGCAAGGACTGCAAAGAGAAGCGGAGCAGATGAAGTATATGTATTATATAGAAAAGGCTTTGAAAATATGACATGTACTAAGGCTGAACTAGAAGAAGCCAAGGAAGATGGCGTAAAGTTTGAATTATTTAAAGCACCACTGGAAATTACAGAGGAAGGTGTTAAATACATAGAAACAGAAAATGCAGAAGATGATAATGGTAAAATTATAACAGTAAATAAAGAAGGTACAGAAGGTTTATTTGAATGTGATTCTGTTATTATAGCTATTAGCCAAGCGGCAAGAAATAATATAGTATCCAATACCACTGGCCTTGAAATAAATAAATGGGGATTATTAATAACTGATAAAAGTGGGCATACCACAAAAGAAGGTGTGTTTGCATCAGGGGATGTTGTTACAGGGGCAGATACTGTAGTTAGAGCTGCAGCACATGCAAAACTTGTGGCAGAAGAAATAGATAAATTTATTAAAATAAAATATGAAGACTAAAAGTTAATAATAAATTATTAAATATAAATAAAGACTCTGCTTATTTAGCAGAGTCTTTATTTATATTTAACATATAGTTTTTCCAGTCACCATCACTGATAAAGACTGCTTTTTCATTAAAGTCTTTATCAATATCAGCGTTGTAGAAATATGTATAACATTTTTCTTTTTTATTAGAATTTAAATGATTAACTTCTAAAAGAATTTTATGATATTCATTATTAGGATTATTTTCTCCTAAAAATCCTTCCATGATGTCAATTGCTTTTACTGTAGAATCATAATCTTTAACAGTAATTATTTCACCAACAACTACACCAGTACCTTTAGTAATTGCAGGATAGCCTTTGTAAGGCATATGATATAAATCCATATTTTTTAAAACTGCAGGCTTTATATCAAGTGTTTTTCCTTCTAAATATTTTTCAAAGTTAAAGAAGTTTGGCCTTAAGCTTCCATATACAAAAAGGTTATATTGTTCCATTAGCAGATTTCGCCTCCAACAGCTTTAACATCTTCTTTGTTTTCTACAGCAGCTTTGATAGATAATTCTAGACCTTTTGTTATATCAGATGCTGACATAGAAGGCATGTTAGGCTTAGTAACTACTTGAGAAGGTATATATGGTACATGGATAAATCCACCTTTTATGGTAGGGTATTTCTTATATATCATATACATGATACCATACATAACATGGTTGCATACAAATGTACCAGCTGTGTTTGAAACAGAAGCAGGAATTCCTCCATCTTGCATTTCTTTTACCATTGCCTTAATAGGAAGGTTAGTAAAGTATGCTGTTTCTCCATCTTCAAATATAGTTATATCAATTGGTTGATTTTTTTCATTATCTTCAATTCTAGCATCATCGATATTTATTGCTACTCTTTCTGGAGTAACACCAAATCTTCCACCAGCTTGCCCAACTGAGATTACGATATCAGGGCTGTGTTTTATTATGTTTTCTTCAATTTTTTCTAATGATTTTCTAAAAACAGTAGGTATTTCAAGTTTTATTATTTCTGCACCTGCTATTGTGTCAGGTAATGCTTTAACTGCTTCTAAAGCAGGATTAACACTTTCTCCTCCAAAGGGATCAAAACCTGTTATTAATACTTTCATTATATATCACTCCTTAAAATCCTAAAAAATACATTAATAATATATGAATAGTTAATAAAGCAATAGCAAAAGGAGCTTGAGCTTTAATAACTAAATTCTTATCTTTCATTTCAAGTAATACTGCTGGTAACATATTAAAGTTAGCAGCCATTGGTGTTAATAATGTTCCACAGAACCCAGCTGTTAATGCTAGAGCTGAACAAACAATAGGATCTCCACCTTGAGCAAATACAAAAGGAACACCTATACCTACAGTAATAACTGAAAAGGCAGCAAATCCATTACCCATGATAGCAGTGAAGATAGCCATACCTACACAGTAAGCAATAACACCAGCTAATCTGTTTCCGTCAGGGATAACACCTGAAATTATATTAGAAATAACATCACCAACTCCAGCAGCTGTAAATAAAGCACCAAGTGAAGCTAGAAGTTGAGGTAATATAGCAAATACACCTACAGATTGGAACATTCTGTTACTATCTTCAATGTATTCTATTGGCTTAGCTTTAGTAAATGCAAATGTTAATAATAATGCAACAACTGCAGCGATACCGATAGCAACTGTACCAGATAATTTAGTGAATTGTGCTATAGCCATAGCAACAAAAGCAATAGCTAATGAAGGTATAAATATTTTTAAACCTAATTTATCAGCTTTTAATTGAGCAAATGTAGTATCAAGTTGTTTTAAAGTTCCTATGTTTATTTGTTTTAAAGCAGATAATATTGCTATTACAATAATAAGTGTACCAACTACTGCAGGAGGTAGCAACTTACCAAATATAAAAATTGCAGATACTATACCCCAAAAAAGAGCTGTACCTATTCTAGTTTTATGATTTTTATCTTTTAAAGTAAATACCATTGTAGTAGCCATGTATAGCCCTATCATGATATAAAATATTTCTAGTAATGTATTTGACAATTTTGTTATGTCCATATAGCTTTTTCCTCCTAACTATTATTTTTTGTTGTACTTTCTTTTTAGACTATTATCAAGAAGATAGTTTTGTAAAATACAAAGTGCAAATGCAGCTAATGCAATTGGAAGTGAAGCTTTAGCTATTTGTAGAGTATCTACATTATAGCCTAGTGATTCTAAAGTACCTGAAATTAGAAGAACTCCAGCGTTTGCCATAAAGACATTTTGACCAAAGAAGTTACCTATATTATCAGAAGCTGCTGAATAAGCTTTAATTTTATCAATATCTTTTTCATCTAAATTTCCATATTTAGCTATAGATGCACCTTCAGCCATTGGATTAATAAGAGGTCTTACAAATTGAGGATGTCCTCCAAGTGTTACTCCCATAGCAATAGAAGATTCTCTTATAAATGTATATCCACTTAATAATGCACCAGTAGATAACCCTTTTGCTTTTTTTATAAGGTCTATAGCTTTTGCTTTTAATCCATATCTTTCACATAATCCTATTACAGGTAAAGTTAACATAAAAAGACATGTTGTTCTATTGTTAATAAATGCTGTTCCTAAAGTAGAAAGTATTTCTGAAATACTCATATCTGCAACTAATCCTGTAACTACACCAGCAGAAACAACAACTGCTATTGTATCAAGTTTTAGTGCAAAGCCTACTATAATAATTAAAATTCCAATTAATGACATAATTATCGTTTCCTTTCTTTATCATATACTTGTTTTTTATTATTATACAAAAAAAATAAATAAAAATCCATGTAAAATAGTAACAATATTAAAAAAAGAGTATGAAATTGTTGGGTAAAATAATAAAAAAGCAAAAAAATATAAAAAATATAAAAAAATATGAATATATATGACGGAAAAATACAAAGTAATTGTATAAATATGCAATTTTAATGTATATATATTTTTTAGAATTTTTTTATTACGAATAAAGTATTCAGTGCATATATTAAATATAAACTATGAAGTTAAGTTAATGGAGTTATTATGAAAGATAAAAAGAAATCATATAAAAGTCAATCAGATAATACTGAAAATAATAACTCAAACCAAAAACAAGGAGAAATATACAAAGAATTATACATTATTAACATATCCATATGGGGTGTATTTTTAATTCTTTACGGGATTATAATTAATATAGAATATCTCTTTTGGCAAAGAAGTATAATTTTGGATAATATAAATAATACTAATTTTACAGAAAATATGGAGGATTTAAGTGATAGTCCTAGGAAATCTAATTTAATTTATTTGATAGTTACTGCTATATTTGTTGGGATTCTTTGGGATGGATATAATACTGTGAAAAATAATAGCAATTCACAACCAATAGATATTCAAAAAGCATATAAAAATTTAGTTGCAATATTACTATTATTTTTAGGTACATCTATTAATTTTGATGTATTGAATAATAATTATTAAAATTAATTTTTTACCATGTATAATTTCTTTAATAGTCCAAAAATGATAAATATTGACAATGAGTAATATTATTTTATAATGAAGTTATATTTGTATATTTTGGAGGTTAAAAATGAATTTAAATTGGAGTTTAAAAGAATTATATACATCATTTAATAGTGAAGAATTTCTAGAAGATATGGAATGTTTAACTGAAGTAATTGATGAAATAAATAAATGGACTGAAATTATAGTAAAAGATACTGATTGTGCAAAGGTTAAATTAGAAGGGTATGTGGAAAGATTTTCTGTATTAGCAGATTTGATTACCAAAATAGGGTCTTTTATAGAACTATCTATAAGTGTAAATACAAAAGATGATGAAGCTTTAAAATATTCAGATATATTGGAAAAGAAGCTTACTAAAATAGTAGAAGCTGAAACAAAGTTAAATAAGTGGATTAGCAGTATTGAAAATATAGATGAAGTTATAAAGGATTCTATATTACTAAAGGATCATGAATTTATATTGAAAGAAGTTGTGGAAAAGAGTAAGTATTTATTAACTGATAGAGAAGAAGCTATTATTGCTAATATGCAAAATACAGGATCCAATGCTTGGGGAAAATTAAAGGATAATTTGATTTCTACTCATAAAGTTGAAATCAATGAAGATGGTAAAATAAAAGAATATCCGTTAACTGTTGTTTTAAATATGGCTTATGATAAAGATGAAAAGGTTAGAAAAAGAGCATATGAAGCAGAAATAGCATCATATACAAAAATTGAAGAAGGAGTAGCTGCTGCCTTAAATGGAATAAAAGGTGAAGTATTAACTATTTGTGAATTTAGAGGATATAAATCACCACTAGAACAAACTTTAATAAATTCTAGAATGGATGAGGAAAGTTTAAATGTAATGCTTGAGGCAATGAAAGAAAGTATGCCTAAATTTAGAGAGTATTTAAAAAGAAAAGCAGAAATACTAGGACATAAAAATGGACTTCCATTTTATGATATGTATGCACCAATAGTTGAATCTGATATGGAATTTGATTATGAAAAAGGAAAGAAATTTGTAGTTGATAAGTTTAGAACATTTAGTGATAATTTAGCAAATTTTGCACAAAAAGCTATGAATAATAATTGGATAGATGTAATGCCTAAAGAAGGTAAGGTAGGGGGAGCATTTTGTGCAGGAATTCATTATTTAGGAGAAAGTAGAATACTTTTAAATTATGGCAATAGTTTTAGTGATGTTGTTACAATGGCTCATGAATTAGGTCATGGATTCCACGGAGAATGTTTAAAAGATGAATCAGTGCTAAATACAGAATATCCAATGCCTATAGCAGAAACAGCATCAACTTTTTGTGAGACAATAGTAAAAAAAGCTGCTATAAAAGAAGCGGATAAAATTACAGCATTAGCAATACTTGAATCAGAAATAAGTGATTGTAATCAAGTAATTGTAGATATTTATTCAAGATTTTTATTTGAAAAATCATTATTTGAAGCAAGAAAAGAAAGTGCTTTAACAGTGGACCAAATAAAGAAATTAATGTTAGATGCACAAAGAGAGGCATATGGTGATGGATTAGACCCTGAATATTTACATCCTTATATGTGGACATGGAAACCACATTATTATTATGCTAATAGTAATTTTTATAATTTCCCATATGCATTTGGGCTTTTATTTGCAAAAGGTCTTTATGCAGAATATTTGAAAAAGGGATCTGAGTTTAGCAGTGAATATGAAAATCTATTATCAATTACTGGAAAACATAATATTGCAGATATAACTAAAGAAGTAGGAATAGATATTCATAATAAAGAATTCTGGAAATCATCATTAAGAACTATTGAAGAAGATATAGATAAATTCATGGAGTTAAGCAAAGAATTACTATAGTAAATTAAAGCCAGGTTGTATTTTACCTGGTTTTTTATTTTGTCAATTAAGCAAGCAATACTTAGTAGATGGAAAGCTTGGAGGAGAAGATGTGAAAGAACTAATAATTCCTCAAAATATGGGCATTAATACTAAGGAATAATTAATTAATTATTATAAAAATATATAATATATAATATAGGGGAATTTTAAGAGTTTTCTTAAAATCTTTTTTATATACTAAAGAAGGTAATAAGGTGTACGTTAAAACTTTTAGGTATTTAATAATAGTATTTATATTTATTTTTTCATATAATTTGTTAGAACATAACATACTTTCTGATGAAAAGATTTATGAAAATGGGAAAGTTTCTATAACAGCACATAGGGGAAGTTCATTAAAAGCAAGAGATAATAGTATTGAAGCCATTAATATTGCCATTGAAGAAAAAGCAGATTATATAGAAATTGATGTTCGTAGGACAAAGGATAATAAACTTGTGTTAAGCCATGATGATGTATTTATGAAAAGTTCTGGTGAAAGCTTTAGTATTGCAGGAAGCACTTTGAAGGATATTAATGGAAAAGGAATTTTATCTATAGGGAAAGATGATAAAATTGTTACCTTAGAAAAGGCACTAAAGGTTATAAGAGGAAAGTCAAAAATAAATATTGATTTAAAGGTGAATAATGATAAAGAGTTAATATCTAAGCTTGTAGTAAAATTAATTGAAAAATACAACATGGAGGAAGAGGTTATTATAACATCAAGTAATTATGGAGCATTACTTGATGTTATAAGTTATGACAGTAATATAAAGATAGGCTATATTACTAAAAGTTTAACAGATGATTTTAATGTAGGTGAAATTGATGTTATTTCCATAGCGTATGAAGGTTTAAATAAAGAAGTGGTGCAAAGAGTTCATGGATTTGGTAAGCAGATATTTGTTTGGACAGTAAATGATGAAGAGAAAGGTAAGAGAGCTATTTCTTTAGGAGTGGATAATATAATAACAGATGATGTAGTAATGATTAAAAATCTTATAAACAAAATTAGCTCAAATGTAGGGGACATCTGAGCTTTTATCAAATATATAGTATGATATAATTTAGATATTATACAAATGATAGAATAGGTGATATGGTGAGGATTAATAAATTATTAAGCAATTTAGGAATATGTTCAAGAAAAGAAGCTGCAAGATATATAGAAGATGGAAGGATTAAGATTAATGGTGTTTTATCTATACCAGGTCAATGGGTTGAAGAAGATGATGAAATTCTTATTGATGATCAGCCTGTTGCTGCTAGAGAAAAAGTATATATAGCTCTTAATAAACCAGTGGGAATAACTTGTACAGCAGAAAAGACGGTGAAGGATAATATAATAGAGTATGTAAATTATCCAGAATATATATTTCCAGTAGGTAGATTAGATAAGCCATCTCAAGGGCTTATTATTTTGACCAATGATGGAGTTTTAGCCAATAAGATTTTAGAGTCAGAAAATGAACATGAAAAAGAATATATTGTAACTTTAGATAAGGACTTTGATGAAAAATTTATTGAAGGTATGTCCAGTGGAGTTGAAATATGTGGACAAATAACTAGGCCGTGTAAGGTGTTTAGAGTGGACAACAATACTTTTAGAATTATTTTAACTCAAGGGTTAAATAAGCAAATTAGAAGAATGAGCAAGGTTTTTGGTTATAATGTAATAAGGCTTGAAAGAGTGAGGATTATGAATATAACATTAGACGGTATTGAATATGGAAAATATAGGTTTATATCTGAGAGTGAAGTGGACGAGATGTTAAGATTAACTGAAAAAAATAATCTATAAAAATATTGAAATTTTAAGAATAGCTTGCTATAATATGTTTTTAAAAAAGATTAGTGCTGCAACACTAATCTTTTAAAATTTATTATATTATTGGAATTATTTAAAATCTTTACTAGTGAAACCTAAAGGTAATAATTCTTTTAATAAGAATTCTTTGTAATCATCAGGACTTTTAGCTAAGATAACTCTAAAAGTTTCTGGGTTACAGAATTCAGCCATTACCTGTCTACACACACCACATGGAGCGCAATAATCACCTTCGCCCATTTTAACATCAGCTTTGTTTCCTACAATAACAATAGCTGAGAAGTCTTGTTGACCTTCTGAAACAGCTTTAAAGAAAGCAGTTCTTTCAGCACAGTTTGTTGGAGAAAAGGCAGCATTTTCAATATTACATCCTTGATAAACTTTTCCATTAGTACCAAGTAGTGCAGCACCTACATTAAAGTTTGAGTATGGTGTATAACAGAAATTTTGAGCTTCAAATGCTTTTTCAATTAACTCTCTATCACTTATCATATAGTTCACCTAAACCTTTCTACTTAAAAAATTTGTATAAAATAATATAAGTATATATATATTATTATACAAAGGAACAATATTATATCAGAAAAAAAAATAAAAGTAAATGGGAATTAATCTTTAATTTATATGAGATAAAAGTTGACTATACACACTTGGAAAAATTATACTTTTTAATAAAGGGATAATTTTTCTGAATAATACTATAAGTATTTATGAAAATGAAGTTATAATAATAAAAATAAAAGGTGGATTAGATATGAAAAAAATAAAAATTTTATTAATAATAGCTTTATCAATGTCTATCCTTATAGGTTGTAGCAAAAGTAGTGAAAGTAATGGCAAAGATAGCAATAGTCAAAAAAAATCAAAGGTAGTAGATACAGTAACTGAAGATACAACAAAGGTGACTAGTGGTGAAATAAAAGATGATAGTGTAAGTACAGCTGTAACTAGTGATAGCCAGGCAAGTACTGATGATAAAGGAGAAGTGCAAAAGAAGAATGAAGAAGATACTTCAATAGATAATAACACCAATGAATCCCATAGTGATGAAAAGAATGATATAAACTTGAAGTATATTGTATATAATAATGTGAAATATGGCTTTCAAATTAAATATCCACAGGAATTATCTGTGTTAGATGAAGGCATAGACGATGAAGGCATGGCTGTAACCAATGAAGAGGGAGATTTTTGTATTTATGCATATGGCTTTAATAATGAAGATGGTGACACCATAGATTCTATGAAGGATAGTCTTATGGTAGATGGGGCACAAGCAGAAGATATAGATGATGGATTTATCTTAACTTATGATGAAAATGGTACACAAAATAAATATGTCATGAAGATTGGAACAGGATCAATTAATGCAATGATAATTACTTATCCTATGGATAAGGAAGAAGAATATAAGAATATGGTAAATGCAATAATAGGCAATTTTACTCCTGGAGATTTAAGTGCCTCTTATTAATAATTTAGAGTATTCATTTTTAGAAATTGAAAAATAAATTGAGTTTTAGTTATATTTAGAAAGTGTTTTAAATATATTTGGAATATGTTGACAAATATATTATGTAAAGATAAGATGATAACAGTTATCAATTGAAAAATGGAGGGGTAATATGTTATTTATTTTATCATTAATAGGCACAGTGTCTTTTGTACTTTTATTTAGAAAAGCAATGAAGAAATATGCAGTGCCGTTTTATCTTGTGGCTACAGCAATTACAGTGTTTTTCTTAGTTTATAGACTATCAGGAAATATACAAATTCCAGACGTTATTAACAAATATGTAATGAAGCCACTTAGTCAAGGAACTATATCTACAGCTTTATTTAGTATAGTAATGTGGATTGGTGCCCTTAATAGAAAGAATCCAGTGGTGAAAAAACTATTCAGTATAAGAGGAGAAATGTCTATCATAGCTTGTATATTGACTTTAAGTCATAATATATATTTTGGTATTATATTTTTCCCAATGCTTTTTACATCACCAGGAAGCATGAGCACAACGCATTTCATTGCCATATGTATAACATTAGTATTAATAGCTCTAATGATTCCTTTAATGGTTACATCATTTATTACAATTAGAAAGAAAATGAAATTTGCTTCATGGAAGAAGCTACAAAGATTGGCATATGTATTTTATATGCTGATATATGTACATGTAATGTTGATGTTTGTTCCTAAAATAAGCATGGATAGTAGTTATATTTTAAATATAGCAGTGTATTCAGTGGTATTTTTAGGCTATGCAATATGTAGAGTGATAAAAGCAGTAAGTGTTAAAAATGGAGATTTAGTAAAAGCAGTATAAAAAATAAGTTGTAGATTTAAAATAATCTACAACTTATTTTTTGTGTTATAAATATTTACTTAGTGAATAAATTAGTAAGTTAATATTTCAGCACCATCTTCAGTTATTAATACTGTATATTCCCATTGAGCAGATGGGTATCCATCTTCTGTTAATGCAGTCCAATCATTATCTGCATCGATAAATAAATCTGGAGCTCCCATATTTATCATTGGCTCAATGGTAAAAGTCATTCCTGGAACTAGAAGCATTCCTGTTCCTGCTTTACCAACATGAGCAACAAAAGGATCTTCATGGAATTGTAATCCTATTCCGTGTCCACCAAATTCTCTAACTACAGAGTAGCCATTTGCTTCAGCATGTTTTTGAACAGCTTCAGCAATATCACCCATGAATCCCCATGGCTTAGCAGATTTTAAACCGCAATCTAGACATTCTTTAGCAACATCAACTAATTTATCAAGCTCAGGATGTACAGCACCTATTTTGAACATTCTTGAAGCATCTGAGAAGTAGCCATTAAATATTGTTGAAACATCAACATTTATTATATCTCCTTCTTTAAGAATTACATCTTCACTAGGAATTCCATGGCATATTTCATCATTTATTGATGTACAACAGCTTTTTGGGAAACCTTGATAATTTAAAGGAGCAGGTATAGCTCCTTGAGCTACAGTAAAGTCATGAACAAGTTTATCTATTTCAGCTGTAGACATTCCTGCTTTTATATTTTTAGCAACTAGGTCTAAAGCACCAGTATTTATTTTAGCACTAGCTTTTATACCTTCAATTTGTGCTGGAGTCTTTATAATTTCTCTAGGAGGAACTTCAGCACCATTTCTTTGATAGTGTGCTATTTTTTCATCAAATTGTAAGTGACATTGTTTATATTTTTTATTACTGCCACACCAGCAGTGATCATTTCTGTTTAAAGTCATTTTATTATCTCCTTATTATCGAATATATAGTTATTATATTACTTTATTTAAAAAAGAAAAAGGGAAAATGCAATAAATGATAATTGTTTTCAATGGGCTTTGTAAATTTTGAGAAAAATGCTTAAAATTATAATGAGATAATATTTCACAAGAGTTATGATATAAGTAAATAATAATGATGGAAGGAAATGATATATGGATAATTATCAACTAATAATTCAATATATATTAAAGTATGGAACAACAGTTATATTTTTGCTTTTATTTTTAGAACAATTAAATTTTCCAGGGTTAGCATCATCTATTTTAATGCCAGCAGTTGGAGTTTTGGTAGCAAAGTATGAATATAGTTTTATATATATGTTTATACTAACATTAGTGGCTTCATTATTAGGAAGCATAACATTATATTATTTGGGATATTTTATAGGAAATCCTATGATTAATTGGATAAAGCAGAAGTTTCCTAAAACTCAGGAGCCAATAGATAAAATTTTAATATATAGTAATAAATATGGTAAAAAGGGTGTACTTTTATGCAGATTTATTCCAGGAGTGCGAACACTGGTATCTTTAGTATGTGGAAGTGTGAAAGAAAACTTAATAGAGTTTTTAATATTTTCATCAATTGGTATTGGAATATGGAATTTAGCATTAATGTTAAGTGGTTATTTAACAATTAATTTAATTAACAGATGAGAAAATATACATTGATTTGTAAAGAAAAATTTACTGTATAATAGAAAAAGTGATGATATGTAATATATAATAAATATATTAAATAAATATATTTATCTAAATAATGATTACGAGGTAAATTTATGGTGAATAATGTTAATTTAGTTGTTGAATATATATTAAAATATGGAATAATATTTTTATTTTTTATTGTGTACCTAGAGTATTTAAATCTTCCAGGATTACCAGGAGGAGTAATACTTCCAGCCATAGGAGTACTTATTGCTAATAATAAATATAGCTTTTTTGGTGTGTTTATAATATCTGTTTTAGCTGGTGTCTTAGGTAGTATATCACTATATTATGTAGGATATTATGTGGGAAATCCATTGCTAGAATGGATAAGGAGAAAGTTTCCTAAGACTAAAAAATCCATTGATAAAGCTTTTGGATTTAGTAAAAGATTCGGCAGTAAAGGTGTATTTATTTGTAGGCTTTTACCAGTTGTACGAACCATAGTTTCTTTAATTTCTGGAACTGTTAAGGAAGATATAGTTGAATTTACAATTTACTCTACTTTTGGTATAGCCATATGGAATTTAGTATTTATCTTTGGGGGATATATAACAAGTAAAGCACTGCTGTGATAATAATGAATTATGAATGATGAGTTGAAAAAGGAGCTTTCTTAAGGAAGCTTCTTTTTTATATGTGTGCCCAGCATGGGCAACAACTTGACGGTGAAAGTCCGTTGTGG
>FR883349.1 GCA_000435835.1 Clostridium sp. CAG:221
AGAAAGAGTGTAAATCAAATACAGAAATTTTACAAAAACAAATTGAAAAATGTACTATTGTTGAGATACCGAAGTATAGACATGGTGAATTAGCAATTGGTAATCCATATAAACATTTAGAATATTTAAAGAAGCTTATTTCTCAGGGTTCTATCTAGTGTGATAATTGAAGTGGTAATATCTTGCCCTCCCTTTTTTAAAATTTTCACTTATTTTAATGTAATCACTTTAGTATAATTTTATTTATGTAACATTTTCTTTCCTATTGGTATATTATGTAATATACCAATATAAAGGGGAATGATTATTTATGGCTTGTGGATGTAAAAAACGACAAAAGCATGTTCATGAAGTATTAGGAAGTGTAAAAATATAAGATGAAAAAGGAGAATGTCATAATCATAGATTTGCAGGTATGACAGGAGAAGCAGTTTCAGTAAGAAATGGCAAGAGTCATATTCATTATGTTTATGCAAAAACTGAAATTAGTGATGGACATAGACATGAATTTCAAGTTGCTACCTTAATAGAGGATCCAATTGGAGAAATAGAAGAAGATAAGTAATTCTTTGCTGCTATAATTTATTATGGCAGCTTTTTTTGTGTAAAATAAACTAAGTATTTACAGGAATTAAGAGAAATGTAATAAATAATATAACTTATGCAATGTTTTTTATGATAAAATAATAAAGTTAAATCAATAAGAAAAGGAAAAAAGGAGTTAACTATGGACATTATATTAATTTTTAAAGCAATAATACTGGGTATTGTTGAAGGAATTACTGAATGGCTGCCAGTAAGTAGTACAGGACATATGATTTTAGTTGATGAATTTATAAATCTTAATGTGTCACCTGCTTTTAAAGAAATGTTCTTTGTAGTAATTCAATTAGGAGCTGTAATGGCTGTTGTGGTGCTTTACTGGAAAAAGCTATTTCCATTTTCAACAAAAGAAAAGTTCTTAATAAAAGAAGAAACTTTTCAAATGTGGTTTAAAATTGTAGTTGCTTGTATTCCAGCAGCAGTAGTAGGAATATTATTTGATGATAAGATTGATGAACTATTTTATAACTACCAAACTGTTGCATTGGCATTAATTATGGTGGGTATTGCATTTATTATAGTTGAAAAGAGAAATAAAGGAAGAGTGTTTACTAAAACAGAGCTTTCTGATATTACATATAAGGATGCAATTATTATTGGATTATTTCAACTTATTGCAGCAATCTTCCCAGGAACATCTCGTTCAGGTGCAACTATAATTGGAGCAATAATGTTTGGAGTTTCAAGAGGATTAGCTACAGAGTTTACTTTCTTCTTAGCTATACCAGTAATGTTTGGGGCAAGCTTACTAAAAGTATTAAAATTTGGTCTTGTATTTACAGGAACTGAAATAGCAGTATTATTAATTGGAATGATTGTAGCTTTTATAGTATCTATGATATCAATTAAATTCCTAACAGATTATGTTAAGAAGCATGACTTTACTGTCTTTGGATGGTATAGAATAATCTTAGGAATAATAGTTATATTATATTTTTTAGGAAAGACATTTATTTTTTAAGATATATTTAAATGGATAGAATTTAGTTTCTATCCATTTTTTATGTGATATTGATGATTTTAAAAATGTAAATGATAAGTATGGTCATGAATGTGGAGATATGATTTTAGAGAAAATAGCTAATATTATTCAGAAGTTAGTGGAAGGCATAGGCTATGCAGCAAGATGGGGTGGCGAAGAAATATTAATTTTAAGTGAAAATAAATATATTGATGCGTATGTATTAGGAGAGCAAATAAGAAAGAAGATTGAAGATGCAGCTTTTTCTTATGAAGGTGAGGTTATTTCCATAACTATTACCATAGGTATTGGTGAGGTTAAAGACTTTTTAACAAGAGAAGCTATCTTAATTGCTGATAAAAATTTATATATAGGGAAAAGAAATGGAAAAAATATTGTTATAAAATAAGAGAAATTATGATAAGAATAAAAAGAGGTCATAATTTCTTTTTATTTTAATATTTCCAAAGAGATTGAAGAAAAATTGCAAATTAGTATAAAATAAATATGTGAAATAATTCAAAGAGTTTTTTGAATATTTAAAAAGTTATGATAAAATGAAATAGGATAAGTTAGAAAAGGGGAAAAAAATGGACTTTAAAAAGAAAAAAGTAGATGTAGCCATATTTGCATTATTGATTGTTGCATTAATATCAGCACTACTTATATTAGGCAAAGATAAAATATTTACTTCAGCAGTAGATAATAACGTACACTTAGAAGATGAAAGCAATGTAGTAAGTGAAGAAGAAACAGCAGATAATAGTGAGGAATTAGAAGCTGAAGGCAATAAAGTAAATGAAGAATTAGAAAATTTGCTGAGCATAAAAAATGATCCCTTAATGATATTAGTTAATAAGAATAATACATTAGATTCAACATATATACCAGAAGATTTAGTTTTAAGTGAAATAGATTTTATAAGTTATATAGAGACTAGAAATCTTGCTAAGGTTACAGCTGATGCAGCAAAATCAATGTTTGAAGCAGCAAAAAAAGATGGAATTATTCTTTTAGGAGCATCAGGATATAGATCTTATTCGGTTCAAGAAAATTTATATACTTCTAGAGTTATTAATGATGGGCAGGAAGAAGCTGATAGATATACAGCAAAACCAGGGCAAAGTGAGCATCAGACAGGATTAGCTTTAGATATATTAAGTGAAGATTATCAAGATATGGATGATAATTTTGATTCTACAGAAGCTTATGCATGGCTTAAGGAAAATTGCTATAAATATGGTTTTATCCTTAGATATCCAGAGGGAAAAGAGGATATAACAGGTTTCTTATATGAGCCATGGCATTATAGATATATAGGAAATAATGAAGTAGCAAAAGATATTATGGATAGGAATTTAACTTTTGAGCAATATATAGAAGAATTAGATATAAAAATTCAAGAGTTAAGTTAAATATATAAAGATTTTATTGTTAAAAATTTATACAAACAAATAAAATATGTTATAATTAACTATGATAATGATTTCACGGTTCAATGGAGGTAAAGAGATGAATAAAGGTTTAAGTTTAGATTTATCAAAAGTAATGCCATATGCAGATTTTTCTGAAATAGAAAAGATGGAAGCTATGGTGAAATGCGCACATGAAACAGTTCATGAAGGAACTGGAGCAGGAAATGATTTTTTAGGATGGTTAGATTTACCTGTTAATTATGATAAGGCTGAATTTGATAGAATTAAAAAAGCAGCAGAAAAAATTAAGAGTGATTCAGATGTACTTGTAGTAATAGGTATTGGAGGATCATACTTAGGTGCTAGAGCAGCAATTGAAATGCTTACAAATCATTTCCACAATGTATTAGATAACAGTAAGAGAAAGGCTCCACAAGTATTCTTCGTTGGAAATAACATAAGTTCAACATATGTAGCTGACCTTTTAGAAGCAATAGAAGGAAAGGATATATCTGTTAACGTTATTTCAAAATCAGGAACTACTACTGAACCAGCCATAGCATTTAGAATATTTAAAGACTATATGGAAAAGAAATATGGTGTTGAAGGTGCTAAATCTAGAATATATGCTACTACAGATAGATCAAGAGGAGCATTAAAGAACTTAGCAGATACAATGGGATATGAAACTTTCGTTATTCCAGATGACGTTGGTGGAAGATTCTCAGTATTAACTGCAGTAGGATTATTACCAATTGCAGCAGCAGGAATTAACATAGATGATATGATGCAAGGTGCAGCAGATGCAAGAGAAAAATATTCAAATCCTTCAATTAAGGAAAATGAATGTTATCAATATGCTGCTATGAGAAATGCATTATATAATAAAGGTAAAAACATAGAAGTATTAGTTAATTATGAACCAGCTTTACATTACTTCAATGAATGGTGGAAGCAATTATATGGAGAATCAGAAGGAAAAGATCAAAAGGGTATTTTCCCAGCAGCAGTAGATTTTTCAACTGATTTACACTCTATGGGACAATTTATTCAAGATGGATCAAGAACAATGTTTGAAACAGTGTTAAATGTTGAAAATCCACTTAAGGAAATTATTATAGAAGAAGCAGAAGTTGATACAGATGGATTAAACTTCTTAGCTGGAAAGACAATAGATTTCGTTAATAAGCAAGCATTTAAGGGAACTTTATTAGCTCATAATGATGGTGGGGTTCCAAATATGGTATTAAACATTCCTGAATTAAGTGCTTACTATTTCGGACAAATGGTTTACTTCTTTGAAAAAGCATGTGCAGTAAGCGGATACTTATTAGGTGTTAATCCATTTGACCAACCAGGTGTTGAAGCATACAAGAAAAATATGTTTGCTTTACTTGGTAAACCAGGTTATGAAGAATTAAAAGCTGACTTAGAAGCTAGATTAAAATAATATGAGAATAATTGTAGATGGAGATGCCTGTCCAGGTATCTCCATTATTGAAAATATAGCCAAAAAGTATAATATAGAGCTTATTTTATATTGCGATATAAATCATTACATAAATCTAAACTATGGAGAGGTAAGAGTAGTGGATAGTGGTTTTCAAAGTGTTGATATGAAAATTGCTAATGAGTGCAAGTCAGGGGATATAGTAATTTCTCAAGATTATGGAGTTGCAGCTATATGCTTAGGAAAAAATGCTAAGGTATTAAGCCCTAAGGGATATATTTATAGTAATGAAAATATTGGAGCAATGCTTGAACAAAGGCATCTTAATCAAAGGATAAGACGCGGTGGCGGTAGGATTCAAAGTTCAAAGAAGAGAACTAAAGAAGATGATATGAGATTATATAAAAATTTAATATACTTAATTGATAATGGTAATTTAGAGTAAACTATATAAAAAAATTTGTAGTTTATTCTTTTTTTATTTTATAGACAAATTTCAACTGTAAATTTAAAAATTTTGAAGTATAATTACCTTAGGAAAAATATGTAAAGACGGACTTGTTAGGAGAGGTGCATGTATATGGGGGATATGTTAATAGAATTAAATAAAAAAAATGATTTATCTATAAATGAAGAAGTTGAAATATCAGTTTCATCTGAAGTAAAAGATATAATAAATTACAAATTCATTGAAGGATATGAAGGAGTATGGAACTCTATTCAGGATTATTCTACAAAACAAAAATGTACATGGACTCCTAAGAATGTTGGAAGATATATGATTATGGTCTTAGGGGAAAGGAAATATTCTAGTAAGCCTTATTCTGAAAGGATAAATGTAGTAGTAAATGATAAAGTAAGGCTTATAAAGGATGTTCAGTTTGAAAAGAATAAGCTATATATCGGTGATAAGCTTAATATTACCGTAGTATCTGATGAGGAATTATTGCTATATAGATTTTGGATTAAAGGGGAAGTAGATTGGGAACCTCTTAGAGATTATGGTACAGATAATGTATTTAATTTTACAGCTAATAATTCAGGTGAAAAGGAAATATTAATTGAATGTAAAAGAATAGATTCATCCAATAATGTTGATGATTTTACTGTTATAAAATTAGATGTAAAGGACATAGAAGAAGTAGAAATAACTGATTTTAAAACACTTACACATAATATGATAGTTGGAGAAGAGCTTATATTTTCAGTAGAGGCTAACTATGATAATAAAAGACCTTTATTATATAAGTTTTCAAAGATATTACCAAATGGCAAAATAGTATGTGTTCAAGAATTTTCCTCTAAAAAAACAGTTTCTTTTAAAGAAAATAAAAGTGGTGAGTATAAGCTTTTATGTCATGTACGTGATATGCTTTCTAATAAAGAATATGATGATAGGGCAGTACTTTTATACAAGGTAAAACCATATGAAACTATAAAAATAAAAAGGTTTGAAACTGATATGTCATCTCCACAAAAGGCTAATGTCCAAATTAATTTAAATGCAAGAGTAGTTGGTGGGAGAGAAATTCTTTATAGATATATTATAGAAGGACCAATAGCAGATGATAGTGGATATATTAGAAGTAATAGTTATTTATGGACTCCGGAGGAAGAAGGAGAATATACAATAACATTGAAAGTAAAAGATATTTCTTATAAAGGTGATTATGAGGATATAGCTAAAATTTCGTATATCATAAATGCAAGAGGAGAAAGACCAGTTAGGATAATAGATTTAAAATGTGATGGCGGAAAATATGTACTTAAGAATAATCCAGTAAATATAAGATGTAAGGCTTGTGGAGGGAGCAAGATTTTATACCAATTTAGGATTTTTAAAGATGGCAAACTAAGAGAAAGTATTGAATATGATAAAGGTAACTGGTTAAGCTTTATCCCTGATGAATGTGGTGAATACGAAATAGAAGTAAAGGCAAAGGATTTTTATTCAGCGAAAGAGTATGATTCAAGCATATCTACTGTTATTAAAGTACAAGACTTTATTCCAGCAGAAATAAAATATGTTTTATCAAATAGTAAGGAAATATATATTGTTAATGAGACTATAGATATAGAAGTAATAATGGAAAATACCAATAATTCATTAGTAAGGTTTGTTACTTCGATTAATGGACAAGAAGTTGAGGATACAGGTTATGTTGAAAGCAAGCTTCTAAGACTTAAGCCAAGATGCCAAGGTAAATACAATGTTAATATATTTGCTAAGAATGCTAAGTCATCTAAGGAGTATGATAGTAGGGAGTTATTTTCCATATATGTTCATGAAGTTATTCCAGTGAATGGAACTAAAGTTTTTGCATCTTCTGACGAAATAAAAGTAGGCAGGGATATTACCTTTGAAGCAGAATCTCAAGGGGGAAAAGATGTCTGCTATGAATTTTATATGATGAATAAAGGAAACTGGATTTTGGTGCAAGAGTATAGTAAAAAGAAATATTATAGCTTTATACCATTTGTTAGTGGAAAATATAAAATATTAGTTTTAAGCAAGAGTTTTTATAAGAAAGTTAATTATGAAGACTACGATATAATGGAATTTAATGTAGAAGAGTAATAAACATATACAAAGGAGAAGAAGTTATGGATATATCATCTGTAGAGCAATATATAGGATATACGGTAGCTAGTCAGTTAATGAAAGAGTCATTGGGGGATGGCATGGAGTATGAATTAGTATTTCAGGCATTGCTTGAACAAATGCAGAATAATAATATATCATCAGAAGTAAGTGAAGAAGAAATTAAGGATATTATATCTAATTCATCTGTTAGTCTTGATTCGCTTCCTTTAATTAGAAATGGAGATAATATACCGTTATATGGAAATAAAAGTCTTACTTATAATTTAAGCGATTTATCATCTTTAGGTATAACAAGTAGTAATGATATAAGTGGTATTGATACAAGTTATTATGAAAATACTGATTTATCAGAAATATATGATACAGTAAATAAATATGCATCAATGTATGATGTTGACCCAGCATTAGTACTTGCAGTAATAAAAGCAGAATCTAATTTTGATGCAAATGCAACATCAGGTGCAGGAGCAATTGGACTTATGCAAGTTATGGATTTTAACTTAGAATCATTAGGTGTAGTTAATGGTTATGATATAGATGAAAATATAAGAGCTGGTGTAAGTATTCTTAAAGGTTATTTAGATGACTGTAACGGAGATATAGCTATGGCACTTATGGCTTATAATGCAGGACCAGGAACTATGATGAATAGAGGTGTAATTTCATCAGAACATCTCTATAAAATGCCTTTAGAAACACAAAACTATGTACCAAAAGTATTAACATACTATGATGAATATAATAGATAATTTATTAAAGTAGACAAACATATTTAGCTGTTTTAGTAGTTATTAGAATAAATTATGGAATATTTTTCGATAAAAAATTATAAAAATAATTATTGATATAAGTTTTTATAATTGGTATAATGAATAAAAATTATAGAAATTCGATAAAGAGAAAGAGTAAGTTATAGGATGTCCTACAGAGAGTTGGTGTATGCTGAAAGCCGATGTTCAAAATATAGCTGAAAATCATCTCCTAGAAGCAACGCAGAAAAGAAATGAGTAAGTGTTGACGTAGTCTTTCCACGTTACAGGATAAGCGTATTGATAGATGCGAGCAGAGTGCTATAAAAGATTAATATATAATTGATTTTTTATAGAATTAGGGTGGTAACACGGATGTAATCCGTCCCTTGAGTAATCAAGGGGCGGTTTTTTTATTTATTGAAAAACTATAATTAAGTAATATTAATAGGGGGAAAACAATATGAAAAAATTATCAAGAAAGGATCTATTATTTTTAGGACTAATGCTCTTCTCACTGTTTTTTGGAGCAGGAAATCTAATATTTCCACCATTTTTAGGACAATCAGCAGGAGATAAAGTATGGATTGCATTAGGGGCATTTTTAATTACAGCAGTAGGATTTCCAATATTAGGGGTTATTGCTGTAGCTAAAAGTGGAGGTTTAGAAAAATTAGCTAGAAGAGTAAATCCTCTTTTTGCGTCTGTATTTACAGTACTTATTTATTTATCTATTGGACCTTGCTTAGGAATTCCAAGAGCAGGAAGTTTACCATTTGAAATGGTGGTATCTCCATATTTACCAAGTGATATGTCAGAAACCATAGCTCGTTTATTATTTACTTTAGTATTCTTTTCAGTGGCATATTGGCTTTCATTATCGCCAACTAAGTTAGTTGATCGTATGGGAAAAGTATTAACACCAACATTATTAACTTTAATATTTGTAATTGTTATAGGAGCATTCTTTAAGCCATTAGGTTCATATGGTGAAGCAACAGGTGCATATGTAAATTCACCATTTGTTACAGGTTTCTTAGAAGGATACTTAACAATGGACACTATAGCAGCATTAAACTTTGGAATTGTTATTGCACTTGCTATTAAAACAAAAGGTGTTAAAGAAGAAAAAGCTGTAGTATCAACATCAATAAAAGCTGGATTTATTGCTGGTGGTTTACTTGTGTTAATTTATGCAGCCCTTGCACATTTAGGAGCAACTAGTGGAGGAAGATTTGGTGAAACAGCAAATGGAGCAGTTACATTAACAAATGTTACTACTTACTTATTTGGTAAACCAGGTGCAGTATTACTAGCAGTAATATTTACTCTTGCATGTTTAACAACAAGTGTAGGGTTAATTAGTTCTTGTAGTCAATATTTTGCAAGCTTATCTGATAAAATAAGTTATAAAGGATGGGTAAGAATTTTAGCTCTTTCAAGTATGATTCTTGCTAATATGGGATTAACAAAGATTTTATCTATTTCAGTTCCTGTTTTAGATATGATTTATCCAATAGCTATTATGCTAATTGTTTTAGCTATGGTTGATAAATTTATAAAAGGTAGCAGAATAGTGTATTCATTAACGATTTTATTTACAGGAGTAGTAAGTGTAATTTATGGATTAAAAGGTTTTGGTATAGAATTAGGTGATAAAATATTTGGTAATTTACCTCTTTATACTGAAGGTTTAGGTTGGTTAGTTCCAGCAATATTAGGTATAGTTCTTGGATTAATCATTAGTGCTATAAAAGAAAAATCACAAATAACAGAAGAACTTGTAAATGAATAAAAGTATAATTTAAAACAAAAGTGTTATAGAAGTAATAAACTTTACTTTTATAACACTTTTTTAATAATAAAATTAAAAAAATGAATAAATAATTTAAAAATTTGAAAAATTACTATCAAGAGGTGAATGTAATGGATAATAGTGAACTTATTAAATTATTAAACGATTTTTTAGTGGGAATTAATATGGGATCTGATACTTTCAAATCTTATGAAGAAAAGCTAGAAAATCAGGATTTAAA
Source organism: Clostridium sp. CAG:221 (assembly GCA_000435835.1). Taxonomy (GTDB): domain Bacteria; phylum Bacillota; class Clostridia; order Clostridiales; family Clostridiaceae; genus Clostridium. The sequence goes on from FR883349.1 coordinate 9,820, forward strand.
AAATGAATTTAAAAAGATACTTTCTACCTTTGCATCTCAAAAGGAAATAGTGGTTTCACAAATAGATAAATTAGGTGGAGAAGTTGATGAATCATTGGGTATAGGACAAGAGATTGGCAGTCTTTTTAGCAAATTAAAAGATGCACTTATAACTGATGATGAAGAGGTTTTAGAAAATGCAGTTAAGGCAATGGATATGGGAGTAAAGCAAGGTGATAAGGTAATAGGAAAAATAGAAGCTTCTGATGCTAATAGAGATATTATTGAAACCTTAAATCATATGGTTAATGAGTATAGGGAAATATCAGTTTTTTTAATGAAACTACACAAAAGTAATTAAAAATGAAAAATGAAGAATTAAAAATTAAGGAAGAAGCTCAAAGAGCTTAAGTAAAATGATGAATTATGAATGATGAATGATGAATTGAGGAAGAAACTCAAAGAGTTTCTATGAAAAAATGAAAAACTAATAAAGGTACTATAAAGAAATAATTATTATGTTCTTTATAGTACTTTTTTATAAAGATAAATGTAGTAAAAAGTTATTATGTAAATATGTTACAATAAGTTCATAGCTAAAAAGGACAAGCTAAATAAATAATAATGAGGATTTAAGGTTATGAATAAGAAAAAAGAATTGATGGCCATTATTATGCTTATAAGTATATGTTGCGCTATTATGGCAGTGGTAGATGGCTTTATACAGCCAGATTATGCAGTAAAGTCAGCTATCAAGATAGTATTGTTTTTAATATGTCCAATGATTTATTCATTGGTTCATAAGGATATTAATCTAAAGAGCTTATTTAGATGGAATAAAAAAGGAGCTAAATTAACTATTATTTTAGCTGGAGCAGTATATATGATAATAGTGGTAGCTTATTCCTTAACTAAGGGCATATTTGATTTTTCAGGTATAACAAAATCACTAAGTAATAATATTGGGGTAACAGGAGAGCGTTTTATTTGGGTTGCACTTTACATATCATTTATTAATTCGCTTTTAGAGGAGTTTTTCTTTCGTGGCTTTGCTTTTTTAACACTAAAAAAATTGACTACAAGAAAAGTTGCTTATATATTTAGTGCAATTGTTTTTGCCGTATACCATATAGCCATGATGAAAGGGTGGTTTTCTATTTACTTATATATAATAACACTAATTGGGCTATTCATTGGAGGACTTATTTTTAATTACTTAAATGAAAAGAATGAAAATATATATAGCTCATGGCTAGTTCACATGTTTGCTAATTTTGCAATTAATACCATTGGGTTTATTTTATTTTATAACCACTTATAAAAAAGAATATTACTTAGAAATAAGTTATTGAAATTATAGGTATTTATATTATGCTATTAAGCTGGGGTGTTATTATGAAGATGGATATAAAGAGAGATAAAAAGTTTATAAATATTAATAGAAAAATGAAGATAAATAATATATTGCTAAAGGGTATTTTAGTAATAATATTTATAATACTCATGATTATATTAACATTCATCTATAAAACTGTTGTAAGTAAGAAAATTAATTTATTGCTGTTAGAAAGCACAAATTTATCTAATGTAAAAATAGACAGTGCAACTATTAATGACAAGATAGATGTATTAAATCTTAATAAATATACTGATAGTCATAGACATAGTGGGGATTATAGATATTTATTTGATGAAATATGCATTGATGTGGATGAAAATGATTGTATAACATCTATTCATAGCAGATTTGATGAAGGTAAGACAGAAATAACCGTTAATGATATTAGTAATATAAAAACTATTGATGAAGTGGAAGAAATATTAGGGGAAGATTATTATGATGGAATATTTGATTGGGAACAATTTTTAAATTCTTATGTTTATTATGATAGAGAAAATAATATGGTTGCTGAATTTGTATATTTTAATTTTGATGAACAATCAGAAAATAATAGATTATTAACATGGATAAATATATATATAAAATAAGGTAAAGACACAGTTTTCTTTAAAGGATAGCTGTGTCTTTTATTAAATTTAACTTAAAAAAATATGTAATTGAGAATGATGGTCATATTCAAGTCATATTTATTCTTTATAATTTTATAAGTAATAAAGTGTTAGAAATAGCAAAGATAATTTTTAGAAATGGGAACATTGAAAATTTACCATTTCTTTGAAAATAACTTTAAAGGAAAGAGGGATACAATGATTAACAAACGATTAATGAATTTGCTTAAAGATTCTAAAAAGTATGTTGCTCAAATGGTAATCTGGAATTGGATTGCACTTTTATGCAATGTAGTATTTATTTTCTCTTTTGCATATTTACTAGAAAACTTGTTAAATAACAGTATAAATACCAATATGGTAATTATAGCAGTTGTAATTGATTTGCTTGTAGTAATAATAAGATCATTTTGTTATAAGAAATCAAGTAATGCAAGTTTCTATGCAGCAGCAGATGTGAAGAAGACATTAAGAGAAAATATTTATAATAAGTTATTAAGCTTAGGTTCTTCATATGAGGATAAGATACCTACAGCTGAAATAGTACAAGTTTCAGGAGAAGGAGTAGAGCAGCTGGAAATTTACTTTGGTAAATATTTAGCACAATTATTTTACAGTTTAGCTGCACCTGTTACGTTATTTATTATTTTAGCATTTGTTAATATCAAGGCTTCAGCTGTTCTTTTAGTATGTGTACCACTTATTCCAATATCAATAGTGGCAGTACAAAAGTTTGCTAAAAAGTTACTAGCAAAATATTGGGGAATATATACAGGTTTAGGAGACAGCTTCTTAGAAAATTTACAAGGATTAACTACTTTAAAGATTTATGAAGCAGATGCTAGAAGAACTGTAGAAATGGACAAAGATGCAGAGCAGTTTAGAAAAATTACTATGAGAGTACTTATAATGCAATTAAACTCTATAAGTGTGATGGATTTAGTTGCTTATGGAGGAGCAGGATTAGGAATAATTGTTGCGTTGTTGGAGTTTTCTAAGGGTAATCTTACAATTGGGGGATTATTTGCAATAATAATGTTATCTAGTGAATTTTTTATACCTCTTAGATTATTAGGATCATTCTTCCATATAGCTATGAATGGTATGGCAGCAAGTAAGAAAATATTTAAAATATTAGACCTTGATGAAGGTGAAGAAAAGACAGAAGTAATTGATGAAAATAACTTAGCAATATCATTTAAAAATGTAGGCTTTGCTTATGATGAAGAAAGAAGTATTTTAAATGGTGTTGATTTAGATATTAGTGAAAAAGGATTTGTATCTATAGTTGGTGAATCAGGTTGTGGTAAAAGTACTATTACTAATATTATAATGGGAAGAAATAAAGGCTATAGTGGCAATATACATATAGGTGAAAAAGAGCTTTCTAATATTAAAGAAGAAAGTATCATGAAAAATATAACATTAGTTACTCATAATCCAAATATTTTTAAAGGAACAGTGGAAGAAAATCTTCGTATGGGTAAAAATGATGCAACTAAAGAACAAATGGAGGAAGCGTTACGTAAAGTTAATCTTCTTGAGTTCATGAATGAGCAAGATGGTATTAATACTAAGCTTTTAGAACAAGGTTCTAACCTTTCAGGTGGACAAAAGCAAAGATTAAACTTGGCAAGAGCAATTCTTCATGATACTCCAGTATATATTTTCGATGAAGCTACATCTAATATAGATGCAGAAAGTGAAAATGAAATAATGGCAGTAATTAATAAACTAGCAGAAACAAAAACAGTAATTTTAATTTCTCACCGCCTTCAAAATGTTGTTAAGTCAGATTGTATTTATGCAATGAAAGATGGAAAAGTAGCTGAAGCAGGTACGCATAATGAACTTATTAATAATAATGGTGAATATGCTAGTTTATACAATAGACAAAAACAATTAGAACAGTATGGAAAAGGAGGAGCAGTAAATGAATAGAAATGGTTTAAAAGTTATGTACAAGCTAATAGGCCTTGTGCTTCCTCTAGTACATGTAATGATCGCAGCTATAACTATGGGAGTTATAGGTTTTCTTACAGCTATATTTATCATAGTTCTTGGTGGAGTAGGATTATTAAATATTTTAGGATTTGCAACAGCACTTTCATTAAAGCAAGTAATTATTGGTATAGTTATATGTGCAGTACTTAGAGGCATTTTAAGATATGCAGAGCAAGGTTCAAATCATTATATTGCTTTTAAATTGTTGGCACTTATACGTCATAAAGTTTTTATTAAACTTCGTAAACTAGCACCAGCAAAATTAGAAGGTAAAGATAAAGGAAATTTAATTTCTATAATTACAACAGATACAGAATTATTAGAGGTATTTTATGCCCATACAATATCTCCAATTATTATAGCTTTTATAACTTCAGTTATTATGACTATATTTATAGGAAGTTATAATATATTTTTAGGAGCTATTGCTTTAGTAGCATATTTTATTGTTGGAGTAATTATTCCTGTATGGTCTTCAAACCAAGGAGATGAAACAGGACAGCAATATAGAGATGAACTGGGAGATCTAAATTCTTATTTCTTAAGTAGTATAAGAGGAATAAACGATATTATTCAATATGGTGTTGGTAAAGAGCGTTTAGATGAAATAAATAGAAGAACCGATGAACTTGAAACAAAGCAAAAGTTTTTATTAAAGCAAGAAGGTAGCAATAGAGCAGTTACTGATACAGCAATACTATTATGCAGTATGGTTATGTTATTTGCAGGATGTATTCTTTACAATAAAGGACAAGTAGATTTTACACAAGTAATAATTCCATTAATTGCTTTAATGAGTTCATTTGGACCAGTAGTTGCTATAAGTAACTTATCTAATAACTTATTCCATACAATTGCTGCAGGAAACAGAGTGCTTGACCTTTTAGAAGAAGAGCCAGCTGTGGAAGAAGTAAGTGGAAAAGAAACTGTTGAGTTTGCAGATATGAAGTTAGAAAATGTTTCGTTTGCTTATGACGATGAAGTTATTTTAGAAGATTTTAATATGGAGATAAAGAAAAATACCATAATTGGTATATATGGAAAAAGTGGTTGTGGTAAATCTACTTTATTAAAACTTCTTATGAGATTCTGGGAAGTAGACAATGGATCAATTACAATTGGTGGTAAAAATATTAATGAAATAAATACATCAGATTTAAGAAAGATGCAATCTTTTGTAACACAAGATACGTATTTATTTAATGATACCATTGCTAATAATATTGGTATAGCAAAAGAAAATGCTACCATGGAAGAAATAATAGCAGCAGCTAAAAAAGCATCAATTCATGACTTTATCATGAGCCTACCAAATGGATATGACTCAAAAGTTGGTGAGTTAGGTGGAAACCTATCTGGTGGAGAAAAACAAAGAATAGGTATAGCAAGAGCGTTTTTACATGATGCCCCAATGATTCTTTTAGATGAACCAACAAGTAACCTTGATAGTTTAAATGAGGGAATAATATTAAAATCTCTTATGGAAAGCAAAGAAAATAAGACAATAATCATTGTATCTCATAGAAAATCAACAATGAATATTGCAGATGTTGTTTTAGATGTTGAAAAAAACAGCCTACAAGGAAAGACAAGAGCAAGCTAGTTTTAAGGAAAGCTAAAACAAAAATATAAAAATTATAATCAATGGATGCAAAGTGAGATATTTGCATCCATTGATTTTTTAAATTATAATTTCACTACATAGTATTTGAAGAAGGTGAGTAAGAATGTTTTCTATTTTAGTTGTTGAGGATAATGAAAGTTTAAATAAAATGATGAGTGCTAAGTTAAAAATGGAAACTTATAATGTTTTCAGTGCTTTTAATGGGGAAGAAGCGTTAGATATACTTGAGCATGAACACATAGACTTAATAATAAGTGATGTAATGATGCCAGGAATAGATGGATATGAATTAACAAGAACATTAAGAAATGCCAACTATACCATCCCTATTTTAATGATTACAGCTAAAAACCAAATTGAAGATATGGAAAAAGGTTTTGTGGCTGGTACAGATGACTATATGATAAAACCAATTAATATGAAAGAAATGACCTTAAGAGTAAATGCACTTTTAAGAAGAGCAAAGATCGCCAATGAAAGAAAATTAACAGTAGGTACTACAGTTTTAGATTACGATTCATTGACAATAATCTATGATGGAAAAGAGTATAATATGCCACCTAAAGAGTTTTATTTAATATTTAAGCTTTTAAGCAGTCCCAATAAAATATTTACCAGAATGGAATTAATGGATGAAATATGGGGTATGGATACAGAAATAGATGATAGAACAATAGATTCTCATATAAAAAAATTACGTAGAAAGTTTGAAAATTGTAGTGATTTTGAAATAATAACAGTGAGGGGTTTAGGGTATAAAGCTAAGATATAAATATAATAAGGAAGAAAGTCAAATGGAGAGTAAAAAAAGAAAGTATAAGTGGACCCTTAGAAAATATATAGCTATTGTTTCAATTTTAACTTTTATTAGTTCATGTATAATTTCTACAGCTATAACTATAGGTGCTATTAAGATATTTTATAAAGAGGCAATAACTTATGAAAAGTTGGTATTAGTTTGTATATTAATATTGGTATTAGCTTTAATAATTGCATGGTTTTCTTTATGGGTTGGTGCAGGGCATTTAACTAAGCCATTAATTGATGTAAGCAATACAGTAAAGCAGGTTGCTGAAGGTAATTTTAAAGTAAATATTAAGAGAAGAAATACCACTGATTGTGAATATGAATATATTAATGAAGTTGATGAACTTGCTAAGAATGTAAATAAGATGGTGGCTGAGTTAGATGGTATGGATTATATGCGTAAAGATTTCATGAGCAATGTATCTCATGAGATAAAGACACCTATTGCTGCAATAACAGGTTTTACTGAAATATTGCTAGATGGTAGTATAGATGAAAGTGAAAGACAAGAATATTTAGAAGTAATAAATAAGGAATCAATGAGGATTTCTAGGCTTTGTGAAAATATGCTACATATGTCTAGATTAGATAGTCAAGTAATAGTTGCTAATTTGCAAAAAATAAGATTAGATGAACAACTTAGAAAATGTATAATACTTTTAAGTGAAAAGTGGTCAGATAAGGAAATAGATTTTTCCATTGATTTAGATGAGGTGAACATTTTAAGTGACTATGATATGTTACAGCAGGTATGGATAAATTTAATTGATAATGCCATAAAGTACTCTGGTGAAAACTGCAAAATAGATATATCAGTAAAAAGATTAAATGATAAAAGTGTAAAAGTAAGTATAAGGGATAATGGAATAGGAATTGAAGAAGAAAAGCTTCATCGAATTTTTGATAAGTTTTATCAATGTGAAGAGTCTCATAAGAAAAGTGGTAGCGGTTTAGGTCTTTCCATTAGCAAAAGAATTGTTGAATTATTAAATGGAACTATAGAATGTAAAAGTAAGAAGGATTCAGGGACAACTTTCGAGGTGACATTATTACAGAAATGATAGAAGAACACAACTGTTTATAAAGAGTTGTATTCTTTATGTTTTTAACAAGATTAAAAATTATCGTCGCTTATTACTTGCTTATCCCAAATAAATAATTGCTGAGAGTTATTTAATGAAGAAAATAACTTTTCTTTTAAGTTAGGGAAGGTACCTTGTAGGTTTTTAATTAATTCTTTTACTTCCTGTCTCTTAGTATGACCATCAGCAATACATGGATTTTTAATAATTGGATATCCGTTATCTTTGACAGTTTTTTTAATCATATATTCATCTATGTACACCATTGGTCTTATAATTGATAAATTATATTTTTCCATGTATGACTTAGGTGAGAAGCAGTTTACTCTTCCTTCATAAAACATGGCCATAACGAAGGTTTCTACAGCATCATCCTTATGATGTCCAAGTGCAACCTTAGTACAGCCTAGCTTCATGGCAGCATCATTTAAAGCACCTCTTCTAAGTTTGGCACAAAGAGAACATGGATTTTTTTCTTTTCTTATATCAAAAACAATTTTAGCAATATCAGTTTGAATTTCGTAAAAAGGAACATCAAGTTTTTTACAAAGTTCATGTAGTGGACCATTATCAACTCCACCAGGATTTAGAGTAATGGCAATTAGCTCAAATTTTTGTGGAGAAAACTTTTGGTAGTTTTTCAATATATGAAGAAGAGTGACACTATCTTTTCCACCAGAAAGACCTACAGCAATCTTATCATTGTCATTTATCATATTAAAATCATTTATAGCTTGTCTAGTTTTACTTAATAGTTTTTGCATTGTCATTATTATGCTACCTCCATGCAATTAAGATGAACTTATTTTATCAGAAGCTAAAAATTTGTACAATAACAATAAATAGAAGATATAAATAAAAGACTTCAGCAAATGTTGAAGTCTTTTAAATAATATATAAAATTAGTATTCAAGTTCAGAATGAGTTGCAATAATTTTGCTTACTAAACCATAATCCATTGCTTCTTTGGCACTTAACCAGTAATTTCTATCAGTATCTTCTTCAACCTTTTCAAATGGTTGACCAGTAGCATCACTGATAATAGTATTTATTCTTTTACGTACTCTTAAAATCTCTTCAGCTTCAATACCTATATCAGTTGCCTGACCTTGGAAACCACCCATTGGCTGGTGAATCATATATCTTGTATTAGGAAGAGAATATCTATTTTCTTTGTCTGCTGCTAAATAAATAGTAATTCCTGCACTTGCTACCCAGCCTGTTCCTATAATAATTACCTTTGGTTTAACAAATTTAATCATGTCATGAATAGTATCACCAGATTCAACATGTCCTCCTTGACTATTAATAAATATTTTGATTGGTTCATCACCCATTTGTTCAAGAACTAATAATTGAGTAGTTACCTTTTCAGCTAAAGCTTGATTGATTTCACCAGAAATAACTATAGTTCTAGATTTTAATAGTTTTTCCATAGCTATATTGGAAGCGTCTTGTTTTTTTTCTTCATTTTCAGTTTCTTGACCATAAAATATCATAATGTACCCTCCTGTAAAAATTAATTTATTATTATGATAAATTTATTATACAAAAAATCCCATATAAACAACAATATTATTAATTGTAAAAGTTAACAATGTAAATATATATTTGAACCATTAATATATAAAATTATAAGAAATAAAACTAAATAATAGTGAAGAGATATTAATAATGATGTTTATGGTTTGACAGTTATGATATTGTATTTAATGAGTTTTTATTTAGAAGGATAAAAGTTAAGAGGTTTAGATTTGTTTACAAGGTGTATAATTATATAAGAAAGAAGATGATAGATATGAGTACAAAAGATTTAAACAGTTATGATGTTGAGAAGATACTTGAAAGACATAATAAGTTTTTTTATACACAAGCTACTAAAAATGTTGAATTTAGAATTAGGGCATTAAGAAGGCTTAAAAGTACCATAGAAAGATATGAAAATGAAGTATTGGAAGCATTATATTTAGATTTAAGAAAAAACAAAGTTGAATCATATACTACAGAAGTAGGCTTTGTATATAATAGCATAGAAGAAGTCATTAAGAATTTAAAGAATTGGGTTAAGCCAACAAAGGTTAAAACACCAATATTTTTAATGCCTGCAAAGAGTTTCATCATTAATGAACCTTATGGCACAGTATTAATAATAGGACCATATAACTATCCATTTCAATTGATTGTGGAACCATTAGTAGGGGTTATAGCTGCAGGGAATTGTGCAGTGATTAAACCTTCTGAACTGGCGCCTAATGTATCAAAAATAATATTGAAGATTATTGGTGAAGCTTTTGATGAAAGTTATATATGTGCTGTGGAAGGGGCTATAGATACTAATACAGCTCTTATAAATTCTAAGTTTGATTATATATTTTTTACAGGAAGTCCGGCTGTAGGGAGAATTGTTATGGAGGCAGCAGCAAAGAATCTTGTGCCTGTTACCTTAGAGCTAGGAGGCAAAAGTCCTGTTATAGTTGATAAGAGTGCTAATATAAGAAGTGCAGCAGATAAGATAATATGGGGAAAGACAGTAAATGCAGGACAGACTTGTGTGGCACCTGATTATGTAATGGTTCATGAATCTATAAAGAATGAACTCATTAAGGAAATGAAAAGATCCATTAATGACTTTTATGGTGATGATATAAAAGTAAGTGAATCTTTAGGACGTATAATAAATGAAAAACATTTTAATAGATTACTTAATATATTAGAAAGCGATAAAGAAAGCTTACTATATGGTGGAGAATATGATGAAGAAGAAAAATATATAGCTCCTTCAATAATTGAGGTGAAGGATTGGAATTCAGCATGTATGAAAGAAGAAATTTTTGGTCCAATACTTCCAATAATGTCATATAGAGATTTAAATCAAGTGATAAATGATATAAATAAACAACCAAAGCCTTTAGCATTATATCTATTTACCAGTGATAAAAGAGTTGAAAAAAGGGTGTTAAATGAAATATCATCTGGTGGAGTTTCAATAAATGATACAATACTACATTTGGCAAATTCAAATCTTCCCTTTGGTGGTGTAGGAAATGCTGGTATGGGAGCATATCATGGAGAAGAAAGCTTTAGGACATTTTCTCATAGAAAGAGCGTACTTAAAAAGAGTAGAGTATTAAATACCACACTGATGTATCCACCATATAGTGATAAAAAACTTATGGTAATAAAAAGATTTTTAAAATAAATATAGATGAGATTTATATGCTAATATGCTAAAGTCCTTATAGTAATGATGGAAAGGCGTGGGGATGTAAAAAAAGTGAAATAATTAAGGGGTGAAGATAGTTTTATATCTTCACTCCTTAGCAATTTTCTAAGATTTATTATTTAAATAAGCTTCAAGACCTCTCTTCCTTAAAATGCAGGCAGGACATTCACCACAACCATCACCAATTATCCCATTATAGCATGTAAGAGTATTATTTCTTACGTAATCAAGCTTTCCATATTTATCAGCCATTTTCCAAGTAGCAGCTTTATCTATCCACATCAATGGTGTGTGAATAACAAAGTTATAATCCATAGCAAGATTGGTAGTGACGTTTAATGATTTAATGAATATATCTCTACAATCAGGATAGCCACTAAAATCTGTTTCACATACGCCGGTAACTATATGTCTAGCACCCTTTACTTTAGCAAGTATAGCTGCAAAGGTAAGAAAAACCATATTTCTACCCTCTACAAAAGTTGATGGAAGATTACCATCTTCACCATTTTTAATATCTATATCACTGCGTGTAAGGGCATTAGGAGTTAATTGATTTAAAAGATCCATATTAAGTATATGATGTTCAACACCTAAATCCTTAGCTATATTTTTTGCACATTCAATTTCTAGCTTATGTCTTTGATTATAATCAAAAGTAACAGCAATTACCCTTTCAAATTTTTCTAAAGCCCAAAATAAACATGTTGTGGAATCTTGACCTCCACTGAAAACAACAATAGCTGTATTATCCATAATTTTTTCCTCCAAAGTAAAAAAAGATTTATTTTATTCTGCTAAAGATGGCACAATAAAATAAACCTTTTTTATTATTTATGCCTAGTTTTGTTTATAGACAGGATGGTCTTAATGAACTGTCTTTTATTAAATTACACTAACTGTATTAATTTAACATAAATTAAATGCTATGTAAAATACTTGATTAGTTATGCAAGATAAAACTTTACAGATAGGATAAATTAGAATAGTCTATTATTAGCTAAAGAAAAAATGCGAGGTGTATAGAAAGTGGAAAGAATAGATAAGATATTATCTAATTTAGGATACGGAACAAGAAAGGATCTTAAGAAGATAGTTAAAAATGGAATGGTTCAAGTTAATGGAGTTACTATAAAGGATAGTGCAATGAAGGTTGATCCAGAAAAAGATAAGATTGTTATAAATGGTGAGGAAATTTTTTATAGAGAATTTATATATTTAATGATGAATAAGCCAGCAGGTGTTGTTTCAGCAACTTTTGATAATAGGGATGAAACAGTAATTGATTTATTAGAAGTGGAACATCAAGTGTTTGAGCCTTTTCCTGTAGGTAGGTTAGATAAGGATACAGTGGGGCTTTTATTACTTACTAATGACGGTGAATTAAATCATAGATTGATATCTCCAAAGTGGAAAGTAGATAAGGTTTATTTTGCTAAAATAGATAAAAAAGTAACAGAAGATGATGTTGAAAAGTTCAAAAAGGGTATAACTTTAGATGATGGATATACATGTAAGGAAGCAATTTTAGAAATACAAAGTGCATCTGATGAAGGCTCAGAAATTGTTTTAACAATACAAGAAGGAAAGTTCCATCAAGTAAAGAGGATGTTTGAAGCTGTAGGGAAGAAAGTTACATATTTAAAGAGAATTGAATTTGGTACTTTACCTTTAGATGATGATTTAGAGGAAGGCGAATATAGAGAACTAACTGAGGAAGAAGTTGCCATTTTAAAAGGGCTTTAACGAACAAATCTTAATATTTTTGTAGAAAGATTCACATTTTAGGAAAAATGTAAATATTTATACAAAATATCTTGCATTTTTAAAATGTCTTCTATATAATATTATTGCAAGGATAAATAAAAGGAATGAATAGCCCCCTTTTTATTTATTGCTTATTGCTGAAGCGCAACCTAGCCCCAAGGGTTGCGTTTTTTTGTTGTCTAAAAAAGTTTTTTCAAAGAAAAGTTTAATTAAATTCATCATTCATAAATCATAATTTATAATTATATACGAACGTTTGTTTGAATGAAATTTTATATTATGATATAGTTAATATAATAAAAATGTCAATAATAATAAGATAGAGTCTATTGTGATATAATAGCAATGATAAATTGGAGAGGAGGATGTTTTTTTGGATTTAAAAGCATTATTAAATAAGGAGCAATATGAAGGTGCTGTAACAGTTAATGGGCCAGTGCTTATTTTAGCAGGAGCAGGTTCAGGTAAAACAAGAGTACTGACACATAGAATGGCACATATGATTGAGGATTTAAATATATTTCCGTATAAGATTTTAGCCATAACATTTACAAATAAAGCAGCTAGAGAGATGAAGGAGAGAGTTGTTTCTTTAATTGGTGAAAAGGCTGAAGATATGTGGATATCAACATTCCACTCCACTTGTGTAAGAATATTAAGAAGAGAAATTGAAAAGATAGGTTATAAAAAGAACTTTACTATATATGATTCTTCAGATCAAAAGACATTATTAAAAGAATGTATAAAGGCTTTACAAATTAATGATAGAGATATTTCTGAACAAGAAATCATGGGTAAAATAAGTAGAGCTAAGGATAGTATGTTATCTCCAGATGCATATTATAGACAGCATGAATCAAACTTTAGGGAAAAGAAGATTGCAGAAGTATATAAAATGTATCAAAAAAGATTAAAGGAAAACAATGCCTTAGATTTTGATGATCTTATATTTAAGACTGTAGAACTATTTAAAAAGGATACAGAAACAGTAGAATTTTACCAAAGAAAATTCCAATACATAATGGTTGATGAGTATCAAGATACCAATGCAGTTCAATATGAGTTAGTAAGATTATTAGCAGAAAAACATAGAAATATTTGCGTTGTAGGTGATGATGATCAAAGTATATATGGATGGAGAGGTTCTGATATTAGAATTATTTTAGGGTTTGAAAAGGACTATCCAGATGCTAAAGTTATTAAGCTTGAGCAGAACTATAGATCTAAAGGAAATATACTAGATGCAGCAAACGTAGTTATTGTAAATAATGCTAATAGAAAAAGTAAAGCATTAAGAACTGAGCAGGATCCAGGTGAAAAAATACAAGTTTATAGAGCTTATTCAGATGCTGATGAAGGAAGCTTTGTTGCTTCAAGGATAGCAAAGATAAAAGGTGAACAAGGTAAAAAGAATAAGGATTTTGCTATTCTTTATAGAACAAATGCACAATCACGTATTTTTGAAGAAAGTTTAAGAAGAGCTGGTATAGCTTATAAGATTATAGGTGGAACTAGATTCTATGATAGAAAAGAAATTAAGGATATGCTTTCTTATTTAAAGGTACTTGTAAATCCAGAAGATAGCATTGCCTTAAGAAGAATTATAAACGTACCTAAGAGAGGCATTGGCGATGCTACCATAAATAAGGTATTGGACTTTGTAGAAAATTATGAATTAAGCCTTTGGGATGGATTAAGTGAAGTAAGGACTATACCAACGCTTACTGCAAGAAATTGCGCTGGAATAGAAGGATTTATGTCATTGATGGAAGAATTCTCAATGCTTAGCGAAACAGTACCAGTATCTCATTTAATAGAAGAAATACTTAATAAGACAGGATATTTAAAAGAATTAGAAGCCTCTAAAGATATAGAAGATAAGAGTAGAATTGAAAACTTAAAAGAACTTGTTTCTGATGCTGTTGATTTTGAAAAAACAAGTGAAGATAAGAGCCTTTCTGCATATTTAGAAAAGGTTTCATTAGTACAAGATACAGATAAACTGGAAGATGAAGATGATGATAATGGTGCAGTAGTACTTATGACAGTACATAGTGCTAAGGGACTTGAATTCCCAGTGGTATTCATGGTAGGAATGGAAAATGGACTATTCCCAGGGGCTGCCTCTTTTGAAAGTGATACAGAAATGGAGGAATCAAGAAGGCTTTGTTATGTTGGTATAACAAGAGCTAAAGAAATACTATATATGACTTCAGCAGAAGTAAGAAGAGTATTTGGTAGGACAGTTTCATATCCTCAATCAGATTTTATAGCAGAAATAAAGCCAAATTTAAGAGAGTATGTTGTAATGGAAACTAAGAGAAGTGCTATAGATGCCACAAGAGCAATGATGGCAGGAAGAGATATGAGAAATAATCCCCATAGTATAAGAAGTGGATATTCATCTAATGGTGCTAGAGGATTTGTTACAAATAAAGCTAAAGTTTCTTCTGAAAATAATACAGGAACTTCTGAGGAAATTACTGTAGGTAGAAAAGTAAAGCACAAGGTGTTTGGAATAGGTACTGTTGTGGCAGTAGCTGATGCTAATGGAGATAAGAAGCTTACTATAGCATTCAATAGCCAAGGAATTAAAAATCTTATGCAGTCCATAGCAAAATTAGAATTATTATAATTAAGGATATTTGGAGGCAAGTATGGATAAGAAAGCTCGTATAGAAGAATTAGTAGAACTTTTAAATAAATATGCTTATGAGTATTATTCATTAGATAAGCCGTCAGTTACTGATAAGGAATATGACTTAAAGTATGATGAGCTTAAAGAATTAGAAAATGAAACAGGATATGTACTTCCTTACTCACCAACTCAAAGAGTAGGGGATGTTATATTAGAAGGATTTAAAAAATATACTCATAAAGCAAGACTTTGGAGTTTAGATAAGGCTCAAAGCATGGAAGAAATAAAGGAATGGCATAATAGAAATATTAAGTTTGTAAATGAAATGAATGCTAGAGGTGAAAACTTACCTCCATTAAGATATGTTATAACAAAGAAGTTTGATGGTCTTACCATAAACCTTACTTATAATGAAGAAGGGATATTAGAAGTTGCAGCTACAAGAGGTACTGGTGAAACAGGAGAGGATGTAACGGCTCAAGTTAAAACAATAAAGGAAATACCTTTAAAGACAAGCACTGGAGACATTTTTGAAGTTCATGGTGAAGCTATAATGACTCAGGAGGCCTTTGATAAGTATAATGCAATCTCTGAAACACCACTTAAGAATTTAAGAAATGGAGCTGCAGGGGCTTTAAGAAATTTAAATGTAAAGGAAACTGCAAGAAGAGGACTTTCAGCATTTTTCTATGATGTAGGATATAAAGAAGGAAGTGCTTTTAAGAATTATGAAGAAATGCTTAAGTTTATTAAAGATAAAGGTCTTCCAATGGATGAATATATAAGATATGCTACTACTTTAGAAGAAGTGGAAAAGTATATTAAAGAAATAGAAGCAATGAGATTTGACTTAAATTACGATATAGATGGAGTAGTAGTAGCCATTGATGATATGAGGACTAGAGAACTATTAGGCTATACCGTTAAATTCCCTAAGTGGGCAATAGCATTTAAGTTTGAGGCACAAGAAGCTACTACTAAGCTTTTAGATGTTGAATGGAATGTAGGAAGAAGTGGAAGAGTAGGTCCTACGGCTATATTAGATCCAGTAGAACTTGCTGGAGTTACTGTTAGAAGAGCAACATTAAACAATATGGATGATATTAGGAGAAAAGGTGTAAGGATAGGTGCTGATGTATTTGTACGTAGATCTAATGATGTTATACCAGAAATAATGGGTGTAGTAGAATCAACTATAGAAGGCTCAGAAGAAATAAATGCACCAAAAGTATGTCCATCTTGTGGAAGTCATTTAGTTTTAGATGGAGCACATTACTTCTGTGAAAATACATTATCATGTAAACCTCAAATGGTTAAGAGTATAGTTCACTTTGCTTCAAGAGAAGCTATGAATATTGCTGGATTTTCAGAAAAGACTGCAGAACAGTTATTTGAAAAGCTTGATATAAGATCAATAGCAGATTTATATAAGCTTAAAAAGGAAGAACTTTTAACTCTTGAAAAGTTTGGTGAGAAAAAGGCACAAAATTTATTAGATGCTGTGGAAAGAAGTAAGACACCAGAATTATATAGATTTATATATGCATTAGGTATACCAAATGTAGGCGTTAAGACAGCCAGAGATTTAGTAGATAAATTTAAATCCATTGATGGATTGAAAGAAGCTACTTTTGATGAGCTTATTTCAGTTTCTGATGTAGGTGATATAGTTGCTAAATGTGTCTTAGAATTCTTCCATGAAGAAAAAGTTATTAATACAATTAATGAACTTTTAGCATTAGGAATAACTCCAATATATGAAGAGAAAGAAGTTATAGAAAGTGGATTTAGTGGAAAAACAGTAGTTGTGACAGGAACAATGCAGAAGTATTCAAGATCTGAAATAAAATCTAAGCTTGAAAGTTTAGGTGCAAAGGTTTCAGGAAGTGTTAGCAAAAAGACTGATTACGTAATTGCTGGAGAAGAAGCAGGGTCTAAGCTTACAAAAGCTCAAGAGCTTGGAGTAACAGTAATTACAGAAGAGGAATTTGAAAAAATGATATAAATGAAAAGTATTTTAAATAGCTTTTATTAGATAAGTAGCTTAAAAGGGCTGTATCAAGATGATACAGCCCTTTTATTATTTTATTTTATAAAGAGAATCACTATGACTCATATCATCATTTTTTGATTGCTCAAATAAAGATTCTTCAATTACAGATGAAGAATTGTCAAAAGATTCATCCAGAAAGTCATTATAGCTATTTTTATTATTCAAAGAAGAAATACTATCATTTATCTTTTGTAGAATATAGTTTTGTATTCTATCATTTTTAAACATCTTAGTATATAAAACAAATGCCCATATTCCTATAATCATGAAGCAAATCATAAATAATGTTGCTACTCCATAAAACATTATTTGCATAACTTGTACTACAGATGACATAATTCACCTCCAAATTTTTCAATCAATCTATTATAGAGAAAATTATACATAATTATGATAAATAAATAAAGGGGGGTGATTAGGTTAATTTAGTTATGGATATACTTATTATTATTGGAAGGAGATGGAGATATTGAAAAGGATAATAATAACCATAGTAATAACTATAGTCACTGTAGTATTTCTTTTAGGGTTTATAGATAAGAGTAACAGTGGAAAGGAAACAGAAAAAGCTGACATAGTATATTCTATAGATGATATCCCAGATGACATGAGAAATATAGCAAGCCTTAGCACTAGACAACAGGACATAATATGTGCTGTTAGTAAAGGTCTTATTGAAATAGATAGTCAAGGAAAGATGATGCCTGCATTAGCTAAAAGTGTAGATGTAACTGATAATGGCATACAATACAATTTCACCATTAGAGATGATGTTTTCTGGAGTGATGGTAAATCTATAACTGCAGATGATTTAGTACAGTTCTTTCGAGAGATATTAACTGAGGAAAATGAAGATGATATAGAGGCGTTAATGAATGTTTATGGAGCAAGGTCATATTTAAACAATGAAGGTAATTTTAAAGAAACAGTAGCGATATGGGCTGAAGGTAATAATTTGATAATACGATTAAATTCTATTGATGATGATTTTTTGGTACAGCTCTCTAAGCCTCAATATAGATTAAGAAAAAATGTACTAAGCTGGGAATTTATTAATAATAATTATACCTCTTTAGTGTACAGTGGTGATTACTATATAAGCTCAATGGATGAAAATCAAATAATATTACATAGAAATGAAAAATCTAATACTGATATTCCTAAGGTTCTTAGTATAATAGAGGATAAATCAGAAGATATAGCATTAGCTGCCTTTGAAGTAGGTAATAGGGATATTGTTGTAAATCCACCAAGAAACCAGTTACAGCGCTTAAAGGAAGAGGGAAAGCTTATAACACTACCTTCTAATAAAGCAGTTTATGCTAGTTTTAATTTGGATGAATGCGCCATACCTATAAATGGTAGGAAAAAAGTATATTCATTATTGGATTCTGCCATAAGAAATTATATCGAAAACAATGAATCTTCTATGATTTGTGCAGAAGGAAAATATTATAGAAATGAAGAAAGTAGCGCTGCTAAATTGCAAGAAAGAAAGGTCCTTACCAATGTAGATAATTTTTGGGATGATGAAGAAAGTATTACCTTAATAGCTGAAAATAATATTGATAATAAGGAACTCATAAATATTATTTCAGATTGGATAGAGAAAAATACAAGCTACACATTGGTGGTAAAGCTAGTAGATAAAGAGGATATAGAGGGAATAATCGATGAGGGATATTATGATTTAATAATATTTAACTTAGAGGTTAACAGTGAAGATGATGTATATAAAGTAATTGATGAGTATAATGAGGAATTATCTATAGAAACATGGCAAGAAGATAATTATTTTAACATAGAAGATAATATGTTTAATTCATATAGCATTCTTCCTATATTATTCTATAATGAAAACATTGCAGTTAATGATAATATTACAGGAGTAACGTTAGATTGTAATGGCAATATTGATTTTAGTGCTATACGGAAATAAGGTCTCTTTATTGAGACCTTATTTATATTAATCCTCTTTATTTTCATTCATTACAGAATCAGCTTCAGAATTGTCATCTCTATTAATATAATTATCTGATGAAGAATCATCGTTGGTATCATTATTTAATATATCCGTTGATGAATTGTTAAGAGTATAATATATATCTTCAGATAAATCAGCAGGATTATCAGTTAAATTACTTTTATCTTCCACAGCAGAAATATCGTTATTAGGTATCATATTGCTTTCTACCATACTATTATCAGTAGTATTGCTTGTTGTTGTAGAAGTAACAATGTTAGAAGTAGTTTCTGTTTTTAAAGGAAATGGATCTGTACCATATGAAGAATTATATAGATTATTTATACATTCATCTTTAAAGAAGAAGATAAATAAGTAAAATAAAAAGAAGTTTTTATAACTATCAAAAGAGGTCCTATTTGGTGTAAATTCATCTTTTCGTTTATTGTAATTTACAGACTTAATAAATATAGGGGCAGTACCACTACTTGATGGAGTAGGAAGGTTTGACATTTTAAAATAAGTTTCACTAAGCATATCAGCAGATTTTAAACTATATCCTCTATATCTTTCATAGTCGTCAAGAGTAGGGGCCTCAGGCCAACTTGTTATTATGCCAGAAGAAATGAAGAATTTTTTATATATTGAAGAAATAAGGTCTTTATATGATGATTTATTTTCATTTATATCAGAATAAATAACAAAGGCAAGAAAATAAAAATTTATATCAAAACATGAATACTTTATATCTTTCTTTGAAGAAAGCTTGTAAAAGGTTTCGTTTTTAGCATCATATAAATCAAAAAGTTTGTTAATAATTTCTGAAGTCTTATCAAAAAAGCTAAGGATATTTGTATGTTTATAAGATAGTGATAATGCTATGGAACAAAGACATACAGTATCTAATTCTTCAACATAATAATCCTTTTCATCTAGCTTATTCATAGCATAATCAGTAAAATCTATTATTAACAGTTTTAAATCATCTAAAGCATCATAGCTATATAGGACATTAAAGGCTAATAATATCTTACATATCTCATCTAAGGAAGTATCATATAGCTTATCTTTATATTCAACAAAGACTTGAAGGATTTCCATGGCAAAAGCTTTATAGGCATCATATACATCACTTTCAGGATTCTTTAAGGAATATAAGTAATAAGCAAGCATCATATATGCTTGATCAGAAAATTTAAATTTTTTATCTTTATCAGATAAGTTAAAGTTTTTATAATTATTTTCACCATTATTTTTCTTACTTGTAAATGTACCATCAGCACTTCTTAAATTCACAGAATAGAATTCTAACTGCTCTTTAGCTAATTTTTCATATATATCATGAAATGCATAGAGACTTTTATCCTTGCCTCTAAAGTTACCATAGTAATCAGCAAGTTCAAGAATTGATAAGGTCATTAGAGCATTAGTTGTTGGATTAATTTCTTTCCTAAAGGTATCTTCATCAAAACCATTGGAATTTTTACTATGGATATAGTTAGGTGAAGCCTTTTTGTATACGCAGAGTAGTGGAGAAATATTACTATTTATGCTAATATCATTGTTAGAGGAAAGTCTTTTATAGCTTTTTATAGAAGATACTAATCCACATTTAGATTCAAGCACAATGGTTCTAATTGCTTCTTTAGCAAAAAAGAAAAGTTGTGTATTAATTTCATCTTGAGAAAGATTATTCATTCTAAAAAATGGACCCATATATCTCAATTTATTCACCTCTCAAAGTAATTCTTATATTAATAATATGAGTGATAAGAGGAAAAAGTGCATTTTTTTAGTAATAAGATAATAAAACAAGATGATAATATAAATATAAGATATTAAACGTAAATATTAAAACTATTAGTTGGAGGAGAATTATGCGTATTGATGGCAGAAAAAATGATCAAGTTAGACATACAAAAGTAACAAGAAACTATATAAAGCATGCTGAAGGTTCTGTATTAATTGAAGTAGGAGATACAAAGGTTATTTGTACAGCATCTATTGAAGATAAAGTACCACCATTTTTAAAGGGAACTGGAGAAGGATGGATAACGGCAGAATATAATATGCTTCCTAGATCTACAGCAACTAGAAAGGTGAGAGATATAGCTAGATTAAAGCTTGATGGTAGAACAATGGAGATTCAAAGACTTATTGGAAGAGCATTAAGATCAGTTGTTGATTTAAAGGCATTAGGTGAAAAAACAATCTGGATTGATTGCGATGTTATTCAAGCTGATGGAGGAACTAGAACAACAAGTATTACTGGTGCATTTATAGCATTGGTAGATGCAGTAAATAAAATTCATAAGCAAAAAAGTTTTAAGGTTTATCCAATAAGAAAGTTTGTTTGTGCAACTAGTGTTGGTATTGTTGGAGAAGAAAAGCTATTAGACCTATGTTATGAAGAAGATTCAAATGCAAAGGTAGATATGAATATTATTGGAACTGATGATGGACAGTTTGTAGAAATACAAGGTACAGGTGAAGAAGCTCCATTTACAAGAAGTGAATTAAATGAAATATTAGATTTAGGTGAAAAAGGTATTAAGCAAATGATTCAATTACAAAAGGATTGCTTAAAGATGGATGCACTATGGATTGGAACAGGAGAATCTAAATAATGAGAAAAATCGTTTTAGCTAGTAATAATGCAAAGAAAATAAAAGAATTAAAGAATATGCTTAAAGAGTATGATTTTGAAGTATGTTCATTAAAGGATGAAGATATTAATATTGATGTTGTGGAAGATGGAAATACTTTTGAAGAAAATGCTCTTAAGAAGGCATCAGAAATATATAACTATCTTTTAGCTAATAATAAAGGTGATGCTTTAGTTTTAGCAGATGATTCAGGATTAGAAGTAGATTACTTAAATGGAGAGCCAGGCATATACTCAGCTAGGTATAGTGGAGAGCATGGCAATGACTATGCAAATAACATTAAGTTATTAGATAAAATGAAGTCAGCTAAAGGTGAAGATAGAAGAGGTAGATTTGTATGTGCATTAGCTTTAATAGGTAATGATACAAAAGAGGTAATTAGAGGTACTGTAGAAGGATATATAAAAGAAGAACTTATAGAAGGAGATTTCTTTGGGTATGATCCATTATTCTTCTATCCAGAGTTTAATAAAACTTTTGCAGAAGCATCAGCAGAAGAAAAGAATGCAGTTTCTCACAGAGGAAATGCCTTAGCAGAATTAAAGAAGATATTAACACAACTATAATACTTAGATAATTATGAATGAAGAATGATGAACTTAGATAATGATGAATTATGAATGATGAGTGATGAATTAATGATGAAACTCAAAGAGTTTCTAAAGAATATGCTTTCTAAACTCCCCCTTTGGGAGTTTATTCCTAAATTCATAATTCATAATTCTTCATTCATCATTAAAAAAAAGGGGGTTTTTTATGTTAGTAGCAGTGGTAAGTGATTCTCATAATAATAGTGAAGCTGTAGATTTAGCTAAAAAAGCTATAGCTAAATGTGATGCTTTGTTATTTTTAGGAGATGGAGAAAGTGATTTAGAAAAGTTAACAGAAGGATTTAAAGGTGAAGTATATGCTGTATGTGGCAATTGTGACTTTAAGATGATGAATCCAGTAGAGAGAATTGTAATTTTAAATGGCAAAAGAATATATATGACTCATGGTAACAAATATAATGTTAACTTTGGTTTTAATTCAATTTACTATAGAGGTAGAGAAGTAGATGCTGATATTGTATTATATGGTCATACACATATACCAATGATAAAGCACGAAGGAGATATGATTATAATGAATCCAGGAAGTGTTTCTAGTGGAAGAGGTATTAAATTTCAAAGAAGCATAGGGTATCTTAAAGTAGCTGAAAATCATCCTGTAGAGGCATTTATAGAGGAATTAAAATAAAAAAAATGAAAAAAAATAAAAAAAGTTGAAAAAAAGTGTTGACGTATTAAATAAGATATTGTAGAATAATCCTTGTCGTTGAGAGACAAAGTGTTCTCGAGAGAAACAA
>FR883350.1 GCA_000435835.1 Clostridium sp. CAG:221
ATACCGATAAAGCCCTAAAATACGGGATATATCGGCATTTACCAACTTATGAAAAGATAATCAGAAATTTAGTAAGTTTTTTTTTTAAAAAAGTACAAGATAATTATTAATTACCTTGTACTTTTATCTTCATTAATTAGCTCTAATTTTAACTTTAAGCTCTGTAGTTATTCCTGGCTGTCCTTCTAATCCTAATACATACTTAGTATATATTACTCCACCATCTTCATCCATATCAATATCTAATTCCTTTGTAGATATATTGATATTCATCATACCATATGGAGTATTATATAAAGAAATTACATCTTCACCCTTTTTAAATTCCATTCTTGTACTAGTAGATCCTTCTCTTTCTAAAACCAATACGTCGTCTTTTATAACTAAAGTTGTAGTTGTTCCATCCATACCTGATATTTCTGACTCTTCATACACAGCTTTAAATTCACTTTCTCCTAAATGAAATTTTCCTGGTGTAACTACTTCTATTACTTCATCTTTATCTAAATCTGAAAAACTTCTTATAGATATTACTGCACTCTTTTCCATGTTTCCTCCTATTTTACGTTAACTAAATATTCTTCTAACTCTTTATCTGCCACTGGAGATACATTCATTTCCTTATTATGCTTTTGGCCATAGAATCCGTATCTTACTTTAACTTCTTCTTCATTCTTTCCTTTACTATATCTTACGGCAATCCTTGCTGCTAATTCTCTATCTTCAGCAGTACCTTCATTTTCCATAACTACTAAAGCTCCTGAAAAATCAATTGGGTGGAAATTAAGATATGTATCATTGATAAGCTTCTTAATTTCATCTCCCTCTTCTTTTGTTCTAGCTGCTATTATTTTATTATTATCTTTTGTTCTAAAATGTCTACCGTATCTTAACAAACTCAATTCATTTTCATTTGGTGTACTATTAAAACCTAATAAATCTTTTAATCTTAAGGCATACCCTGGCTCAGTAAGTCTACATCCACCTGCTGGTGATGGATATTCTTTTATTCCCCATTCTTCAGCTAAAGCCATTTGAACCTTTCTACTTCTTCCGCTTATTTTCATTAGCTTTTCTCTATCAACTAATCCATTTAGCTCCATTTCTGTAGGTTGTAAATTCTTTGCACATAAAGGTCTAAGAATTTTGTCCTTAAAGCCAGATTCTTTTTTTACAATATCAAGCGCTTGCCTATTTTGAGACATTGGTCTTTGATTTAATACTTCTCCTGTAATAATAAAATCTGCTTCATACTTCTCTAAAAGCTCACCTGCATAATTCATCATCATTGAATGACAATCTATACATGGATTCATATTTTTTCCTCTACCATGTTTAGGGTTTTTAACTAATTCAAAATGCTCTTTTGAAAAGTCAACTACCACTAAAGGAATATCTATTTGTTTAGTCATTTTCTTAGCACTTTCTTCACTGAAAAAATAAGATCTAAAACATATTCCAATTACATCTATTCCTTGTTCCTTTATTAATTTTGCTGCTAAAATACTATCTAATCCACCTGAAATCATGGCTAATGCTCTAGTCATACTCATCCCCCTAATTGTTTTTTAAAATATCTTTTATCACTTCTACTATTTTAAACTTGCATTCTATATTACTATTATAGCTTCTTTCATGGTTATTACCAATAAGCTCTTTTTCTAATTCCTTTGAATCTACATCACCTTTTGTTTCATCAACAAAACATAATGGAGGAAACATTACGCACCACCAGTTATGGCCTTCACCATTTCCAATGATAATTCTAAATGCTTCATAGTTTCCTTGTGGAAATAAATAATCTCCATAAACTTTATCAGGGAAGTTTTCATTTGATATCATTGTATTTGCTTCATAATCAAAGCCATTTTCCCTAAGTATATTTACTGCTATATTATTTACTTCTTCTATATTATCTTTTAATATATCTCTTGCTTCATCTATACCTGTAGCATCTTTTAATTGAACATTAATATAATCAATAACTTCATCTCTTACCAATAACTTAACAGCTTGATCTTCATCAGAATCACTATTTGCAATAACATGAAATCTAATAAGCTTGTCTTTAATTTCATCATAATTTAAAGTAACTAGCTGTGCATCTATGCATCCTTTATTAGTTGAACCAACTAAAGTGCCTATACAAATTATAAAAACTAAAAATATACTAAAAACTTTTTTCATATTTATAACCCCCTATATGAGTTAAGTATTGACATACTTTAGGGGATTATTCATATTTATTTATAATTTTTTTATTTTTATATTGTTCTTGTTATAAATACATCACTATATTTCTTTTTCATCTTTTCAAAACATCTTTGTGCCTTTAACATATCATCAAAAAATGCAAAAACTGTTGGTCCGCTTCCACTCATCATTGAATTAATTGCTCCACAAGCATTCATTTCTTCTTTTATCTTAATTAATATTTTATGTTTTCTTAATGTAACATTTTCTAATAAATTTTTCATATTACTTGCTACAAAATTCAAATCATCATTTTCTATGGCATTGATTATCTCTGCTGTTTTTGGATGTTGTTTAACTTTTTCTAAATTGAAGTTTTTATATACTTCCTTAGTAGAAACACCAAATGCAGGCTTAACTAGAACTACTATCTTATCTCTAAATGGTTTAATAGGCGTTATTATCTCTCCTATTCCTTCACATAAGGCTGTTCCTCCATGAATGCAATAAGGAATATCTGCCCCTAACTTTAAGCC
The DNA here is from genome assembly GCA_000435835.1 of Clostridium sp. CAG:221. Lineage (GTDB taxonomy): Bacteria > Bacillota > Clostridia > Clostridiales > Clostridiaceae > Clostridium. The sequence goes on from FR883350.1 coordinate 2,730, forward strand.
TAGTTCCATTAATTCTTCTTCAGTTGCATTAACATTAAATAATTTATTCATTACTTTTAATACGGCTGCCGCATCTGTGCTACCACCTGCAAGACCTGCTGAAACTGGAATATTTTTTTCTATATTTATTTTTACTCCATCAACAATATCATATCTTTCTTTAAAAATTTCAGCTGCTTTATAGGCTAAATTTCTATTATCTACTGGAACATAGCTTTTATTGCATTCTAAAATTATTCCACATTCTTGTTTCTCAACTTCAATTTCATCATATAAATCTATATTTTGCATTATCATGCTCAATAAATGATACCCATCTTCTCTTTTTCCAACTACATCTAAAGATATGTTTACCTTACCGTATGCTTTAATTTTCATATATTCAAATCCTTTCAACGAAAGCCTTTTACTTAATCTGTCATAACCATATATTTAATTCTTGAAACTCAAATATATCTAAAACTTTATAACTACTATTATATATAGTATTTTATCTATAGTAAATATATCTTTTATTACCTAAAATTTTTGAAAAAAGTGGGTAACATTTATTTTTTTATTTGTTAAGAATAATTTAAATGTTACCCGCTATCTATATTTTATTTAATTAATCTTTGTATAACCTTTATAATCTTGTTCTTTTCTAAAATACTCAATAACTTCTAATAAAGGCTCTCTCTTTTCAAAGAATACAATTACCGTATCTCCGCTCTTTGCTTCCATAAGTGCAGTTCTAAAAGCTTCAACCTCATCTAAGATAACTTTTAAATCTGCATCTTTATTTACTTGAAGAACACCTTTTTTAATAAGTTCAGCTATTTCACCACTGCTTCTACCTCTTCTGTCTTTATCCTCTTTAATTATTATTTTATCTAAAATATTACTACTAAGTTTCCCTATTCTTATAGCATCATTATTACTTCTGTCGCCAGGTATCCCTATAACACCAATAATGCTACCATTTGATAGTTCTTTAAGAGAAGATAAAACCTTTCTGTATCCTTCAATATTATGACCATAATCTAAAATCGTCTTTACTCCATTGCAGTCATACATATTAAATCTACCTGAATTGTATTTTTCGCTTAATTCAAATTTGCTAAGTCCCACTTTTATCATGCTATAATCCACTTGCATTGCTATTAAGCTTGCACAAGCTGACATAACATTTTCAATGTTAAATTCCAACACACCATTTAAAGTTATTGGTACATCCTCAATCTTTATTATTCTATATTCTCTACCACGGTTATATGCACATACATATCCTTCACTTAGATAAACACATATATTATCGTTCCTAATTGCTTCTAAAATATACTCATTGTTGCAATCCTTTGAAAAATATATTATTTGTGCCTTTATTCGTGGAATAATATCCAAACTATATTTATCATCAGCATTTAAAACTACAAATCCATCTTCTTTTACAGCTTCAGCCACTAAAGATTTTACCATACACAAGTCTTCCATATCTTCTATGCCATCGCAGCCTAAATGGTCTTCGGTAATATTAGTGATTACAGCTACATCAGCTAAATCATAGGCTAATCCTTTTCTAATAATTCCACCTCTAGCAGTTTCTAATACAGCAAACTCAACATCTTTATTTAAAAGTACACAAGTAGCACTATCGGCTCCAGTATCATCTCCATTGTCAATGCATCTACCGTTTATATAGATACCATCGGTACAGGTCATACCTACACAATATCCCATTCTCATTAGCACACTACTAATAATCCTAGTTGTTGTTGTTTTTCCATTTGTTCCTGTAACGGATATAACAGGAATATTATGCACATTGTTGTTATAAAGCATACTTACAACTTTTTCGCCTATATTACGTGACTTACCATAAGAAGGATATACATGCATTCTTAATCCTGGTGCTGAATTAACTTCTAATATTACTCCATTTTTCTTAATTGATTTTGTAATATCTTTAGTACAAATATCAATACCACATACATCTAAACCAATGGCTTTTGCAGCTCTTACACATATCTCTTTATTTTCATCACTTATAACATCAGTGTAGTCAACAGCTATTCCACCAGTAGATAAGTTAGCATTTCTTCTTAAAAATACCTTTTGCCCTTTTTCTAATATAGTAGTTAAATGATATCCTTGCTCGTTTAAATAAAGAAAATCTATATCAATTTTAGTAAGAGGCTTTTCATGATCTCTCCCTCTATTTTCAGCGGAATTAATCTCTTCTACTAACTGTTCTATGTTCTTTAATCCATCACCTATTATGAAAGGAGGAATTCTTTTTGATACAGCTACTACCTCATTATTTACAATACAAACTCTAAAGTCGTCACCTTCATGAAATTTTTCTATGATTATATCTTTAAATTGATCTTTTAAATAGTCATATACTTTTACTAATTCCTTTTTGCTTTTTATATTTACAAAAACTCCCTTCCCCTTGCTACCAAACTGGGGCTTCACTACTACTGGATAACCTATTTCATCAGCAACTCTTAATAAATCAATGACATTACTAACTTTTTGTCCTCTTGCCACCGGCAGATTTTGAATATCTAAAATCTGTTTTGTAATTAGCTTATCACAGGAAATATCCACAGCTACACACCTTGTTTCACTGGTTATTGCTGCTTCAATTCGTCTTCCTTGACTACCATATCCTATTTGATAAAAATCTCCATTACCAATATCTATAACAGGCATATTGAACTTTTCTGCTCCTTTTATAACTTCTGCCGTACTTGGTCCTATAGATTCTTCATTGATTATTTCTCTTATTATGCTTAATCTTATTTTAATATCTATACTTCTTCCCTTAATAAGGCTATTTATTATTTCAATTGCTAATTTAACGATTTCCATTGCCACTTTTTCATATTTATATTGAAAAACTATGATGTAGATATCACCACTTTTTTCTCTTGCCTTACCATATGCTAAGTCAATGCCTAAACTATTTTGCAAAGCAATAATAATGTGCTCACATATATGTGCCAAATATGTTCCTTCATTCAATCTTTTAACAAAACCGCCTTCTTCATCTATGCCACATCTATGGGTATATAATTCTGGAACTAATTCTAAAAGCTTTTCATTAAAAGACTCAATATCTCTGCTGGGAATTTCTGAATACCCTTCTAAATCTACTTCTATCTTTATACACTTTTTATGTGAATATATATTTCTCCCCTTATAAACTGTGCTACTTATCATTTTCATAAAAATTCTTATCCTCCTCTAAAGGCGCCTTTTTAAGTAAGTTAAATTTATTTCCTTCTTTTAATACATGTAATTTAACATTAAACATGCTTAACACTTCATTACTATATTGCTCAGAAACATTGCTATATTGTATACTACTGCCATCTACAAAATATACTGCTCCTGACCCAACAACTTCAGCTATGCCTTCATCACTGACAATTATTGCTGTATCTTCATCTATACCAATTCCAAGCACTTCTGGATTTTGCGCTATTCCGGTCAAAAGCCTTCCTACTCTTCCCCTTTGCGCAAAATGCTGATCTATCATTATATTTTTTACCAACCCTAATCCTGGTGACATTTTCAAAGTGCATTTTCTTGGTGATTCATCATCTTTTCCTTCAATTATCATAGTATCACTCATAACTGAAGCTCCTGCTGAAGTTCCTACAATAGATGCTTTGCTCTTACATAAATTTTTTATAGCTTCATTAATTGGAGTTCCCCCTAAAATACTAGTTATTCTAAGTTGATCCCCACCTGTAAAAAATAAAATATTACACCGCTTTACTAAATTTATATTTTCATCTACATAAGCATCAGCCCGACATTTAATATCTAACTTTTCTATATTTTTTACGCCTAAGGATTTAAAAGCCTTTTCATAATTCTTAAAGCTTTTTTCTGGATATTCTGTAGCTATAGTTGCAATTAAAATCATATCCTTTTCTTTATTAATGTAACTTACTACTTTCTTTAATATTTCCTTATCGCCAACCTTGTCTTCCGCCCCTCCAATGATAATTAAATTACCAACAACTTTTTCACTCATCATATCACCTCAAATCGTACGTTTGTTATTTTATCCATAATACCAACTCATTATTCAAAAAAAGGTAACCGCAAATGCGATTACCTTTTTTATAAACTTAGAGAATTATGAATTATGAATGATGAGTTATGAATTGTGGTAAGAATTTCTACGAAATTCTTTAAAAATATATTTTAGAAACTCCCCTAGGAGTTTCATCCTTAATTCTTCATTCTTCATTCTTAATTCTTCATTAAAAAACGGCTCTTCCTGGTATTATAAGTTTTTGCCCAACGATTATTACATCTGGATTTTCAATATCATTGATCTTTACTAGTTCCTCAATAGTTGTGTTATACTTTTTAGCAAGATTCCATAAAGTATCTCCTTTATCTACTGAATAAATTGTCACTGATGCTTTGCTTTCTGCTCGTCCATTTTCACTTTCTACCACATCAACTATCCATTCTTTATTAACCTTATAAGAAACTTTAGCCCATGCACTTAAAGTAATTCTTATTCCTATAGTATTAGCTTCAATAGTTGAATCTATTGACTCTATTTGTACCTTGCTCACTACATCCATATCTTTATTAGTACCTTTTAAGTCTATTACTGTAGTGAAAGGAACTTCTCCTGTACACATATTTATTCTGCTTATCTCATCAGCAGTCCTATATAATACTGAAACTTTTACTACTCCATCTAGCTTTATTTTATCATTTTCAACACTTTTATCTGTAACAACAGGAGATCCTGATGTCATTATAATTGATCCTATCTTTTCTTTATCATCGTTTAAAGATATATTATCTTTTATAATTACCTCTGTATTTACCATACCATGTATTAATCCAATATCATGATTACTCTTTATTAAATCTATTGGTTGTGATGGACAATACGCATCGTTTATTAAATCAATTTTTTCTTTAGATAAAACCTTAACTAAGCCTTTAGCCAAGAATTCTACATTGATAATCCTGTTTTCTCCTAAATCATCTAAAGTTACTATATAGTCACTATTTACTATGTCTACTTCATTATACGCCATCATATCAGCATTACATCCAATAAGTTCTTGCTCTTTAGATAAATATATATCATCATTTAAAAGTATTATATCATCAGTATCTTTTCCCTTATATAAAACTTCCACCTTGCAGTAGCAGCCAAAATATATCTTATCTTCCCCTAGCTTAGTTTCCTTCTTATGAAGATTTAATGAACATTGTAATATATCTTCGATTTCTGCTTTATCCATAGTTGCTTTTAAGATTGATTTTCCCATAAGTTCTATTTCTTTATCACCAATTACCTTATTTATCTCTTCAGTTTCCTTCTGAACTTGAATATCTGAAGTTCCTTCTAAATCTTTAATAAATTCAAATTCATCAACTTGATAAATATTCCATTTTGTAGTTCTAACTCCTTCTACGGATATTTTTCTCTCATTCATAATATTAGCTTGTATATGTTCCACTACACATTCAACATCACAAAGGACTTTATGTTCTATACCGGTTAGCTCTAGATAATCTGCAAATTTTTCTGATAGATTTACAGAATTTATTCTTTCTATATCACTTTCATCAATAGATAAGTATAAAACTGTATAGGTTACAACACCCTCAAGCATAACTTTATCAGCTAAAACTTCTTTATTTGTCACTGTAGCCTTTGCATCAACTCCTAAGATTTCATGTACATCTGGATGTGAATCCTTAATTAAGTATTCTCCTTTTAAAATATTGCTTCCAGTACTTTCTCTTAAAAGCTGTTCATATTGAACATTTTCTTTAATGACATCTATTTGTGACATAATATCCCTCCTATAGTTTAACTACTATAATATATATTTTCCTAACTATATATTTATTCTAATGAATGATATTTGTTAACACTTTCAAATTGATTTTTATAATTTTCTGAGAAAATTTTTTATCAAAGCCATTATTTTATCAATATTATGTCGAATTAAAGATGTAACTTTAATTTTTTTCATATTTTTTTAAATATATTGTTGACAACATTAAAAATATGTCGTATTATAAAAGAGGTTATTGACCATATAACCTCTCATAAATTCTCAATACCCTTTTATACCATAGTTGAAAGATGGATACCCGCCATCTTTCTTTTTTTGCATATAAAAAAGACTTCGATATTTATTCGAAGTCTTTAATTATACAGCATAATATAACATAACTGTTTTTGTTAAAACATCTGAATAACTATATGTCACAGTCCTCTGGGTGTCATTGTCTAATCTAACAACGAAAATACTTGGATGAACGCTTTCAATTATTCCATCATTGACTAAAATTTTTTTTCTACCTCCATTGGCTTTTAAGGTTACTTTCTCGCCTACATGCCTTTCAATGTCATTTCTAATTGTCGCTAAAGTCCTGTTTCTTTCCATGAAAACACCCTCTTTCTAATATAAATTTTACTCCTTTTTTTTTCAATTGTCAAATAAAACCAAATATTTTATCATCTTTATATACACTTGTCAATGTAAACTTTTACTTTTTAGATAATATTATCAATCCATTAATTATTGTTTCAAATTTTATAAATTTTATACAGTAACTTTAAAATTTTATTAATTTTATACTACATATAAAAGAGCCATATCATCCGATACAGCTCAACTATAAACCAATTATATATAATTTGACTTTGGATATCCTTCACGATATTTTCCTCTGGTCTGCAGTCCTCCAATGCCCTTAATACCAGTAATAGTTCCTTCAACTACATCTGTTATAGAAACAACTTCATCTATTTTAGTATAGGCTATTTTTTCACAAACAAAAACAGGATCCAGACAATGTATAAGAACTCTACTTGGTGAGCTAGCAAAATTAGCTCCTGCATCTAAAAGACATTCATAACATGATTGACAAGCCCCTGCAAATATTACTAGTTCATCATAGCTAGAGTTATAATCCCTCAATGCCTTTACTGCTTCAATATAATATTTAGTATTCCTATAATTTTCAAGGTCTAAATAATCATCTGTACTCTTTAGTACACTATCATGTCCAGTAAGAACTACAATGTCAGGCTTTACCTCTTTAACAAGATCTATTACTTTTGTCCATTGTTCTTTTTCTGCTATTGCTTTTCCCACTGCATCTAAAGATAATTGCTTATAAACCTTTAAACATGTTTCTAAATATTCCTCATCACCATCTATATGAAGTATTTTCCCTGGCCTTCCGAAGAACATATCATTATTTACAGCTTGTGATTTCTGATTTTTGTTACTTCTACAATTTATCTGCTCCCTCATGCCAATTTTTCTCTGGATACCTTTTGCTTTTTTCATTGCTTCATTTACTCTACTATTTAATATCTTTTCTTTTTCTTCTACATATCCATAATCAACAACTTCTAAATCATCTCTAGGTGAATCTGCTATTATTCTTATACTTAATCCTTTTAAGATACAATATGTCTTTCCTCTAACTTCCTTTATATCTATAACTTTAAATATTATATCTTTATCATATGACTTTCTCACAACAATATCGCCTATTTTCATATGCATCTCCATATTTCATATTACTATTTTATAATATGAGTATAATCAACGCTTTGTTTAATTAAAAATTCACTTTTATTTAACAAGATAAAAATAGAGCTGTTTAATATCAGCTCTATTTTTTAAAGGGAATATTCCTTTTTAAAATCATCTAAAAACTTGGTAAACTTCTCTTGTTCATTTATGATACTTTCAATCTTATTGGAAAAAGTATTTTGCCCCCAATTGACCTCATTATAATAATATCTATTAGCCAATCTCCAGTAACGTTGTGGAAATTGAAGATATGCATAAAGAACTTTATACTCATCATCTCTTAAAGGTGATACACTATTGTATGCATTGATTATCTCCTTAGCATACTCTAAGTTCCAATTACATCTCTTCAGTACTTTAATCATAAAATTTGAAATATCATAAGCTCTTATTTCCCTCTTACAATAATCAAAATCAATTATATTTACCTTATTATCTTCTGTAAGTATTATATTATGATAAGTATAATCATGATGGCAGAATCCTTTATTTCTTTCTGCAATCTCACAAAGTTCTATATAATTTGATTCCTTTAATGTCATTAAGGCATTTTTACCAATTTCTTTATAAAAATCCATAGATTTAAGATATAACATATCGAAATTAGTTTTATTATTTCTCTTTCTTATCATATCTCTCATTTTATCTAATGATTTTATTCTCTTTTCCATGAGGCTAGTCCATCTGCCTAAATCTGTTTTCAATTTTGAATTTTCTGGTGGATCGTACCCCTTAGAAGCTTCATGCAATTTAGCTAAAGTTTCAGCTGCTAGTTTTACTTCTTCTAAATTATGAAAGTCACATTCTCTTCCGTCCAGCCATTCAGATAGGGTGTATAAATCCTCATTTACTAAAGCATAAGGCTCTCCTTCATTATTTAAGAAATACCTATCTACAGATTCAAACCCATTCTTTATTAGATGCTCTTTTGCTCCATAAACAAATAAGAGTTTTTGAGGTCCATAATTAATTTTCTTTAGACATCTTTCGCCTTTATTAGTTTTTAAGTAATATACACCTTTATTAGCCTTTATAATATCAATTTTTATTTGAAACTGCCTCTCTATTTCAAACTCTCTCATCATTTTTATCACCCCCTATATATTTATATGTATATCTGTTTTCTTTTATTAACATTTTTTTACTTGCTTTAATATAATAAATTAAAACAACTATGAAAGGATTAAATCATGAAGATCGGCATTGATGGAAGAGCTGCTAAATGGTATAGAGGAACAGGCATTGGCACTTATACTTATCAGCTAATTAATAACTTAAGTATAGTAGATTCAAGTAATCAATACTTGATACTCTTGCCACAAAACACTGATTTAGTTTTAAAAGATAACTTTACCATAGAATGTCTTAAGGAGTCTTCAAATAATCATTTTTGGGATGATGTTAAAACTCCTAATCTATTAAAAAATAATAAGATGGATTTATATCATGTTCCTCAAAACGGAGTAGGACTTTCTGAAAATATTAATTGTCTTAAAGCCATTACCTTGCATGATATAATCCCCTTAAAATTGCCTGAAACAGTTAGCGATAGATATTTAAAAATATTTAATGAGGAACTTCCTAAAATAATTTCTAATTGCGATGGCATCATAACTGTGTCTGACTTTTCAAAAGAAGATATTGCTAAAGAATTTAATTTTCCTAAAGAAAAAATTTATGTTACACATCTTGCTGCAGAAGAAATTTATCGTCCTCTAAGCAAGAATTCATGTAAACAAGTTATTAAAGAAAAATACGGAATAAGTGATGACTTTATTTTATATGTGGGCGGTTATAGCCCTCGTAAAAATATATTAGGTATATTAGAAAGTTATTCCCTTCTAAATCCTGCCATAAGGAAAAATCTTAAGGTGGTTATAACCGGTAGAAAAGGTATTTCATATGATAGATATAAATTACGAACTGAAGAACTTAATATTTCATCTTCAGTAATTTTTACTGATTTTATTCCTTTAGAAGATTTGCCTATTTTTTATAATGCATGTGAATTACTAACTTATCCATCATTTTATGAGGGCTTTGGATTACCTCCGTTAGAAGCAATGGCTTGTGGTACTCCAGTCATTACATCAAATGTAACATCCTTACCGGAATTATTTTATAATTCTGCCTTATTGGTAAATCCTTATGATGTATATGCCCTAAGTTATGCCATGGAGAAAGTATTATGTGACAGCTTGCTTAAACTTACTATGGTTCAAAAAGGACTTATAACAAGCTCTAATTATACTTGGCAGAAAACTGCTAAAAATACAATCTCTGCTTATGAGAAAATTATTAATTCTAAATAAATTAATAAAAAAAGAGCTGCATAAAATTATAGTTTTTATTGCAGCTCTTTTCTTTATTTTAGAATTCTTTTTACTAATTCAACTCTAAAATCATCTAATTCTATTTTATTTTTAAGTCTGCTTACAAATACTTCCTGTTCCCATGATTTCTGTTTATAATAATATAACTTAATTATTTCCACAAAGTCATAGGGATAACATAAAAGAGAATTTAATATCTCTCTTTCTTGGTTATCTATTTTATCCTCTGGTTTATCATAAGCTGTTAAAATATTATCTATAGCATCTTTTTCATAAACAAGGTTCTTAATAACCTTATTTATAAATATATATATATCTTTAATTCTCAAATCAATATTGCAATAATCAAAATCTATTATATTAACATTATCATTATCTATTATAAAATTATGATGAGCTAAATCATTATGACATAAATAAAAGTATCTATTATCCCTTTTCATCTTTTCATAGTTAGTATTCATTAATAATTCTATGGCTTTATTCATTTGTTTCTCCATTGATTCTACACTATTCAAAAATAAACTATCAAAGTCATTTTTATATTTATATTTTTTTACTAAAAACTTTATTTGTTCCATATTTTTTAAATCATTAATATACTCATTGATTATATTACTGCCATATTTACATTTTATATTTAAATCTTTTAAATATTTTTCTATTCCTTTTGATGAAACATGAAGCTTTTCTATTGCTTTAGTGCACCATGATATTTCCACTGGATTAGTAAATGTCGCTTCTCTACCTTCAATCATATCAAGCACAATATAATTCTTTCCATTATAAGTTGTTATAACTTCATTATCTTTATTTCTACAATACCTAATTACATCTTTATCTGACGCATATATATAATTTAAAGCTTCATCAATAAACTGAACATCTTCAAATTTCATATCACATCTTTTTAATATTTTTTTTCCCTTATCAGTAACTAATAAAAATACCTTTCTTAGTGGAATCATATCTTGAACAGTTAAATTAAGTTTATCAAATAATCCTTCACATAAATCATAATCACATAAAGCCTTTCGTTCAACATATCTATTTTTATTCATTTTATTACCCCTTATAAAAGTTTAATATCATCACATTCTTTTGCATTTTTTAACTTATTAACTATATCTTCATTAGTGATATCAACCTTACCATTTCTACATTTATTTAAAACTTTCATAGATTCATTGGGATATATTGATAATATTCTTAAATATTTAACACTATCATCATCTAATGCTGACTTATTAGCAAACTCATTTATTATATTATTTATATTATAGTTTCTTTTTCTTCTTTTAATTTTTTTTATATAACTATAACAATCACTTTCCAATAAGTCATAAGCAATATATCTACTACTGCTTATATATATTATTTCATTTTTGTCTCTCTTTAAGTTACTTTCATCAACTCTACCTAAACATATTTCATATCTTTTCATACTTCTTTTAATTATTGAAAAATATATTTCTAAATCTAATAAACTAAGGGTTTCTTCTGCATTTTTTATAATACTAGTACCTTCATCTATCAAATAATCCTCAATATAACTTGTACCTTTATTATTTGTAATTTTACTTATATAGTTCTTATTCTTTTTTATATCAACCTTATATGCTTCAAAATCCTTACCAATGACACTTTGAATTCTAGGTATAATAGCTTCTTTGCCAGCTAAAAGTCTCTTATGTGCATCAGATATTAATTGAATCTGCTCACTAATACTTACTTCAACATTACCTTTAAATCTTTCATCACTTATGATAATGCTTTTACTACTTAAATACTCGTAAATATCCATGAAACTATCCTCCTATTTAAAGTATTCATCTAAAAATACTTCACGATATTCAACATCCTCCAGGTATCTAATTATTTTATTTATAAATACCTCTTCATTCCATGGCTGCTGCTCCCAATAATATTGAAGGCCTATCTGCCAGAAGCTTTGGGGAAACATAATAAAATACTTCATAATCTTAAGTTCTTCATCAGTTACTTCCAATGTTTCCTGATAACTATTAATAATTAAATCACCAGTTTTATCACTCCATTTACCATCCTTCATAGCTCTTATAAGTAAAGATGCCAAATCATGTATATGAGTATCTAATATGCAATAATCAAAATCTATTATATTTATTTGCTGATCCTTATCAATTAAAATATTATGATGGGCAAAATCATGATGACAAAAACCTCTTTTCTTTACTTCAATATCCATAAGAGAAAAATATCCATTTTCTTCAAGACCCTTTACAGCTCTTTGACCTCTCTCAATTTCATTATCTATATGCTCTAAATAAATTTTATCAAACTCACTTTTATATGCCTTTTGATATATTCTATTTCTAAAGTCTAATATTTCGCTACATCTTGTATTAAAAACATTAATCCATGAATACCATCCAATTCTTGGCCTCATTTTCCTATTCAAATTAAATCCCCTACTACATTTATGCAGCTCTGCTAGCTTTCCTGCTATAGCTTGAAGCTCAATAGGATTATTAAAATTGCTAACCCTTGAATGTATCCATTTAGTAATATATGCATAATTATTTTCAATTTCTATATACTTATTACCATCTTTATTAGGTAGTATTTCAGGAATAGTTTTAAATTTCCTTTTTTGTAAATGTTCAATGGCGCTTATAATAAAATTAAAATGAGGAAAGTCATACTTTATATTCTTTATACAATATTCTCCCTCATCTGCTTTAACATTATATGAATTTTTCACCTTTGATATTGACTTAATATTAATGCCATAGTTTTCTTCCACTATATCTTTTATTTCATTTATATCCATTAATGTCTCCTAAACATTCTCTCATCTGTATTATATGAATATGTACATTTTATTGTGTTTCTATCACATTAATTTAAAATAATAATATTTTATTGTATAAGGTTTTTTTAGGAGGCGCTTATTTTTGAACTTTTCTATTGATGCTCGTGGTATTAATTTATATAAAGGCTCTGGAATAGGTACTTATATTGAAAATTTAACATTGGAACTTCTTAATATAGATAAAAAAAATAACTATACAATCTTTTGGGCTGGAGATAATTTTGAAAAATATAAAAGGGAAAATTCAACGGTCATATTGACTTCTAAAAAACATAATTTATTCTTTGAAAATTATTACTATCCTAGCATATTACAAGAATATCATATTGACTTACATCATATACCACAAAATGGAATAGGATTGTCAAGCTCTTATAGTACTCCTTCCGTAGTCACTATTCATGATTTAATTCCCTATATCATGCCTGAAACTGTTGGAAAAGGATATTTAGAAAGATTCCTTACTGATATGCCCTTTATAATTAAAAACTGTAAGGGCATATTAACTGTCTCTAACTATTCAAAAAAAGATATACTTAGATTCTTTCCTAATTGTCCTGAAGATAAGATATATGTTACTCCATTAGCTGCTAATAGTTCATATAAACCTCTTTCTAAAGATAAATGTAAAGATTACATTTATAAAAAGTATAAAATCAACACTCCTTTTATTTTATATTTAGGGGGTTTTAGTAAGCGTAAAAATGTTTATGAACTTATTGTATCTTTTAAAAATATACTTTCTTCATTAAGTAAAGATTATTCTCTTGTAATATGTGGCTCTCTTAAGGATGAAGGCCTTAAACTAAAAGAACTTACTAAAGATCTTCTTATAGATGATAAAGTAATTTTTACAGGTTTTGTATCAGATGATGATTTACCATACTTCCATAATGCCTCAGATCTTTTTGTGTATCCATCTTCTTATGAAGGCTTTGGACTACCTATCTTAGAGGCAATGGGTTGCAAAACTCCTGTCATCACTTCTAACACTAGTTCTATTCCTGAAGTAGCCAATGATTCCGCTGTTCTTATTGATCCATTTGATAAATCTGCTTTAAGTGAAGCAATGTTAAAATTACTAAATTCACCAAGCCTTCTTGCTGAATATGGTGAAAAAGGATATAAAAATAGTCTTAACTTTACTTGGAGTAATACTGCTAAACTTACTCTATCAGCTTACATTGATATACTAAGGGAAAACTAATTGACATATAAAATAAAAGGGCTTAGTTACCATAATAACTAAACCCTTTTTATTTAACCTAAATATTAACTAGCTGTTAATTTTACATTTATTGTTTTACTTTCACCATTTCTTATTACTTCAAGAGATATTTCATCTCCCTCTTCTTTACCATTCTTTACTGCTTTAAATTCATCAAATGTTGTTATTCTATTTCCATCAGCTTTAACAATTATATCTCCAGCCTTTAACCCAGCCTTTTCAGCTGAAGAAAATTCTGTTACTTCAACTACATATAATCCTTGTTCCATATTTAATTGCTTAGATAGTGCTTCATCAATAGTTCTAACTGAAATCCCTAAATTTAATATTGGCTTTGATAATGATTCTATCTTATCCTTTATATCATTTATTGGAATTGAGAATCCAATACCTTCTACTGCTTCACCACTAATCTTACTTGAATTTATACCAACTACTTCTCCTTTAGTGTTTACTAATGGTCCACCACTATTACCAGCATTTATTGCAGCATCTGTTTGAATTAAGTTCATTGTTACTCCTGACTCAACAGCAACACTTCTACTAGTAGCACTGATTATCCCCTTAGTAACTGTACTTGATAGTTCTGTTGATAATGGAGTACCTATTGCTATTACCTCTTCACCTGGCTGTAATGCATCTGAATCTCCAAGTTCTACTGTTGCTGGTATTTCAACATTTTCATCTGTTATCTTAATCATTGCCACATCTTGATTTTCATCATAATTAACTACCTGAGCTGTAGTTGTTACATCATTACTTAATGTAACTGATATTTCTTGTGCTCCCTGAATAACATGATAATTTGTAAGTATATAACCTTCTTCATTTATTATAAATCCTGATCCAATTCCTTCAACTTCCTGTGTATGCATGAAATATCCTTGAGTTACTGATTTAGTTGAAACTACAACAGCAGCCGGCGCAACTTTATTATATGCTTCCGTAGCACTTAAAGCTTCACTTTTAGTATCAAATTTTGATGGATTTACATTAATTGTCTTTGTTTGTGTTAAATTATCCTTTAATGCTAAATATGTTACTCCACTTCCTATGAATCCACTACATAATGTACAAACAATAACTCCTGCTATTGTCTTATTAAAGCCTCTTTTCTTTTTAGTCTTAACATGTGGCTCCTGAAAATTATAGGTATCGTTATTATTATCCTTTCCACTACTATATACTACATCATAAATATTCTTATCATCCATAACTAACTCTCCCTTTCCGTTAACTATTCTATACTTATAATATAACCACCTTATGTGTCAAATATATGACAAATAGGTTTTAAATCTATAATTCACACTAATTTCACAGTAAAGTCATTTTCAACTTCTAGATATAAAAAAAATAGAAAGTTATTAAATAACTTTCTATTTTTTTTGTTCCTTACACTGCTTGATTACTCCTCGTATTCCTGCAAGTATATCAGTAGAACTCTTTAATGATAATACCGAAGAATCAGTATTACTTACAATATAGGTAGTTAAATCTTCATCGCCTAAGCTCTTTAATCTTTCATCTTTATTTTTAGTTATTAAGCAATAAGGCTTCCCTGTAAATACTCCTTCTTGCTGAATATCTAAATTATAATTTGATAAATTGCTTAATTCATTGCTTACTGCTGTGGTATAACTTGCTTTTGTCCTGTGACTTGAAAACTCCTCTAAAGCATCTCCCTCTAAAGTATCATCAATATCATTAATATTAATATCCAAATTTAATTTGTCCAAAAGCATTGTAAATCCAACATATGAACCTACTTGTTCTATTTTTCTCCTTATTCTTAAAGCCACATTCTTTAAACTATTGCCTGAATTTTTAATATCCTCTTCCACTAATGGGTTAACTAAAACAATTCCTGCAACTGAATCGGGAAACTGTTTTGCAAAGCTAGTTAATACTAATGAACCATACTCTTCTCCTACTAGGATATATGGTTCCATAGCTCCAGATTTCCTTAATAATATCTTTAAATCTTGAGCTTGTTCTTCAATTGTTCTAGCTGATCCTGATGCACTAAAGCCATATCCCCTTCTATTATATAAGAAAGTTGCTACATTATCATTTTCTTCAATTTCATTGGCAATTGTATCCCAAACTTCTAGATTACCTCCAAGCACTCCATCAAATACTACAGTATAATTTCCACTTCCCTTTAATCTAAAATCCATTCTTTTATCATCTACTGTAGTGTAATCTACTCTTTCTATTAAAGTTTCTCCTGCTATAAAGTTTGTAATTTGTTGAACAATAAAGCCTGCTATTATTATACCCATTAAAACCTTAGCCATATTCTTTAATTTTTCTTTAGTAGTTCTTTGCCTCTTCATATTAACTCTTCTTACTCCGTTTGAATGTGGCAATAAGTTCATTTTTTCAATCTCCTTTTATATTATTATAGCTTTAAGTTAGGCTTTGCATTTAAGTTTAAATCACTTATCTTACCATTTACTAAATTAAAGTATGCTGCACTTCCAATCATAGCTGCATTATCTGTACATAATACTGGTGCTGGGAATAATACTTCTATTCCTTTCTTAGATGCTGCATTCATAATAGTTTCTCTTAGAGCTGAATTAGAAGCAACTCCTCCAGCAATGGCTATCTTCTTAACATTTCTGCTTTTACATGTTTCCATTACATTATCTTTTAACACTTCTATTACAGCTTTTTGGAAAGAAGCTGCAACGTCAGCCTTATTAACTTCAACATTTTGCATTTTTGCTTTATTTAAGTAGTTTAGTACTGCTGATTTAACACCACTAAATGAAAAGTCTAAAGATTTATCATGAAAATTAGCTTTTGGGAAAGCAATAGCATCTGGATTTCCTTCTCTTGCTAATTTATCTATCTTTGGTCCACCTGGATATCCAAGACCTAATGCTCTAGCAACTTTATCATATGCTTCTCCTGCTGCATCATCTCTTGTCTGTCCTATTACTTCATATACACCATAGTCTTTAACATGTACTATAAAAGTATGGCCTCCTGAAACTACTAATGAAACAAATGGTGGTTTCAAATCTTTATGTTGTATGTAATTTGCGCATATATGTCCTTCTATGTGATTAACTCCTACTAATGACTTTTTAGTTGAGAATGCTAATCCCTTAGCAAATTGTAGGCCTACTAATAATGCACCTACTAATCCTGGCCCATAGGTAACCCCTATAGCATCAATTTGCTCCAATGTTACCCCAGCTTCTTCTAGTGCTTCCTGAACTACTCCGCTAACAACCTCTATATGCATTCTTGAAGCTACTTCAGGTACTACTCCACCAAACTTTTTATGTGTATCTATTTGAGATGCTATTATATTTGATAAAACTTCTCTTCCATTAACAACAACAGCTGCTGAAGTTTCATCGCAACTTGATTCTATAGCTAATATATATTTCTTTTCCATATCTATCTATACCTCTTCTTATTACTGTTTATATCTAAGGAGTATTATATCTTAATAAAACCCTATAATCAAACAAACCTTGTTAATTTTTTCTCTCTATTGTATATTCTAAATATAGTACATGTTTTAATTATATAAATTAAATCTTACATATTCATTAAATATTTATTTCAATTTATAGAATTTTAAGGAGAATTGTTTATGAAACCATATGCTAAGGTCGTAGTACCAGGTTCCCCTATTTCAAAATCAAATTTTAAATTACATAATAAAGATGGCAGAGCAATACTTCCTTATAACACTGGAAAGGCTCATGACAAATATGCCTTATATGAGGAAGAGATTGCTTATTATGCTAGAAGTCAAAATCCTACTACCATACTAGAAGAATCATTAATTGCCATCTTGAAAGTTTACTATAAAAGTGAAAAGCGTCATCCTGATACTGCTAATATAACAAAAAGTATTTTTGATGGTATTGAAAAAAGCGGACTTATAGTTAATGATGCACAAATTCGCCGAATAATAACTGAAGAGTATTATGATAAGGAAAATCCTCGTTTTGAATTAGAGTTTTATGGCGAAAGCACCTTTGAAGTAACATATACCATTAAGGAAAAAACTACTCCTTCAGAAAAGAGAATTTATTCATCCTTAAAGAAGGTAATTCCCACTACAAAAACAAAAGAAACTAATACTACCTCAGTTAAAAAGTGTTCAATATGCAATGGATTAATTGATGAATCATCTTGTATAAAAGCTGATGGTGGTAAAACTTTAATCTGTAAAAAATGCTTTACAAAATTATTTTAAGGAGGCTCAATAATGATAGATTTTATATTTTTAGGAGATAGTCTTACTTTTGGTTATGGAGTTAAACCAAAGGATAATTGGGTACATAAGCTTTCAGAATATCTTAAATTAAACATACTTAACAAAGGTGTCAATGGAAATACAACTACTGATATGCTTTTTAGATTTTATGAAGATGTAGTAAGCAATTCACCTAAATCATTATTCATTATGGGTGGTACCAATGATCTTTTATCTAACAGACCAGTGTCTAAAATAATTGAAAATATGGAAGTAATGATAAAAGAAGCTTTTGCTAAAAATATTAAAGTGATTATTGGCATTCCTCCTGTTATTGACTCTGCTATGGCACAAGCTTTATTTATGCCATCTCTTACCTATGATTATTGCCATAAAAATCTGGAAGTATTACGAATGGAGTTAATAAACTTATGTAATTCATATAATTTAAAATATATAGATTTTTATGAAGCATCTAATAGTAATCTAGGCAATAACATATTGATGGACGGTATTCACTTTAATCCTAAAGGACAGGATATATTATTCAATAAAGCAAAAGAAGTATTTATACTAATTTAGTATAAATACTTCTTTATATATTGCGAAGCTAAATGTCCAATTATATATCCATCTTCTCCACTAGAAAATACTCCTTCAACTCCATGCTTTACTGTCCCACAAGCAAAAAATCCGTCTTCAACAGTATTTATAGTTTTTATGTCTACGTTTAAGCTTCTTATTAAATCTATTTCTGGATAATATCCTACTGATAGTATTAAAGAATCGCATTCAATTAATTCTTCATCCTTTTCATCAATCATAACAGCAGCCCATTCAACTCTTTCCGCTCCGCCAATTTCTGAAATTTTTGCATTATATATTACAGGAATATCAAAACCATTAAGTATATCTAACTGCTCCTTATCTAATGATTCTTTAGCTGTTACTAAAGCCTTTATTTCAGCACCTTCTATTAATAACCTTCTAGCTAAAAGTGCTGACCATTTACCACTTTCTTGTATTACAACTTCTTTTCCAGGTAAATAGCCATGGAAATTAACTAATCTATGAGCTGATGCTATAGTAAAAATACCTGTATATCTGTCTACTGGAATCATTATATTACCTGTAAACTTTTCCTTGCAACCTGTAGCTAATATTATTGCACCAGCTTCAATATCATAAACACCTTTATCTGGATTAATAACAGTTATTCTTTTATCAGCATTTATCTCTAAAACTTTGCTACTAGTTAAGTACTTTCCTCCTAATTTCTTATAATCATCTATCATTATGCTAGAAAACTCAGGACCAGTTACTTTTTCTCCTAAATAAAAATTACCAAAACCATCATGTATAAATAAATTTAAATTTCCTCCTAGATTTTCTTCCTTTTCTATAATAAGAACATCCTTTACTCCTTCTCGCATTGCAGTAATAGCTGAAACCAATCCTGAAGCTCCAGAACCAATTACAACTAAATCATACTTTTCCACAAAAACACCCCTTTAGTTAATGATGAGTTATGAATTATGAATGATGAATTGTAGAATAAACTCCTTTCAGGAGTTTAGAAAATATAACTTCTATTTTCCTAAACTCTGTAAGAGTTTATTCCATAATTTTTCATTCTTCATTCTTAATTCTTAATTATTATTACTCTCCTGCTATAGCAAGTGATTTAACCTTTATAGATGGGCTTCCTACACTACTCATTGGGAACTTTAAGTCATTACCTACTTCTTCTATATCTTTAAGTAAATTAAAGAAGTTACCTGAAGCTGTTACTTGTTCAACAGGGAATGTCTTTTTACCATTCTCAATATAGAATCCATTAACTGCTAAAGAAAATTCTCCTGTAATAGCATTTGCTCCTGAATGAAGTCCTGCAAAATCAGTTATGATAAGTCCCTTATCTATATTAGCTAATAACTGTTCAAAATCTTTATTTCCTTTTTCAATATAGAAATTAGTAGGTGATACTGATATTGAAGATGCATATGAATTTTTAAATCCATTACCTGTTGATTTAACACCAGCCTTATTAGCAGTCTTTAAGTTATATAATAATGTTTCTAATTTTCCATCTTTAATAAGGTAAGTCTTTTCTGTTGCTACGCCTTCATCATCAAAGCCTACTGATGCAAGACCATCTTTTAAATGTGGATCATCCACTAGATTAATTACTGATGATGCTATTTCTTCTCCTTCTTTTCCCTTTAAAAGGCTTAGCCCTTTTTGAGCTGCATCTGAACTGAATATACCAGCAAAGGTAGATAACATTGAAACCATTGCTTCATTTTTTATAACTATAGGATAGTTACCTGAAGGAATAGCTTTTCCTCCTATTTTAGATAAAGCCTCATTTACAGCATCTTCTGCTATCTTCTTTGGATTAACTTCATCAAGAGATTTAGCTATTACATATCCAAATCCATCATACATCTTTTCATCTTCCTTTATTATTGGGCATACATATGCTGATAATAAATTTGATTTATTGTGTAAATTTAATCCCTTGGTATTTATTATGCCATACTTACCAGAACTATAAGCTACAGCACAACCTGCAAAACTTTCTACTTTACTGTTTAAGGCTTTAGCTTCCTTTTCCATATCTAAAGCTATCTGTATAAGCTTATCTGCTGCTATGTTTTCAAGAGACTCTGAATAAGTGGATACATCCTTATACTCCTTATCTCCATCGTAGATAAATTGAATATCATCACTTTCAATTGCTAATACATTTTCTTTAGCCTTATTAACAAGCATATGAATTGCTTCTTCATCTAATATTTCTGTATAAGAATATCCTATCCTATCTCCCATTTTTCCTCTAAATGATAATCCATAAGAAGTATTTAAATTATATTTCTCTACTTCTTCCTTATATACATTTATACTAAGGCTTTCTCTATCAACATAATATACTTCGCACTCAACAAAACCTACTTTTTTAGCTTCTGCAAATAATTGATCTACAAATATTTTTAATTCCATTACATTACCTCCTATCTTCCACCTACAGTAATTTCACTTACTCTTATCATAGGCTGACCTACGTTAGTTGGTATGCTTCCTGAAGATGAGCCACACATTCCTTGCCCTTGAGTCATATTGTTTCCTACCATATCAATATTCATTAATATTTCGCTACCTTTTCCTATTAAGCTAGCACCTCTAACTGGCTCTTGGATTTCTCCATTTTTCACTAAATATCCTTCTGATACTGCAAAGTTAAATTCACCTGTAACAGGATTTACAGAACCTCCACCCATTTTCTTAGCATATAATCCATCACTTATTGATGCTATTATTTCTTCTGGTGTATTATCTCCATTAGCTATATAAGTATTAGTCATTCTTGAAGTTGGTGCATATTTATAACTTTGTCTTCTTCCACTTCCTGTAACCTTCATGCCCATTCTTCTAGCATTTAATTTATCTATCATATAAGATTTTAAAATACCATTTTCAATTAAAACATTCTTTTGTGTTGGAGTTCCTTCATCATCTATATTTAATGACCCCCATGCATTTGGAATTGTTCCATCATCAATAGCTGTAACTTTAGTAGATGCTATTTGTTCTCCTAATTTACCTGTAAATACAGAGTTTCCTTTAGCAACAGATGTAGCTTCTAATGAATGTCCGCATGCCTCATGGAATATAACTCCACCAAAACCATTATCAATAGCTACTGTCATCTTTCCTGCTGGACAATTCTTAGCATGAAGCATAGTATGAGCACTTCTTGCAGCTTGTCTTCCATAATATTCAGGATCTATATATTTAAACATTTCTATTCCAGCTCTTCTACCTGGACCCTCAGTTCCTGTTTGATTTTCCCCATTGGCAGAAGCTACTGCATTAATAAATAATCTTGTTCTTACTCTTTTATCTTCTGTGTATAAACCATCTGTATTTGCTATTAATATGTTTTGCTCCTTATCACCATAGCCAACGCTTACTTGAGTAATTTCACTATGATAACTCTTAGCAGCATCATAAGCAATCTTCATTACACCTATCTTTTTATCTGCTTCTACAGCTGATGGTAGATAAATTGTAGGATGTATGTTTATAGTTTCCTTTTCATATAAAGTTATGCTTATATCTTCCTTCAATTCTCCTAATGCTAATGCTGCTTTTTCAGCAGTTTGTAATAATGAATGAAGGCTATTATTATTTGTATAAGCATAAACGCTTTTTAATCCTTTAAATATTCTTATTCCTATTCCATAAGATCTCCCACCTATAGAATTTTCAACCTTTCCATTTAAAATATTTATAGAATTATCTATTGTATCTTCT
>FR883351.1 GCA_000435835.1 Clostridium sp. CAG:221
GCCATCGAAAATTTTATACTTTCCTGTACTTTAAAAAAGCTGTAGTATAAACTACAGCTCTATCAACAATTTCAATAATTATCTATCGTTTTGTTGTGCTTTCTTAGCTCTTCTACAAGCTAAACATCTCTTTGGTTCGTTATCGAATCCTTTTTCTTTGTAGAATTCTTGTTCTCCAACTGTGAATACGAATTCAGCACCACAATCTTTGCAAGTTAATGTCTTATCTGTCATAATAATTCCTCCTAATTTTAAAGATTCTAATGTGATAATAATCTCTTAAATTACGAGAAACCATTACATTAAAGAAACTTTATTTAAATAGCAGTATGTACTGCTTATACTCATACTAACACTTATTTGTATAAATTACAATCTTTTTTTTTAAATTCCTTTAATTATTAAAAATATTCTTCTTATGTTGTTGCAATAAGTATTTTTACTATAAAAAATGAGTATACTAAATAATACATATTTTATGGAGGTTATTATAATGAATTCTAAATATATTGATTTATTTGATACATTAGTTAAAGCTTATTATGAAGGTAACTTTGACGATACCTTGGATACCATTATGGTTTGTCATGAAAAATCACCACAAGATACTTTCAATATAATAACATCACTATGTGGAGTTGATGTAAAATTTGATAATAATTATAAATATAATCTAAAAAAAGCTATCACTAATCATGCTGTAACACAAAAGATAGTAAAAAAATTAGATTGTTCATCTACCAATTGTTCTAAAGATAATAATAATAAATTTACCTGTCAAAAAGCTTGTCCTTTTAACGCTATAATGTTTGATACCAATAATAACTCCACATATATAAATAATGATATTTGTATTGATTGTGGAATATGCATCGACTCTTGTAAAAATGGACGTATATTAGATAAAGTAGAGTTCTTTCCTGTAATAGATTTAATAAAAAATAATAAAACAGTAATTGCTGCTGTTGCACCTGCAATCGTTGGACAATTTGGTAAAGACGTTTCCATGGATCAACTTAGAGAAGCATTCATTTCAATTGGTTTTTCAGACATGATTGAAGTTGCTTTTGCTGCTGACTTATTAACAATTAAGGAATCTGTGGAGTTTAACAAACATGTAAAATCTCCTAAAGATTTAATGATTACTTCCTGTTGCTGTCCTATGTGGGTTGGCATGCTTAAAAAAGTTTATAAAGAGCTTATGCCAGACCTTTCTCCTTCTGTATCCCCAATGATTGCTGCTGGAAGAATTATAAAAGCTTTAAATCCTGAAGCTAAAGTAGTATTTATAGGCCCTTGTATTGCAAAAAAAGCCGAAGCAAAAGAAAAAGATGTTGCTGGGGCAATTGATTTTGTTCTAACATTCCAAGAACTTAATGATATTTTTAATGCCTTATCAATTAATCCTAAAGATCTTAAAGGTATTCCATCAGTGGAATATACATCTACATGTGGGCGTTCATATGCACGTGTAGGTGGAGTAACTAAAGCTATTAAAGATACTGTAAAAGAACTTTACCCTAATAAAATTCAAAATTTCCGAGCTTATAGAGCAAATGGCATAAAAGAATGCAAGGAAATATTAAATGATGCTCTTACAGGCAATATCAATTTTAGTTTCTTAGAAGGCATGGGCTGTGTTGGTGGCTGTGTTGGTGGACCTAAAATTCTTGTTTCTCCTGAAGAGGGAAAAGAAGCTGTAGATAAATTTGCTCATGATTCTTCTATAAAAGTTCCTGTATTTAGTCCTTTGCTACAAGATATTTTAGTGAAATTAAATATAACTTCATTGGAGGATTTTATTAACGACGATAAAATTAAGATTTTACAAAGAGATTTTTAATAGTAAAAACATGAGTAATAATTGACGTCATAAATGACACCCAAACTATCAGAAAAGGTTTAGTGATTTCTAGCAAAGGTACAATGATTAAGAAAAAGTAAAATTTATATAATTAATATCTAACTGTAAATCTACACTGAGTAGAGTAGTTAATGTATATTGGTAGAATATAGATTATAAATCTTATAAATAGGCATAGGTTCGTGACAAAAGCCGGCATAGGGCTGCTTTCCAAGGACTTATTAATAGATACTTCGGAAATAAATAATAAGAACATAACCCCTTGTAAACTTAGTGTTCTCAAGGGGGTACTAATAGATACAATTATTCTATTTATCTTCTACTTGTTTACAGCCAACATAATCAGCATACTGAGGCGTTCCTAAACCGTATCCACCAGCGACTTCCATTATATCTCCAGTTATATATGATGACAAATCAGATGCGAAGAAGTATACTGCATTTGCCATATCTTCTGGAGTACCCATTCTACCTAATGGAACATGAGATAAGAATGATTTTCTGAAATCTTCAGGCATATTATCTATTGCAGCATCAGTAGCCGTTAATCCTGGAAGAACAGCATTTACTCTTATATTATGCTTCCCATATTGCATAGCCATTTGTTGAGTTATGTTGTTAACACTAGCTTTTGAAACACCATATCCAATTCTAGATATATCAGGAATATTTCCACCAATAGAAGATATATTAACTATACTTCCTCTACCATTTTTAATCATATGAGGTATTGCATTCTTAGATATAGAATAAACTGTACCTAAATTAGCTTTTATAGTATTAAAGAAATACTCTTCATCTGTATTAACTAAATCAAGGTCTTTAGCTGGATTAGATGTTCCAAAGTTATTAACTAATATATCTAATCTGCCCTCTTTTTCTATAATAGTATCTATCATGCTTTTATAAGTTTCTTCTTTATAAGCATCAAAATATACAGGTATCATCTTCAATTCTGTATATCTGTCACATATTTCTTGTGTATCCTCCATCCTTCTTACACCTAAGTAAACTATTGCTCCTTCTTGAGCTAATTTTAAGGCGCTAGCAAATCCTATTCCTCTTGTTGCAGATGTAACTAATGCTACTTTATTTATTACTGTCTTCATCTTATTCCTCCTTGTTGTATAATTGCATTAATGTATTAAGAATAAGTTCTACATGTCTTATTATTATACTAATTTATCTAATACTGATTCACCTATTGTATTTTCTGGCATTTTAATATTGAAGTTATCTGCTATTGTTGCACCTATTGTTGCAAAGCTTTCACTATTATCTAAAATACCATGACCTTTCATAGATGGAGAATATGCTAAGAATGGAACATACTCTCTTGTATGATCACTTCCACTATAAGTTGGATCATTACCATGATCTGCTGTAATTATTAATAAATCATCTTCTTTTAATTTTTCTAATACTTTTCCTAAATTCACATCAAATTTTTCTAGTTCTTCAGCATATCCCTTAGGGTTTCTTCTATGACCCCATAATGCGTCAAAGTCAACTAAGTTTACAAAACATAATCCATTAAACTCTTTATCCATTAATTCTAAAGTTTGCTCCATACCATGAACTGAGCTTTTTGATTTATGACTTTCAGTTATTCCTTCTCCATCAAAGATATCGCTTATTTTTCCCACTGATATAACATCATAATTATTATCTTTTAAAACATTTAATACAGTTTCTCCATATGGTTTTAATGCATAATCATGTCTATTGCTTGTTCTTTTAAATTCACCTTTTTTGTCTCCTACATAAGGTCTTGCTATAACTCTACCAACTTTCCATTCATCTTTTAAAGTCATTTCTCTTGCTATTTCACAACATCTATATAATTCATCTAAACCAAAAGTTTCTTCATGACCACAAATTTGAAGAACTGAATCTGCAGAAGTATATACTATCATATCTCCTGTCTTCATTTGATGTTCTCCTAATTCATCTAGTATTTCTGTTCCACTGGCACTTTTATTTCCAACAATTTTATGTCCTGTTTTTGCTTCTAATTGGTCTAATAATTCCTTTGGAAATCCTGTATCAGTAAAAGTCTTAAATGGTTTAGTTATATGAAGACCCATCATTTCCCAGTGACCAGTCATTGTATCTTTACCAACACTTGCTTCTTTTAATTTCATTTGATATCCAAGTGGATTTTCTATACTTTCCACATGTTTTATTTTATGTAAGTTTGCTATACCCATTTTTTGCAGATTAGGAATATTTAAAGATTCCACTGCTTCTGCTATATGTCCAAGTGTATCTACATCAATATCACCATATTGTTTTGAATCATCCATAGCTCCTATTCCTAAAGAGTCTATAACTATTGTAAATATTCTATTGTATTTTTTCATACTATTATCCCCTTTAACTAATTTACTCTTTATATCTTTCCTCAATATACCTTTTGTATATGTATATTTTATAATATAACACCAATTTTTTATAGAGGTATTTATATTTACAAGTTTTTTTATTCTAAAAATAATATTATATTTTACTTAGTAATACTATTTATATTCTTAAACATTAAAATAAAACTGCACTTATTAAGTACAGTTTTATAATTATTTTAATATTCCATTTTTTATAATATTAAATTTGCCAATAAGCTTTTCTTTTCCTACGGAACAATCATACTTTCCTGATAATGTAGATATTAATTCCGTAATCATTATATTTTCAATTGTCTCTAATATATTTAAAAGTTCTTCATCATTTGCAAAAACTATATTGGATAAATCTGTATATTTTCTTGCAGAGCTAATTTTAACTTCTCTACAGTCAAGCTTAAAGAAATAATTAAGTAAAGTCACATCAACCTTATGTAATGTCTTTATGATAAATTCATACATTTCTTCATTAAAATCTTTGCTGGTTACATAATCATAAATATAGATTGCCATTTGAAATATATCACACTTCTCACCATTAACCCCTTTAACTATTTCAGCTAAAACTTCCTCTCTATATCCATCTAATATGTATAAGAATAAGTCTTCTTTATTTTCGAAATACATATAAAATGATCCTCTGGAAATCCCAGCGTTCTTTATAATTCTATTAATAGATGCATCATAAAAAGAATATTCTACAAATTCACTTTTGGCTGCATTCATAATCTTTTTCTTCTTTTCAATTGGCAAATTAAAAAAAGTATTAGTCGGCATATACTAGCTCCTATCTATAAGAATAATATATTATATCCTTTATATTTTTTATTTTAAATTATTCACTTCTAAGAGCTTCAACTGCATCTTTCTTTGATGCCATCTTTGCTGGAATATGCCCTCCAATCATTGTAAGAATTGTACTTATGATTACAAGCATTACAGCATAAATAGCTGGAAGCTGTGCTACATTTTTAAGATCTGTCATTTTATAAATAACTGAATTTATTGGGAATGTAAACCCATATGCTATAGCTATACCTAATACCCCTGAAAATACACCTAGTATACAAGTTTCAGCATCAAATACTCTTGTTATATCCTTCTTACTAGCACCTAAGGCTTTTAATATACCAATTTCCTTTGTTCTCTCTAAAACTGATGTATAAGTAATTATTCCAATCATTATTAATGAAACAACTAATGATATTCCTGCAAAAGCAATTAATACAACTGTTATTCCTGTCATGATTCCATTGGTCATACTCATTATTGTGTCTGCCAAATCAGTATATACAATTTGATCTGCAACTTCTTTTCCTTCATTATATTCATCTAAATATTCCACAACAAAATCTTTATTATCAAATGAAGTTGGGAATATACTTATCATATATGGAGTTGAATTTCCTCCTAAATATGCTATAAGCTGCTCCTTAGTAGTTTCATCAATCTTTTCAAAAGTTAAAACATTAAAATCTGCTTCTTTCTGTGCCTTCACAATATCTGAATTCATAGAATCTTCTATTATTATTTCTGAAAGCTCATCTGAATAAGCAAATCCAGGCATTAACATTGCAAGTCCTGCATCTTTTTTTCCTCTAATTATACCAACAACTTTTAAATCAATTGCATTATTTGAACTATACATTTCTTCATAATTGGTATTCATTGTATAAATACCCATATCTGTTGCACTGTAATAGTCATTGTTTAAAATAGCTTTAAGTTCTAACCCTAATATATCATCAAATGAAATAGTTTTTTCATCATATCCTATGGCCTTTAAAATAGTATCTTGTACTTGATTCTTCTCATCAATAACCATTACAATTTCATTAGCATTTTGTGGATACTCTCCAATTAACAAATCATAGTTTTCCTCTAAATATCCTTGGCTATCTTCAGTTAATGTCTTTGGATATGATACAAAATTAATTTCTTTAGCATTTACAGGAACCACTTCACCATTTTGCTCCATTAAAAGATTCATTCCAGTCATTCTAGTGTATCCTATGCTTTGAACATATTCAGGATTAATATTTTCTATATAGTCAATATATTCTTCTGTAAATACATTTTTATGAGTCATTACATATTCATCAGTACTATAACTATAAACTTCCTTAGCATCACTATAACTTTTTTCATTTTCCGTAATACCTAGCATTTCCTTCTGCATTTCTGAAATCTTATCAATATCAATTTCATTAGTTTCTTGCGTTATCATAATAGGGAATGATGCAAAGCTATCACTTTGGAATTTATTAATTTGTTCTTGGAATCCTGATGATAATGACATTATAGTAGCAATTCCAATTATACCTATACTAGATGCAAAAGCAGTAAGAGCTGTCCTACCTTTTTTAGTCTTAATATTAGTAAATGAAAGTTTTAAAGCAGTAGCAAAGCTCATACTTGTTTTCTTAAGCTTGAATCCACTCTTTTCACCATTCTTCTCATCATATGGATTACTATCAGAAATGATATTTCCATCCTTAAATTCAACTATTCTATCGGCATACTCATGAGCTAATTCTGGATTGTGTGTTACCATAATAATTAGCTTATCTTTTGCTACTTCTTTTATAAGATTCATAATTTCCACTGATGTTTCAGTGTCTAAAGCTCCTGTTGGCTCATCAGCTAATATTATGTCTGGATTATTAGCAAGAGCTCTGGCTATGGCAACTCTCTGCATCTGTCCACCTGATAATTGATTAGGTCTTTTGTGTAGATGATCTGCCAATCCTACTTTTTTAAGAACTTCTAATGCCTTTTCATGCTTTTCTTTAGCACTTACTCCACTTAAAGTCATACCTAATTCAACATTTTCAACGATACTTAAATGTCCAATTAAATTATAACTTTGGAATATAAAACCAATGGAATTATTTCTATAGCTATTCCAATCCTTTTCTGTAAAATCTCTTGTAGATTTACCATTTAGTATTAAATCTCCATCAGTATAATTATCTAATCCACCAATAATATTTAAACAAGTTGTCTTTCCTGACCCACTAGTTCCTAATATGGCTACAAACTCTTTTTCTCTAAAAGCAACTGACACTCCTTTAAGAGCATGAGTTTCTATTTCTCCAATCTTATATGTCTTTTTAATATTTTTTAATTGTAACATAACCTTTCCCCTCCCTTTGTCAATTATATATAAATTATGACAAGATGTCATATTTATCTAAGTATATATGACACCTTGTCATATGTCAATTAATATCCTCTATCATTTACTTAAATTTAACAAAGCTTCACCTTTTAATGTAAATACTTTAATATTATTTACCAAAATAACTTTTTTTATAAAAATAAATTTCTAAAAAAAATGATTTAGAAATAACAGCTGTATTTAACAAGATCATCAGGCCATCTGTTCATTTTGAAATTCATCCTTATATTGAAAATCTTACAAGGATAACTACTGAAATGGTTGCTACTGAAAACTATTTTCCTGAAGTCTATAATGATTTTTTAAACTTCATTGGTAAGGAAGAGCAAAAAATTTATACTGAACAACTTTTTGCACAATTTGAAAAAATGTATAACCGCAAACTCTCATCCCAAGAAAAAGACATGATTAAACTTGCTTATATAATGGGTAAAACTAATCAGTTCTCAAAATAGCTTTATTTTTATAGATATTTTATATTTCATTTAAATAAAAATATTATATAATATACTTCGAGGGAGGTGCTTTTAATAATGAATAATCAATTAACTAAAGAAAATCTAAAGAAATTGCAAGATGAATTAGATTATAGAATGACGGTAAAAAGAGCGGAAATAGCAAAAGAAAAAATGATTGCTGCTGCTCATGGAGATAGATCTGAAAACGCAGAATATAAAGCAGCTTGTGCTGAATATAGAGAAAATGATAATAGAATACAATACTTACTTACCATGATTTCAACTGCTACTGTAATAGACGAAAGCAGCTTAGATAAATCTGTTCTGGGCATTAATAGCAAAGCCAAAATAAAATTTATTGAAGATGATTTTGAAGATATTATAACTCTTGTTACAACTATGGATATGGACCCTGAAAACATGCTTATCAGCATAGAATCTGATTTAGGAAAAGCATTAAGTGGAAAAAAAGCTGGAGATATAGTGGAAGTTAATGCTCCTGGTGATAACTATACAATTGAAATCATAGAAATAATGGACTAATGATTTAATCATTAGTCCATTTTTATTTGCCAATTATAATAATGCCTTTACCATTGGATTAATTTTTGATCTATCAAATTTCCCACTAACTTTTGGCATTATTTCCTTCATTATTTTACCCATATCTGCTGCTGTATAGTTACCACTTGCAATAATTTCTTTAAGCATTTCATTAACTTCATCATCAGTTAATTTCTTTGGAAGATATGGTGTTAAAACTTCTATGGCAAAATTTCCTTCAGCTATTTTTTCTTCATTATTAGCTTGCTTTGCATATTCTAAAGCTTCTTTATTTTGTTTTATACTTTTTTCAATTATCTTTATAACATTTTCATCTGAAATGTCTTCTCTATTATTAACTTCATATGCTTTAATTTCAGCATTTACAAGTCTTAATACATTTACCTTAGCCTTATCTCTTGCTTTCATTGCTGCTATTTCATCTTTTTTCAATGTTTCTTTTAACATAAATTTTCCGTTAGTATCCTATAATACTAACACTTCACCTCTTTCATATATTTTTTACTAAATTATAACATAATTGATTATAATGTGCGATATTCTTCATTGTGGCACTATTATTTAATAAATATACTTACTTAACTAATTTTTTCATATTAAAACTATATACAGCTTATATTTAGAAGTCTTATTATATTTTCTGATGTTTTTTCAACATTTTCTGGTCCCTTTACCAAAGCCTCTTCAATGGATGTAACACCTCTCATTATACCAAATATAGCATCTATACCTTTATCATATAAGGCATCTATATCATTTCCAACTCTTCCAGCTAAAGCTATCACCGGCTTATTATATTTTTTAGCTATCATTGCTACTCCTAAAGGCGTTTTACCATACTGTGTTTGAAAATCTATACTCCCTTCACCAGTCCACACCATATCTGCATCTCTAACTTTTTCTTCAAGATTTGCATATTCTATCACCATTTCAATACCACTTTTTAATTTTACATCTAAAAATGCCATAAGCCCTGCTCCTAATCCGCCTGCTGCTCCTGCTCCTGCTTTACTAATAACATCTTTACCTAATTGTTCTTTTATGACCTCAGCATAATGGCTCAAATTTTGGTCTAGTATTTCAATCATTTCTCTTGTGGCGCCTTTTTGTGGTCCAAATACATATGATGCTCCTTCTTTTCCACAAAGAGGGTTATTTACATCACAAGCCACTTCCACAGAAACATATTTTAATCTCTCATCAAGATTTGATAAATCTATGGTATGTAATTTAGCCAATGCTCCCCCACCATATGATAAGTCATCTCCATTTTCATCTAACAATCTTCCTCCTAAAGCCTGTATAAATCCAGCTCCTCCATCATTAGTAGCACTTCCACCAATGCCTATTAAAAGTTTTTTTACCCCTTTATCAAGACATGCTTTTATAAGCTGCCCAGTTCCAAATGTTGTTGTAATTAATGGATTTCTTTTTTCTGAATCAACTAGATGGATTCCGCTGGCACTAGCCATTTCTATGACACCAATCTCTCCATTACCTAAAATTCCATATTCAGCTACTACATTATTACCAAGGGGCCCCACTACTTCTTTTGAATATACCCTTCCACCTGTTGCATCCACTAAAGATTGCATAGTTCCTTCTCCTCCATCAGCCATGGGAACATGTATGCATCTAATCTGAGAATTAGCCTTCCTTATTCCTCTCTCCATAGCTTCACATACTTCCTTTGCTGTCATGCTTTCCTTAAAAGAATCTGGTGCTAATACAATTACTAAATCCTTTTTCATAAACTTCCCTCAATATATTTTTTATCATTCTTTTATAATTATATCATTTTATTTATTTGCCTTTTTAATGATAAAATATT
>FR883352.1 GCA_000435835.1 Clostridium sp. CAG:221
TCAGCAGGTTGTAGGTTCGATTCCTATTGCCAGCTCCATTAAACTCTAGTAATACTAGAGTTTTTTTGTTATATAAAAAAACAATAAAAGAATTCAATATAATTACATATATTCCTTTAAATGGTATAATATTTTTTGAATAAAAGATTTGGAGGAGTATAGTATGAGATTAGATGGTAAAGTAGCTATTATTACAGGTGGTAATTCTGGAATAGGGAAAGCTACAGCTTTATTATTTGCAAAAGAGGGAGCAAAGGTAGTAATTACAGCAAGGAGAGAAAAACAGCTACAAAAGGTATCAGAAGAAATTTTAACTATGGGAGGAAATGTACTAGCTGTTGCAAGTGATATTTCTAATCCAGCTGAGTGTACTAAAGTGGTGAATGAGACACTTGAGAAATTTGGTAAGCTTGATATATTAGTAAATAATGCTGGAATTTTAGATCATGGAACAGCAGCAATTGATTCTGTAAAAGATGAAGATATAAATGCTGTTATTGATATAAATGCCAAAGGAACTATTTACTTCACTAGAGAGGTAGCCAAGGTGATGGCAGAGCAAAAAAGTGGAGCTATAGTTAATACAGCTTCTGTGGCAGGTGTTGTAGGAAATGGGGGAGCAGCTTATGTAGCTAGTAAAGGAGCTGTTATTGCCTTGACAAAAAATGTGGCTTTAAGAATGGCTTCTATAGGAGTTAGATGTAATGCTGTGTGTCCAGGTACTGTAAATACACCTATGACATCATCTGATAACTTGAAAAATTTAGATATGAATATGCTTGGTGCAATAATGGCTCATATGGATAAGAATGTACCAATATGCCAGCCAGAAGATGTAGCAAATACTATATTGTTTTTAGCTAGTGATGAAGCTAAAGCTATTACAGGACAAATTATTGTTACTGATTTTGGTGCTACTTTATAAATTAAGAAGTGTAAAAAATAAATATATTTAAGGAAATACCTTATAAAAATATAAAGTATTACGTATTATAAGTTCCATGATTTAAAAGAATGTTATGGAGGAAAATAATACGTAATACTTTTTTATTTTTCTGCAATTGCTGTCATTGGGCATGCTAAAGTGCATTTTCCGCAACCTACACATTTGCTTTCATCAATTATTGGAATGTAATTAGTTGTATTCATTGGAACTAAAAGTCCAAATTTTCTAGCAGCCATAAAAGCTTCGCAATGGCATTTGCAGCAATTACATATAAAGCTAGGTTTGTTTTGTACATTTTCACCGCATTGTACAAGGTTATGGTCTATAGACATATTTATTATGTCTAAAGCTTCTGAAGAATCAATTTCCCTAGCGTGATTATGCTCTATGAGACTATAAGCTACATTATCAAAGCTAAGGCATGTTTCCAGTGGTGCATAACAATCATCTCCTAAATGATGAGCCTTATGTCTGCAATAACAAGTGCTAACACTTATATGTTTAGCTTCTTTTAAAATATGGCTTGTTTTTTCATAATCAAGAATATCGATACTATTTTCTGTGTTTAAGGCTCTTTCTTGTACAAAGGCGCGGCCCATTTTTGTTTCTGTTCCCCAAAAAACTTCATGAACAAAATCGTCTTCCACACTTAAGTGTTGATGTAAGAGCTCGCTTAATACTTATTCAGCTTTGCTTTTTTTTCAAAGTTTACTTGTGGTTTTTATATTAAATTCTCTAAAGGGAAGCAGGGAAATTAAGGCTGCTTCTTCTTCAGTGAACATTAAAGAAAGAATCATATATAGTGTTTCTGAAGGTGGTGTTCCTTGTGGAAATTTATTTAAACGTTCCTCTAAACTTTTATATGATTCTTTACCAATCATATGTGACATAATTTATATCTCTTTAGTAATGTAAAAATATTATAATATTTCAATGTTATTTTCTTTACATTTCTTTAATGTATTTTCATCCCAAATGGAAGCTTGCACTTCACCTATGTGAGCTTTTTGTAAAAAGAACATGCATATTCTTGATTGGCCTATACCACCACCAATGGTTTGAGGAAGTTCTTCGTTTAATAATAGTTGATGGAAAGGCAGATTTTTTCGTTCTTGGCAGTTAGCTTTTATAAGTTGTGACTCAAGAGTTTTTTTGTCAACTCTTATACCCATTGAAGATAATTCCAAAGCCTTATCAAATAGTGGGTAATAAAATAATATATCGCCATTTAAGGACCAATCATCATAATCAGGACTTCTGCCATCGTGTTTTTTACCGGATTTTAAGGTATCACCTATACCCATTAAGAATACAGCTTTTCTTTCACGACAGATAGCATCTTCGCGCTCTTTTTCCGATAAATTAGGATACATATCTTCTAGTTCTTGTGTAGTTATAAATGAAATTTCATCTGGAAGATATTTCTTTAAATTTGGATATAATGAATTTATATAGTTTTCAGTGGCTTTGAAAACAGAATATAGTTGTTTAACTGTATCTTTTAAAGTGGTAATATTGCGGGCATCTTTACTAATAACTTTTTCCCAATCCCATTGATCAACATATATTGAATGAAGATTATCCAAGTCTTCATCTCGTCTAATGGCGTTCATATCGGTGTAAAGACCTTCGTCTATGTTAAATCCATATCTATGAAGTGCAAGCCTCTTCCATTTAGCAAGGGAATGAACTATTTCTATATTGCTTCCATCCATAGCTTTCACATCGAAAGATACAGGCCTTTCTGTACCATTTAAGTTATCATTTAATCCTGAAGCAGTATCAAGGAAAAGTGGTGCTGAAACTCTTGTAAGATTTAATGTTTTAGATAAATTTTCTTCAAAAAAATCCTTTACTTTCTTAATGGCAATTTCAGTTTCTTTAAGAGATAGCTTAGAAGAGTAGTTCTTAGGTATCCATACTGTTGATTTTTCCATATAATAACCCCCGTTAATTGAATTCTTTTATTAATATTACAATAAATGAAATGAAATGTAAATAAAGGCCGAATGAAATTTTTAAAATGAAATTACAATGTGATTATTATTGGGTTGAAATGTATAAAATATTATTTAAAAAAATACTTAAAACTTATGTTGGCTAAGCTGTATGGTAGAAAAAGAAGAAAAATAAAAAAAGTTTAAAAAATATGTTGACATATGTAGAATAATAATGTAATATATTAAGAGTAGCGTGGCAGTGCTACAGCAAATGTGACTTGGCCCCTTGGTCAAGCGGTTAAGACACCACCCTTTCACGGTGGTAACAGGGGTTCGATTCCCCTAGGGGTCACCATTT
>FR883353.1 GCA_000435835.1 Clostridium sp. CAG:221
GTTCGAATCTCTTTATCTCCACCATAAAAGTTACGATTTATATCGTAACTTTTTTTGTTATATAAATATTTATTTAGTAAATATTTAATGTTATTATTAAATTAAAAGCAGACATAAAGAGGAAATATATATGATATATAGAGTTAAACAATTTTTATGGGCAATAGGATCACACTTTAAAGAAGTAGATTATAAATATGTAGATAAATTTTTAGACTCTAAGGAAAAAGAATTATTTAATAAATTAAAGCATAATGAGAAACATCACAGCATCAGAGTATGTAAAGATGCCATAAATATATTAAGAGAGAAAAATATTGAAATAGATGATAAAAAAATTGCTAAACTTTCATTACTTCATGATATAGGTAAAGGAGAACATAGTTTAAATATATTTGAAAAATCTACATTAGTTATATTAAATAAGATAACTAACGGAAAGTTACGAAGATTAGATAATATAAAAAATATAGATATTTACTATAATCATGGAGAAAAGGGAGCAAGATTATTAAAAGAATATAATAAATATGATAAAGAATTCTTAGAAGCAATAGAATTTCATCATAATGATAAATTTTCTGGTAACAATAAATTGCTAGATATAATAAGAGAAAGTGATAACAAGAATTAATTTTGAGGTGGAGCAATGACGGCTAACGAAAGAAGAGAGGAAATAATAAAAAATTTAGTTAAAGAAAAGAAGGCTATAACAGGCTCTGAATTAGCATCATATTTTAATGTTACTAGGCAAGTAATAGTAAAAGATATAGCAATATTAAGGGCAGCAGGAAAAAACATAATAGCAACTCCAGATGGATATATGATAAATGATAATTCAGATAATAGAGTAAAGTCTGTTATAGCAGTAAATCATACTGAAGATGAAATGGAAAGTGAATTAGAAATAGTTGTAAAGTATGGTGGAATAATCGAAGATGTAATTGTTGAGCATCCTTTATATGGAGAAATTAAAGGAATATTAAAAATAAAGAACCTTAATGATTTAAATAAATTTACTGGGTACTTTGAAAAAGTAGAGGCAAAACCACTATCAGCGTTAACTAATGGAATTCACCTTCATACCATATCAGCAGATTCAGAGGAAAATATGAATCTTATAAAAATGGAATTAAAGGAAAAGGGATTTATTTTATAGAATAGGGGAATTAAAAGATGGATTATGATGTTTTAGTATTAGGAGGAGGAATTATAGGCTGTGCTGCAGCATATGAATTATCCAAATATAATTTAAATATAGCAGTGATAGAAAAAGAATATGATATAGCAGATGATATATCTTTTGTTAATACTGCTATAGTTTATGATGGATCAGAGACATCAAATAATGTTATGTCCGGTTTAGAGTATATTGGAAATATATTATTAGAAGATTTATGTAGTAGGTTTAATGTTCCTTTTAAAAGGATTGGAGCACTTAGAGTAGTAAATGACGAAAATGGTGTACTGAAGTTAAAAGAAATGTATGATAGAACTGTTAAGAGAGGTATTGATGGCATATGCCTAATTAATGGCGATGAAGTTAAAAAGATAGAGCCAAATATAAATACTGATATAAAAAAAGGATTATATTCAAAAAATGTTGCAATTGTAGCACCATATGATTTAGCTATTGCTTATGCAGAAGTAGCATCAGAAAATGGTGTTAACTTTAGATTAGAAGAAGAAGTTTTAAATATAGAAAAAATAAATAAAGGTTTTAGAGTAGTTACTAATAGAAATAAATTCACTTGTAAGGTAGTTATAAATACTATTGCAGATGAAATATATATAAATGAAAAAGGCGTTGTTAAGGAAAAGAATTCTGAAGCAGAAGAAGATAGTTTTAAGAATATGTCCTATATATTAGTAGATAGTAAATATAAAAATAAATTAAATAATGTTGTAACACAAACTTTTGATAAAGATACTTTCGTTGTTTCAACGCCAGTTATTAATGGAGGCTCATTAATTGGAGTAAAGAGTATCGAAAAAACAAGTTTAGAAGATAACTTAAGCTATGTAGGAGTAATGCTGAAGGATTTAAATAAGAGTATTATAAATAATTTATTTAGAGAAAGTTATGATAAAGATTCAATTGTTGTAGATGATAGTGAGATAGATAAGGGATATATAAGTATAATAGGAACTCATTATGGTAAGATAACATTAGCACCAGCTTTAGCAAAGATGATATGCGATACCCTTACTAACAATTTAAATTGTACTTTAAAGAAAAATTTTATTGATAAAAGAAGAGAGTTTTATCGAGTAAGACAAATGAATAGGGAAGAATTAAATGAGGCTATTAAGGTTGATGGAAGATATGGAAAGATAATATGCAACTGTAATAATGTAAGTGAAGGTGAAATTGTGGATTGCATTAGAAGACCTCTAGGAGCAAGAACAGTAAAAGGTGTAAAAAGAAGAACTGGGGCAGGGTTTGGTAATTGTCATGGCTCTTATTGTAATGAAAAGATAATCAGCATATTAGCAAGAGAATTAGATAAAAAAATTACTGATATAGTAGATGATTCAAAGAATTCAAAAATAATATATAGTAGAATAAAAGAGTTTAAAGATATATAGAAAGGGATAGTATGAATAATAAAGAGATATTTACTTCAGTGGTGAGAGTAAAAGGTAGTGAAAGATATAAGGTTATTCCAGTAAAAAGCAGTTCAGAAGTAGAAAAAAGCAAATGGATACAGTTATCAAAGGTTATTAGTAGGCTTTATGTAAGTGTTCCTATTAAAAAAGGAAGCATAATATGTAAAAATATATTGAATACAGGCTTAGATATAATTTGTACAAGAGATATTTTATCAAAATAAATTAATATATGGAAATATGTTGACAGAACATATATTATTATAATATATTAGAGATAATAGTATATTAAATTAAACCGTTGAAAAGGCTAGTAATAAAATAAGTAATTTCAGAGAGTTAGTGGTTGGTGAGAACTAATATGATTATTTTATGAATCCACCTTGGAGGGACTGTGATGAGCAGTACGGCATTGTCGTTAAAATATATGAGTGGATAATAATTTATTTATTATCAATTAGGGTGGTAACACGGAGTCTTTCGTCCCTTTTTAGGGAGGAGAAGGCTCTTTTTTTATTAAAAAATTTATTAAAAATATGGAGGACATTATGTTAGATTTAAAATTCGTAAGAGAAAATCCAGAGATAGTTAAACAAAACATTAAAAATAAGTTTCAAGATCAAAAACTTCCTTTAGTTGATGAAGTAATAGCATTAGATGTTGAAAATAGAAAAGCACAACAAGAAGCAGATGCATTAAGATCAAACAGAAAGACAATTTCTAAACAAATTGGAGCATTAATGGCTCAAGGAAAAAGAGAAGAAGCTGAAGAGTTAAAAAATAAAGTTAATGCTCAAGCTGCTACTCTTGCAGAATTAGAAGCTAAAGAAACAGAGCTTCAAGAAAAAATTAAAAAAATTATGCTAGTTCTTCCTAATATCATAGATCCAAGCGTTCCAATAGGAAAAGATGACAGTGAAAATGTGGAAGTTGAAAAGTTTGGTGAACCAGTAGTTCCAGAATTTGAGATACCTTACCATACAGACATAATGGAAAAATTAAATGGTATAGATTTAGATAGTGCTAGAAAAGTAGCTGGTAATGGATTCTATTACTTAATGGGTAATATAGCTAGATTACAATCAGGAATACTTTCATATGCAAGAGATTTCATGATCAACAAAGGATTCACATACTGCATCCCACCATTCATGATTCGTAGTGATGTTGTTACTGGAGTAATGAGCTTTGCAGAAATGGAATCAATGATGTATAAAATAGAAGGTGAAGATTTATACTTAATAGGTACTAGTGAGCACTCTATGATAGGTAAGTTCATTGATACTATAATAA
This sequence comes from Clostridium sp. CAG:221, assembly GCA_000435835.1. GTDB lineage: Bacteria > Bacillota > Clostridia > Clostridiales > Clostridiaceae > Clostridium. The sequence goes on from FR883353.1 coordinate 3,904, forward strand.
AAGAAGAAAACCTTCCTCAAACATTAACTAGTTATTCACCTTGCTTCAGAAAAGAAAAAGGTGCTCATGGTATAGAAGAAAGAGGAGTTTACAGAATACATCAATTTGAAAAACAAGAAATGATAGTTGTTTGTAAGCCAGAAGAAAGTAAAGAATGGTTTGAAAAGTTATGGAAGTATACAGTAGAATTATTCCGTACTTTAGATATACCAGTTAGAACTTTAGAATGTTGTTCAGGAGATTTAGCAGACCTTAAAGTTAAATCAATCGACGTTGAAGCATGGTCTCCAAGACAAAAGAAATACTTCGAAGTAGGAAGCTGTTCTAATTTAGGAGATGCACAAGCTAGAAGATTAAAGATACGTGTAAATGGTGAAAATGGAAAATACTATGCACATACATTAAATAATACAGTTGTAGCACCACCAAGAATGTTAATAGCATTCTTAGAAAATAACTTAAATGAAGATGGTTCAATAAATATACCAGAAGCATTAAGACCATACATGGGTGGAATGGACGTTATAAGATAATAAATTTTGAAAAAGTATAAAATCTATGTTAGATTTTATACTTTTTTTGTTAAAAAATAAAAAATATATAAAAATGTATTGACAATTTTTAACAGTATGTTAAATTATTTATGGGTAGTATTTATAAGAAACTGCACCATATTTAATTTATTTAGAAATTTAAAAAGGCAGCTCATATCAATTTTTGAATGAGACTAAGATAGTATCACTTCTTTATTTTAGGGGGTGATAAAATTAAAATAGGATTTATTGGAGCAGGGAAAGTAGGAGTTTCCTTGGGAAAATATTTTGTAGAACATAATATTAAAGTAATAGGCTATTATAGTAGAAATTTTAATTCTGCCCAAGAAGGCGCAAATTTTACCAATACAATAGCATTTAAAACAATAGAAGAAATAGTTAAAAATAGTGATGCTATTTTTATTACAACTGAAGATTCACAGATTAAAAATGTCTGGAATATAATCAGAGAAATGCCTATAAATAATAAATTAATATGCCATTGCAGTGGCTCTTTATCATCGGAAATCTTTTCAGATATACGTAAGTATGGTGCTTACGGCTATTCTATACATCCAATGTTTGCTATAAATGATAAATACAATTCTTATAAAGATTTACCCAATGCTTTTATTACAATAGAAGGTCATAAAGAATATCAAGAAAAACTAAAACAATTATTTTTATCTTTAGGAAATAAGGTACAAATTATTTCAAAAGAAAATAAATCGCTATACCATGCAGCAGCAGTAACTGTAAGTAATTTTATATTAGGATTAGTAAATAATAGCCTTACATATCTTAAAGACTGTGGATTTTCTGAGGAGCTTGCCATGGAATCATTATATCCATTAATAGAGTTTAACTTAAAAAATATAAAGGAAAATGGAATAATGGAAAGCCTTACAGGACCAGTTGAAAGAGGCGATTTAGAAACTATAACAAGTCATTGCAAAGTTTTAAATCAACGAGATAAAAAAATGTACAAGCTTTTGTCAGAGAATATTTTATCCATAGCTGAAATGAAAAATAAGCAAAGGAATTATGAGAAAATTAGAGAGTATTTAAAGAGGTAAAAATTATGAAAAATACGGTAGTAACATTCAAACAAGCAAAAGAAAAAGGTGAAAGAATAAGCATGCTTACTGCTTATGATTATTCAACAGCAAAGCTGATGGATAAGGCAGGTATCAATGGAATATTAGTGGGAGATTCATTAGGAATGGTATGCTTAGGGTATGAAGATACTATTTCTGTAACTATGGAGGATATGATACATCATAGTAGAGCAGTAGCACGAGGTTGTAAGGATACATTAGTGGTATGTGATATGCCATTTATGTCATATCAAACATCAGTATATGATGCAGTTGTAAATGCAGGAAGATTAATGAAGGAAGGTAGGGCACAAGCTGTAAAATTAGAAGGTGGCTTGGAAGTATGCGATAAAATTGAAGCAATAGTAAAAGCATCAATACCTGTTATGGGTCATATAGGTCTAACACCACAATCTGTTAATGCCTTTGGAGGATTTAAGGTGCAAGGAAAAGATGAAGAGGCAGCAAAAGAATTAATTGAATCAGCAATAGCAATAGAAAAGGCCGGTGCATTTGCTATAGTTTTAGAATGTGTACCAGCAAAATTAGCTAAAATAATCAGTGAAAAAATATCTATTCCAACCATTGGTATTGGGGCAGGAGTTAATTGTGATGGACAGATTTTAGTTTATCAAGATATGTTAGGCATGTATAGTGATTTTACTCCTAAATTTGTTAAGACATATGAGAATTTAGGTGAAAAGATGGACTTTGCTTTTAAGAAGTATATAGAAGAAGTTAAATGTGGAGATTTCCCAGAGGAAAAGCATAGCTTTAAGATAAGTGATGAAGTAATAGAAAAATTATATTAGTAAGAAGGATTGAAAAATGAGGGTTGTAAGTACAATTAAAGAAGTTAGAGAACAAATAATGGAATGGAAACAACAAGGCTATGAAGTTGGATTAGTTCCAACCATGGGGTATTTACATGAAGGTCACAAAAGTTTGATTGAAAGAGCTGTTAAGGAAAATGATAAGGTTGTGGTAAGTATATTTGTGAATCCAATGCAATTTGGACCAAATGAAGATTTAGATACTTATCCTAGAGATTTAGAAAGAGATGCAGCATTATGCAGTGATGTAGGAGCTGATCTTATTTTTAACCCAGAAAGCAGTGAAATGTATAAAGATGATTTCTGTTCATTTGTAGACATTAATGGATTATCAGATGGATTATGTGGAAAGAGCAGACCAATTCACTTTAGAGGAGTATGTACTGTTGTAAGTAAATTGTTTAATATTGTTACACCACATAGAGCATATTTTGGAGAAAAAGACGCTCAGCAATTGGCAATTATTAAGAGAATAGTCAGAGATTTAAACTTTAATATAGAAATAGTAGGATGTCCAATAATAAGAGAAAAAGATGGACTAGCAAAGAGCTCAAGAAATACTTATTTATCTATTGAAGAAAGAACAGCTGCAACTATATTAAATAAATCATTAACTAAGGCCAAAGAATTATTATATTCAGGAGAGAGAAATTCAAAAGAAATATTAGCATTAATTAAAGAAACAATAGAAAGTGAAAAACTTGCAAAAATAGATTATATAGAAATTGTAGATAGTTTATCTTTAAAGCCTGTTGATAAAATAGAAAAAAGTGTATTAGTGGCGTTAGCTGTATATATAGGAAAAACAAGATTAATTGATAATTTTATATTTGAGGTATAAACGGAGGGGTTTAAATGAGATTAAATATGCTAAAAGGAAAAATTCATAGGGCAACAGTAAAACAAGCAGCTTTGGATTATGTAGGGAGTATTACTATAGATGTGGATTTATTAGAGGCTTCAGGAATTATTGAATATGAAAAAGTTCAAATAGTAGATGTGAATAATGGAGCTAGATTTGAAACATATGCTATAGCTGGAGAAAGAGGATCAGGAATGATCTGTTTAAATGGAGCAGCAGCAAGGTGTGTGCAACCTAATGATAAGATAATAATCATGTGTTATTGTGATATGGATGAAGAAGAGGCAAAGGCTCATAAGCCAAAGGTTGTATTTGTTGATGATGAAAATAAAATCAGTAGAATAACAAACTACGAAAAACACGGACAACTAAGTGAAAACTTTTTATAAACTGCAAAGCAGTTTAGAAAATGATGAATGATGAATTAAGAATGATGAATTAATGATAAAACTCGAAGAGTTTCTAAAAATAATTTATTTTTCTAAACTCTTCGAGTTTATTCCTAAATTCATCATTCATCACTCATAATTCATCATTACCTAAGTTCATCATTATCTAAGTGAATTATGTAAAAAAAATAAAAAAAATAGCAAAAAAAGTGTTGACACTTATATAGGGGTGCTGATATAATAATCATTGTCGAGGAGAGATGGTCGAGT
>FR883354.1 GCA_000435835.1 Clostridium sp. CAG:221
ATAAGACTTAAAAGAATTGCTGGTTTTATATTAACTATTATTCTGTTTAATTTTCAAAGATCATCTCGCGTCTCTCGACTGCTTTTTTATGATAACATTTCTGTTTTCATCTGTCAACATTTTTTTTAAAATTCTTTTTTAGAACTTTTTTCTACATGTTAACCTTTGTTTCGAGGAAGTTCGTTTGCTCCCTGGAACGTTTATTATCTTAACATTTTAAATGAGGCATATTTCTTTATTTGCATTCATTTTTACTTATTTATTCTTTATATACTCATTATTCCTTTAATAATCTAACATTTTCATATGTTGATACACCTGGTACAGTGTTATATACTTTCCCTTATATAATCATAATAATTCTTTATTTTTTAAAGTTAAATACCAATTGTCACGAAGATATTTATATATATAAGATATAAATTGCAGGAGGGCTTATATTTTGAAAAAATTAATTTTAATAACTTTAATTTATTCCATTTTGCTAATAGGTTGTAGCAAGGCTGGTGATACAAATAGCTCAGATTCAACTTCAACTACTTCATCTACTGAGGAAAGTACTTCTTATTCAAGTACTAAAGTTACATTGCCATCAAGTACGACTAATTATAATAAAGGTACTCAAAACTTGAATTTTATTGCATCTGACTTATCTTATAGTAAATTTATATCAATGGGACAATTGCTATTCTTTTCAGATAGTAATAATAACAATAAGCTTTCAGTGACATCTTCATCATTATCAGCAAATTATATTCAAGATGAAAATATACATGATATCTATGACTATTCAGTGGAATCTATGACATCCATTGATAATATAATATATTTTACAAATACATCAGATAATAATAGCCTATATAAATTAGATTATGAAAGAAAATCCATCAATTTAGTTTCTTCTAATTACTTTAGTGAAATATCTAGTTCAGAAAATGATATAATTTATATAAATAAAGCTATGGGTAATACTCTTGGATGCTATAGTACAAAAAATAATACTTCTATACAGCTATCTTCAGATAAATGTGGTTCTTTCATTGTTAATGGTGAATACATACTTTATAAAAACTTAGATGATAATTCATCATTATATATAATAAAAAAAGATGGTTCTGGCAGAAGGAAGCTTACAACCACAGGAGTAGACAGTTTTGCAACATTTAAAAACCATATACTTTACATAAATGCTGAAGATAACTATTTATATTCATTAGATTTAACATCAGAAACAAGTAAGCGAATTGATTTATTGAATGGTACAAATTTAAAGCATTATGACCAAACCTTTTATTTTATCAGTATAGAACATTCAAATCACCTTTATTCTTTCTCTATTGATAATGAATTAAATATAATAGAGAAAACTCCTATTATAAATGATGCTATAAACAATTATTACCTTACAGAAAGCGGAATATTTTCTAAACAAGGTATAAATATAAATAAGAACTATTTTACATCATATAAATAAAAGCAGGCAAAGCCTGCTTTTATTTCATCTTATTTACTATTTCTTTAAAGTAATTTCCTCTTATCATAAAGTTAGGGAACATATCAAATGATGCACATGCTGGTGATAAAGTAACTATATCTCCTTCTTTAGCTATTCTCTTAGCTGTCGTTACAGCATCTCTTAATGTTTTTGCCATATATATATTCATATTTAACTTTTCTGCTTTTATAACCTTATCAAACTCTTTTTTTATAGATTCTTTAGTAGCACCTAAAAGAATTAACGATTTAATATAAGGATATCCTTCTTTAGCTAATACATCAAATGGTATATGCTTATCATATCCACCAGCTATAAGAATTACTTGTGTATCAAAAGCCTTTAATCCTGCTAAAGTTCTTGTAGGACTTGATGCTATTGAATCATTATAATATTTTACACCTTTATATTCTCTTACAAATTCACATCTATGCTCTACACCTTGGAATGTTTCAGCAACTCTTCTCATTGTTGAATTATCTACATCATCCCTTGTAGCTTCAAAAGCTGCTAAGAAGTTCTCAACATTATGCATTCCCTTTATTACTATATTTTCTCTTCTACATACTTCTTTTCCATCTAAATATAGTATTCCATTTTCATATGAAGCTCCATAATCTAATCTAACTCTTGATGAAAAATCTCTTACTCTGCATTTTGCTTCATTTCTAAAGCTATTAGTAATTTCATTTTCACAATTTAGTACTAATATATCCTTACTTTCTTGATGTAAGAATATATTTTTCTTAGCATTAATATATTCTTCCATGTCTTTATGCATATCTAAATGATTTGGTGCTAAATTAGTTACTACTGCTACATCGATAGGAAGATTCATAGTCATAAGTTGGAAACTTGAAAGTTCTAAAACTACCATATCATCTTCTTTGATTTCTTCTATCTTAGAAAATAAAGGAGTTCCTATATTTCCACCAACCCATGTCTTATATCCTTGTGCTTCAAGTAATTTAGAAATAATTGTTGTTGTTGTTGTCTTTCCATCAGAACCTGTTACTCCATAAATCTTACCTTTACAGTATCTAACGAATTCTTCCATTTCTGAAGTTATATATGCACCCTCTTCTTTTGCCTTTACAAGTGCTTTATTATCTATTCTCATAGATGGTGTCTTAAACACAACATCAAAACCTGTAAGTTTATCTAAATAATTTTTTCCTAATTGGAACTCTACACCTTGTTCTTTAAATTCAGCAACTATGCTTCCTAACTTTTCTTCTGTATTTTTATCAAAAGCAGTAACACTAGCCCCTAATTCTACTAAAAATTTTATTAACGGTATGTTGCTTACTCCTACACCTACTACTGCTACCTTTTTTCCTTTTATATAATTTTTAAATTCTTGAAAATCTTTTTTCATGTTTCCTCCACACCAATTTTCTTTTTTTCATTCAATATAACTTCATTTTAAAATTTATTTTAATTATAACATTATAAAAAATTATATTCCATAACTATTTCCATTAATTTACATAGAATTTCATGCAAATAAAAAAGAAAGAAGCTTAAAGCCTCTTTCTATATCAACTAAAATTCTAAACTCTTAGCTATAAAATCATTTAATTCTTCTATTTTAACTCTTTCCTGAGTCATGCTATCTCTATGTCTTATAGTAACACATCCATCATTTTCTGTTTCGAAGTCAACTGTAATACAGAATGGAGTACCAATTTCATCTTGTCTTCTATATCTCTTTCCTATACTTCCTGTTTCATCATATTCTATGTTAAAGTTTTTAGCTAATAATGAATAAACTTCATCAGCTTTTTCTGAAAGCTTTTTAGATAATGGTAATACAGCAGCCTTATATGGAGCTAAAGCTGGGTGCAAGTGAAGCACTGTTCTAACATCTCCACCTTCTAACTCTTCTTCATCATATGCATCTATTAAGAATGCTAAAGTAACTCTATCAGCTCCTAATGATGGTTCTATAACATATGGTACATATTTTTCATTTGTTGTAGGATCCATGTATGTCATATCTGTTCCTGAATGTTCAGCATGCTTATTTAAGTCATAGTCAGTTCTATCTGCTATTCCCCATAGTTCTCCCCAACCAAATGGGAATAAGTATTCTATATCTGATGTAGCATTTGAATAGAATGATAATTCTTCTTGTCCGTGATCTCTAATTCTTAAGTTTTCTTTATTAACACCTAAGCTCATTAAGAAATTCCAGCAGTAATCTTTCCAGTATCCAAACCACTCTAAATCAGTTCCTGGCTTGCAGAAGAATTCTAATTCCATTTGTTCGAATTCTCTTGTTCTAAATGTAAAGTTACCTGGTGTTATTTCATTTCTGAAAGATTTACCTATTTGAGCTATACCAAATGGTACTTTCTTTCTTGAAGATCTTTGAACATTTTTAAAGTTTACAAATATACCTTGAGCTGTTTCTGGTCTTAAGTATATTTCACTTGAAGAATCTTCAGTTATACCTTGGAATGTTTTAAACATTAAGTTGAACTTTCTTATCTCAGTATAGTTTAATTTACCACACTTAGGACATACTATGTTATTGTTAGTTATATAATCCATTAATTGTTCATTTGTCCATCCATCTGCTGAAGCAACTTCTGCACCATTTTCAGTCATATGATCTTCAACTAACTTATCTGCTCTAAATCTAGCTTTACATTCTTTACAATCCATTAATGGATCTGAGAATCCTCCAACGTGACCTGATGCAACCCAAACTTGTGGATTCATTAATATTGCACAATCAACACCTACATTATAAGGACTTTCTTGTACGAATTTTTTCCACCATGCTTTTTTTACATTGTTTTTGAATTCTACTCCTAATGGGCCGTAATCCCATGAATTTGCTAACCCTCCATATATATCTGATCCTGGGAATACAAATCCTCTACTTTTACATAGAGCTACTATTTTATCCATAGTTTTTTCTACTGCCATTTTTCATACCTCCAAATAATTTTATATAATAAAAAAAGCCTTAATACCATAAAGGGACGAAATTATCATTCCGCGGTTCCACCCTTCTTGGCACAAGCCCAACTTTCACATATTATGCTCAAAAGCTCCCTTCATTTTAACATTCTAATGATTCTCACCAGCCATCATCTCTCTAAAAGAATATATTAAAATTACTCTTCTTTTTCACTGCACATATTAAATTATACATTAATTTTATCAAATGCCATTTATATGTCAAGTATCCTCGAAAAATTTATTAAAAACAATTAAATTATAAGAAAAAGAGTTTTATATAAGCAGATATTATCTGTTCATATAAAACTCTTTTAAAATAAAAGTGGCTCCGCGAAGAGGGCTCGAACCTCCAACCTATCGGTTAACAGCCGAGTGCTCCACCATTGAGCTATCGCGGAATGTTATACTTTTATTAATTTAAAATGGCTCCGCGAAGAGGACTCGAACCTCCAGCCTATCG
>FR883355.1 GCA_000435835.1 Clostridium sp. CAG:221
TACCACTTTCGTGGTAGTTTTTTTATTCAGCTATATTTATAAATTCAAAGGTTTTAACATTGAAAAGACCTTTGTCAGTAATTTTTATATCAGGTATAACTGGTAGTGATAAGAATGATAAAGTTAAAAATGGATTGAAGTTTAATGATGGAGCAATTTTATCAATGGCAGCATGTAATTTTGCTAAATCATCGATAACCTCATGAGCTTTTCTATTAGTAATAAGGCCAGCAATTTCTAATTTTAATGAAGCAAGAACTGTGCCGTTTTCCACCACAACTATTCCTCCACCTAAACGCTTAATTTCATTACAAGCTAGAATCATATCAGCATCATTAGTACCACATACAATTAAATTATGAGAATCATGAGCTACAGTAGTTGCTATAGCACCAGATTTTAATTTTAATCCTTTAACTATCCCTAAACCTACATTACCTAAATTATGATGTCTTTCTATTACAGCTATCTTTAATAAATCTTTATCAATAGAAGGAATGAAAGTTTTATCTAAATTTAATGATGAAATATCTATTTTAAGATGATTAGTTTCTAAGTTGTTAGGTATTATTTCCATTATATTTAGTTGTGTTTTATTTTCAAGAGAAATATTAAAGTTTTTCTCTGTAAGATCTGGAATATTAATAGTTGACTCAATATTAATGTCCATTACCTCTTCAGCTATATTATCAACAAGTTTATTATCTTGTACTACAAGCACGCCATTTTTATAAACTGAAGAAATTTTAAATGTTGATAAGGAATCAAGTATAATAAAGTCTGCTATATATCCAGGAGCAATGGCACCTTTTGTTTTTAAACCATAACACTCAGCAGTATTTAAAGTGGCCATTTGAATTGCTGTTTCTGGATGAAGTCCCTCTCTGATACACATTTTAATTGAATTATCAATGGAACCATTTCTTAATAAATCATCTATATGTTTATCATCTGTACAGAGACAAAGTCTTCTGCTGTTATGGATGGAAGCACCTTTAACTAGTTCATTTAAATTTTTAGCTACAGTACCTTCACGGATAAGTACGTACATTCCTCTACGGACTCTTTCAATAAGCTCCTCATAAGTGTGACATTCATGATCAGTTTTTATATAAGCAGCAGTATAGCTATTTATTTTATCAATATCAAAGCCAGCTCCATGCCCATCTATAATAGAATTGTTTTTAACTGCATCATAAAGCTTATCTATCATATGTTGGCTACAGTTGATAACTGATGGACTATCCATAACTTCTGCAAGTCCTAAAACTTTTTTAGATGCATATAATGGTTTTAGGTCTAAGCTATTTAATATAGCACCAGAATTTTCAAAAGGAGTTGAAGGAACACAAGAAGGAAGCATAAAGTAAAAATCTAATGGTAAGTTTTCACTTAAATCCATCATAAGATTAATGCCTTTTATACCTAATACATTTGCAATTTCATGAGGATCAACAATCATAGAAGTTATTCCATGAAGTAATGCAGCTTTATAGTATTCTTTAGGTGTTAAAAGTGAACTTTCAATATGAGCATGTCCATCTATTAAGCCAGGACAAATGTACTTTCCAGTACCATCAATTTCTGTTTTGCCAGTATATTCACCTATACCTACTATATATTCACCACAAATTGCAACATCAGAAATGAATGTAGAGTTTTGAAACACATCTACAACAGTGATGTTTTTTATAACTAAATCAGAAATTAGCTGTTTAGATGCAGCTTGTATGTTTTTTATAAATATCTCTTTTTTCATTAATAAATCCACCTCTTCATATGTATCAAACCTTCGTGGACTTTTATTCATAGCAAATATCATTTACGGCGATATTGTAGAAACGCTTAAACCATATTATTAAGCTTATACGAAAGTTATTGTTTATATTATAGTAATCATACGTGAATATGTCAAAGAATAATTTATAAAAAAAGGTGGTATTAAATTTAAGTTAATAATAAATATTCAAAATATGGCAAAAATATGATTTAATAGAGGAAAAGGGGGAGAAAAAATGCCAATAAAGATTCCGAGAGATTTACCTGCATTTAAGGTGTTAAGTGAGGAAAATATTTTTGTAATGAATGATGAAAGAGCTGTTTCGCAAGATATAAGACCTTTAAAAATAGCTATCTTAAACTTAATGCCTAAAAAGATTCAAACAGAAAATCAATTACTTAGATATTTATCTAATACACCACTGCAAGTGGAAATTACACTATTAAATACTGAAAGTTATACAAGTCAAAATACTTCAGTAGATCATATGAAGAAGTTTTATAGTACTTTTAGAGAGATAAAAAATGAAAAATTTGATGGGTTGATAATAACTGGGGCTCCCGTTGAAAAATTACCATATGAAGAAGTACTATATTGGACTGAGCTAAAGGAAATAATGGAATGGAGCAAAAGCAATGTATTTTCAACAGTACATATATGCTGGGGAGCACAAGCAGGACTATATTATCATTATAATATACCTAAATATGAGTTAAAGGAAAAAATGTTTGGAGTATTTAAACATGTAAAATGTAATAGAGGTATAGATTTAATTCGAGGATTAGATGATGTCTTTTATGCACCACATTCTAGGCATACAGAAGTAAGGAGAGAAGATATTATTAAGATACCAGAACTGGAAATATTATCAGAATCTGAAGAAGCTGGTGTATTTATAGTAGCTAATAAAGATAGAAGGCAGGTATTTATAACAGGACATTTAGAATATGAAAGAGAAACCTTAAAGGAAGAATATTTTAGAGATATAAATAAAGGTATACAAATAAATATGCCTAAAAACTATTTTTATCAGGATAATCCTAATAATATGCCTATGGTAACTTGGAGAGGAACAGCCAGTGTGGTTTTTAGTAATTGGCTTAATTATTGTGTATACCAAAATACACCATATGATTTAAATAACTTAAATAATATATAAAAGTATAATTATTTACTAAAAATATAACAAAGTAGAAAAAGGAAGCTTAAATTTAAAGTTGATAAAATTTAAGCTTCCTTTCCTATACTTAAAAAGTCAATAAGTAAGATATATTCAATGGAATTATTAATAAAATTAATTAATAGCATAGGAAATTATAATAAAATGTTATAAATAAAACATGATATAATTATATGGAAAATAAAGGTGTAAAAGTTAAGATGAAATAATTAAAGGGGAGAAAACAATGGGAGTTAATAAAAAGAGACAAAATGAACTTAAAGCTTTAGGGTTTTTATTACAAAATGATAAGGAGTATTTTTCAGTAAGAATATTATCAAAGGCAGGAAATTATACTACAGAGGAAATGAAAAATATTAATTATCTTGCTGATAAATATGGAAGAGGCTATGTAGGGGTTACTACTAGACTTCAATTAGAAATTCCATGGATAAAGGATACTGATGTAGAAAGCTTTATGGAAGAAGCAAAAAAATTAGGTTTAAGACATGGTGGTACAGGAAGAAAGGTGAGACCTTTAGTTTCTTGTAAAGGTACTGTATGCCTTCATGGAAATATTAATACACAAGAAATATGTAGACAATTAGAAGAGAAATATTTTGCAGCAGATATGAATCATAAGTTTAAAATTAATATAGCAGGTTGTGCAAATAACTGTTCAAAAGTAAATATAAATGATATAGGGATAATAGGTAGAAATGTACCAGAATTTAATTTAGAAAAATGTGTTGGTTGCGGATTATGTGTAAGTGCATGCAGACAAAAAGCATTAAAAGTAGTAGATAAAAAGGTTATTAAGGATGAAGAACTTTGCGTTAATTGCGGAGGATGTGTAAGAGCTTGCAACTTAAATGCAGCTACAGCAAAGGAAAAGGGAGCTGAAATATTTGTTGGTGGAAGATTCGGTAGGGAAATGAGACTTGGTGATTCCTTAGGTAGAATCTTTAAGGAAGAAGAAATTATCCCTGTAATAGATAAGATAGTGGAAGCTAGCAAAGAGTTAGGACAAACAGAAGAAAGACTTTCTAAAACATTAGACAGAATAGGGGCAGAAACCTTTGTAAATAGAGTTTTAGAAATGGTAGACGGAAAATAATAGATAATGATGAACTTAGTTAATGATGAATTATGAATTACGAATTATGAATTATGGATGAAATTCTTACAGAATTTCTGAAAAATATATTTTTTAAAATTCCGTTGAGGAATTTATTCATTAATTCATCATTCATCACTCATAATTCATAATTTATAAAAAGGGCTTCTTTTTAGAAGCTTTTTTTAGCTATATAATAATTATTATTAATTTAAATTATGCTGAAAAGTTGTTAATGGATTAGAGAGTGTATATAATTATAAGTATGTTTTTAAATAAAAGTAGGTGGTGAAGTATGTTAGGTCTAATCGGAATAAAAAAGGGTGTAGATGTAAGTATTAGAGAAAAATTAGTGATTTCACCAAGAACTAAAGATTTAATAAGTAATTCATTAAAAAATATTACTGATGAATTTGTAATATTAAGCACATGTAATAGAACAGAAATTTACTTTAAAGGTCAAGACATAAATAAGGAATTAATATTTGAAATTTTAAATTGGGATAAGAGCCTATTAGAGTATGTGTTCTACATAGAAGGTGAAAATGCCGTAAAACATTTATTTGAGCTTGCTTGTGGGTTCCATTCTAGGATATTAGGTGAAGATCAAATTTTAGGGCAGATAAGAGATGCTTATTTAGAAAGCGTGGAAAAAGGTTATATAAATTCAGTGCTTATAAGGCTTTTTGAGGATGCTATAAGTTGTGGTAAAAGATTTAGAAATGATACCAAGCTTTATGAGATTCCAGTATCATCCTCTTCTATTGCAGTAAATAAGATTATGGAAAATAATGCTGAAAAATTAATGGTTATGGGTTATGGAACTATAGGGAAACTAGTGGTTAAATATGCTTTAAGTACAGAGATTAAAGAAATAAACATTGTAGTTAGGGATAAAAGTAAGGTAGAAAAAATAACTGACACTAGAGTGAAAATATTAAGTTATGATGAAGCTAGGAAAAAATTAAATGAAATGGATGGAGTAATAAGCTGCACAGCAGCCAGTCATCTAGTGGTTGAAGAATATCATATAAATAAGGAAGGCAAGGATATATTGCTGATAGATTTAGCTATGCCAAGAGATATTGCTCCACAGCTTGAAAGTTATGAACGAGTACAGCTTTTAGATATTGATAAGATAAGTAAATTGGATGATGAAAATAAGCATTTAAGAATTGAAAGAATGCAAAAAAATAAACATATTATTGATAAATACATAAAAGATTATATGAATTGGCTGAATTTAAGAAGTGTTACCAACTATATTAAAGAATTTAAAGAATTAGGCAACTTTATTGTAAGAGATAGAGTTAAATCTTTTGAAAATAAGTGTAAGGATAAAGAAGATGCCAAGTTAGCAGAAATACTTATAAAAAGCACGTCAGATTATTATATAAATAGAGCCATAAAAGTTTTGAAAAATGAAAGGGCAAAAGGCAGGGAAGATGAATGTCTGAAAATTTTGACGGAGATATTTACGAAAAAATAGAATATATGCCAATAACTTTCTTTGCTAATACTTTAAGAGTTGGTATTATTGGAGGAGGAAGAGGTTCATATATTAAAGCAAGAACATTAAGTAATAGTGGAGTGGAAGTGGAAGTATTATCAAGAGAATTTATTGAGGATTTTCATAGCATTTCGGTGACATTAATAAAAAAAGAATATGATAAAAAGTTTATTGAAGATAAGCATATTGTAATAATAGCCATATCAGATGAAGAAACTATAGATAATATAATAAGTGACTGTAATTCCTTAGCTAAAATATATATTAATTCTTCAAATTTTAAAAATGGCATGGGAGTAATTCCAGTGAAAAGAGAAAGTAAGAATATTTCACTAAGTATAAATACCAAGGTTGGTAATCCCAAGGGTGCAGTAATGCTTGCTGATAAACTTCAAAAGGAAATAGAATCATATGATGATTTTATGAAATTTACAGGAGTTATAAGAAATACTGTTGTTATGGAAAAAGCAGAAAAGCTAAAACTACTTTCTTTTGTTAATAATGAAGATTTTAAATATATATTTGATAAAGGCAAGGGGAAAATAGTATTAGAGTTATTTTATAAGGAGAAAATAAATGGAATTGATTTTAGCAACAAGAAAAAGTAAGCTTGCACAGACACAGACAGAAACTGTTATGGCAATTCTTAAAGAAAAACATAAAATAGATGCAAAAAAGTTATTAGTAGTTACTGAAGGGGATAAAAGACTAGATGTAACTTTAGATAAGATTGGTGGTAAAGGTCTTTTTGTTAAAGAAATAGAACTTGCTCTATTGGAAGGAAAAGCACAAGGAGCTGTTCATTCAATGAAGGATGTGCCATATGAATTAGCAGAAGATTTTGAATTAGTAGCAATGCCAGAAAGAGAAGATGTAAGAGATGTTCTTGTATCAAGAGATGGAATTGCCTTAAAGGATTTAAGAAAAGGAGCTATAATTGGAACAAGTAGCATTAGAAGAGCAGTACAATTAAAAAAGATAAGAAATGATTTAAATATTGTACCTATAAGAGGGAATGTAGGCACAAGATTAGAAAAGATGAAAAATGAAGGTATGGATGGGATAATACTTGCAGCAGCAGGTCTCAAGAGACTTGGCATGGAGGATATTATAACAGAATATTTAGATCCAAAGGTATTCATACCAGCTGTTGGTCAAGGAGCATTAGGAATTGAGTGTTTAAAAAATAGTGAAAGCAAAGAATATTTTAAAGCATTAGATGATAAAGACACTAGAACTGCTGTAGAAGCAGAAAGAAGTTTTATGAAGAGGCTTAATGGTGGATGCCATACATTAATAGGATGCTATGCTGAAATAAAAAATGATGATCTTTATATGATAGGAACATTTGAAGTTAATGGAAAAATAATTGTTAAAGATATAACTGGGAAAAAAGATGATAATATACAATTAGGAATAAAATTAGCAGAAAGCATATTAGAAGTATAGGAGGCTTGAAAATGGGCAAAGCATATATAATTGGCACAGGACCAGGAGATGAAGAATTATTAACTATAAAGGCAGTAAAAGTATTAGAAAAATGTACAGCAGTTCTTTATGACAGACTTGTATCTAATAATATATTAAATTATTTAAAGGAAGATTGTGAAATATACTATTGTGGAAAAGAGCCGGGATGTCATTATAAGACACAGGAAGAAATAAATGAGATGATTGTGAAACTTGTAAAAGATGGTCATATAGTAGGTAGAATAAAAGGTGGAGATCCTTATGTATTTGGTAGAGGTGGCGAAGAAGTTCTATCATTACAAAAAGAAGGCTTAGAATTTGAAGTTATTCCAGGAGTAACTTCACCAATAGCAGTACTTAATTATGCAGGAATTCCTATAACTCAAAGGGGAATGTCACAAGGGTTTCATATAATAACTGGTATGACAGCAGCTGGTGAAAAAATTAATTGGCAGGCACTAGCAAAGGAAACAGGTACTTTAGTATTTATGATGGGGCTTGAAAATATTGAAAGAATAATGAGCAATTTACTTGAAAATGGTAAGGATGGTAGTACTCCAGCTGCTATAGTTATGAGAGGTACATCATCTAAGCAAAAGAAAGTTATTGGTACTGTTGATAATATATGCGCAAAAGCAAGAGAAGCAGGATTAAAGTCTCCATGTATTATAGTAGTTGGAGAAGTAGTAGCATTAAATGAAAAATTATCATGGTATGAGAAAAAACCTTTATTTGGAGCTAATATTTGCATAACTAGATCAAGAGAGCAATCTTCAAACTTAAAAAATAGACTGAGAGATTTAGGTGCAGAAGTTACAGAAATTAATTCAATAAAGATAAAGCCAACAATGGATAATTTAAATGAAGTAAAGAAAAAGATTGATAAATATGATCATATAATTTTAACTTCTGTAAATGGAGTAAATATGTTCTTTGATTATCTAGTTAAAGAGCAAATTGATATTAGAAGTATTAAAGCTAATTTTTCAGTCATAGGAAAAGCAACAAGAAAAGCCTTAGAATCTAGAGGAGTAATGCCATTTATCATGGCTAGAGAATTTGTAGGTGAGGGATTATTTAAGGTTCTTAAGCCATACTTGAAAAAAGGAGAAAAGGTGCTTATTCCATGTTCTTCAAGTAGCAGAGAATATTTAAAGGAAGAAATAGAAGCTTTAGGGTTAAAGGTTGATAGAGTTCATACTTATGATACAGTATGTGGAGATATGAAAAATAGAAAGGCTTTTGAAGAAGTAGATTATGTATTATTTACAAGTCCAAGCACTGTATATAATATGATTAATGTATTTGGAAAAGAAGAAATAGGCAGAAAGATATTAATAGCTATTGGTGGTCAGACTGCAAAGGCATTAAAGGCTAATGATCTTCATTGTTATACTTGTAAGAAGCATTCAGAAGAAGGGTTCTTAGAAGAAATAATAGGAATAAAGGAGGAGTATCATGTTTAGAAGAGGAAGAAGACTAAGAGATACTGCTATCATAAGAGATCTTGTAAGAGAAAATGAGCTTAGTGTAAAAGATTTTATACTTCCTATTTTTGTAGTAGAGGGAGAAAATATAAAAAGAGAAATAAGTTCTCTTAAAGGAAATTACCATTGGTCAGTAGATAGGCTAGGTGAGCTTGTAAAGGAATTAAAGGAAACAGGTGTAAGATCTGTAATAATATTCGGAGTGCCAGAACATAAGGATTGTAAGGGAACAGAAGCTTATAATGAAAATGGAATAGTTCAAAAGGCCATTAGAAAGCTTAGGGAATTAGATGATGAACTATATATAATAACAGATGTATGTATGTGTGAATATACAAATCATGGACACTGTGGAATCCTTCATGGTAAAAGTATAGATAATGATGAAACTTTAGAGTATTTAGGAAAGATAGCTTTATCACATGCTAAAGCAGGTGCTCATATGATTGCACCATCAGATATGATGGATGGAAGAATAGGATATATTAGAAAGGTTTTAGATGATAATGGCTTTAAAATGACGCCTATAATGAGCTATGCAGCAAAATATGCCTCAGGATTTTATGGACCATTTAGAGAGGCTGCTGGTTCAGCACCACAATTTGGTGATAGAAAGGGATATCAAATGGATCCTGCTAATTCAAGAGAAGCAATGCTGGAAATTGAAGCAGATATAAATGAAGGAGCAGATATAATAATGGTTAAGCCAGCTATGTCATATCTTGATATAGTAAGAGAAGCAAGAAACCGCTATGATGTACCTTTATGCGTATATAATGTCAGTGGAGAATATGCAATGGTTAAGAATGCAGGAGAAGCAGGACTAATTGATGAAAAAAGAGTTGCTTTAGAAATGCTTATTTCCATGAAAAGAGCTGGGGCAAAAATGATAATGACTTATTATGCATTAGAAGCAGCAAGATGGCTAAAGGAGGACAATAACTAATGAGAAATGAAGAAATATTTGCTAAGTCAAATGAATATATGCCAGGGGGAGTTAATTCACCAGTAAGGGCATATAGAGATATGGGAATAAATCCTCCAGTAATGAAGTGCGGAAAAGGTGTAATTATCAAAGATGAAGATGGTAAGGAATATATTGATTTCGTATTAGCATGGGGGCCAATGATATTAGGTCACTGTAATGATGAGGTAGTCACTGCTATAAAAGAAATTAGTGAAAGCGCAATAGCCTTTGGAGCACCAACTGAATTAGAACTTCAAATGGCAAGATTTCTTTGTGAGGAAATGGATAATGTAGAAATGGTAAGAATGGTTAACTCAGGAACAGAAGCAACTATGAGTGCCATAAAACTAGCTAGAGGATATACCAAGAAAAACAAAATAATCAAATTTGCTGGCTGCTATCATGGGCATTTTGATGGATTCTTAGTAGAAGCAGGTTCAGGCGTGCTTACAGAAGGTATTGCCGGATCTCTTGGTATACCACAAGATAGTATAAAAAATACACTGATTGGTGTTTATAATGATGCTGAACAAGTAAGGGGATTATTTGAAGCTTACGGTGATGATATTGCAGCTGTTATAATCGAACCAGTAGCAGGTAATATGGGAGTTATTAAGGCTGATAATGAATTTATGGAAACACTTAGAGTGCTTTGTGATGAGTATGGTGCACTGCTTGTTTTTGACGAGGTTATGAGCGGCTTTAGAGTTGCTTTTAAAGGGGCACAAGAATTATTTAATGTAAGACCTGATCTTATAACTTATGCTAAGATAATGGGAGGTGGACTTCCAGCAGGTGTTTACGGAGGAAGAAAAGAAATAATGGAAAATCTTTCACCTTTAGGAGGAGTGTATCAAGCTGGTACTATGTCTGGAAATCCAATAGTTATGTCAGCAGGTTTAGCTACTCTTAATATATTAAAATCACATCCAGAAATATATGAGAAGATAAATCATATAGGACAAATGCTACAAAAAGGTGTAGAAAATATTGCATCTGAAAATAATATAAATGTAGTGGTAAATAGATTTGGTGGGATGATGACTATATTCTTTACTGACAAGGATGCTGTAAGGACATATGAAGATGCTAAAAGCTGTAACTTGGAAATGTTCAAAAAGTATTTCTTATGTATGAATAAGAATGGAATAAATATTCCACAATCACAGTTTGAAGCGTTATTCTTAAGTAGTGAGCATAATGAAGAGCATGTTAAGAAATTCTTATCAGCCTTTAAAGAATTTGCAGAAAATATTAGCAAAAAATAATAGTAATTTGAAAGTTTTGCAAAAAGGGGTTAAAAATTGTTAAAATTAATCGACTATTACATTATAAAATAATTAATGTAGAGGTATTTAATAATTATGAATGAAAAATATATTAATCCATTTTTACAAGCTTTCGTAAATATTATGCCACAATTTGGACTTACGGAAATTTCAAGAAGAAATGTAAGCTTAAAGGGGAGAAGTATAAAAAGTCCAGGTGTAATAGTTATTATTGGGATTTTTGGGGCAGTTAAAGGTAATGTAATATATGCCATGACTGAAGAAGATGCCAAGAAGGTAGCATCAGCAATGATGATGGGAATGCCTGTAAATGAACTGGATGAATTAGCACAAAGTGCCATATCAGAATTAGTAAATATGTTAACAGCAAATGTAGCAACAAACTTTTCTTTAGAAGGAATTCAAATTGATATATCAACACCTACACTTATGAAAGGTGAATTTAGTGCTAATGCATGTACTGATAAAGTTATTTCAGTAGAAATGGCAGCAAATGATGTAGTTATTGATATGAATATATCTTTAGAAAAAATTTAATTAAAGGCAGTTTATCTTAATACAAGATAAACTGTCTTTTATTTTTTGCTGAAAAATAAGAAAATTATTTACTTTACTCATACTGAATCTTTAGAAGTAATGTAATGATAAGTTAGTAATAGTATTTATTTAAAATTTAAAGGAGATACTGTAAAAATAGTAGTAAATTTTTATAATGAATTATGGAGGTAAAAATGAGGAGTAATAGAGCTGTATTACTTTGTGCTTTTGGTAGTAGTGATATTAAGGGGATTGAAGAAAGTATAGGAATCCTGAAAAAGGATATAGAGGTGCATTTTAATTTTAGGATAAAAGTAGAGATTGCTTTTACTTCAAAAATTATTGTAAGTAAGCTTCATAAAAAAGGATATGCCATAAGGGATTTGGAAGGGAGTCTTCAGCACTTGCATGAAAATGGATTTGAAGAAGTAATCATTCAGCCTATTTATATGATGGATGGTTGTGAAAATTTAAAACTTAGAGAGATAGTTTCTTTATATGAAAGTTATTTTAGTAAATTAATTATTAAAAGGAATTTATTTGGTGAAGAGAAAGACTTTAATAAGAAAGCTATTAATGAAACTGCTCATATCATTAAGAAGTATTCTGAAAAATATTCTAATATATTAATAGCAGGTCATGGCTCTAAGGTGAATGATAGCTCAATTTATAATGAAATAAAAAAGAAAACTGAGAGAATGAGTAAAGTAAAGATATATATGGCAACTTTGGAAGGAAAAAATTCTTTAGAAAAAGCTATAGAGAAAATTAAAAAGAATAAAGTTAAAAATATATTGATTATTCCAATTTTTCTTATGAAGGGAAGGCATATAATAATGGATATATCTGAAGGAGAGAATTCTTGGAAGAGTATATTAGAAAGTGAGGGGTTAAGGGTTGAATGCTTGATGAATTCATTGCTTCAGTATAATGAAATACGCAAGTTGTATATTGAAATGCTTGACTTTTCTGACAATTTACAAAGAGGTTAAAAAGTTGTATTATTATTAAGTCATATAGGTGTGATAAAAAAAAGTGATTTAGAGGAGGATGTAGTAATGTACAGAAGAGAGATTGATAATTTATCTCATTCAGCTGAAGTTAAGATTGGATTATTTAACAAAAGTGTACCAAAGTACTTAACATCAGCAATGCTTGGAAGCTTATTTGTAAGCTTAGGAATTATGCTAATTTATTCTATCGGTGGAATAATGCATCATTCTGATATAGGAACATACAAAATAGTTATGGGCTTATGTTTTGGTGTGGCTTTAAGTTTAGTGTTTATGGCAGGTGGAGATTTATTTACTAGTAATGCGATGATAATGACTATTGGTGCTTTAGAAAAGAAAGTAACATGGTTAGATGCGGTTAAAATATGGGTTGCAGTTTGGATTGGAAATATTATGGGTGGTGTTATAGGTGCATTCTTATATGTTTACAGTGGAGCTGCTTCAGGAAAAAGTGATTATATAGGTGAGTTTATAGTAGAACAAGTTGCTATAAAAATGTCAACTCCAGGTGGACAACTATTTTTAAGAGGATTACTTTGTAACATACTAGTTTGTTTAGCAACTTGGATGTGCTATAAATTAAAAGAAGAAACTGCTAAAATATTAATGATTTTCTGGTGCCTATTTACATTTATAACTGCAGGATTTGAACATAGTGTTGCTAATATGGGATTCCTAACTATGGGATTACTATTACCACATGATGCAGCAGTTACAATTGCTGGTTGGTTCCATAATATAGCTTGGGTTTCACTTGGAAACTTTGTAGGTGGAGTATTATTTGTAGGACTACCATACTACTTCATCACTGATAAGAAAAAAGCTAAAAAAGAAGAAGAAAAATTAGCAGCGTAATAAAAAAAAAGATACAGCTTCCGCTGTATCTTTTCAGACTGTTGACAAAGTGTCAACAGTCTT
>FR883356.1 GCA_000435835.1 Clostridium sp. CAG:221
ACTGGTAACCCGGCGAGGACAAACCAGTCTCTATCATTTATCAGCACTTTACGTACCAACTGCTCACTAAATATAACACATATATTATATTAATACAACAAAAACTTTTTCTTCTTTCTAAGTTAAAATCATCTTCTTTAATTCTATATAACAATCTTTGTAAAAATAAGTTTCTTGAAAAAGTATAAGGTTTACAATTTCATCAATAAATTTACATATTATACTTATTAAGTAAATATTGGAATTTTATTGCTTATAGGCGTATAATATTTTTAATGCTTAACATAAAAAATTTTGGGGATGACCTTATGTTAAAAAAGAAACTTTCAAAAATAATTTGCAGTAGTATGGCGCTAACTTTTGTAGTTTCTGCACCAATAATTACAACTGCAAATACTGTAAACAACTCAAATTCAACTGTTGCTACTGAAATTAATAAAAGTGGTAATTGCTCTTATGTTAACGGTGGTCCAATGGATGCATCTTTAGCAGATGAAGAAAAAATAATTGAAATGTTAAAAAAAGAAGGCAAGCTTTCAGAAAATGCAACTTTAGAAGAAGCTCATGCAGCATTTATTGCTTTTATGGAAACATTCAAAGAGCAAAATGATGAACCACTTACTAAACTTCAAAAAGATTTAAAAGCAAGAGCAAAGGAAACATTAGCTAATGATGATATCTCAACTTATGGACTAGAAGATGAAACTAATAAGGTTACTAATATAAATGTATTGGCTGTTATGGTTGAATACAATGATGTAAAACATAATTCTATAACACCTGACGAATCAGATATGTATTATGAAAATTATGATAAACAACATTATCAAGATATGCTTTTTGGTGATAATGGCTATACAGGACCTAATGGTGAAAATTTAATTTCTTTAAAGCAATTCTATAATGAACAATCTGGTGGTACTTTAAATATTAATGGTACTGTTACTGATTGGTACTCTGTTTCTAAAAATGCTGCTTATTATGGTGAATCATCTGGTGGATCTAATGACCTTAGACCAAGAGAGATTGTAATGGAAACACTTAATAACCTTGCTAATGACCCAACCATTGATTTAAGTGAATTTGATAAAATTGATCGATATGACTTAGATGGAGATGGTGATTATAATGAACCTGATGGAATGATTGATTATCTAATCGTTATTCATGCTGGTGTTGGTGAAGAAGCTGGTGGAGGTGCACAAGGTAGTGATGCAATTTGGTCTCACAGATGGAATCTTGGTGGACTATATCCAATTGAAGGTACTGAATATACTGATGAAAATGGAAATACAAGACCTTACTATGCTTATGATTATACTATAGAACCTGAAGATGGTGCTGCTGGTGTATTCTGCCACGAATTTGGACATGACTTAGGTGCACCTGATGAATATGATACAATTTATAGTAGTGCTTCTAGTGAACCAGTTGCTTTTTGGTCATTAATGTCATCTGGTAGCTGGGGTGGAGCAATCCCTGGAACAGAACCAACAGGAATAAGTCCATATTCTAGACAATTATTCCAAAATATTTATGGTGGAAGATGGCAAAATCAAACAGTAATAGACTATTCCGCTCTTTCAAAACGTGGTACTAAATACACTATAAATTCAGCTGCAGAAACTGGTGATGTACTTAGAATAAATTTACCTGATGTAGAATATAAAATTAATACTCCAACAAGTGGTGAATATTCTTACTGGGGTGGAAAAGGAAGCGATGGAACTCCTATTCAAAACTCAATGACAGCAACTGTTGATCTTACTACAACTACTAATCCAGTACTTAACTTCAAAACATGGTACGATATTGAAGAAGGATGGGATTTTGGTACTGTTCAAATTAGAGAAACTGGTTCTGAAGATTGGACTGTATTACCTGGAAATATAACTACAACTGATCATAATCCTAGTGCTGATATTTTAGTTGGCCATGGTATCACAGGAACTTCAGATGGTTGGGTTGATGGTATTTTTGATTTAACTGCTTATGCTGGAAAATCCATCGAACTTAAATTTGAATATGAAACAGATTCTTATACATTTGGACAAGGTTTCTATATTGATGATATAACTATAACAGATAATGATTCTGTAATATTCTCTGACGATGCAGAAATTCTTGATAAATTTACTTTAGATGGCTTCACTCAAGATAAAGGTGTTGAATATGCAACAAACTATTATCTTGTTGAATGGAGAAATCACTCTGGTGTAGATACTTCTCTAGCTCATGTTAATAGGTTAGGTACTTTAATTTCTTATGATCCAGGTATGGTTGTATGGTATGTAAATGAATTTTATAATGATAATCACGGTGCTAACCATCCAGGTGGAGGTTATTTATCAGTAATTGATGCTGACCAAAAGAATAGCTATTGGATATTTGAAGATAAAACTGCTGCTTTCACTACAAATAGCTATCAAATGCATGATGCAGCATTCAGCATGAAGCTTGGCAGCAAATTTGTGGTTGATGCCACAGAAACTTATGGAAGAAAAGCTATAGATAATCATAGAAGCATCCATAGAACTTTTAAAGATACTAATGATTATACAAATAGCGAAATTCCAACTTTAGGAACTATATTACCAAAACTTGGACTAAATATTGAAATTGTTAAACAAAACCTTAATAATAGCGGTGCTACAGTAAAAATAAGTGTAAAATAATCTTATATACAATAAAAGAGCTCTTGAATAATCAAGAGTTCTTTTTTGTTAATCCATATAGCTATTTTTATATATCATATTTAAATTTTATTGAAATTTCTTTTATTTCACCTTTTGAATTCTTTCTTATTTTAAATTGCTTAATATCCTTGCAGTCATTATCAATTTGATAATTTAACTCTGTTAATGTAGCTTTTAGTTTCTTAGTTATTCCACCATCTTCAACTATTACAAATCTTGATTTTTTGCATGTTGTTTCATTATTAACATCATCCAATACTACATAATATTCTGGAGCTTCTTCTATAACTAGATATTCCTTGTCTAATGTCAATGTTGAGCATAAAGTATTATCTACACATTTAATCTTCATAAATTCTTCCCCCTAAATTCTATATTTATACCCTTTACATATTTTATTATAATATATATTTACAATCGAAAAAATACATATTTGTAATTTATTGTAAATATATTTCTACTTGCTCATCTTACTAATTTATACAATTATATCTACATCTTTATTAGCAAACTTAATGTTCCTACTGTTATTAGAATAAGTCCTACCATTGAACTTCTGGATAACTTTTCCCTTAAAAATATATATGCAAAAGCTACTGTTACTAAAATACTTAACTTATCTATAGGCACAACAATAGATGCTAACCCATCATGCAGAGCTTTATAATAACAAATCCAAGATGCTCCTGTGGCAATTCCTGATAAGCCAATAAACACAAAACTCTTCTTACTTATATTTTTTACTTGTCCATGTTTTTTTTGTAAAAATACAATAATCCATGCCATAATAAGTACTACAATAGTTCTAATTGCTGTTCCTAAATTTGATTCTACATTTTCAATTCCAACTTTAGCCAATATAGAAGTAAGGGAAGCAAATACTGCTGATAAGACTGCATATATAAGCCATATCTTATTTTTAACTTGCTTTTGCTCTTCTTCTTTCTTTTGAATCATTAGATATGTTCCTATCCCTATTGCTATCATTCCACTTATCATTGGTATTGTTATATCTTCCTTTAAGAAAACAAATGCCAATATCATTGTTAAAATAGTGCTGGATTTATCTATTGGCACCACCTTATTAACATCTCCAAGTTGAAGTGCCTTAAAATAACATAGCCATGACGCTCCTGTGGCCATACCAGATAATATTAAAAATACGTAGCTTTTAATACTTATAGCTGTAAGCTGATTTTGTGATCCTACAATAAATACCATCAGCCATGAAAAAACAAGAACTACTATGGTTCTCAATGCTGTTGCTAAATGCGAATCAACTTCCTCAATACCTATTTTGGCAAGAATTGATGTTGCTCCTGCAAAAAGTGCCGATCCAAAGGCATATAAAATCCACATATCTTTCACTTCCAATCCTTTTTTAGTTAATCAGTGAATAACGCTACGCTCGACTTAATTAATTAGCGTAGCGTTAATTAACTAAAGTTCTTCTTTAACAAAGCGCTCTATCCTTCTAAGTGCTTCATAAATATTTTCCATTGATGATGCATAACAAGCTCTAATAAATCCTTCTCCACACTCTCCAAAAGCATTGCCTGGAACAGTAAGAATTTTTTCTTTTAAAAGAAGCTTTTCACAGAATTCTTCAGATGAAAGTCCTGTAGACTTAATACATGGGAATACATAAAATGCACCTAAAGGCTCAAAACATTCAAACCCTAACTTTCTAAATCCATCTACCAATACTCTTCTTCTTCTGTTATATTCTTTTACCATTTCACTAACGCTTTCATCACCATTTTTTAAAGCTTCTATAGCAGCAAATTGTGCTGTTGTTGGCGAACACATTATTGCATATTGATGTATTTTTTTCATAGCATCTATTAACACCTTATTTCCACAAGCATATCCAAGTCTCCAACCTGTCATGGCATAAGCCTTTGAAAACCCATTAATCACAAGAGTCCTATCCTTTATTTCTGGGAAACTAGCAATAGATACATGCTCCTTATTATAAGTAAGTTCTGCATATATTTCATCTGATATTATTATTACATCTTTTTTCTTTAAAACTTCAACGATAGGTGCTAATTCTTCCCTAGTCATTATTGCCCCTGTAGGATTATTAGGAAAAGGTATGATAACTACCTTGGTGTTTTCTGTAATGGCTTCTTCCAGTTCATCAGCTGTAAGCTTAAAATCATTTTCTGCCTTTAACTCTAATACATTTGCTTTAGCACCTGTAAAAGTAGTACATCCCTTATATGCCACAAAACTTGGCTCTGGAATAAGAACTTCATCACCTGGACCAACCAATGCCCTTAAAGCAATATCTATTCCTTCACTTCCTCCTACTGTAACAAGTATTTCATCTGATGGATTATATGATAAATCAAATCTTCTTTTTAAATATTTAGCTATTTCTTCCCTCAGCTCAATAAATCCTGCATTAGAGGAGTAGTGAGTATCTCCTTGCTCCAACGAGTATATACCCGCTTCTCTTATATTCCATGGTGTAACAAAATCTGGCTCTCCAACACCTAATGAAATAACATCTTCCATTTCATTTACTATATCAAAAAATTTTCTTATTCCTGAAGGAGGCATGTCCTTTACTTCTTTTCTAATCATATTTTCTAGTATCATATAAATATAGCCTCCCTATTATCACTATTCTTCTTTTCCTTAAATATTGTTCCATGATCCTTGTACTTCTTTAATACAAAGTGTGTTGCTGTTCCTCCTACATTATCAAGTACTGCTAGCTTTTGTGCTACAAAAGTAGCTACTTCTTTCATAGTTTTCCCTTCCACTATAACAGTTAAATCAAAACCACCAGAAGACATTAGATAACATGCTTTTACCTGATCATACCTATATATTCTCTCTGCAACTTTATCAAATCCTTCTCCCCTTTGAGGAGTAACCCTCACCTGTATTAATGCTGTAACAACTTCTTTCCCTGTATTTTCCCAATTTATCAGCGTTGTATATCCTGCAATAATACTTTTCTCTTCGTAATCACGTATAGCCTCTCTTACCTCTTCAACAGTTTTTCCAGCCATAACTGCAATTTGCTCATCGGTATACCTAAAATTTTTCTCCAATATCTCTAAAATTTCTTCCATTTTCATACCTCCAAATTAATTAATATCTTTTCTATACAATAAAAAAAGCCTCCTCCCCTAAAAAGGGACGAAGCTGTAATTCCGCGGTACCACCCTCATAAACAAAATAAAATTGTTCACTCAGTGGAAATAATAATTATTTCCTCCTTTATAACGTAAAGGTAACGTCTAAACCTACATTAAGCTCTAGTCTTAGTTCTCAGTTAAGCAATTCAGAGGCTGCTTCTAAAAAGAATCATTACTAAGTCCCACCATCCCTTAGCTCTCTAAAAAACAATATCTTTAAATACTCTTCCTCATCACTATCTTTCTTATATTTTTATCTATATATTAATTATCTAATACAACCAAATTTTAGTCAATAATATTTTATTTATTTAAATTAATAAAGTTAATTTTCTCTACTAATCTATATATATAATATCCTACTATAGCACCTATAATATTAAATATAATATTATCAATATTAAAATGCCGTCCAGTACAATATTTCATTACTTCTATAAATAAGGAAAATGTAATACTTATTAAAGTAATACTTTTCACAAT
This sequence comes from Clostridium sp. CAG:221, assembly GCA_000435835.1. Lineage (GTDB taxonomy): Bacteria > Bacillota > Clostridia > Clostridiales > Clostridiaceae > Clostridium. Next base: position 6,335 of record FR883356.1, read on the forward strand.
TCCTTTTCTCCTCCTTATAATTAATGGATATAAAATCCCAAGAGGAATGAAGAATACTACATTTAAAAGTATTTCAGTTACTATATCACTTACTCCACCACCATCTCCGCCTAAGATAGTTAGGAAAGGAAGCATACTTGGCGTAATACTTACTGCCTTAAAATCGCTTATATTTATAGGGAGAATTTGAAAAAGCACCAGCACTGATAGTATGTAGACAACGAAAACAAATTCAAAAATATAATCTCTTAAGCTTAATTTTCGTTTTCCCCTATAAATTTTGTATAATAAGCAAAACATTAAATATACAGGTATGGATATCTCAAAGATATATCTAATATTCTCCACTATTACTTCACCTACTCTCAAATAAGTATTTATTTTTACCATTAAATTCCTTATATATTTATATTATATGGCTATTTATTACTATTCTCCATATAATGATAAATAATATTTAAATTTTATTTAAATCATATGATTTTTGTATGGATACATTTGCCAAAAAACTTTTCTCTTTTATAATTATTGCTATATTTTACATTTTTTATTAAAAGGAGAATTATTATGAGTAGATATGAATTAAATAAAAATTTAGCCCAAATGTTAAAAGGTGGAGTAATTATGGATGTTACAACTCCAGAAGAAGCTATTATTGCTGAAAAAGCAGGAGCATGTGCAGTGATGGCTCTAGAAAGAGTTCCTTCTGATATTAGAAAAGAAGGTGGTGTTGCTAGAATGTCTGATCCTAAAATGATTAAAGAAATTCAAGCAGCTGTTTCTATTCCTGTTATGGCAAAGGTTAGAATAGGACATTTCGTTGAAGCGCAAATATTAGAAGCTTTAGGCATAGATTATATTGACGAAAGTGAAGTGCTTACTCCTGCCGATAATAGCTTCCATATAAATAAACACGATTTTAAAGCACCTTTTGTTTGTGGAGCAAGAAACTTAGGTGAAGCACTTAGGAGAATTGGTGAAGGTGCTTCAATGATTAGAACTAAAGGTGAAGCTGGTACTGGCGATATTGTTCAAGCAGTAACACATATGAGAACTATGATGGATGATATAAGACGAGTTAAGAATTCCCCTAAAGAAGAGCTTATGACTTTAGCTAAAGAATTTAATGCTCCTTATGATTTAATAGAATATGTTTGGGAAAATGGAAAACTTCCTGTGGTTAATTTTGCTGCTGGTGGTATTGCAACTCCTGCTGATGCTGCTTTAATGATGCAATTAGGCAGTGAAGGCGTTTTTGTTGGTTCTGGAATATTTAAATCTGGCGATCCTGAAAAAAGAGCTAGAGCTATAGTTCTTGCTACAACTTATTATAATGATCCTATTAAATTAGCAGAAGTATCTGAAGACTTAGGCAAGGCAATAAGCGGCATTAATTATAGTGAAATAACTACTAAATATGAAGAAAGAGGCTGGTAAAATGAAAATAGGTGTCCTAGCCCTTCAAGGTGGCTTCCAAGAACATATACATCATATAAATGAATTAGGATATGATGGAGTACTGGTAAAAACTGTTGAAGATCTAAATTAGATGAAGTTGACAGCAATCCATTAGATTTAGTTTTTATTAGAGCTCCTTATGTATCTGAAGTTAACAATTCAGTAGTTGTACTTGCAAAAGTAAATAATAATATTGTAGCTGTAAGAGAAAATAATATGTTGGCTACCTCCTTTCATCCTGAACTAACTTCTAACACAAGCTTTCATAAATATTTTTTAAAAGCTATAGCTGGTTTATAAAATTAAATGCTCACAGAATTAATATAAATACTGTGGGCATTTAACTTTATAAAACATGATACTTTCTTTCATTTATTTTTTTCTAATTCCTTTTCCTCATCTACTAGTCTTATAAATCTAGCTCTTTCACTATGTTCACCTACTTTTTTAAAATAATACATTTCACCATCAACTTCTACCATGGGCATATTTTTTTCATCAACACCACTTAATTTGACCATTTTACCAATTTTCTTTAAATATTGTATTGTCCTTATTAGTAAGTCAGTAACATCTCCTATCATTTTTTCTCCTAAGAATACTTCGAAACAATTTTCATTATAACTATTTATTTCTTCCACATTCACACCTCCTAATATACATATATATTATTAATATTAAAAACATTCCTATTTTTTCTATTGTTTATGATTTTCTTTATAGTATTACTAAAATGATGTATTTAATTTAATAATGAAGTATTTGGAATCGATTTTTCTTTATTAAGCAAAAAAGAAGCAGAATCAATAAATTCCGCTTCTTAAAATCTTATTTTTTAAATTTCATTATTACTTTGAATAAATCGCCATCAATTTCAATTCTAAAGGTTCCACCTTGTACTTCCACAAAGCTCTTTGCAATGGCAAGACCTAATCCTGATCCTTCAGTATTTCTTGACTCATCACCACGAACAAATCTTTCTACTATTTCATTTGGGTCAAATTTAATTTCTTCCGCTGCCATGTTCTTCATTATGACTTCAACACTATCTTCATGTTCTATGATATCTAAATATACTCTACTATTAGGCATAGCATATTTTGTTGCATTTATAATAATATTTTCAAAAGTTCTAAAAGTACGTTGGCTATCTAATTGAAGCAGTATCTTTTCTTCTGGAAAATTACTCTTTATTATTAAAGAAGACTCTTTAATCTTATCATCAAGTTCAAACAATGTCTGTTTCATTAAAGAAACAATATCCACATCTTCAAAATTTAATGTTATATTTCCGCTACTGGCTTTACTCATTTCAAATAAATCTTCAATTAGTTCTTGAAGTCTTTGTGATTTTCTATCTACAACCTCTAAATATTCTATTCGTTTTTCTTCACTTAAATTTTTATCCTTTAATAAATCAATATATGTTATTATAGCTGTAAGTGGCGTCTTAAGATCATGAGACACATTTGAAATTAAATCTGTTTTCATTCTTTGACTTTTAACTTCTTCTTGTACAGCTTTCTTAAATCCACATTGAATCTTTTCTAAATTATCTTTAAATGGATTAAATATTCCTAAGTCTTCTTCTATCTTTACATCAAGATTCCCTTCTGCTATTTCATTAGTAGCTTCTGTTAATCTCTTATATTTCCCACTAATATCATTTACATATTTTCTAATTAAAATAAATAACATTACCGAATATATGATTATAAAGGGAATTCCAAAGAACCAAATAAAAGATAAAACTAACAATATTCCTGCATTTATTAACACAAGCTTTAGAATATACTTATTATTATTTTCATTTAAATTTATTTCTGTTATATAGTTTACTGTCTTTTTAATATATCTATATAACCAAACTATTATTCCACCAATTATGCTTCTTGTCTTAAAATATTCCTTAAAGCCAATTTTAAATATTGATTTTATTACTGTCATTCCAAAGAAAGCTATGGCAAAAATTCCAAACCATACAGCTATATTAAATGTACTTACCATGCCCTCAGATACTATCTGATTCTTTATTATAGGTAACTCCTTTAAATACGATACCCTTATCATACTTTCAGCTGCTGCAATCCATAATGCTATATCACAACTTATAATAATGAACCAAATTTCAAATGGTATTTTTATAACACTAAAATCTTTAACCTTCTTATATGGGAATATTAAAGCTATTAATAATATTATGGCTATAATACTTGCACTAATTAAAGTTCCATAACTTTCATATCCATAATATGAAGCATTGTCTATATTCCATGAAAGATGATCTGAATAAACTAGTTCAGTTGGCACAGCAAATACATAAGTCATATTTTTGATAGGCCCAATAATATTATTTACTTGCCCATTAACATTATCTTTATAATTATATATATATGAAGATAAGCTATCTTCACTTGCTCCCTTTACATTGCTTAAAGACACATCACCATTTTCATCAAAATCAATTACTGCAACAAATCTATATTTATCTATATCAAATGAAGATAAATCTATTTTTCTATCATCTGTAACTTTAATCTCATCTTTAATATTAGTTTTAACTTCTCCATTTTCTTTACTTAAAGCAAAATAATTAAGATTCTTATAATTACTTTTTAAATTTGAATCCCATCTGTCAAAAGATTTATTAAAATCAATATACACATCTTCTACATTTGAAATTCCTGATTCACCTAGTAAATACTTCAAATTACTTTCATTAATAAATATATCCTTTGGCTCAATACTTTCTTCTGTGCTTTGCTGTTCAATATTATAATCTAATACATAGCTTAATTCTGTTAAAGCAGTAGCAAAATCATATTCATCAAAAAAATTTCCCTGAGTATTTTTTGCTAATTTACTTATAAAAGGATATGTTTTAAACATTCCTACAGAAGCTATAAATAGTATTAATATAATTATCAAGCTTGTTAAAATCTTATTATCTTTTTTTTCATTGCTTTTCAAGTTTATATCCAACTCCCCACACCACCTTTAAATATTTTGGTTTTTTCGGATTAATTTCTATTTTTTCTCTTATATTTCTCACATGAACCATTATTGTATCTGTATTAATGGCCTGTTCATTCCATACTCTTTCATATATTTCCTCAGCTGAAAAAACCCTACCTGGATTTCTTATAAGTAATTCAAGAATTTTAAACTCACTAGGTGTCATCCTTATACTTTTACCATCAAGAATTACTTCCTTAGTATCAGTATTAAGTTCTAAACCACCAACTTCAAATACATTTGTATTTTCCTCTTCATGCTTTACCATATTTAAAAATCTTGAGTATCTTCTTAAATGTGAATTTACCCTTGCTAAAAGCTCTAATGGTCTAAATGGCTTAGTAACATAATCATCTGCTCCTATATTAAGGCCCATTATTTTATCAACTTCTTCTGATTTTGCTGATAACATTATCACTGGAAAATCATATTTTTCTCTAAGCTTCATGACAAAAGTTATGCCATCCATCTTTGGCATCATTACATCCACTATTGCTAAATGTATTTCTTCCTTGCTTAAAACCTCTAACCCTTCTATGCCATTACCTGCCATAAATGTCTTATATCCTTGATTATTTAAGTAAGCTTCTATTGCTCTAGCTATATCAACTTCATCTTCAACTATTAAAATATTATATGGATTCATAAAACTCCCTCTTTCATTAAAACATTATTAACTACCTCTATTATAATATAACATTTTATCCCTCCTAACCCATATATTTAAATACACATTTCCCAGTAAATATCCTGCAGAAATAAATATACTATTATAAATAGCTATAGCTATAAATGAATACACCGTGAATTTTGTAAGATTTAGAATAATGTTCCGTATTGTGCTAAGTATTGAAGTATAGTATTAGCTTCCATTGGTTTACTTTCCTTTTCTTAGTATGGTTATATAATAAATGATAAAACTTAAGAAAAAAGATTGGTATTTCTAAAGAAATTCTAAATATTAAGACTTGGAAATATCCGTAGACTATAAATTTCGTTAAGAATTTTTATCCTTTGCCTGATATATCTTTCTAAAAGTTCGAAACTCACTACGTTCAAACAGTCTCACTTTCTTAACGAAATATATATCATTCAAAGAATAAAATTCTAAAACTCATTTCTAATGTCTACTCCTATATCCAAGTCTTTTATATACTAGAGGTAATAATTCCTCATGGCTTCGGAATTATGAAAGATATGCTCAATATAACTTAACTAAATATTTTAAAATTGCTTGCTGAAACAATAAAATATTCTTAACGTTATGTGCATAACACTAATAATGAAATACTAAAACTTATTTCGGAATTATAAAAAGCTGTAAGTGAATCTTTTGTTTTTCACTTACAGCTTTTTTATATTTCTTCTATTTTACATTTATGTTCTTTAGTTTTGGAATCGTAGCAAATAGCTACTGCTAGAATTTTTTTATCTTTATTTTCTTTTCTAAACTTTTCTGCATATTCTTTTTCTTTGATTTGTTCTATGGCTACTTCTGGTATTTCATCTTTCTTCAGTTCAACTATGAAAGGAAGATCATTTTTTCTTCTAGGATGGAAGGTAAAATCAGCATAACCTTTTCCACTTTTTTCTTCACGTTCTACTCTATAAGTGTCTCTTGCTGAAAGATATGCTAAAGTAATGACATAAGATAAACTATTTTCATCATTATACTGTAAAATTGGTATTTCTGAATTATGAATATCATGAAGTATTTTTTCAACAACTTCTGTTTTACCTTCATATAGTTGATTTTAGCATTTTTTTTGAGTTTTCTATTATTTCTGAAACATAACCAAATGATTTATCTTTTAAGGCCTTTTCAAATTCCTTCATAAGCTCTTTATTGGGAATTTTTATATAACCGTCATTATACGATAGAAAACCAAGAACTATCATGGCAGAATATATCTCTTCCTTGGTATGAGGAGTTCTTTGCCCTGCTCTAAATTCTTCATCTATTAAAAAATCATTTTCTTATTCTTTTCACAAAGCTTCTTAACTTCTTCTTCTGTAAATCCAAAAAACTCACTAAAGCTTCTATCTTTTAAAAATGTATATTCATCAAACATATTAAGGGCACTACCACTAGAATATTTCTTAATAGGTAACACACATGTCATATATGCTAAAGCTACATATGATCTATCTTTTAATAAATTTCTTAAAAACTCTAAAAAGTCATTTTGATGTTCTTCAAAAAGATTATTATTAAATATATAATCCCATTCATCAAAGATAAAGATAAATTTTTCTTGTGATTTTTCTAATATTCTTTTAAGACTATCTGAGTAATATTCCTTTTATGCTTATTGTTATTTTATTTGTATTACTTTATCAAAAACAGTTTCCTTACCTATTTCTTCATATGTTGCTCCATTTCCATTTTTATTTTCCCATCTTTCTTTCTCTCCTAAAATTGGTTTTTCAACTACAACTCTAATAGAAGTCGATTCTGAATTAGGTGATTCAAAATATAGTTTCTCTGTATTATTGTTTTCGTCAGCTGTCGATTGTGAAAATTGAAGAATTTCTCCATTTTCATCATAAATAACTGTTCTATAATCAGTCCAATTTCCTTCCTTATAATTCAAATCAACAATCATCTCAAATGGAGTTATTTTCATTGAATTTACCTTTACTGTATCAGATTCAAAATCCTGTTTATCTAAATCAATTGTTTTACTTAAGTTTTTATCAACTGTAACTGGTACTTTAAATGCCCATGTACCCCATTTATAAGAACTTATGTCTCCTGCATTAACTCCATAATTTTCAATTAATTTTATTTTAGTTTGGAATATAAATTGCTCTGGTATTTCTGATTTTAACGAAGATAGATGATATTTTTGAACTCCAATAAAGGTATTTTCATTGATAAACTTACCTTCTAAACCAGCGAAACCACTATTGTCAAGTTCCTCATCTGTAAAATCAACTTTATTGTAAGATTCTGATGTGATTAACTGATTCATATCCATAAATCCTGAATCTCCCCAAGATGTATATTTAAATGGTTTTTCATTTTCAATAATATAGGTAACATATAAAGATTGACCATCACACAATATTTCAGATAGTGTAATTCCGATACCATTAGAATACGCAGTTTCATTTACAGACGTTGCATACTGTGAGTAATTTCCAGGGAAATGAATATTCTTTTCTATGGATTCAAATACACTGCCAACTATAGGTAGTTTAGCAGCTAATGCTGGATTTACTATCCCCAGAGTTGTTACTGCTACTAAACTAGCTGCAATAGTTCCAATTGCTCTATTCCTTTTACGTCTGTTATTTTTAATTTTTTGTAAATTTGCATTTTTAACTCCCTCATCTATTCTTTCATCAAGATTGTCAGGTATATTAATTTCATTATATTTAGAGTTATTCATATAAGTAATCCTCCTTTAAAATTTTACTTAAAGATTCTTTAGCTCTTCTTAAGTGACTTTTTACAGTATTACTTGGTATTTCCATAGTTTTCGCAATATCATCAATGCTCATATTGTTGAAATATCTTAAAATGATTACAGTCTTATATTTATCCTTTAATGTGTCAATAGCATTATATAGGTCCATTTTTTCCTCTAAAGATATGTCTTTTTCATCACAAGCTATTGATGAGTCATTATCAAGATATATAATCTTACTTTCTTTTTTAAGATAATCAATAGCTACATTTATTAAAACTCTTGTTATCCAAGTCTTAAATATATTAGGATTTTTTAATTTATGAATATAAAAAAAACCTTTATAAGCACATTCTTGCATAATATCTAAAGCTTTATTTTCATCTTTAACATAGCTATAAGCAATTTTATATAAATATATCTTGTGAATTTTATATAACTCTGTAAATGCATCAGAATCACCATTCTTAGCTTTTTTAGCTAGAGTTATATCTAATGGTTCTTCTTTTATTTTTTGCCACGGCAAAGAAATTATTTTTTCCATTATACCTCTCCTCAATTTCTTAAGTATTAAACATTAATGTTATACCTATTAGACGGTTAGTTTTTATCTAAAGTTGCAAAAATAATTATCATTTATTAAAAATATTGTAACAATTTAGTATTAGTATAGTCTTAAAATGTATTTAATAATAGAATTAATTATAAAAATAACAAAAAGCTATGCTAATTTATACTAATTAGCATAGCTTTTCTCTTGTTAATATCGTTGTAAAAGTTCATGTTAAAATACTTGTATTTATATTTTTTGCACCTCTAAAGTAAACCCGTTAACAAATAGTTGATGCTTTTTATATGCACATTTTAACCTCTTTCGTAAGCTTTAAATTTACCTCCCTGCTAACTCTCTTATACAGCTATTTACATTGTCCTCATAAATGCCTCCATGATAGCAAACTACTTTCTTAATATCGTAATTGGTTAGTTTTTTTATGGATTGATAATTTAAAGCATCATCATAATTAAGACTTTTATCACATGGGCAAAGTGTACCTTCATTAACCACCAATATATCACCAGCAATTAATAATTTAAATTTATTAACGTATAAGGATATATGTCCTGGAGTATGTCCTGGTGTATGAATTACAGTAATTCCTCCACAATAGGGAAGAACTTGCCCATCAGATAATGTTTCATTTATATTTACTTTAAATTTTTCAAAGCAAATTTTTAATTTATCATAAAACATATTCATCTTTTCAGGTAAATAATCTAAAGATTGTTCTAGCATAGAAAGCTTTACTGGCTTTTTGGTTCCTTCTATATAGGGTTTCTCCTCTTGAAAAGATATCATCTTAATATTATTATCTCTTTCTTTTAGAATCTCACTTGCACTTCCTATATGGTCAATATCTTGATGAGTAAAAATTATTTTCCTTAACTTTAAAGCTATATATTCCTTCTTTAATTCTCATAATAAACCTCCTATACCTATTGATTTTTTTATTACCAAATTAATGGTATTAGTCTGTATTTTACTTCATGACTATATTCTTCATATCCCTTAAGCTTTTCTTTAAGCATTTTATCCTCTAAATATGTTCTTATTACAATTAAACCAGCAATTATTATGGAAATAATCAACACCAACTTTGTCTCAAATATCATGGATATTGAAATACACCAAATTAAGATAGCTAAATATGTTGGATGTCGTATTATCTTATATGGCCCTTCCTTACACACTATCTGACTTCTATCAAATTGTACTCGTGATGTAGACTCTAGAAAAGTATTTACCATCATTGCTTTTAAAGATATTATTGTTACTGGTATCTGCAAGATAATACCCATAGCAAATATAATTCCTGGTTTGTCTGCCTTGTTCATTTCCAATCCTGCTACTAGATATATAACAAAGAAAGTTAATAGCCAGTATATTGTCAATATAATCTTATCCCATTTAGGTGAATCAGTATTGATCTTTCCCCTCTCTGCCAATGTTTCTTTATTTACATTATGCATAATATAACAGGAAATAATGGTTATAAGAAAATAACCAATAAAATATACCCATGCCCGCAAATTCATTGTCCACCATGAACCTAGAAGAAACATTAAAACCCCTAATCCTCTCTGAATAAATACCCTCAATATATAATTCATTTCCTTTTTGTCAATATCCTATCACCTCTTATAATTACTTTCTAATATTATTCTTATGCTTTCTCTAGATAAAAATAGCCCTCTATGCATTATATAAGTATCTATAATTTGCTGATTTAAAAATAACTCTTTTGGTAATACTATTTATTATTAAGTGTAAAAGGAGAATAATATTATGGAAAAATTAAGTTTTGTAATTGAAAACCAACTTGGTGTTGCTAAGGATAATGAAGAATTAAAAAACAGCCTTAATGGTCAATTTAATGGAGAAACTGCTGAAGTGGGACTTTATTTAGCAATGGCTAGAGTAGCTCAACGTTCAGGTTATCCTGAAATTGCAGAAGTACTTAAAGTTATTGCTTGGGAAGAAGCTGAACATGCAGCTCAATATGCTGAACTTACTGGTAAAATATCTGACTGTACTAAAACTAATCTTACAAATATGATGAATGGTGAAATTGGAGCTAACAAATTTAAAGCTGAACTAGCTCAAAAAGCAAAAGATGCTGGCCTTGAAGAACTTTATACATTTATTGATCATGCTGCAAGAGATGAAGCAAGACATGCAAGTATGCTTCATGGAATGCTTAACCGCTTATAATTATAAACATTAATGATAAAATAGCCTTAGCTATAACATCCTATGCTAGGCTATTTTTATTATTCTTAATTTATAACCCGTAACTCATAATAAAAAAAGGTTGTATTTGCAAATATTTTTCTCTATAATGTACAAGTATCTTTATTGAATGGAATCTTTTTTATCAAAAGAGTTTAATAAATTTAATATTGATGTTGAATAATTAATATTTTTACAAAAGATTACAAACAATATAATACATAAATAGGAGGACAACTTATGAGTAATCAAAAACATCTTGGCGATGCACCTATTGGAAAGTTGTTATTACAATATTCTATTCCAGCCATCATTGGTATGGTAGTAAATGCCCTATATAATATTGTAGATAGAATGTTTATTGGTAATATTCCAAATATAGGTTCCCTTGCAATAACAGGCGTTGGTATTACTATGCCTATTATGACAATAATCTTAGCCTTTGGTATGCTTATTGGTATAGGTGCCACAGCTAACATATCCCTAAACTTAGGAAAGGGAAATAGACCTACAGCTGAAAAACTTCTTGGAAATGCTTTTACCTTAAGTATAATAGTTGGACTAGCTATTGCCATAGTGGGAACTATCTGTGCAAATCCAATACTTAATCTTTTTGGTGCCAGTGAAAATACACTGTTTTATGCTAAAGAATATCTAAACATAATTTTATTAGGATGTACATTTAACATACTCTCATTTTCCCTAAATAGTACTGTAAGAGCTGATGGAAATCCAAAAATGTCTTCATTTACAATGGTAATTGGTTGTGGTACAAACATTATCTTAGATTATGTATTTATTTTTATACTTAATTTAGGAGTTAAGGGAGCTGCCCTAGCAACTATTATTTCTCAAGCAATTACTTTCTTTATAATTTTATATTACTACACAGCTGGTAACTCAAACTTAAAATTAAAAGTAGAAAACTTTAAATTAAAAAAACATCTTGTAACTATGACTTTTGCCATTGGAATTGCACCATTTGCAACACAAATAGCAAATAGTTTAGTGCAAGTTA
>FR883357.1 GCA_000435835.1 Clostridium sp. CAG:221
TGTATATAAGAAATGGCTAATTTATTAGTATTCCCTATGCTAAAAATTTTATACTTTTCTAAACGTTAAAAAAAGCAGAGTTATTATAACTCTGCTTTCTTATTATATTTTACTTCTACTTATCTAAGTTTAAGCTAATTAATAATGCTTTGTCCACTTTTTTCATATCAACATCTGTCATATGTCCAATTTTTTCTTTCAGTCTCTTTTTATCAAGAGTCCTTATTTGTTCTAATAACACTACTGAATCTCTGTTTAATCCATATTCGACTGAAGAAATCTCCACATGAGTTGGAAGTTTAGCCTTATTAATTTGTGAAGTTATTGCTGATACAATAACAGTAGGACTATATTTATTTCCTATGTCATTTTGTATTATAATAACTGGCCTAATTCCACCTTGCTCTGAGCCTATAACTGGACTTAAGTCTGCATAAAAAATATCCCCTCTTTTTACTACCATAGTCGCCATTTAAATTCTCACACTCCGCAAAGCCATTTCTCATATTCGCAAATATCGTCAAATTTATATTGTACATTTCCCTTTGAGAAATCAATAGCCCCTGAAAGTTCTAAATTAATTTGTGACATTTCTTCATATCCCATTCTCATTAATTCAAGAAACTCTCCCTCATATTTCTTCTCATCATATCTTATTAAATTTTCTTTAATATATTTCCTATTTTTTTTATGAAAATTTCCATTTATTTTTATAAAAATTTGATTTTCCAATTTATCTGACATACTTGTCCTCCTAAGAGTACATAATTTTATCCCTTAGAAAATTATATTTCAATTTATGCTAATCTGTAAATAGGAAACGATATTATTTTTAAATTTTTACCTTTTTTGTATATTTTTCAGAAAATATTACTCTTTTTCTAAAATTTTTGTCTAATTAATTCATTATTTCAAAATAAATTACAACAAGATTTATGTACTCCCCTGTGGAAAGTATTATCAATATATAATTCGACTTTTATTACTATAACCTGGCTTATTTTAATTTTATTACCTTAATTATTTTTTCTCTTAATTATGTATGTTTATTAATTGATTTAATATTGTCACTTCTTTTGTAAACTTCTTTTTTAATACTTATTGCTTTTTGTAACAAGGAGGCCAAACTTCATTTGTTTATCTATATAAACTTAAGCCTTATAGTTAATTACTTTATATTCTATATCATAATAAGGTATCATCTATTTTTTCTATCTCTTCAAACTTTTCATAAATTATCTTTAAAACACATTTATCTTGTCTATCATAAACTACAATTCCTATTGGTACTCTATTCTTTTTATCAATAAAGATAGTAGCTTTATTAAAATATATATTATTTAAAAATAATTCCACATCAGCCTTTATATATATAGTATCTCCCCACTCTTCTTGACCCTCAGATATACTTCCTTCTTTTATAGGATATGCTAAAATATTATTAATAAAAGCTAATGGATGTACTATATCCATATCTTGACCTAATTCATATTCATTGTCATTAATAGTATCTTTAACATATATTTTTTCATCTTTATATACCTTCGTTACTTCATCACCAAATTCTACCCTCACCCCCTTATCTGCAGAATACCATTGTTTAGTTTCCTCTGTTTCTTCTCCTTTATCATTTTTCATAACATATTGTACTTTAGCTTCATATGCCTTAATATTCTTTAATCCTTCAATGATGTCTTCATTTGAAGGCATTAAAATACCTCTGAAAAAAATGATAAATAAGATAGATATAAACGGAACTACCAATAATAATATAATAATTATTTTCTTTTTCATCTTTCCTCCCAAATTGCCTGCTTTATTATACTATTATTATGCAACTTGGGTTTTTATTCATAATTTAACTTATAGAGTTCCCATAACAAATGGAATACTTTCTATTAAGTCTCTTGCTATAATAGAATATCTATCTCTGGCAGAGTATTCTGCTGCCAATCCATGAATGTATGCTCCTAATAATGTCGCATCCATATTACTATATCCTTGGGCAACCAGTGCAGTTATTATACCTGTCAATGTATCCCCCATTCCTCCTGAGGCCATCTTACTATTTCCTGTTTTATTAATAAAAACATTTTTTCCATCAGTAATAACTGTATTATATCCTTTTAAAAGAACTATACACTTATACTGCTTTGCAAAAGCCCTAGAACATTCTATCCTGTTTTTCTCTACATATGAAATATCTTTTCCTATTAATCTAGCCATTTCACCTGGATGTGGTGTAAGAATTACCTTATCTTTAACTGAGCATAAGCACTTCTTATTTTTACTTAGTAAGTTTATACCACCAGCATCAATTATTATTGATGAAGGACTATCTATTATTATTTCTTCTAAAATCTTCATAGACTCCTCATCTTCCTTAATTCCTGGACCAAAAGCAACTGCATCTGCCTTACTAAGTAAATATTTAACCTTTTCATTATCTTCAAAAGTAGCTAATATTCCCTCAACTAAGCTTCCACTAAGTAGTTTTCTACCTTCACTAGATGTTATTAATGTGGTAAGTCCTGCACCACTTCGAATACATGATTCAGTAGCTAACCTTGCTGCTCCTAGACACCCTATGCTTCCTGCCACTAAAACTGCCCTGCCATAATTGCCCTTATGACCATAGATTTTTCTCTTTATTAATTTATTTCTATAGCTCTCTCTACTTAATGCATAAATATTCTCATTATTTGCTTGCTTAACATTTTCAGGAATACCTATTTGTATTACTTTAAGATCCCCTAGATACTCTAAAGCACTATACTCTATAAATCCTTTTTTTATTACTTCCACTGTATATGTAATATGTGCCTTCACAGCACTTCCTAAAGGCCTTCCACTATCTGCATCTAGCCCTGACGGAACATCTACAGCTATGATTTTTTTATTGCTATTATTTATAATGTCTATTATTTTAAAGTAAAAATCATTTAGCTTTCTATCTAAGCCAATACCAAAGATTGAATCTATAACTATTGGAAAATCTTCAATTAAGTGCTGTATTTCATCTAATTTGTCTATATCATCTATAATCATCATATTTACCTTAAGACTTTTCAATATATTAAAATTAACCTGAAATTCTTCAGTAGGATTTTTTCTAGGTTTAAGCAAAATAAAAAGTACATCCTTATTATCAAAAATAAGCTTTCTTCCTATAGCTAATCCATCAGCACCATTATTTCCATTACCACAAAATATAATATACCTATTTCCCAATGTCCTTATATTTCTAAATATTTGCTCAGCAGCATTTTCCATAAGTATTATTCCAGGCATATTATATTCATCAATGGTTTGTTTATCTATATTGCTACAATTTTTTTTAGACATTATGTACATATTTATTCCTCCACAATTACAAAAGCTATAGCATTGCTTTTATTATGAGATATAGAAACATTTATGTTTAATGCTCTACCACCAGTTTTCTCTCTAGCTTTTTTAGAAATGTTAACTATAGGTTTTCCTAATTGATCTCTTAATATTTCAAAATCTTGAAGGCTGTAACCTCTAAATCCTGTTCCTAAAGCTTTGCTAAGTGCTTCTTTAGCTGCAAAATTTCCTGCTATTGTTTCTACTCTCATTCCTTTTGCTTTAAAAAGCTCTATTTCCTTTTCAGTAAATGCTTTGTTTAAAAAGCTAGGTGTTCTTTCAATTGCTGCCTTAATCCTATCCATTTCTATTATATCTGTACCAATTCCTATTATCATAAGCTGCCTCTACCTACGCTATCTTCTTTAATTAAAATCACTTACATATTCATCAACATATTCTCCTATTACGTCTATTAAATGTATTGGAGAAACATTATTTTTTGATACTAAATCAAATAATTTTTTAACCTTTTCCTTATTGGTAGAAATGTAATTTACACTATCTCTTTCTATTTTAACCAATTCCCCATCTATAATGTCTTGTCTTTCTACTTCTATACCATATGCTTGTCTACCTTTAAAATCCCCCAAAATCATTCTATAGAAATAATTCATCTTACAATCCTCTTTTTCCACTGTGATATCAAAACATTCTTTTACAACCAAAGTTATCTCCCCCTTAACATAACTTCCATACATCAAAGATAACACATTAATGTATTAAAATGTGTCAAAGATTGTTCTGTAAAGAAATAAATTTTTCTTTTATTTTCTACATTATACTTTATTTTTTACTTTTTTACCCATATTATTATTTAATAATATCTTATTATCATTTCTCATAAAAATAAACGTTGTCGATAATAAGTTCTTTTAGCAGTTAATAGGGCTTTTAGTGTTTTTTTGCAAAAAATAAAGTCTCATAATTATATGCATACACTTAAAGAAAACGTATACCTAGTTATTGCATAAAATATGAGACTTTCACCATTCTTCTGAAATTTTATTGTAATGTGACAACCATTACAGGAAATTTATATAAGACATTATTGTTCATTGCCTATGGCATCAGAACTTTCTTTATCCACTCTCCTATTTCCTACAAACTTGAAGTCCTCCGCAACAACTTCTGCTATGTATTTCTTATTTCCTTCCTTATCCTCATAGCTTCCTGTACGAAGTCTTCCACTTAAACTTATGTAGCTTCCTTTAGTCATATACTTACATATAACTTCTGCTTTTCTTCCCCATATAGTAACTGGAATAAGATCAGCCTTCCTTGTTCCATCTGCAGATTTAAAATTCCTATCAACGGCAATTATAAATCTTGTGAAGCTTTTTTCCCCATTTTCAATTGTTTTTAGTTCAGGGTCCTTAATAAGCTTACCTAATAACACAATTTTATTCATGTATAACACCTCCTGAATACTTTATCTAACATTATAACCACTAATTTCTCTTTTATTCATTAGTAAAAAATCTTTATATAAATATATAAAAAACTTCTCATAATTTGTGAGAAGTTCTTTATACAAATTTCTTATCTAATATCTAACTGGTCTTTTCTTATCCCCAACACTGAGTTTATTTCTCCACCAATTATTATAATTATGGAACTTATATATAGCCATGTCATTAAAACAAAAATTGTTGCTAAACTCCCATATATCCGTGAGTAATTTGCAAAATTGTTGACATAAAACGAAAAGGCTAATGAAACTGTTATCCATCCTAACGTTACAAAAACAGCTCCTGGTATTGCTTCACTCCAATCAGTTCTCTTTGAAGGTGTATATCTATATATTGCAGCAAAGATAATTATCATTACCACTATAACAATAGAGTATCTCAATAAGTTCCATAACTTATGAATAAAATCATTATATGGAATATATCTTAATATATATTTGCTTAAGACATCACCAAATACTAATGTTGCCAAAGTGAGCATAATTGTAAAGGCTAATGCTATAGTACATATTATTGCAATTATACTTCTTCTTATAAAAGATCTATTTTCTTTAATATTATATGCCTTATTAACACCTTTTAAAATTGCCCTAAATGCTGAAGATGCAGACCATATGGTCAATGCAGCAGAAGCCCCTAGTAATCCCCCATGTTGTTTCTCAACAACTTCAATTATTACGGCTGAAGTAAGTTCCACCACATTAGTTGGAAGTACAGTTCTTAATCCATCTAATATTTGCATAGAATCTAAATTGCTATATCCAATTAAAGTCATAACAAATATTAAAAAAGGAAAAAACGATAAAACTAAATAATAAGCTAATTGGGCTCCTAAAGCAAAAATATCATCATTGTTTACTTTAACTATAAAATATACTATAAAGTCAAAAAACGATTTTTTCTTTTTAACTCCTTCTTTCTTCATTACATCACCACTACTTTTTTCTCTTTAATATAGATAATATTTATTATATATTTTAATTGATTATTTTACCATGATTCAACTTTCCAAGCTGGTGGTAGCATATCTTTATACTTTTTACTTAGGTACCTACTATCTACTAATAAAATACTACCTTTATCCTTTTCAGTCCTAATAACTCTTCCTGCACATTGCAAAATTTTATTTATTCCCGGATAAGTATATGCATAATCAAATCCTCTTTCAGCAAAATAATTTGCTATTATATCATTTTCTATAGATATTTTAGGAAAGCCCACTCCTACTATAACAGCTCCAATTAATCTTTTTCCTGGAAGGTCTACCCCTTCTGAAAACATGCCACCTACAACTGCAAATGCCAATACCTTAGAATTCTCCATAAAGCTTGCCAGAAATTCTTCCTTATCTACTTCATTTATATTTTCTTTTTGTATTAATATATCTTCATCACTATATATTTTTTGGTAGATTTCAGCTACTTTTTTTAGATACTCAAAAGACGGTAAGAAAACTATGTGATTACCAGGATTTTTTTCTTTAAATTTATAGATTAGTTCACATAAATTAGGTATATTATTTTCTCTCATGGTATACTTCATATTTAAAGGAGAAATAAATGTTTTTAAGTTTTCTTTCTTAAAAGGTGAATCTAACCTCAACCTATAACTTTTCTCATCTCCACCTAATAAATCTATATAATATTTCATAGGCCATAAAGTGGCTGAAAATAATATTGTTGCATATGAAGAACTTATTATCTCCTTAATATTATCTGATGGATCAATACAAAATATCTTAACTTTTAAATCATTTTTTAATTTCTCTATTATTGTAGTATATTTATCTGAATACAATTCATTTATACTAACAAAGCTTCTACATTTAAAATAAAAGTCCATTACTTCATCATATCCTTCAGTTCCTTTTCCTTTTACCAAATACTCATCAGCTTCCTTTATAAACAATTTCATTACCTTAACGAGTTCTTTATACTGAATATTATGATATATTATCCTTAAGCTGTTTTCTTCAAGCTCCCTTCTTATTTCTATAAGCTCCTTATTTATTAAATTAGATGCTTTATAAAGAGCTGGAACCTTACCTTTTAAAATATTATTTATTTTCATTACATCACTCTTAAATATCTCTGCACTATACATTGCTCTAGCCCTATCAATTAAGTTATGACATTCATCCACCAATATAACATTACTTTTATTATCTTCCTGAAAAATTCTTTTTAATCTTACTCTATTATCAAATGCATAATTATAATCACATATTACTCCATGGCACCATTCTGTCAAATCTAATGACAATTCAAAAGGGCACACTTGATATTTTTCACTATATTTTCTTATTACATCTCTTGATATAATATTTTCATGTCTTAGTATATCTTCAATAGCATTATCTATCTTAGAAAAATAGTCTTTTGCAAATTTACAATCATCTCCATTACATTTCACTTCATCATTTAAACAAGATTTTTCCTTTGCTGTTATGCTTACTACCTTTATCTTTAAACCATTTTTTATTAACATAGCATATGCTTCTTCTGCAACTACTCTCGTAATGGTCTTAGAGGTTAAATAAACTATTCTCTCTCCCATATTGTTTGCTAAGCCCTTTATTGCTGGAAATATTGTTGATATTGTTTTTCCTATACCTGTAGGTGCTTGAGCAAATAGTACTCCATTATTCCTAATTGTATTATAACAAGTTACTGCTAACTCTCTTTGTCCCTTTCGATAAGTTGGAAAAGGAAATTTCATTTCCTCTATACTTTTATTACGTTCTTCCATCAAGGCTATTTTTAAAAGAACAGCCTTCATATATGTCTCCACTAACTCTGAAACAAAAGCTTCTAATTCTATAAGTATAAATTCCTTTTCAAAGCTTTTCACTTCATCTGTATTTAAGTCATAATAGCTTAAACGTATTCTTATCTTTTTTAAATTATTTTCTTTACAATATATATATCCATAAAATTTTCCTTGAGCCCAGTGAAGTTCATTATAATCCTCTTCTATATATATCAAGCTTTTATATGTAGATTTTATTTCTTCTATTATGACATTATTACTTTCCTTTATAATTCCATCAGTACGTCCTTCAATTATCAGTTCAATATTGTCTCTAATGAATCCCCATTGAAGCTTTACTTCTTTTTGATAATCTTCATAAATATTTTCATTATCTTTTTGAAGCTTTCCATGAGCTATAGTTCCTTCCATAGCCCTTCCTATGGACATAAATCTATCATCGAGGCTACCACTCTTTAACACATATTCAACTATGCCTCTTACAGATTCTTTTATCACTATTTTTTGCTCCATAATCTCTGCCTTCCTAAACCTTAAAATAATTACTTATATAATAATATTATATTTTTTAGTAATCTCCTTCTAGTATTTCCTTTTTAAACATAAAAAAAAGACTACTATAAATATATATGTAGTCTTTTATGAATGGTACTCATTTACTATTTTTTGTACTAGCTTCTTTATAGCACTTGCTTGAGCTATTAATGAAATAACCACTACGAAAGTCCTTATGCTATTTTCATCTTTTTCATTTAGGTTAAGGTCTCTTATAATGTTATTTAACTTTTCTTCATCTACAATATCTTCTGCGATACCTTCTCTTATGCTCTGACTTTGTGTCTCTGAAAATATCTTGTAAGCAGTTTCCCAAGATATTATATCATCTGATCTGTCATTAATCTCATTGAAAGCTAAGCTAAATACCTTTTTAATCTCTTCAGTAGTAAGTATTGGTCTCATGTAACTTAATAGTACTAACTGAACTAAATGTATCTTGGTATAGCCTCTCTTCTTACCATCTTCTGGCTTACTTATTACTTCACTTTTTATATAGTTCTGCACTATGTTGTTAGTATACTTATCATCTGTAAACTTATCATTCAAGAAATCAATAACTTGAGACAAAAAAAGATCATACTTAGGTAAATCCTCGTAAGATATCATTGTGTTGTCTGCCATTTGATCCGCTACTTGCTGTATATAATCCATATCCATCTTTTTCACCACGCATCTTCACCTATCTTTCTCTCTATTATTATCTTCATTATATAGTAAATATAAACTTATTACAAGTTTATTTATCTATCTAATAAGTTTTTCCACTCTTTTTAATATTTATATCAATATTTGATTATTATTTCAATTTCCAATTTATTATTGATTTTTTTTTATTTATTATTGATATTTCATTAATAAACTTTTACAATTTATGTATAAACATGTGAAAAACCTGTTTTTACATTATTTTCTTATTTTATAATTTATTTTTTAATAATTTTAAATCATTCATCTAATATATCCATCACTTCAGTATACAAGCCACTTTTGTCTTAAAAAATTTAGCTATTTATTTTGAAAAATAAACTTGACTTTTCAAATATATGGTAGTATAGTTTATTAGTGAGTAAAAAATATCAATTTTTTTCTATAATTTAATATTTTTTATATTAATTATATTGACTTTATATTACATACTTGGTAAGATAAATCTACGAAATGTCGAAACTTGTTTTAGGAGGAATTTATAAATGAAATCAACTGGAGTTGTTAGAAGAGTAGACGAACTAGGAAGAATAGTTATTCCAATAGAATTAAGAAGAACTTTAGATATAGCAGAAAAAGATGCTTTAGAAATATACGTAGACGGAGAACAAATCATATTAAAGAAATATGAACCTGCTTGTATCTTCTGTGGAGATGCTAGAGACGTAGTTAACTACAAAGGTAAAAACATCTGCAAAAACTGCTTAAACGAATTAAAGACAGATAACAAATAATTATACATAAAAAAGCTAGTGAAATTCACTAGCTTTTTACTTTATAAATCTATTGCACTCTTATATACTTCTTTTTTAGGAATGTTTCTCATCTTAGCAACCGTCTTGATTGCTTCTTTCTTATCCATACCTTTATTTATTAAATCCTTAAGATGCTCCTCCACTGTAAGTGCACTAAACTCTTCTTCTAGTTCTGCTTTTATTTCACTTTCGCTTTTTCCAGCTAGAACTAATACAAATTCTCCTCTTGGTTTATTTTCTAGAAAATTATTATATGCATCTTCTAAAGTGCCTCTAAAGATATCTTCATGTAATTTTGTAAGTTCTCTGCATACTGCAATACTTCTATTACCTAAAGAATTCTTTAAAAAGCTTAACGTATCTAATAACCTATGTGGTGACTCATAAAATATTAATGTTTCTTTTTTATCTTTAATTTCCTCAACAAGAACCTTTCTATCTTTAGTTTCCCTTGGTATAAATCCCCTAAAAACAAACCTTGTAGTGTCTAGTCCTGAATATACAAGGGCCGTTGTAAATGCTGTTGCTCCTGGAAGAACCTCAAAATCTATATTGTTTTCAATACATTTACTTACTATTACACTACCTGGATCTGATATTCCTGGAGTACCAGCATCAGTAACTAATGCTATACTTATTCCATCTTCTAATTTACTTATTATTTGTTCACTTTTCCCTTGTTCATTATGCTGATGGTAACTAAAAAGGGGTTTTTTAATTTCAAAGTGATTTAAAAGCTTTAAACTTTGTCTTGTATCTTCTGCTGCAATTTCATCTACACTCTTTAGAACTTCTAAAGCTCTTAAAGTAATGTCCTTTAAGTTCCCAATTGGTGTTGGAACTAAATATAATTTACCTTTACTCATATTATTTCACCCTTCCATATATCTCATCTATTTCTCTACTGAAGTTTCCTTCTTCATCATAAACATATAAAGGCTTTTCCCATTTTAAAAATGCGCCTCCGTCTCTCTGACCTTCCACCAATACAATATTGGGTGCCTTATTTACATTAGGCTGTACCATTTTTACTCTCTTTGGCTCAATATTATATTTTCTCATTAAGCCAAATATATCTGCTAATCTTTCTGGTCTATGTACAATAAACATTCTTCCGTTATCTTTAAGCAACCTTCTAGCTGCAGCAATTACATCTTCTAAATTACAAAGAATTTCATGTCTAGCAATTGCTAACTTATCATTTGGATTTACTATACCGGCATTATTTAACTTATACGGTGGATTTACCGTCAATACATCAAACCTTCCTAACTCCTTCACAAGGTTTTTATCCTTTAAATCAGCACATTTAAATTTAACTATATCTTCTGTTCCGTTAAGTTTTGAACTTCTTCTTGCCATTTCTTCCATTTCTTCTTGAATTTCAATTCCCCAAACTTCCTTGGGATTATATTTTCCATAAAGAAGGAAAGGTACTATCCCTGTACCAGTACACAAGTCTATTGCCCTATGCTTTGATTTAACATTTGCAAAATCTGATAATAACACAGCATCTATACCAAATCTAAAAGCTTTTTCTTTCTGTATAAGCTTAAGACCTTTTAAATCTAAATCATCAATGCTCTCATCCTTATTTATATTTATATCCATAAATTATAGTTCCTCCAAAATTATGTCTATATCTTTTAACTCTTTCTTATGTTATACCTATATAGTATACACAAAAACTACTTTTTAGAAAACTTAATTAAATATAAAAAAGACTAGGAAGCTCTTTCCTAGTCTAGAATACTAATTATAATACTCTTCTTGCACAATAGAATGATGTTATATTACCTACTTTAACACTATCACCTGGTTGTGGTGCATGGATATATTGTCCTCCACCCACATATATACCAACGTGATCCCCTCCATAAGTGAACACTAAATCACCTGGTTGTAATTCATCATATGATACTGGTGTACCAACTCCCATTTGACTATAAGTAGTTCTTGTTATGTTTATACCTGCTGCATTTGCATATACATAGCTTGTAAACCCTGAACAATCAAATGTATCTGGACCTGTTGCTCCATATACATATGGAGTTCCTATAAAATTATATGCATAGCTTACTATAGCATTTCCAGAAGCTGATGATGCAGTTCCTGATGTAATTTCTCCTCTATTTGGAGATGAAATTTGTTGTTGTGCTGCTGCCTTAGCTGCTTCTTCTGCTTCTTCTGCTTCTATTATTTCTTCCAATTTAATTGTTCCGTAGTATATAGAATCTGATATTTCTTGTTTTACTATTTCACTTTTTATTTGATTATCTCTTATGCTTGTTAATTGATCTATAGCAGCTTGTAACTCATTCTTATCATTAGATGTTTCTAATACAGATTGTTGATGAGCTACTAATTTTCTTTCTGATACTGATAAATAGTTCTTTTCAAATTCTTCTTGTTCTGCATTTAATTGCTCAATAGCGATTTCTTGCTCTGCCTTCTTAGCATTTAATTCATCCAGTGCTGCTTCGCTTTCTTCTGTAAGCTTAATTACTTCAGCTTTTCTTTCTTCTAATACAGTTACTTTTTCATTTAAATTTGCTTTCTTTTCTTCTAACTCAGCTATAAGCTCTTTATCAATATTAACTATTCTTGTTGTAGAATCAATTTTACTGATTAAGTCATTAAAGCTTTCTGCACTAAATAAAAGAGTTAAATAGTTAACTTGTCCACCTGACTTGTAAAACTCTCTAATTCTTTTTCCTAAAACTTCTTCACTTTTTTCTATATCTGCTTTAGTTGTTTCTATTTCCTTTTCAGTATTTTCAACTTCTATTTTAATCTCTTCAACTTCAGCCTTATTATTTTCTATCGTTTCCATTAAAGGTTCTATTTCTGCGTCTAATGCGTATACTTGCCCTGTTATTTCATCTATTTTAGCCGTTAATTCATCGTATTTTGCTTGGTTTTCGATCACTTCTTCATTAGGTGTTGCAAAAGCTGGCATTCCAATACTAAATAATAATGTTGCCGTAAGTAGTGCCGATAATACTTTTTTCTTCATCCTTGATTGGTCTTACGACCTTCCCCCTCTCCTTAGCGACTTATTACCATTATATCACTTATGGTAAATTTCTTCAATGGAAATTTTTTATATTTAAGGATTAAAACCACTAAAAATGAATTCCAAATACCGTTTTTCTGTCATTTCCATTTCCTTTTAACCATATATTTACATTGATTTTACTTAATTTTATACTTTCTGCTTATAGATAATTGAATTATTGTTATTATAAAAATTGCAACTATGAATATAATGATTGCTATCCTGCTACTATTCTTAAAAAATATAGATATTGTTCCAATAATAGTACCTATAGCCCCTATTGCTATATTTATAAGCCCATTAATTTTTATGTATTGTTGTTGCTCTTTTGTGGTTTTATTTTCCTTAGTACTCATATATAAAGCAAATAAGCCCATTAAAACAAAACCTATACTTCCAAATAATATTATTATACTTTCAATTCCCATAATATTTCTCCTCCAATTCTTTATACATTATTATTTATTAGCCCTTTTTAAGCAACATATTACACTAATTTTAAATTTTATTCAACATTTTTAAAATTATATGTTGACATTTATAATTTTATGGACTATAATAATAAATGTGCTACGGGGTGTGGCGCAGATGGGAGCGCGCGTGGTTTGGGACCATGAGGTCGCAGGTTCGATCCCTGTCACCCCGACCAAGATAGGTTACAACCTATCTTTTTTTTTGCATTTTTATAAAGGAGATTTAATATGGATACAATAAAAGCTGCAATATTTGATTTAGATGGTACACTTGTAGATTCTATGTGGGTATGGGAAAAGATAGATATAGAATTCTTAGGAAAAAGAGGACATGCTGTTCCTGAAAATTTAAAGGATAGTATAACTCATTTAAGTTTTAAACAAGTAGCTGAATATTTTAAAACAACTTTTTCTATTGATGATTCTGTGGAAGCTATAATGGATGAATGGCATGAGATGGCATATAATGAGTATTCTAATAATGTCTTTCTTAAGGAAGGTGCTAAGGAATATTTACATAATCTAAAAAAAGCTGGCATAAAAATAGCTTTAGCTACAAGTAATTCAAAACCGTTATTAGAAGCTACATTAAAAAGCAATGGAATTTATGAATTATTTGATTCTATTACAGTTACAGATGAAGTAAAGAAGGGTAAAGATAATCCAGACATATATCTACTAGCTGCTGAAAAGCTTAATGTTGATCCTGCAGACTGTATGGTATACGAAGATATTATAGCAGCTGTAGGTGGAGCAAAACTAGCTGGTATGAATGTTACTGCTGTTTATGATAAAGCATCAGAAAAAGATTTAAATATATTAAAAGAAAAAGCTGACAAATACATATATAGCTATAAAGAACTATTATAAAAAAGAGTGCCTTGAAAGGCACTCTTTTTTAATGATGAATTATGAATTACGAATTATGAATTAAGGATGAAATTCTTACAGAATTTCTGAAAATTATATTTTTACTAAATTCCGTTGAGGAATTTATTCCACAATTCATCATTCATCACTCATCATTCATCATTAAGTAAGTTCATAATTAACATTAACTAAGCTCTTTTAACTTCGTATTTAGCTTCTAATTCTTTCATTAATTGAGCATATTTGTTTTGTTGAGCTTGTTGCATTAAGTTTCCTATTATTTGTTCTTTAACATCTTCAAATTTAGCTACTGAAGCTTCATTCTTAGCTTCTGTTTTTATTAAGTGATATCCGAATTGAGTCTTAACTGGTTCACTTACAGTGTTTAATTCTAAAGCAAATGCTGCATCTTCAAATTCTGGAACCATCATTCCTCTACCGAATTCTCCAAGATCTCCACCTTGTTGTCCTGATGGGCAAGTTGAGAATTGTCCAGCAGCTTCTTCAAATGACATTTCCCCATTTGAAATCTTTTCTTTTATTTCTTTTGCTTTTTCTTCTGAATCTACTAATATGTGTTTTGAAGAAACTGTTTCTGGTGTTTTGAATTCTTCTGCATGTTCATTATAGAAAGTTTCAGCATCAGCATCTGTTACAGTAACATCTGATAATACTTTATTGATTGTCATTTGAGTTAATAAATCTCTTTCCATTTGTTCCAATGCTGATTTATATTCTTCAGTCTTATCTAATTCCATTTCAGTTCCTAATTTATTCATTAATTCAAAAGAAACTAATTGCTCTAATAATTGTTTTCTACCCATTTCTGAATCAAAATATGCTCTTTTATCTTGAGGATATCTTGATATTATTGCTTCTAAATCTCTTTCTGTGATTTCTCTTCCTGCTATAGTTACTAAAACTTTATTATCCATTCTTTTTCTCCTTTTCAACCTAATATGGTATAGTTTTCATTATTATATCATACTTTTTTTCTTTTTTTGATAAAAAATGTATTTTATCTTATTTTTTCTATGAATTTATTGTTAACATAAAATAGTAATATATTACTATTTAATATAAAAAAAGCACTAACATAAGTTAGTGCTTTTACCTGGTGGCTCGACCAGGAATCGAACCA
>FR883358.1 GCA_000435835.1 Clostridium sp. CAG:221
AGGGATTATTTAATTATGGTAGACAAGGATACATTGCAGACTTATAAGTATTCTTCAATGGGAGAAATTACACCATTTATTAGTGATTAAAAATATAATTATTAAGTAGCAAAAATTAAAAAATATATATTAATAAACAAAGAGAGTACCTATAAAAATGTAGGTGCTTTTTTTATGTAAAATATGGAAAAAGTAAATTATAATATATAGTATAAAGAAAGTATGAAAGGAAGATGGTGAGAAAGTGGATTATAATTTTAAGGTAGGATCACATAATAAGCTGTTAGCTGATATAACATGCTACTCAGATAAAGAAAGAACAAAAGTTGTAAAGACATTTAAATCATTTAAAGAAGTAAGGGAATGGTTAGGTGTAAAATCAGTTGGTAATTCTTTAGAAAATGCTAGTGAAAAAGGTACTTTAAGTAGAGGTTATTATTGGAGAGTAGAGGGAACATCAGATTACAATGATGAAGCAGGAACAACTGTAAGTACTCAAGAAGAAATGCAAGAAAAAATTACAGTAGAAACACCTTTAAATATGATTTTATATGGGCCTCCTGGTACTGGAAAGACTTACAATACAGTAAATTATGCAGTAAGCATTGTAGAAAAGAAACAAATTGATAATGTTGTAGAAGAAGCTAAAGAAAATAGACAGGCTGTATTTAATAGATATAAAGAATATTTAAGTGGAAATAAGATTGTCTTTACTACCTTCCATCAAAATTATAGCTATGAAGAATTTATTCAGGGGATTAGAGCAAACACCAATAATAATGAAGGTTTATCTTTTATTAAGGAAGATGGAATATTTAAAAATATAGTAGATATAGCTAAGGATGATCCAGATAATAACTACGTAATTATCATAGATGAAATCAATAGAGGTAATATATCTAGAATATTTGGTGAACTGATAACTTTAATAGAAGAAGATAAGAGAATAGGTAGAGAAAATGAAACAATAGTAACTTTGCCATCTAAAGAATTATTTGCAGTACCACTTAATTTATATATTATAGGAACAATGAATACAGCTGATAAGTCAATAGCTCTTATTGATATTGCACTAAGAAGAAGATTTGATTTTATAGCCATGTATCCGGATTATAATGTAATACCTGATTTTAGACATATATTAAAACCTATTAATGAAGCAATTTATAAAAGCAAGAGAAGTGCAGATTATTTAATTGGACATGCTTTCTTTGCTAATAAATCTATAGACGACTTAGAAAATATTGTGAATAAAAAGTTAATACCTTTATTAAATGAATATTTTTATAATAATGAAAATGAAGTTGTAAATATATTAGCTAAAGGTGGAATCAATGTAGAAATGAATATGGATACTTTCCAATTAGAATATAGAGGGTTAGTGTAGTGATATATGAAATTAAGAGAGTTTGGTGAGTATAAAGAATTTGATAATGAAAAAATAGACGGGTTTAAAAAGTATATTGAAGAAGCCTGGAATAAAAGATATTGTTTATATGATGATAATGAATTTGATAGCTATAAATATATTAATAGACAGCAATTTTTAATCTTTGATGGAAATAAAATTAAAGCTAAAAATTATGTAGGCTTTATTTCATATGAGGATGTAGATATTACAATTTATCCTAAGGTCTTCGGGGAAAATATAGATGAAAATATTTTAGATCAATACCTAATGACAAATTTAATATATTGGATGAGAGAATCTAAAAGAATAAAAATACCACTAATAGATACAGAAATGGATTTGCAAAAAAATGATAGTTTTTTAGAAATGTTAATTCTTATTTTTAGTAAATATACCTTTAATTTAATATATTTAAAACCATATAATTGTTATGAGGAAGTTGAGAATGAAGTAACTTATTTAAAAGGTAGGTTAAATATAAACAAGTATTTAAAAGAAAATATAACTACTGGTAAATGGGATAAATTTAATACCATATATGAGCCTTTTATTTATAATAATAGGTTTAATCAAATAATTAAGTTTGTTACAAGAAAGTTATTAAATATTACTAAAAACATAGATAGTAAGGATTTACTAAATAAAATTATCTTTATCTTAGATGAAGTAGATGATATATATTGTAATGAATATAGTTGTCAGGAAGTTAAATTAAATAGATTGCAAAGTGACTATGAAATAGTACTAACTCTTTGTGATATTTTCTTAAAAAATACATCGTTATCAAGACGTAATCAGGAAGATAAAATAGATTTCTGTTTCTTAATACCAATGGAAGTTTTATTTGAGGATTTTATATTTAATTTTATAGAAGCAGAGTTTAAGGGTAAATATAAAGAAATAAAATTTCAAAAGAGTGATTTATATTTGGCACAAGTTATTGTAGATGATATGGAGTGTAAAAATGTATTTAGACTTAGACAAGATATATATTTAAAAAATTTAAATGATAAGGTAATCATTATAGATACTAAATATAAGAAGTTAAATGTAAATGAAGAAAATAAGTATGGTATAAACCAAAGTGATATGTATCAAATGTGTAGTTATGCTTTAAGGGGAGGCTATAATAATCTAGCATTAGTGTACCCTAGAGTAGATTGCTTCCATAAGGATATTAAGTATAGGATAAATAGTGCTTTTAATGAAGAAGTAATAGAAATAAAGGTTATTATTATAGACTTTGTTTTGGATTATCAAAGTTTTATTAAAAGTAGGAGTGAAGAGTTTGAATTATATGAAGCTAATGATAATAAAATTAAATATGAGTTAGGTAAATTATAAAATAAATTAGTATAAATAATTATAAAAAGAGCAGTTGTGAATTTTTTTGCAACTGCTCTTTATTCTAAAATAAATAATAAAAGAGCAATATCTAAAGAAAAATCTATAAGACCAGTTACACTAAAAAAAATTAAGTAGTATTACCTCTTTTCAAAGACACAGGTAAAATAATTTTTTTCTCAATATAACTATCTTTTTTATTAATAAGATTAATTAATGTTTTTACAGCTTCCTTAGATAAGTCCTTAATAGGTTGTTGTATTGTTGTTAAAGTAGGATAAGTAAGAGCACAAATAGATAAACCATCATATCCCACAACCTTTACATCATTAGGAATATTTTTATTACGTTTAATTAACTCCTTAATTGTAGCTAAAGCAATAGTATCAGTGGCAAATATACCATCAATATCAGGATTATTATCAAGTGCTTCTTGGATAATTGAAGAATAATCTAAAAAAGAGAAGAAATTAATAGGTAATTCTACTGTATTTACTTTAATATTTTTTCTTTCCAATGTGTCATTAAAAGATTTATGACGGTCATTAGATGGAGTAGGTACTTTTAAGCTTCCAGAAAAGTGAAGAATATTAGTGCAACCACAATTTAATAATTCAAGTGCTGCTAATTTACCACCTTCTATATGATCTGAACATACAATAGGAATATCATCTCCTAAATATCTATCTAAAGCAACAATTGGTAGATTTAGATTTAAATAATCTTCAATTTTTAAAGTATGGCTACCTATTATAATTCCATCTACTTGATTTCTTAAAAGCATATTTATATATTCTTGTTCTCTACTACTACTATTATATGCATTACAAAGCATTAACTTATATCCTAATTTATATAATTCTTCTTCTATATACCTAGTTTCTTCAGCATAGAAAGGAGTACTAATGTCAGGTAGGATTAAACCAATTATATTAGACTTCTTTTTAAATAAACTTTTAGCAATTTCATTTGGTTGATAATTTAAGTCTTTCATAGCATTAAAAACTTTATCTTTGGTGGCTTGTGAAATATAGCCTCGATTATTCATTACTCTGGATACTGTAGAAACAGATACACCCGCTTTAATAGCTACATCCTTTATATTTGTCAAATTACTCACCTCTCCTTATATCTTAATATCCAAAAAGTAGCATTGTCAATTAATAGAAAAAAATAAAAAATAAAAAATATTATATGCAAACCGGTTGACATATTCCAAAATTTGGGTTTATAATATAAATGTAAACATTAACAATGTATATAATAATATGCTAACCGATTAGCATATGCAATAAAAATATGAGGTGGTATAAATGTTGAGAAGAGGAAAGATATTGTCTTTAATTTTAACTGTAGGAATGTTATCAGCTAATATTTATGGATGTTCATCATCAAATAATGCTACAGAAGATGGTGTGGCAAAGATAACTGTTTGGACTCAAGAGGGACAAGTTGTTGAGCAAGAATATTACAAAAATGCAATAGAACAATTTAATGAATTATATGCAGGTGAAATAGAAGCTAGTTTACAAATGATACCAAGAGGGAATGGGTATGAATACGAAAATAAAATAAATGCAGCAGCAACTTCAGGTAGCTTACCAGATATTATAGCTATGGATGGTCCATCAGTTGCTAACTATGCAGATTCAGGAATAATAGTTCCAATTGATGAATATTTCACAGAAGACAAGCTAGAAGATTTTGTTCCGTCAATAATAAAACAAGGAACAGTTGATGGACAATTATATGCACTAGGAGCAGCAGAATCTACTGTGGTTTTATTCTACAATAAGGATGTTTTAGATGCAGCAGGAATACAAGCTCCAACTACATTAGAAGATGCTTGGACTTGGAAAGAAGTATATGAAATATCTAAAAAATTAAAAACTAATGATATGTATGGAATTAATTTAGATTGGGATTTAGGTGAAGGTCAAATTTATGCATTTGCTCCAATGATATGGTCAAATGGAGGAGAGTTACTTTCAGAAGATGGTAAAAAAATTGATGGATATTTAAATTCTGATAAATCCATTGAAGCATTAGAGTTTTATCAAAAATTTGCAGTAGAAGGATTAATAAATCTTCAACCATTACCAAATGATTTTGAAGAAGGAAAATCAGCTATGTATTTAATGGGATCATGGGAAATTCAGACAATAGAAGAAAGCTATCCAGATTTTAACTATGGTATAACATACTATCCTAAATTCTCTGAAAGTAGTAAAGTAGTTTCACCATCAGGGGATTGGTGTTTTGGTATTACTTCGGGTTCAGAAAACCAAGAAGCAGCAGCTAAGTTACTTGAATTCTTAACATCAGCAGAAGAAGTAGAAGAGTATTGTTCAGCTATAAGCAAACCACCAGCAAGAATATCTGTATTTGATAATATGGAAGAATATCAAGATGAAAATAAAAAGGTTATAAAGGAGCAAGTAATAAATACAGCACATCCAAGACCAATTTCAACATCTTATCCAGTATTATCAAGTGAATTTGCATCAGCATTACAAGATATAAGAACTGGGGTAGACGTTAAAGACGCTTTAGCTAAAGTAGTTACTCGTTTTAATGAGGATATAAAGAGAAATAATTAATATATAAGTAATGAGAATTATGGCTTTTAGTCATAATTCTCTTAGAAAGGTAGGTATTGTATTAATGCTAACAATTAAGAGAAATACAGAAATTAAAACAGATGTAACTTTAAAAAAATCAATGAGTAAAGAAGCAGTAGCAGGAATGTTATTTGTCTTACCAGCAGTTATATTTATTGGTGTATTTTTAGTGTTACCGGCCATACTTGCTTTTGGATATAGTTTTCAACAATATAATATGCTAAAACCAGCACAAAAAGTTTTCATTGGATTAACAAATTATATAGATGTTTTAAAGAATCCAGCTTTTTATAAGAGTTTGTTTAATACAGTATATTTTGCAGCAATTGTAGTACCGCTTCAAACTATAGTTGCATTAGGATTAGCATTATTAGTTAATACAAAGTTAAAAACATCAAAGGTGGCACGTATTTGTTTCTTTAGTCCTGTGGTTACATCCATGGTTGTTGTAGCTATATTATGGACATTCTTATATAACAGAGATAGTGGTCTTATAAATTCACTTTTAAATTCTATAGGAATACAATCACAGCCTTTCTTATTAAGTGAGAAACAAGCTATGAATTCTATTATATTCATGTCTATATGGCAAGCTGCTGGATATCAAATGATGATATTTTTAGCAGGTTTACAAGATGTTCCAGGAGATCTATATGAAGCAGCTAGCTTAGATGGTTGCAATTGGTGGGAAAAATTTAAAAATGTTACATTACCATGTATAAAAAATGTATCAAGTTTTGTAATTTTAATTACTACTATCCAAGCTTTTAAATTATTTACACAGCCTTATATAATGACAGGAGGCGGCCCTAATGAATCAACAAAAACACTTGCATATATGATATATGAACAAGGGTTCCAATATAGGAATGTTGGATACTCATGTGCAATAGCAGTAATTTTCTTCTTAGTAATATTACTAGTATCAGGTGTTGTGAAAAAGGTATGTAATGTAAATGGAGATTAGGGGGGAAGGATTATGAAAAGAAATCAAAAAAGGACTTTAAGTAAAGTTTTAGCATATATATTTCAAATAAGTTTATCATTAATATTTGTATTACCATTAGTATGGATGATTGTATCATCATTAAAGCCAGAGGCAGATTTGTTTAAAGATATGAGTTCTATAGCAACATTTTTTGTATCTAATCCATCATTAGATAATTATAAGGAAATGCTATCTAGATCATTAGTATTAAAAAGTACACTAAACAGTATGATATATATTGTATTAATACTTCTAATAGGTATACCTGTTAATGCCTTATGTGGATATGCGTTAGCAAGATTAAGGTTTCCAGGAAAGAACCTCATACTAAGTGCAATTATTGCATTATATATAGTTCCTTTTGAAACAGTTGTATTACCATTATATTTAGTAAGTAATACATTAAAAATTACAAATACATTCTTTGCATTATTTCTACCTTTTATAGGTAATTGCTTTAATATATTTTTATTTAGGCAGTTTTTCATGTCTCTTCCAAAGGAATTAGAAGAAGCAGCTAGTATTGATGGATGTGGAGTGTTAGGGACTTTTGTAAAAGTAGTATTACCTAATACAAAGCCAGTAATAGCAACAGCAACAGTATTAACAATTGTAACACATTGGAGTGATTTTATGTGGCCTTTAATGGCAGTAACATCACCAGAACATAAAACAATTCAACTTGCTATACAAGGATTCTTTACAGATCCACCAGTAAGATATGCTCCAATTATGGCAGCATTAGTATTCTCAACAATTCCTATATTAATAGTATATTTATTATTACAAAAATACTATGTACAAGGTATTATGTCTAGTGGAATTAAAGGATAAAGAAAAATTTATTTTAGAGAGGTTTTAATATGGCAAATAATCATAAGGAGAAATTAGAACAAGCACAGAAATATGTAGATTCAATAAAAAATCAAGTAGCATTAAGTAAATATAGGCAAGGATATCATTTCATGGCACCAGCATCATGGATTAATGATCCAAATGGATTTATTCAGTATAAAGGTAAGTATCATTTATTTTATCAATATAATCCATATGATTCAAAATGGGGATCAATGTATTGGGGACATGCAGAAAGTGAGGATTTAATTAAGTGGAATCACTTGCCAATAGCTTTAGCTCCTAGTGAATTTTATGATGATGATAAAGATGGAGGATGTTTCTCAGGTAGTGCTGTAGATGATAATGGCGTGTTAACGTTAATGTATACAGGTACCACTACTAGTGAAGAGGGAACAGTTCAAGTTCAATGTATTGCTACAAGTGATGATGGAGTAAATTTTGAAAAGTTTGAAGGAAATCCAGTAATATTACCTAACTTTATTGAAGGAAATAGAGATTTTAGAGATCCTAAGGTTTGGAAAGAAGGAGACCTTTGGTATGTAGTGATAGGAACTACTAAAAATAATGAAGGAAGAGCTTTATTATATAGTTCATGTGATTTAAGACAATGGAATTTTGTAAGTGTTTTAGCAGAATCCCATGGTGAGCTAGGAAGTATGTGGGAATGTCCAGATTTCTTTAAGATTGGAGATAAACATGTTTTAATGCTATCACCAATGGAGCTTGGAAGTACAATTACAATGTATTTAGTTGGAGATATGGATTACTCTACAGGAAAGTTTACATGGACTCAAAAAGGAAAAGTAGACTTTGGATTTGATTTTTATGCTCCACAATCATTAGTAGATGATAAGGGTAGAAGAATAGTAATAGGTTGGGCTAATAGTTGGCCTTGGATGAAATGTTTTACTGATTTTGGCCCTAATATGGAAGATAAGTGGAATGGTGCAATGTCTTTACCTAGAGAGGTTAAACTTGATGAGAGAACTGGTAAGTTAAAGTTTATACCAGTGGAAGAGATTAGAGATTATAGAAAAGAAGAAAATAAAGTTCAGTTAAATACTCTTAATGGAAGTAAGGATATAATAATTAGCAATAAAGATAGATATGAAATGTTATTTAATATTGATTTAAAAGCTACAACTGCTAAGGAACTAATTATTAAATTAAGAGAAAATAAAAAGGGTGTAGCTATTTTAAGGTTAGATATTAAAAATAAAAAGTTAATATTTGATAGAAATAATTGTGATGGTTACAATAAAGGAATCAAGAGTTGTGATTTAGATTTATTTGAAGATACATTATCTGTGAATATATTCTCAGACAATATATCTATTGAAGTATTTACTGATGATAATAAAGTAGCTATGTCAAATAACATTTATCCATTAGAATGTAGCAATAAAGTAAATTTAGAAGCTGTTGATGGAGAAATTGTATTTAATAGCTTTGATATTTGGACAATTGAAGTGTAATAAATAAGTATTAGATTATTAAGTGAAAGATGCAACAGGAGCAGGTGATGCATTTATAGGTGCAGTTTTAGCTCAGATATTAAATGAACCAGATAAGAGTATTGTAGAAATTGTTAAGTTGGCTAATGTAGTTGGTGGATTAACAACAACCAGAATAGGGGCTTTAGAATCTATACCAACATGGAATGAAGTTTTTGAATATATAAAATAAAATATGAAAGTTAAAGTAATGTAAAGTGGTTAGTGATAAATCAGTTAGTATTTATGACTAACCACTTTTATGTTTAAAAATTTAATATTTTGGATACGAAAAAAATGGCGACATATTCCAAAGATTGTTGACAAATTACGACAAGATTTCAAGAGGGAGTTTGCTATAATTATATATGTTTATAAAAAATACTAGGAGAATAATATTTTGAAGCAATATGAGAAATTTTTAATGAAGCAAAATGAAGTATATACATTATATAAGAATTATACAAGTGATATTATGCAGGCATTAAAAGAAAAATATATGAAAATAACAAACTAAAAGAAAATATAAACATAAAAGAGACGTATAAGTGTTATTCTGATTATGCAGTTATGTATAATAAAGGTATTAATAAATATCTTAATGATAATTTTGAAGTGAAAAATAGAGAAATATTTATAAAAGTTAAAAAAGATAATGAAGTTAAATATATTTGTACACTTGTTAATGCATGTATTAAGTGTAATTTACCTTAGTTAATGAATGACAGTATGATTTAGAAGAATTATTAAAAATAAAATTATGAGGTGGATGAGAATGAGTAATATAGAAAGAAAAATGGAATTAGCAAAAGAAGCAGTTGAATTAATAAAAGAATTTGGAGAAGAAGCATCTATTGTAGGAGATAATCCTATTAAATCAATAGAGATTAAAGAAGATGGGTCAATAATTGAAATAGATCATGAGTATGATGGATTAGAAGAATATCAACTTTCAAAAATAAGCTCAATATTTTTAAGTGAAATGAGAGGGTGGGGACCATGTTCTGCAGGATTTTATGAAGCCATAAGTTTAGCAGAAGATGATTTAGAAGATGAGTTTAAAAGTTTAAGTAAGACAGAATTTAAAGAATATGTTGGTAACTTAAAATATGCAGAATATAGGTGTGAGGAAATATATATAAGATTAGAAGCAATTGAAAAGGAAGCAAAAGAGTTAGTATAATAAAATTTAACTATATTAATTATTGAAGAGGATATCTAGTATGTGATTAGGAAAACATTTACTGGATATCCTCTTTATTATTTTAATTAATTTTAGTTAACTATATTAAAATTAAAACACTTTATAAAAGTAGTTAATTTAATTGAAATTTAAAGTATTATGAAAATAGCACCTAATAATAACAAATATATAGATAAAAGTATTAAATGCAATAATATACTATGAGTCATAGTGATAATGTTCGACAAAGAAGTTGTTCGTAATAAAGTATAATTAAGAATGATTAATGCTAATTATTAAGATTTTATAATAGTTTAATTTAGCTAAATTTTTATGTACTATGTTAAGCAGTATGAGAAGAACAGCAGCGTGTATTGATTCAGATACTAATAAGATAGAGAGAAGAATTATAATTAAGCAATTTACTGATGGAGAAATTGATTTTTTTTTCAATTATGGAGTATTAACAACAGGCTTTGATGCACCTAAAACTAGAAATATTGTAATATGTAGACCTATAAATAGTACTATATTATATTAAAGAAATATGATTATCCACCAGATAAATTCAAGAAGGTATTGGAGGTATTTTCTAGATAAGCTAAACTAATGTGTTGGAATTGTTAATTTTAATTATGAAGGATATGGAGTGGTAGCAGAGAATAAAAGTAAATATAAGGCATAGTAAGAATAGAATGAGATTTAAAAAGTCTCACTCTATATATTAACTTATAATATATAATAAGTATGTATATGTAAGTACTGATAATACTGAAGATGCTTTTAGAATGTTTACTATATTAAATAATAGGGGAATACCATTAACAAGTGCTGATATTATTAAATCTTAAAATATTGGAGAATTAAGTAGTGATAGAGAAGTAAAAAAGTATGCTGAAATTTGGGAAGATATCGAAGGAAGATATGGAGAAGGTTTTGATAGATTTATTCAATTTATAAGAACTATTTTAGTTAAAGAAAAAGCTAGAGCAAATTTGTTAGATGAATTCAATCAAAAGATTTATTCAAAAGGGATAATTTCTAAAGGAAAAGAAACACTAGATTTAATTTATAAATATAGTGAAATTTTTGATAATATCATTGATTTACAAGATGCATCTCTTTCTAATGAGTATAAGAATTTAATAACTATAATGAAAATTGGGTTTAGGTCAGAAGATTGGATTCCACCAGTAATGTATTATTATAGTAAATTTAAGTATGAAAGATTAGAAGAGTTTTTGAAGTTACTTGAATTTAAATTTGCTGGCGATTGGATTTGTGGAATAACTCCAACAGTAAGTGGTCTTATGTCAATATTTTGGACACAAAAAGTCAA
>FR883359.1 GCA_000435835.1 Clostridium sp. CAG:221
TCAAGGTGTCCGGGGTTCGATTCCCCGGTAAGCCACCAAAAAAGGAACTTGAATTTTCAAGTTCCTTTTTTGTTTTGTTTAAAAAATGTATAATTTGTCCAAGATTAAGATAAAGTATTAAAAATTAAGAGTGTGGTATTTTATGTTTAATGGAACGATGATGCAATATTTTAAATATTTTTTGCCTAGTGGCTGTAAGTTGTGGAATGGAATATATAATGAAGCAAAAAAACTATCGGATATAGGAATAACTGCAATATGGCTTCCGCCGGCGTATAAAGGAATGGGTGGCAGTGATGATGTAGGATATTCTGTATATGATTTATATGATTTAGGTGAATTTTATCAAAAAGGATCTAAAGAAACTAAGTATGGAAATAAGGAAGAATATATACAAGCTATAGAAAAGCTTCATTCATATAATATTCAAGTTTATGGAGATATAGTTTTGAATCATAAGATGGGTGCTGATTTTACGGAAGAAATCAATTGTCAAGAAGTGCAGCAATATGATAGGAATAAAGTTATAAATGAAGAAAAGATTATATGTGGCTGGACTGGTTTTGAATTTGCTGGTAGGGATAACAAATACTCTGAGTTTAAATGGGATTATCGATGTTTTACTGCTGTTGATTATGATGAATATTCTAAGAAAAAATCTATATATAAATTTAAGGGTAAAGATTGGAGTGTGGATGTTGATGATGAAAATGGAAATTACGATTATTTAATGGGGTGTGATATAGACTTCTCTAATGAAAATGTTCTAAATGAAATTGAGAGATGGGGAAAATGGTATTTATCCGTTACAGGAATTGATGGTATGAGGTTAGATGATATAAAGCATATAAGTGCTGGGTTTTATAAAAAATGGATAAAATGCATGAGGGGATATACAGGTAAGGAACTTTTTTCTGTAGGGGAATATTGGCATGGTGATGTAGAGGTGTTACTAAGGTATATTGAAAAAACAGATGGAGTTATGTCCTTGTTTGATGTTCCTCTTCATTATAATTTTTATGAGGCTTCCCATAATTGTAATTATGATATGAGAAATATATTTAAAGGTACATTGGTAGAGCGAAATGAGGTGAAAGCTGTTACTTTTGTGGATAATCATGATACAGAAAAAGGCGCGTCTTTAGAGTCGCCAGTTGCTGAATGGTTTAAATTAATAGCTTATGGTCTTATTTTGTTAAGAAAAGCAGGTTATCCTTGTATTTTTTATGATGATTATTATGCTGATAAAAGTGGTAATAAAGAAGTGGTAGAAGGACTTAAGAAACTGTTGGATATAAGAAAGAATTTGGCATATGGGGAAGAAAAAGAATATTTTGATGATTGTAATATAGTTGGATGGACTAGGGGTGGGATTGATGAATTAAAGGATTCAGGTATAGCTGTAATTATATCTAATAATGGTGATGGTTATAAGGAGATGTATATAGGAGAGAAGTTTAAGAAAAGAGTATTTGTTGATATAATGGGAAGAAGGAAAGAAGAAGTGAAAATAAATAAGAGTGGTATAGGAATGTTTTATGTTAGTGATAAGAGTATTTCTGTCTGGGTGCTGAAGAAAATGAGGTATAGTTAAAAAATATACCTCATTAATTTTTTTTTTTTTTTTTTTTTTTTTATTGGGATATATATAAGATTTTGTCTATAAAATTATCAATTTTATTAAAGTATGATTGATTATCTATTATGACGGATTCGCCGTGACCAGCCCCTTTTATTAAAAGAATATCTCGTTTATCTGTTGGAGTTGCATTAAATAAATTATCAACCATATAAGAAGGTACAAAGGTGTCTTTATCTCCGTGGATATAAAGAATTGGTACAGGAGTTTTGCTAACGAAATTTATAGGTGCAGCATCTGAAAAGTAATATCCAGCCAATAGTTTGCAGATTAAGCTAGTTCCTTTGATTATTGGAGTAGCTAAAATTTTTGTTGAAGATTTTATTACATGTTTGTATACAACAGCAATTCTATCATAAGCGCAATCGGAAACGATGCATTTTACGTTTTTAGGAAGGTTATCGCCAGCTGTTATACATACTGTTGCTGCTCCCATTGATACGCCGTGGAGGATTATTTTGCAATCGTTGCCTAAGATCTCTTTGCTTTTATCTATCCATTTAAGTATATCGAAATGATCTAAATACCCCATGCCTAAGTATTTTCCTTCACTTTCTCCGTGACATCTATTATCCACTGAAAGTATATTAAAACCTTTATTATAATAATATGAAGTATAACATAACATTGCTGAAGCTGAAGCTGTATAGCCGTGTGAGAGAATAACGATATTTTTTGATGGTTTAGCATTTCTTACAAAAATGCCTGAAAGTTTTAAGTTGTCATAAGATGTTATATGAAGTTGTGAAGCGTTATGGTTTTTAAACCAATTATGGTCTATGAATGGTTTAAAACTTTCTGCTGAAGGAATGTTCTTAAAAGTTAAAATTTTTTTCTTCATCTTAGATAGCCCTTTTCTTGTTAGAGCGTAAAAGAAATATGTGCTGCAGATTATTGTTAATATAGCTATAGAAAAAAGAATTAAACCTAAAATGAAAATTATTATTTTGGTTTGAAAATTCATTTAAAAACCTCCTCTAAAAGTATGAATATATTATAAAATAAATGGTAAAAAAATACAAAAATAATTTGTTTATATTAATTATTTGTTTAACGGAAGGGAATACTAAAAGTTATAATCGTGAAAGGAGTGATAAAGATGGAATTTCCAAAAGCTTTTCCCCTTCAGCATCAAGAAAAGCATCCGGGAAATGAATATGAAATGACACCTATGCCTATTTATTATGATGATAAATATATAAAAAAAGGTGATCTTTTAAAAGATAAGGTAGCTATAATCACTGGTGGTGATAGTGGTATTGGTAGAGCTGTATCTATAGCTTATTTTCATCAAGGTGCAAAAGTTATAATAGTTTATTATGATGAAAGAAGAGATGCAGAAGAAACCAAAGAGATAATAGAAGCAGGTGGTGGAGAATGCACTATTATACAGGGAGATATAGCCCAAGTAGATTTTTGTAAAGAAGTTATGGAACTTGTCATGAAAAAATATGGCAAAATTGATATTTTGGTAAATAATGCAGCTGTTCAATATGAATGTACAGATATCAAACAGCTTACAGATGAACAATTTGATAAAACTATGAAAACTAATGTGTATGGAACGTTTTATATGACACGAGAAGCAATGAAATATTTAAAAAGTGGTGGATGTATAATAAATACCACATCTGTTACTGCTTTTCATGGAAATGAGACATTGATAGATTATTCTATGACTAAAGGAGCTGTTCTTACCCTTACAAGGTCTTTATCAATGGCTTTGACTAAAGGAAAGACAGGTATAAGGGTGAATTCTGTTGCGCCTGGACCTATATGGACTCCTCTTATACCTTCTAGTTTTAGCGCTGATAAAATACCACAGTTTGGTAATAATACACCGATGGGTAGAGCGGGTCAGCCAGTTGAATGTGCTGGAGCGTATGTATTTTTAGCGTCAGAGGCAGCTTCTTATATAACAGGGCAAACTATACATGTTAATGGGGGAGAAATAGTTAATTCATAGATTAGAAAGGCTTTATATGTTTTATATAAAGCCTTTATTATATGAAAATAAATAAATTAATTGTAAAAATAGTATAAAAATTCAATACAAATAAATGTGATTAATATATTGAAGAATGTGTTGGAGGGAGGAAAGATGGTAAATATAGAGGGAGAGAGGGTGGCTCATAATGTAGGTAATTATGATGAGGTTGTTAATGATGAAGGAATTGTATTTATGGATAATCCGTATATAATTATTTTCTTAAGTGATGGAGTGGAGTATGCAGCAGATGCTATAGCTGATATTTCTAAAGTTATATATATTTATAATGCAAACAGAGGGAGAGAGTGCCATAAAAATGTTTATAGCACTTTTTTATAAATAAAAAATAAAGCACTTTACAA
This sequence comes from Clostridium sp. CAG:221, assembly GCA_000435835.1. Classification (GTDB taxonomy): domain Bacteria; phylum Bacillota; class Clostridia; order Clostridiales; family Clostridiaceae; genus Clostridium. The sequence continues at coordinate 3,992 of FR883359.1, forward strand.
TGTAACAATGTTACGCTAAAATGAAATTAACAGGAAATAAAAGTAATAAAAGAAATTTTTTTCAAATATAACGTAACAATGTTACACAGGAGGTAATTATGGAAAATAAATCAGATATGAAAATATCAGGCTCAGGCAGCATTTCATCAGGGGTTTACAATGATATAAAGATATCAGGGTCAGGAGGTATTTTAGGTGATGTGGATTGTAATGATATTAAAATTTCAGGTTCAGTTAGCTGTAAGGGGGAGATTAAAGCTAATAATTTAAAAGTAAGTGGTAGTTCTAGCTTTTATAAAGATGTAGAAGTGAAGGAGTTCTTAAAGATTAGTGGAAGTGCAAAATTTCAAGGTAATCTTAAAGGAAATGATGTAGTTATAAGTGGAAGCAGTAAAATTGCAGGGAATGCTATTGGAGAAAGCATACGTGTTTCAGGAAGTGTTTCAGTAGAGGGTAATTGTGAGGGTACTGAAGTTACCATAAGTGGTAGTGCAAACATAAAGGGATTATTATCTGGAGATAAGATTTATCTAAATGGCCCAAGTGGATATATTAAAGAAATAGGTGGTTCAGAAATAACTATTAAAGATAGAAATAATGTTATTTTATTTGGAATTATTAGATTTAATTCTGGAAAAGGGTTAAATTGTGAACTTATTGAAGGAGATACTATTGAGCTTGAAAATGTAAAATGTGATTTAGTAAGAGGACATAATATAAAAATAGGAGAAAATTGCAGAATAAAAATGGTAGAATATACTGGCAGTATAGAAATAGACAAGAAAAGTAAAGTTGAAGAGTTTGTTTCTATTAAATAACTTAAAGAAAAGGTGCCAGTAGAAGGTGATAATTATGCAAGATGAATTAATATCAAAAAAAGATCTATTAAATGAAATGAGTATTTCCTATGGTCAGTTATACAGATGGAAAAGAAAAAAATTAATTCCAGAAGAATGGTTTATAAAGAAAAGTGTTTCTACAGGGCAGGAGACATTTTTCCCGAGAAAAAAAATAATAGAAAGAGTTCAAACTATTTTGGAATGTAAAGATGGAATATCTTTAGATGAATTAGCCTATAAGTTTTCAAAAAATATAAAGGATATATTAATAAATAAAACTTATATAATAGATAAAAATATTGTTTCTTCATCTATTGTGAATTTGTTTGAGGAGTTTATGGGAAGTAATGAAAAATATGATGAGAAGTCTTTGTTAGCTTTAATGGTTTTTAAAGAAATGATTGATAGCGGTTTTTTAAGTATGGATGAAATGAAAAAAATATCTTTAAAAATAAAAGAAGTATATGAAAGATTAGGATCAGATGATTATATACTTTCCGTTAAAAGAAAATATGGTGTGTCCTTTGTGGTATTAAATAAAGAAAAAGAAGAAATTATTGTAGATGATGAAGCAAAAGCTATTTTAGAAATAGATTTAGGAAAAATAATGGACGAAATAAAGAGGATTTCACAAGGATAATAATAAGCAACATAGTGTTGAATAAAATGTTATTTTTATTCAACACTTATTTTGTAAGAAGTATTTATTTAGTAGGTGCGTCAGTTTGAATTAAAGTAAGTTGTCCACCAGGATATACACCTTGATTAGTAACTTTATAATCGTCATGATTATGCATAGGATAAAATTGAGGAAAGAAGTAAGAGTTATTTTTATCATTACAGATTTCTAAAATATTAGTTGTATTTAAATTAGGGCATTGTCCAATTGGATTGGTAGGAATATTAGCAATGGAGTTTGAATCTATTTGAGTAAGTTCATAAACTTGCTTACAAAGTGAAGAAAGTCCATTTTGCCCTTTTTTTATATAATTTAAATATTCACTTCTTTTATCTGTTGTAGTAATTAATAAATCATAGGTTTCACCTGATGCAATATTAGCAGTAAAGCCACTTTCAAGTAATTTATGTTCCATATAGGAAGAGTTACACATACCCATGTTCATATTCATATTCATAAGGCTTTCGGAAATTGCCAGGAATGGACTAGGAGAGGCATCTTTACCTATTACTTGGAAATGTCATCCGTGAATATGCCAAGGAACAGCTGCATATCCCATATTAATCATTCTAAAAAGTACTTTATCATTAGTTTTAATATGAACGTAAGATTCATAGTTTAATTGAGTAAGATTAGTATTTGCATTAGGACTGGTTATTGTAAGAGGATGTGGTTTTAAAGTATCAGGGTATGCTCGGCCATTGACTAACCAAAAATCAGGTTTAAAGTCTGGAGCATAGTAAGTTTTTTGTGCTTCTACAGTATCATGCCATTTTGAATCAATATCAGAAAGAAGCATTACAATTATCAGGATTTGTCCAATCTAATTTATTATTAATATATTCAGTTTTATTTCCATTAGTAACTTTGAAAAGGCCTCCTACAAAGCCGAAAACATATAATTTCTTTTTTAAGTCGGAACATGGATCTGGTGACTGTGGTAAATATACATATCCATCAGTAGCCAATAAAACATAATGTATTATCATTTTAATTAACCTCCATAAATTAAATTTTATAATTATATAGTATTCATAATATTTACATAAGTTATATTAAAAGGGATGGAAATAAATAATAAAGCTCTACTTTTTTGCAGAGCTTTATTATTTAAGAATTTTATAATTTAATACTTTGTTTTTAAGCTCAATAAGTATTAGCAATCCTCCTAATACTTATTTCACCAGTGTTTAAAATTACAGTTTCTCCGTTATCCTTTGCTACAACTAGAGATCCATCATCATTTATATCAATGGCAGTTCCAAAATTGGTTGCACCATTTTTTGTAAAACTTATCTTTTCATTTAGAATGATGCTTCTTGCTTTATATTCATTAATAAAATTATAATTTTTAATTTCATTTATCATAAAAAGTATTTCATTAATTATTTCAGCACATAAATGGTTTCGAGTAGTATTACAATTTTCTTTATTAAAAAGTGAAGTTGCTATAGGTTGAATTTCTAAAGGAAAAGAATCTTTTTCAGTGGTGAAATTTATACCAATACCAATGATAATATGCTGAATATTACCTGTTTCAAAGTCAGTGACAGCTTCCGTTAATATTCCACATACTTTTTTATAATTAATTACTATATCATTAATCCACTTGATTTGGGCCTTTATATTAGTAATGTTTTCAATGGCTTTACAAATTGCTACAGAAGCAGCTGTAGTAACTAATACTGAATCACACACCTTGAGATTAGGTCTTAAAATTATACTCATGTAAATTCCACTCTTTGATGGGGAATAAAAGCTTCTGCCCATTCTTCCCTTGCCGGCTGTTTGCTCTTCTGCAATGACAACTGTTCCATGAGGTGCCCCTTCTAGCGCTAATTGTTTGGCGATTTCATTGGTAGAAGTAACACTTTTAAAAGTATGAATAGATATAGACATATGATTTTCTTTTAAGTAGTTAGAAATTCCTTCTGCGGAAATTAAATCATTTTTACTTGAAAGTGAATAACCTTTATTGGGAATGGCTTTAATTTCATAACCCTCTTCACGTAATTCCTCAATATATTTCCATATTGATGTTCGAGAGACATTTAAGTTTTTAGCTAGCTTGCTGCCAGAAATTAATTTATCTTTATTTTTTTCTAGTTCTTTTAAAATATTGCTTTTTATAGACATTTCATCCTCCAGAAGTTTTTAATATATAAATTTATTTAAAGCTTTTGCAATGAATGTAGCAAAAAAGCATTTAAAAATATCAAGAGGAATAAAAGGAATCACTGCAGTAGCTATTGTTGTTTTAAGATCCATATCAGTTAAAAGCTTCATATAGGATGCACCTAAAAAATAAATAATAGGCATGCCAACTAATATGGATAACAATAAGCATTTTATGGTCTTAAAAGAATTTCCTTTGAGATAAGATATAATGGTTGCAGCAGCTAGATAGCCAAAAAGATAGCCACCTGTTGGACCGAATAATCTACCAGGACCGCCAGTTCCACCAGAAAATACAGGTATACCAATTAATCCTAGTAAAAGATATACACCAACTACAGTAAAAGCTTGTTTAGGTTTAAGTAAAAATGCTAATAGATTAATAATAATAGTTTGAGCTGTAATGCTGGCTAGTGAAAATGGTAATGGAATAATTATGTATGAAGAAATACATAATAGAGCAATAAGTAAAGTGATTTTTGTTAAATCTCTTGTATTAGTTTTAGTTTGAATAATCATAAAATTTCCCCCTTTTACACAAGTTAATAGTTTCAATAAATGTAAATAAAATACATTTAAAAGTATATATTTAACAAAATAGTTTGTCAATCAAAATAATTATTTTAGTTAACAATTAAGTATTTTTTTATTTTTAGTAACTTTAATATAGAAGTTGAATAGAATGAAATTAAATATAAATTATCAAAAAAGGGGAAAAAATAATACATTTTATCAGGTAATAAGATATATTACCAGGTTCATATGAACAGCAAATTTAAAGTATTTGCGGGATAATGATTTCCTAAGTGGAAAAGTCATTATCTTTTTTTATTTAAAATAAAGATTGGAGGAAAATTAATGGATAATAAGGCAAAAGATCATAAGAGTATTGCAATGAGAGTTTCGGTAGTAAGTATGATAATTAATACAATATTATCTATAGGTAAAGTTGCTGCAGGGATAATTGCTGGTTCTGGAGCTATGATTTCTGATGGAGTCCATTCAGCATCTGATGTATTTAGTACAATTATAGTTATTATAGGTTTCAATATAGCTCATAAAGAAAGTGATGAAAAGCACCAATATGGACATGAGAGATTTGAATGTATAGCAGCGATAATTTTAGCAGCAATACTTTTAGCTACAGGAATAGGAATTGGTTTAAGTGGAATTAATAAGATAATTGCTGGTATAGAAGGAAATCTTGCAGCACCAGGAAGCTTAGCTTTAATTGCTGCTGTTATTTCAATAGTTGTAAAGGAATGGATGTATTGGTATACAAGAGCAGCAGCCATAAAAATAAATTCAGGAGCACTGAAGGCTGATGCATGGCATCATAGATCAGATGCATTATCTTCAGTAGGAAGTTTTATAGGAATATTAGGTGCAAGAATAAAATTTCCAATACTTGATCCCATAGCATCTATTATAATATGTTTATTAATAATAAAAGTAGCATATGATATATTTAAAGACTCTATATATAAACTTATTGATGCTTCTTGCGATGATGAAACTATAAATAAGATTAAGGATGTAATATTAGAACAAGAAGGCGTTATACAGTTAGATTCATTAAAAACAAGAGTTTTTGGCTCAAGAATTTATGCTGATATTGAAATATCAGCATATGGTAAGCAAAGTCTTGAGGATGCACATGACATAGCTGAAAAGATACATGATGAAGTAGAAAAAAAGATACCTATGATAAAGCATTGTATGGTACATGTAAATCCTTATAAAGATAATAAAAGCATTGACATTTAATTTTTATAGGCATAATATGAATGTAGAAAAAGAAAAATTAATTTTGTTAGGTGAGGCTCCTATAAAGATACATGCTGCTACCCAGAAAAATCGAGAGATTCCAATGGGTTAACAAGAATTATCGCCAAGGTAATTTTTAATGTAGCTGACGAAAAGTCAAAGCTCTATAGTGCTAAAGCTCTACAAATTAAGCTATATAATGCTTAGTAAGAATAGAACTTTTATTATTATGGATTATAAGACTTTTTAGCTTAAGTGAG
>FR883360.1:0-2655 GCA_000435835.1 Clostridium sp. CAG:221
TGGTAAAGTTTTAATCATGCCAGCTAAAGAAGGTACAGGAGTTATCGCTGGTGGACCAGCAAGAGCTGTATTAGAATTAGCAGGGTTAAAGGACGTTAGAGCTAAGTCTTTAGGTTCAAACAACCCAAGAAACATGGTAAATGCTACAATAAATGGTTTAGCAAGCTTAAGAACAGCTGAGGATATAGCTAAGTTAAGAGGCAAAACTGTTGAAGAGATATTAGGTTAGGAGGTATTACGCAATGGCAAAGATAAAGGTTACTTTAGTTAAAAGCTTAATAGGCAGAAAGAAAGACCATATCGCTACTGCAAACGCTCTTGGTCTAAAAAAGATCGGAAAGACAGTAGAGCATGAGCTTACTCCTCAAATAAAAGGTATGATCGACAAAGTAAACTACTTATTAAAAGTAGAAGAAGTATAATATAACGAGGAGGTGTTTTTAGAATGAAACTTCATGAGTTAAGACCTGCAGCAGGTAGTAAAAAAGCTCCTAAAAGAGTTGGTAGAGGTACTGGTTCAGGATTAGGAAGAAATGCTGGTAAAGGTGAAAAAGGACAAAACGCTAGATCTGGTGGTGGAGTTAGACCTGGATTCGAAGGTGGTCAAATGCCATTATACAGAAGACTTCCTAAGAGAGGATTCACAAATATCTTCGCTAAGAAGTATGTTTCAATAAATGTTGATAGATTAAACATTTTTGAAAATGGAACAGTTGTTACTCCAGAATTATTACTTGAAACAAGAGTTATAAGTAAAGTATTAGATGGTGTTAAAATATTAGGAAACGGAACTATAGATAAAAGCCTAACGGTTCAAGGATGCAAATTCTCAAAATCAGCGGCTGAAAAAATAGAAGCAGCTGGAGGAAAAGTTGAGGTGATTTAATATGCTATCAACCCTACGTAATGCCTGGAAGGTTCCGGAATTAAGAAAAAGGTTCTTATGGACAATTTTTCTAGTTGCAATTTTCAGGATTGGGATACATATTCCAGTTCCTGGGATTGACACTAGTGCTTTAAGCACATTAACTGAATCCGGTGGATTATTAAGTTTTTATAACTTAATATCAGGTGGAGCTTTCACGAAAGCTAGTATATTAGCTTTAAGTGTATCGCCTTACATCAACGCTTCAATCATAATGCAATTATTAACAATTGCAATACCTTCATTAGAACAATTATCTAAGGAAGGTGAGGAAGGAAGAAAGAAAATCCAAAGCATTACTAGATATGTATCTATAGGGATTGCTTGCGTATTAGCTTTAGGTGTTTATTCAACTATCGCTAATTTAGGTGCAACTAGTGGAGTAGGGACACTTGAAAAAATAGTAGTAATATTCTCACTAGTAGTTGGATCAACTTTCTGTATGTGGCTTGGTGACCAAATCACACAAAAAGGATTTGGAAATGGTGTTTCAATCTTAATATTTGTAAATATAGTATCTCAGATACCTTCAACTGTTAATTCGGTTTATACCTTAAAGACAGCAGGAGAGATATCTATAATTGAAATATTATTATTCTTAGTTGGAGTGATTGCGCTTTTAGCAGTTACAATATTCTTCTCATTAGCAGAAAGAAGAGTACCAATACAATATGCTGGTAAAGCTGTTGGTTCAAAAGTAATGAAAGGCCAATCAACACATATACCACTAAGTATAATAGGATCTGCAGTTATTGCTATAATATTTGCAATGTCAGTAATGATGTTCCCAACAACAATTGCTGCTTTCTTCCCTTCAAAGGGATGGGCTAGCTGGATTACTAGTAGTAAGTACAGTATTTTCAATACAGGTACTTGGATGTATCCGGTTTGTTATGCGGTATTAACTGTGTTCTTTACATGGTTCTATACTCAAATAACATTTAAACCAGATGAAATGGCTGAAAATCTTCACAAGTCAGCAGGATTTGTTCCTGGTATCAGACCTGGAGAAGCTACAGAAAAGTATTTTGAAAAGCTACTTACTAAAGTATCTATAATTGGAGGGTTATTTGCAGCATTTTTAGCAGTAACACCAATATTAGTTGGAAAATATATATCAGGAGTTCAGTTCGGTGGAACATCTTTATTAATACTAATTGGGGTTGCACTAGATTTCTCTAGACAATTAGACTCACAATTAGTGATGAGACACTATGATGGATTCTTAAAATAGATTAATAATGGAGATGATGCCGGTGAAAATCGTATTATTAGGGCCTCCAGGGGCTGGAAAAGGAACACAGGCAAAATCAATTAGTAATAGATACTCTATACCACATATTTCTACTGGGGATATCTTTAGAAAAAATATTTCTGAAGCAACCCCTTTAGGAATTGAAGCTAAAGGATATATGGATAAGGGACTTTTAGTTCCTGATGAAGTAACTATCAATATGGTTAAAGACAGATTAACTTGGGAAGACTGTAAAAACGGTTATCTTTTAGATGGGTTTCCAAGAACTGTTGCACAAGCAGAAGCACTTGAAGCATTCTTAAATTCAAGAGATGAAAAAATAGATACAGCATTATTAATAGATGTACCTATGGAATTCATACTTGAAAGAATGACTGGAAGAAGAATTTGTGGATCATGTGGAGCTAGTTACCACGTAAAATTCAACCCAACTAAGGGTGAAGGAATATGTGATGTATGCGGAAGCGAAGTAGTT
>FR883360.1:2720-5300 GCA_000435835.1 Clostridium sp. CAG:221
TAGGGAAAGACTAGACGTATATGAAAGACAAACACAACCACTGATTGATTTTTATAAAGAAAAAAATCTACTTTCTACGGTAGATGGAACAAAAGCTATTAACGAAGTATTTAACGATATTTGTGAATTATTCGGAAGAGTTGATTAATGATCATTATTAAAAATGATAAAGAAATCAACCTAATGAGGAAAGCTGGTAAAATAGTAGCGGAAACGCTTCTAGTGGTTGAAAAAAACATAAAGCCAGGTATAACTACTGCCGAATTAGATAGGATAGCAGAAGAATTTATAACTAAGCATGGGGCAAAACCTTCATTTAAAGGGCTCTATGGATTTCCTGCATCACTATGCATATCTGTTAATGAGCAAGTAGTTCATGGAATACCAGGAAGGTATGTATTAAAAGAAGGAGATATTGTTAGTGTAGATTGTGGAGCTATGATTGATGGCTACCATGGAGATGCTGCAAGAACCTTCGCTGTTGGAAATATTTCAGAAGAAGCACAAAAGCTTATTGAAGTAACTAAAGAAAGTTTTTTCAAAGGTTTAGAAGCTGCAAAAGTAGGAAATAATCTAACTGATATTTCAAATGAAATACAAAAATATATTGAGGCTTCAGGGTTCTCTGTTGTAAGAGATTTCGTTGGGCATGGAATTGGAAAAGATCTTCACGAAGATCCAGAGGTTCCAAACTTCGGAAGACCAGGCCGAGGTCCAAAATTAGTGACTGGTATGGCTCTAGCTATTGAACCTATGGTTAATGTAGGAAGTCATAGAGTTAAAACATTAGGTGATGATTGGACAGTTATCACCAGTGATAAAAGTCTATCAGCACATTATGAAAATACAGTCATAATTTTACCAGATGGACCAGAGATACTAACACTAGTTAAATAAGTGTTGCTTAGTTATAAATTCGCATGAAACCATATGGTGTCTTGTAAATTTATGGCTAAGGTAATCATCGAGGTGAAAAGTTTGCAAAACAATGACTTAATTGGAAAACTTGTTATTTCAAATTCAGGCAGGGATAAAAATCAAATGTATATCATAGTAGATAATATAGATGATAGTTATTACCTATTGAGCAATGGAAAAACAAAGACAATTCAGATGCCGAAAAAAAAGAAGCTAAAACATTTTGATGTTTTAGGAGATGCTGAAGATCATATTAAAACTGCTCTAGCAGCTAAAGATAAAGGCGCTGATTTAAAGATTAAGAGATTTTTAAAGCTTAAAGGCATTGTTAAGGAGGGTTGATTACCTTATGTCAAAAGATGATGTAATAGAAATGCAAGGTGTAGTTTTAGAAGCTTTACCTAATGCAATGTTTCAAGTTGAGTTAGAAAGTGGTCATAAAATACTAGCTCACATATCAGGAAAATTAAGAATGAACTTCATAAGAATTCTTCCAGGAGATAAAGTAACAATAGAGCTTTCTCCATATGACCTAACAAGAGGAAGAATTACTTGGAGAGCAAAATAAGGTGTGAAGTCACCATAAATTACACAAGGAGGGTTAGCGATGAAAGTAAGACCATCAGTTAAGCCTATTTGCGAAAAGTGCAAGATTATAAGAAGAAAAGGAAAAGTAATGGTTATCTGTGAAAATCCTAAGCACAAGCAAAAACAAGGCTAATATAATTAAGTATTAGGCAAATATATTTTTACAAATATTAATATATTGACTTTTATTACAAATTTCAATATTATTATATAGGCAATATTTAAGTCAATAATTTTAGGTGCGGCTGCAATAGTAATTGCAATTAGTTATCTATTAACCTAAAATTCATTATAAATTATTTAATAAATAATTGCATTCCAACTTATCAGGAGGTGTAAATCAATGGCAAGAATTTCAGGAGTTGACCTACCAAGAGAAAAAAGAGTTGAGATAGGTCTAACATATATATACGGTATAGGATTATCTACTTCTCAAAAGATTTTAGCTGAAACTGGAGTAAACCCAGACACTAGAGTTAAAGATCTTACTGAAGAAGAAGTTAATGCAATCAGAAACTTCGTTAAAAATATTACAGTTGAAGGTGACTTAAGAAGAGAAGTTGCTTTAAACATAAAGAGATTAGTTGAAATCGGATGTTACAGAGGAATAAGACATAGAAAAGGTCTTCCAGTTAGAGGACAAAAGACTAAGACTAATGCTAGAACTAGAAAAGGTCCTAAGAAGACAATCGCAAACAAGAAGAAATAGTGAGGAGGGATTTCAATGGCTCAAAAAGTTAAAAAGACTAGAAGAAGAAAAGAAAGAAAGAATGTTGAACATGGTGCTGCACACATCAAATCAACTTTCAATAACTCAATAGTTACTTTAACTGATGCAGCAGGAAATGCTTTATCATGGTCAAGTGCTGGAGCTTTAGGTTTCAGAGGATCAAGAAAGAGTACTCCATTCGCATCACAAATGGCAGCAGAAACTGCAGCTAAAGCGGCTATGGAACACGGTCTAAAGAGTATAGAAGTATACGTTAAGGGACCAGGTGCTGGAAGAGAAGCAGCTATAAGATCTTTACAAGCTGCTGGATTAGAAGTAACTTTAATAAAAGATGTTACTCCAAT
>FR883360.1:5349-10994 GCA_000435835.1 Clostridium sp. CAG:221
ACCAAAAAGAAGAAGAGTTTAGTTTATATATAAGTTCAACAGGAGGTGTAACGAATGGCAAGATATACTGGAGCTACATGTAGATTATGTAGAAGAGAAGGTCAAAAGCTATTCCTTAAGGGAGATAGATGCTTTACTGATAAATGTGCTTTCGTTAGAAGAAGCTATGCACCAGGACAACATGGAGCAGCTAAGAAAAAGATGTCTAACTACGGAGTTCAATTAAGAGAAAAGCAAAAAGCAAGAAGAATATACGGTGTTTTAGAGAAACAATTTAGAGCATACTATGAAAAAGCTGAACACATGAAAGGTATCAGCGGTGAAAACTTACTTAAATTATTAGAAATGAGATTAGATAACGTTGTTTACAGATTAGGATACGGTGCTTCAAGAAACGAAGCTAGACAATTAGTAACACACGGTCATTTCTTAGTAAATGGTAAAAAAGTTGATATCCCATCATTCAAGGTATCAGTTAACGATGTTGTATCTGTTTGTGAAAAGAGCAGAGGAACTGAAAAGTTCAAGACATTTGTTGAAAACCCAAAAACATTACCAAAATGGTTAGAAGCTAACGTTGAAAACTATGAAGGTAAAGTTGTTGCTGAACCAGCTAGAGAAGACATTGATGTACCAGTTAATGAAACTCTAATCGTTGAGTTATACAGCAAATAAAATCTAACTTTGTAAAATAAGATCTAGTCTTAAGTGCAATTTTAGAATCAGTTGCCCTCATAATTAGATTGCCATTTTAATATAAGGAGGGTTTTTAAATGTTAGAAATCGAAAAGCCAATAATAGAGTGCATTGAATCAAATGAAGATGGTACTTATGGTAAGTATGTAGTTGAACCACTTGAAAGAGGATACGGAATTACACTTGGAAATGCTATGAGAAGAATATTACTTTCATCACTTCCAGGTGTAGCAACTACATCTGTTAAAATCGATACAGTACTTCATGAATTTTCAACTGTACAAGGCGTTAAAGAAGATGTTACAGAATTAATTCTTAACATCAAATCATTAGCGTTAACAATGGAAGGTGAAGGACCAAAAACTATCTATATAGATGCTCAAGGTCCAGGTGTAGTAACAGGAGCTGACATTAAGACAGATGGAGATGTAGAAGTTATTAATAAAGATCTACATATAGCGACTTTAGATGATAACGGAAAACTATATATGGAGTTAACAGTAAACAGAGGAAGAGGTTATGTTACTCAAAATAAAAATAAGAGCGAATCATTACCACTTTCAGCTATAGCTGTTGATTCAATATACACTCCAGTGAAAAGAGTTAACTTTACAGTAGAAAATACTAGAGTTGGTCAAATTACTGACTACGATAAGTTAACTTTAGAAATCTGGACTAATGGTACTATTAAAATAGATGAAGCTATAAGCTTATCTGCTAAAATTTTAATAGAACACTTCAAGTTATTCATGTCCTTAGGAGTTGCGACTAATGATGTTGAAATAATGATAGAAAAAGAAGAAGATAAAAAGGAAAAAGTACTAGAAATGACTGTTGAAGAGCTAGACCTTTCAGTTAGATCATATAACTGCTTAAAGAGAGCTGGTATCAACACAGTTCAAGAGCTTGCTGGTAAATCAATGGATGACATGATGAAGGTAAGAAATCTAGGAAAGAAATCCTTAGAAGAAGTTGAAAGAAAGCTTAAAGAATTAGGTTTAAGCTTAAAATTAAGCGACGAGTAAGGAGGAAGATCCATGGCAGGTTATCGTAAGTTAGGTCTTGCTACAGACCAAAGAAGAGCTATGTTAAGAAGCTTAGTAACAAGCTTTTTAAAGCACGGAAGAATAGAAACTACTGAAACTAGAGCTAAAGAAGCTAGAAGTATAGCTGAAAAGATGATCACTCTTGCAAAAAGAGGAGATCTTCACGCTAGAAGACAAGTTTTAGCTTACATTTTAGAAGAAGAAGTAGTTAAAACATTATTCGATGAAATCGCACCAAAGTATGCTGAAAGAAATGGTGGATACACTAGAATGATGAAAAAAGGCCCTAGAAGAGGGGACGGAGCAGAAGTTGTTATACTTGAATTAGTATAATTTCTTTTAGGGGGATTAAGTGTTAAGCTTAATCCCTCTTTTTTTTATAAATATTATGTAAAAGCTTATAATATTATAGAAAATAATGTATACTTAAATTTAATAAGTCTGCTTATAAGGAAAATAGAAACATTATAGGTTTTTATATGATATTTAATTAGTTAAGAGGGAGGAAAATGCTTGAATACGATGATTGAATGTAGAAATTTAATTTTTAAATATACAGCTGGTGAAAATCAGGAAGAAAAGATTGCTATTAATGATGTCAACCTTCAAATAAAAGAAGGAGAGTTTATTGCTATCTTAGGACACAATGGTTCTGGTAAATCTACTATGGCTAAACATATGAATGCATTACTTATTCCTACTGAAGGAAAAATGTTAGTGAATAAAATGGATACTTCTGATATGAATAACTTATGGAATATAAGGGAAACAGCTGGAATGGTTTTTCAAAATCCAGATAATCAGTTAGTAGCAACTATAGTAGAAGAAGATGTTGCTTTTGGCCCAGAAAATTTAGGGGTACCACCGGAAGAAATAAGAAAAAGAGTTGATGAGGCTTTAGAGAGGGTTGGAATGTCAGAGTATAAAAGACATGCACCACATCTTCTTTCAGGAGGACAAAAGCAGAGAATAGCCATTGCTGGCATATTAGCTATGAAACCAAAATGTATAATCTTTGATGAGCCAACAGCTATGCTTGATCCATCAGGTAGAAAAGAAGTTCTTGATACTATTATTGATTTAAATAAGAATTATGGAATTACAGTAATACTTATAACACACTATATGGATGAGGCTGCTAAAGCAGATAGAATAGTTGTAATGGATAAAGGAAAACTGATTTTAGACGGAAAGCCACGTGATGTTTTCTCTAATGTAGAAAAGATGAAGAGTATAGGACTAGATGTTCCTCAAGTAACTGAATTAAGTTATGAATTGCAAAAAGCAGGAATTAATATAGATACTAGAATATTAGATGTGAATGAGATGGTGAATGCAATATGTCAATTAAAATAGAGAATTTAACATATGTTTATATGCCAAAGACACCTTTTGAAAAAAAGGCTTTAGATAATGTAAATTTAGAAATAGAAGATGGAGAGTTTTTAGCAGTAATCGGACATACTGGTTCAGGAAAATCTACATTAATACAGCATTTAAATGGACTTTTAAAGCCAGCCAGTGGAAAGATTTATGTTGATGGAACTGATATAACTGATAAAGATACTAAGCTAGTTGATATTAGAAAAAAAGTTGGATTAGTATTTCAATATCCAGAGTATCAGCTGTTTGAAGAAACTATTGCTAAAGATATTGCTTATGGACCAAGCAATTTAGAATTAAATGAAGATGAAATATTAAAAAGAGTTAAAAAGTCCATGGAAATGGTAGGTTTGAATTATGAGGAATATAAAGATATTTCACCATTTGAACTTAGTGGAGGACAGAAGAGGAGAGTAGCCATTGCTGGAGTAATTGCAATGGAACCTAAGGTGCTTATATTAGATGAACCTACAGCAGGGTTAGACCCAGCAGGTAGAGATGATATATTAGAGCAGATAAAGCTTCTACATGAAAAATATAATATGACAATAATTCTTGTAAGCCATAGTATGGAGGATGTAGGGAAGTTAGCAGAGAAGATCATTGTAATGAATGATGGTCATATAGAGCTTCAAGGCAAACCAAAAGAGGTATTTAAGGAAATTGATACTTTAGAAAAAATAGGCTTAGCTGTGCCACAAGTAACATATTTAATGCGAGAGTTAAAGAAAAAAGGTTTTAATGTATCAGAAGATATTTTTACTGTGGAAAAAGCTAAAAGTGAATTATTAAATATATTATTAAAAAATAAGTAATGGAAAGAGAGAATTAGTATGATAAAAGATATTACAATAGGCCAATATATACCTGGCGAATCTTTTGTGCATAAGCTTGACCCAAGAACTAAGATATTAATATCTATTTTGTTTATTATATCGCTTTTTGTGGTGGATAAATTTGCAGCATATTCTTTTGTAGTTGCTTTTTTAATATTAGTTATTTGCACAGCAAAGATACCATTTAGATTTGTGTATAAAGGTCTTAAACCAGTATTTCTATTAATTGCATTAACAGGGGTCTTAAACTTATTTATGGTAAAAGGTGGAGAGCTTTTATTTAGTTTTGGCTTTATTAAAATATATGAACTAGGACTTAGGACAGCTGTATTTATGGCTATAAGATTAATATTGTTAATTATGGGTACTTCAATATTAACATTAACTACATCGCCAATAGAACTTACAGATGGTATAGAAAGACTTCTAAGACCTATAGGAAAAGAAATAGCTCATGAATTAGCAATGATGATGACCATTGCTTTAAGATTCATACCAACATTAATGGATGAAACTGATAAGATAATGAAAGCTCAAAAAGCAAGAGGAGCTGATTTTGAAACAGGAAACATTCTACAGAAAGCTAAAAATCTAATACCATTATTAATTCCTTTATTCATTAGTTCTTTTAAAAGAGCTGATGAACTAGCTATGGCCATGGAAGCAAGATGTTATCGAGGTGGAGTTGGCAGAACGAGAATGAAGGTGTTAAAATTCACTTCAAAAGATATAATTGCTTTTGCATTATTTGCTGTAGTATTTGCTAGCATTATAGCAACAAGAATTTTTTTATAAATTTTTAATATTAGAATAAAAAGGTGATAGTTTAGTGAAAAATATAAAACTGATAATAGAGTATGATGGTACTAATTATTATGGATGGCAGAAGCAAAATGATAAGGTGACTATACAGGGGACACTTGAAGAGGCTGTAAGGAATCTTACTAAGGAAGAAAATGAGGTGATAGGATGCTCCAGAACTGATTCTGGAGTACATGCTAGAGGATTTGTTGCATCCTTTAAGACAGAGAGTACAGTACCACCCCATAAGTTTAGAGAAGCAATTAATTATAGATTACCAGATGATATTGTAGTTCTTAGCTCAGAAGAAGTCTCAGAAGATTTCCATCCAAGGTATTTAGCTAAAGGAAAGACTTATGAATATACAATATATAATAATTTAGTTCCAACAGCATTAAATAGAACATTTTCATATCATTATAAATATCCATTAGATATAGAAGCAATGAAGGATGCCTGCCAATTCTTTAAGGGAACTCATGACTTCAAAGCTTTTAGAAGTGAAGGAAGTTCTGTTAAGACAACTGTAAGGACTATATATGATTTAAATATTAAAATCGAAGGTGATTTTATTAAGATTTCTGTTTCAGGTGATGGTTTTTTATATAATATGGTTAGAATAATAGTAGGTACTTTAATTAATGTTGGAAGAGGTAAAATTTCACCACAAGATATTGAAAAAATTATAGCAGGAAGAGATCGAAAAGCAGCTGGAGATTGTGTTCCTGCAAAAGGTTTAAAGCTTGTAGAAGTTTATTATTAAAAATAAAAAAAAATGTTGACACGCCCGTAAGCGTGTATTATAATTTATTTTGTTTGTTAGATTATTTATGTACGTAAGATCCAATTAGACCTGGATCTTAACATAAATGCAAAGCTCGGA
>FR883361.1 GCA_000435835.1 Clostridium sp. CAG:221
TTTATTAGTATTCCCTATACTGAAAAATTTTATACTTTTCTAAGCGTTAAAAAAGAGCTGTATAAATACAGCTCTAATATAATTTATAGGTGGTTTAAAGGATTTATAATAACATTATTATTCTACTGATATTGCTGATACTGGACAGCTATCACAAGCTTCATTAACTGCATCTTCTAAATCTGCAGCAATATCACCTTCTATAGCTACTGCTACTCCTGTATCAAGTGAGAATACATCTCCACATATTCCTTCACACATTCCACAGCTTATACATACATTTTCATCTACAAATGCTTTCATTGTAATTTCCTCCTTAGTTTTTATATTATTTAAGTATATTATCAATGAATAATTATTATTTGTCAATAAAATTTATTTTTTTATTTTATCTCATTTTTTACTTTTTTCTTTTTTTGTACCCTTTTTTACTTTGTCCTGCACCAATATATCTATTATTTATCAAATCATCTATTCTATTTATGTATAGTTGTGCAAATTCCTCTACCTGTCCTAACCCTTTCATATGAAGTTTCACTTCTATTCCTTCAGCTTCAAGCATAGATTTCCATGAATCTTCTTCTTCTGAAGCCATATCATTAATAGCATGATCACCAGCAACAAGCATAAGAGGCATTAATAATACTTGCTTAATACTTTTTTCCTTAATCTTCTTTAATACACTTGTAAAATTTGGATACCCATCCATTGTTCCTACCAATACCTTTTCATAACCTTCATCATTTAAAACAGTTTGAAGTGCTCCATATACAGCATTAGATGGATGAGCTGTGCCATGTCCCATCATAACTACTGCTTCTTCTCCCTCTATAATACTTTTTATAGATTCAATAAATAATGAATAATCCTGTGGAAGACCTTCTATCCCTTGGTAATAAAATATTGGACGTCCAACTTTTATAGATTTAAACATCTCTTTAAAATGTGCTTCAATATTTTTTATATAACCGAATTCTTCCCCTGGTATTATATGAAGAGGCTGAATTATTACTTCCTGGTATCCTTCAGCATATAGCCTTTCAAGCACTTCTTCTGGCTTCTCCACTATAATACCATGAACTCTTTCAAGCTTTCTAATTATCATATGGGCAGTAAATGCTCTATATACATCATAATCTTTAAATTTCTCTCTAATTTTTCCTTCAACATTTTCAATTGAATTCTTTAGCTGTTCCAAATAACTTGTACCAAAGCTTACTACTACAATAGCTTTTTTCATTATTACTACTCCATTCTTACTATTTTATTTCTTATATTACAAAAGTGGCTTACGCCACGCTTCGTCAAAGAAAGTAACTTTTGTTTATAATCAAAAAAGTTCCAAAAGAAAAATAAATCCTTCCAAAAATTTAATTAATTTATTTTTCTTTTACGGTTCTTTTGGCGTACTATAATTTTCTTTTTAACGCATTAGTAAAAACGTATATAATAAATGGCTAATTTATTAGTATTTCTTATACTAAAAATCTCATAATTTCCTAAGCGTTAAAAAAACATCCTTTTTCAGGATGTTAAAAACAAAAATTAATGTATTTTAATTTTTATTAATTATCTTTATATTGCTTTTTATATTCTTTTAAATAACACTTATCTTTTTCACTTTTACTTCTTGTATCAAACGGATTATTTATAAGCGCCTTACAATATAATACTGGATATTCTTCACTTAAATATTTCATATATTCTGCCCATTCAATTGTCAGATATTTATATGCCAGCATTATATCTTTTTCTATGTGCTCAAGTTCATATTCCTGCATATCCATACTTAATCTTGTATTAAGTTCCTCTCTTAAATGCATAATTGACATAAGCATTTCTGTAAATGTCTCATGTTCTATAAGATTTTCATTTGCTATTAATGAAATAAGCAAATCTTTATTTGCATCTAAATTCTTTCTAATATCTTCTAAAGATACTTTATTAATATCTACAGTATAATCATGTTTTAGAATTCTATTATGAAGCTTTTCAAAAGACTTTTTCTTCCATGTATCATTAGTGATTGATGCTCCACTTAAAAACTCTCTATCATTATCACCTTCTACTATATTAAGCAAAAGTTTCGTACCTACTTCAGTATAAAATACTCCTATGAGCATATTTAGTTTTCCTAAAAGGTGGTCTTTTTCTCTCTTTTCTAGAAATCTATCCAATATTAATGTAGTAAAAAATACATCCATTGGTATAAATGCAATATCTGCAACTAGAAAAATCATGGTGTGATGTGCATCTTTAAAAATTAAATAATGTATATAATGTAAAAATAAAGATAATGCTACAAGTCCTGTACCAATCAAAATAGTTTCTTTTGTTTTTTTCTTCACTCAAACTCCTCCTAAAAAGTATTTCTTCTTTTAGTTCATTTTAAGATAACATTAAATATCATATTATGTCAATTATACCATATATATTTTACTTAATAATTATATTTTATATATTAATATTGCTAATATAAATCACTGATAGATAATTTTTATTCTATTTGTAAATATTATAAATATATAATATCTTTTGTGAACATGTGTTTGAGTTTTGATTTTACTTATATTATACTAAAAAAAATTAATTTTGGAGGTATCACTTATGATAAAGGAAATTGGAAAAATCACCATATATGTTAATAATGTAGAGGAAGCAAAAAAATTCTGGCTTGAAAAAATGAACTTTATTATAAAATTCGAAGCTGAAATGGGACCTGGTTTTAAATGGCTAGAAGTTGGTCCTACAAAAGAAGCTTTCACTACTTTTGTTATATATAACAAAGAAATGATGGCTAAACAAAATCCTCAAGCTAATGTTGGTCATCCTAATATAATATTAAGCACTACTAATATTGAATCTACTTATTCAAAAATGAAAGAAAACGGTGTAGATGTTGATGAAATTAAGACTATGCCATACGGAAGTATGTTTTCTTTCAAAGACCAAGATGGTAATGCTTATTTAATAAGAGAAGACTTAGTCTAATAAATTTAACTACATAAAAATAAAGAAGCGCTTTTTAGAGCTTCTTTATTTTATTATGCTAATATTTTCCCTTTATCTATTTGTACAAATCTTTAAGCCAAATATCAAGTCCTGACTGCCATAAAAAATCTTCTATTTCTTCTTCATTCAAAAAGACATCGCCAATAAGTCCATGAATTCTATATTCCTCAATTCTTGTATGAAAATCTGACCCTGCCGTATAATATAAACCTTTTTCCTTGGCAAACTTAATATAAAATTCTGTATCATCATCACTATTTAAGAAGTAGCGAGCCTCAATACCATCAAAGTCCATATTCTTTATATTAAAAAAACATTCCTCACTTAATAATACTGGATGTGCAAGTACAACTGATGCACCAAAAAATTTCAATAGCTGAATACCACTTTCAACATATAGTTTCTTTTTGTATCCATTAAAATTTATGGCGCTACCAAAGATACTCCTTAACTCACCACTTTTATCTCCTTTGACTTTCTTTAAAACCTCCCTAAAAAGTTCATTATTATAGCTATCATCTTTAAAATATCCTAATATATGCACTCTATTTTCTTTATATTTTGTAGACAATTCTACTCCTGGAATAACTACTATGTCACTTCTTTTCCCTTCATTTATTGCCTCATCTAAACCATCACAGTCGTTATGATCTGTAAGTGAGATTATATCAACCTTTCTTTTTTTAGCATATCTAACCAGCTCTGTAGGACTTAAATTCCCATCTGAACAAGTTGAATGCATATGAAAATCTCCTTTCATCAACATGTTTTATTTCCTTTAGCAATACTCTATATTTTACTATATTCCAAAATTCTCAAATATGACTTAATGGCTACCATTTTAAAATATTCTTTCACTTTTTTATAGTTAAATATTTTAATTTCTTATGCAAAGTCCTTTTTATTATATACTTTATTTATATAACAAATATATATAGGAGCTTATTTATGTATAATATTAAAATTTTTAAAAGCAAATTCTTAATTATAATGTTCATATGCATTATCACCTTAACAAATTGATTAATACGTACTTTTATGCTAAAATGATAATAAATATAACTAAACAATAACAATTGATAATAAACAATATTGATAGAAGGTGATTTTTATGATTAAATTTATTGCAACAGATATGGATGGTACTTTATTAAATTCCAATAATGAAATACACGCAGATTTTTATCCAATGTTTCAATCACTAAAAGAAAAGGATATTATTTTTGCTGCTGCCAGTGGAAGACAATATTATAATCTTCTAGAAAGATTTAAAGATATAAAAGATGATATGATGTTTATTGCTGAAAATGGAACCTTTGTAGTTTATAAAGGTAAAGAGCTTATTGTTAATTCTCTAGAAAAAAATATTGCTAAAGAATTAATTGAAATCGGTAGAACTATTCCTAACTCTTATGTTATATTATGTGGCAAAAATTCAGCTTATATTGAAAGTCATGATGAAAGATTAATAAAGCAAACTGCTAAATATTATGAAAGATATAAAATAGTAGAAGATTTAACATCAATTGATGATGATATATTAAAGGTTACAATTTGTGATTTTAATGGTTCTGAAAATAATAGCAACAACTATTTTGATGAATATAGAGATAAGGTACAAATAACTGTCTCAGGTGAAATATGGCTTGATATTGTTGCTAAAGGTATAAATAAAGGTGTTGCCATAAATGAAATACAAAATCTGCTAAACATAGATTATAAAGAAACAATGGTTTTTGGTGATTATTTAAATGATCTTGAAATGATGTCAAGTGCTTACCATAGTTATGCCATGGCTAATGCCCATGATACCCTAAAAAAAGCTGCTAGATTTATAGCTAAAAGTAATGATGAAAATGGTGTAATACAAGCCATAAAAAGCGTAGCGCTTTAATTAAGAATTATGAATTGAGAATGATGAATTTCCTAAATAATTTCTAAAGAAATTATTATTTTTAAACTCCCCTAGGGGAGTTTTTTCCTTAATTCATCATTCATAATTCATCATTCGTCATTTATCTCTACTTAACGCTTTTAACTACATATTCTTCAAATCTATATTTTTGTCCTGTTGGATTTTCTTTTCCTGATGGTACTTCTTCTAAGAACATATCATATGGTCTTACAAATAATCCACAGTTACCATAAAGTGCTCTATAAAGAACCATCTTTTCCTGTGTTTCTGAATGGGTTACAAAATCTTCAACTAAATATAAATCCCCCTTAAAATGTCTAAAAATCTTTCCTTTTGAATTAGTAATATCTCTCATGTTTTATCTCCTTGTTTTAATAATATTAATTATTATACAACATTTAAATAATACTTTCTTTTTAAATTTAAAATTACAAGTGTATTTTTATCTCATATCATCATATTATGTATCATAATTATTTGATGAAAGGAGTAATATTCAGTGATGAAAAGTAAAATTGGTGTAGTTTCAACTCTATTTTTAGATAATAAAATAAATAGAGTTAGTGTAAGTTCTGATTATATTAATGCCATAGAAAAATCTTCTGGACTTCCAATTATAATTCCCGCCACTTCAAATTTGGAAAATACAGATACCTATATAAATTTGTGCGATGGATTCTTATTTACTGGTGGTATTGATATTAATCCATACTTTTACAATAAAAATCCACATAAGGAACTTGGTGAGTTTAATAGCAAACTTGATTTATTTCAGCTGACATTAATGCAAAATATCATTGCATCTAAAAAGCCTTTCTTAGCAATCTGTAGAGGAATTCAAATTCTTAATGTAGCTTGTGGTGGAAATTTATATCAGGACTTTAGCGAAGTTCCCTACCCTACAATACAACACTACCAAAAATCTGAAAGATATGATCCTATTCATCAAATCAATATTAACTCTGATTCGCTTCTCTATAATTTATTTGGTGAAAAACTCTATGTTAATAGCTTTCATCATCAATGTATTAACCAATTAGGCAATAATTTAAAAGTTTCTGCCCTTGCCTCTGATAATGTTATTGAAGCAATTGAACTTAAAAATTATCAATTTGGTATGGGGGTTCAATGGCATCCAGAAATGATGCTTATAGATAATGATACGATGTTACCTCTATTTTGTAAACTAATAACAACTTCTCATAAAAACTGAAGCAATTCTGCTTTAGTTTTTATTGTGACTTTATTACACACATAATTATAAAAATTGGTTAAAATATTAATGTTATTAAATATTAACATATATTAATTACTACATTTAAGAAAGGACTTTATATTATGATTAATATACTTGCATTAATTGTTTCTTTATCATTAATAATGTATTTAGCATATAAAGGATATTCAACAATTATTACAGCTCCAATTATAGGGCTTCTTACACTACTTTTAACTTATGGTTTTAATAGCCACTTTATGGTTAATTATACGGAAATATATATGAGTGGATTTGCCAACTTCGTTAAAAACTACTTCCCTCTATTCCTTACAGGTGCAATCTTTGCTAAGCTAATGGAAGAGGCTAAATACGGTAAATCCATTGCATTATTCATCACCAACAAACTTGGAAAAGATAAAGCAATACTTGCTGTAGTCTTATCTGGTGCATTTCTTACCTATGGAGGGGTTTCTTTATTTGTTGTGGCATTTATCCTATACCCTTTAGCAAATATACTATTTAAGGAAGCGGATATTCCAAAAAGACTTATTCCTGGAACCATTGCTTTAGGTGCCTTTACCTTTACCATGACTGCACTGCCAGGTTCTCCTGAAATACAAAACGTAATTCCCATGAGCTATTTTGGCACTGACACATTTGCTGCCCCGCTTCTTGGAATTATAGCCAGCATTACAATGCTTTTCTTAGGTCTATCCTGGCTTAATTATCGATTAAAGAAAGCTAAAGCATCTGGAGAAGGATATGGAAACCATAAAATTGATTTAGAAGAAAAGGAAAGTGAAAACCTTCCTGGTATCTTTATTTCAGTGGCTCCTATTTTAATAATCTTTGTTACCAACTTTGCTTTATCAAAAATTTATTATCCTAATATAGACGGAAGCTACTTGGTTAAGTATGGAGTTTCACTTGATAATGTTTCTGGTACTTGGAGTGTTATAATATCCATAGTTATTGCCATTATATTTATTTTAGCTTTAAATTTTAAGAAGCTACCTAATTTAAATGATATGTTAAACATAGGAGTTAAAAATTCCTTTTTACCACTGCTTAATTCCAGTGCTATAGTAGGATATGGAAGTATAATTAAATCCTTACCAATTTTTCTAACTATACAAAACACCATAATGAATATATCTAGCAATCCAATTATTTCTGAAGCTATTTCCGTCAATGTAATATGTGGACTTACTGCTTCTGCTTCTGGTGGACTTGGTATAAGCTTAAATGCTTTAGCACCTACTTTTATACAAATGAGTGATGCATTAGCTATTTCTCCAGAAATACTCCATAGAATTGCTTCTTTATCTTCAGGAGGATTAGATACACTACCTCATAATGGTGCTGTAATTACAACTCTTGCAATTTGCGGATTAACTCATAAAGAAAGTTATAAAGATATATTTGTAACTTCAGTATTGATTCCAATACTTACAACAGCAGTTATTGTAATAATAACATCATTACAATACAGTATTTAATTCAATGTGGAATTAAAAATGAAAATTTTAATTATCCATTTTTAATTCTACATTCTCTTAAAACAATAAATATAACATATTTTAATTTTCTCATTTGATGGACATATCCTTCAATTTTAACTTCACTATTTAAAAATTCTCCTAATTCTTTTATTACACTGTAAATAAAAAAGCTTTCAATCCATAATAGGAGTGAAAGCTATATTCACATTTTCTATAATAATTTTTCTAAATTAATTACTAATTCTTCAATTGCAAATACATAGTCTTTAGTTATTCTTTTTGCTACTTCATTAGCTAATTCTTCATTATAAATATGGGATGTACAATTTCTATCTTCAAGAAGCCTTATCCATACTTGATCATCCGAAATCAAATTATTAACATACGCTTTTTTATATATTGTTCTAGGAAAAGAATTTTCTAGTGTAACACCTAAATACTTCATAAATTCTTTTAAAGTTTTATGGGTAAGTTCATAAGTAAATTCAAATCTTTGTATCAAACTATCTCTTATAATGTCATTACTTCCATCGTATAAATCACTTACTTCCTTTAATCTTAAATATGCTTTTTTTAAATTCATATATTTAAATTCTACACTTCTCATATATTATAATTCCATCCTTTTTAATTTGCTCTATAAAAAAATCATCTTTTACTTTATTCATATCTGAAAAATCAAATTCCAACAATGTATGAGTAGTGTTTTCTACCTCTTCAATAAATTCAAGTATATCACTATTACTATATATAGCTAAATCAATATCACTTTTCAAATCATTATCTTCTCTTGCTCTAGAACCAAAAAGCACTACCTTATAAATTGAATCATACTTTTTACTTATTGCAATTATCTCATTAACTAATTCTTTATTTAAATCCAAAATATCACTCCGTATTTTATAATATATTTTAATTATAGACTAATTCTTATATATTATAAATATAAAAATTAATAGTGCATAAGTGAAACCCTATGCACTATTATTATCTATTCTACATTATGGCCGGTATTTTCAATGCATTCTTTTATTTCTTGTGGCGTTGCTGGTGCATTGTACATAACTTCCACAGTTCCTCTAGCTGAATCTACACATACACCATTTACTCCATCAATTTTTTCAAGAGCATTTCTAATTTGCGTTTTCATATTAGCATTTGCTATACCTTCTACATTATAATGTTCTCGTTCCATACATACCATCTCCTTTTTCTATAAGGTATATATAGTATGTGCTAAGATACTCTTTTATATTATTTTAAATTATAACTGTAAGCACTATCTTTTGAATATCATTTTTATTAAAATTACCATTTTAAAGTAGATAAATCCTCAAATTTATTTATTGCATATTGATATTCTTTAACATTTCCAAAACCATATTTAGCAAATACAAAAGGAATTCCTGCTGCCTTTGCCGATTCTGCATCTCCTTCTGTATCTCCCACATACACTGGATTTTTCAAATTATTTCTTTCTATAATAAGTTTATTATTTTCACCTTTAGAAAGGCCTGTCCTTCCTGGGCATTCATAATCTGTAAAATACTTATCTAATTTATGTGCTTTAAAAAAACACTCTATATACCCATCTTGACAATTACTTACTATAAATAACTTATACTTTTTTGAAAGCTCTTTTAGTGTCTCTTCAACCTTTAAATATAACTTTCCTCCATGCTCCCCTAGGTATTCATTTTCTAAAGTACAACATTCATGCATTAAATTTTTTCTAACTTCACTGCTTAAGTTTGGAAAAAGAATTTCTCCTATTTCATCAAGCTGTTTGCCCATACATATGTGTAAATCCTCTACTGTAACTTCCTTTCTTTCATAATCATATTTATTTAAAACAAGACTCCATGTTTTTGATACTCCTTCTGAAGAGTCCCATAAAGTTCCATCTAAATCAAAAATAATACTATCTATACTCATATCCTTATACCCTTATACTTTAATTATTTATTGTACTGTTACTAAATATGCAGCTTTAAAACTTTTTCCTACTGCCAATTTATTAATACCTTCTTTATCTTTAAAATCACCATTAAAATCTTCATAATCTGCATGTCCAAACCATGGCTCTATACAAACAAAAGGTGCTCCTGTAGGTTTAGTCCATAGCCCTAAATATGGAAATCCTGAAAAATCCATTGTAACTGATTTATCAGATTTTCTACTTTTTAATGAAATCTTATTTGATTTTAAATCATTAAATACTATGGCATCATCTTTAAATATCTCTATACTTAGTGGTAACTCTTTACTATTCTCCATAAACAGCTCTTTATTTTTTGTAAATAGTCCATTACTATTTAGTAGTATTTTGGAAGATTTTTCAACTTTATCAAATTCAAAATAATAATCTTCAAAAGATTCACCTTGGTTTATTGGACACATATAAGCTGGATGGCCACCTATTGAAAAATATATGTCCTTATTATCCTTATTAATAACTTCATAACTTGTCTCTACACCATATTCCATCAAGGTATAACCTATTCTTAAAACAAATTTAAATGGATATACCTTTAATGTTTCTTCATCATATTGTAATTCAAATACAATTCTACTTTCACTTTTTTCTATAAGTTTAAATTCTCTTGTTCTAGCAAGACCATGTTGCGGTAATTCATATTCAATTCCATCAATTTTATATTTACCTCCATTTACCTTTCCTACTATAGGAAAAAGAACTGGCGCATGATATTTCCAGTATCTTTCATCACCATTCCATAAATATTCTGTTTCATCATTTATTTTTTTAATACTATGCAGCTCACCACCGTTACTGCTAGCTACAACTCTTATATTTTCATTTTCTAATGTATATATCACCTTTAACCTCCTATAAAATTATTCTCATAAAAATTATACAGTATTTTCTTATTTCTTTACAAAATAATTTCTGAATTTAAAGCTTATTTTTACTAATACTATTTTTATAGAGGTGAAAAAAATGAAACATATACTAATTACAGTTTAAAATATAATAAAAATTTATAATATTTTTATAAATGATAATGATTTTCATTTACATCTTCTATTGATTATGTTATATTCTATTTGTGGCTTAAATTATCGCGGCAAATGATTTAAGGAGATGATTTTATGGCAAAAATGATGGGACCTAGATTTAAACAATGTCGTAGACTTGGATTAAATGTCTGTGGTCATCCAAAAGCAATGAAAAGAGCAGCGAAAGGTTCTGCAAGAAATGATAAAAAACTTTCAGACTATGGTACACAACTTTTAGAAAAACAAAGACTTAGAGCATATTATGGAGTAATGGAAAAACAATTTGCTAATTACTTTGAAAAAGCTTCTAAATCTAAAGAGTTAACTGGTTTTGCATTAATTAAACTTCTAGAATGCAGATTAGACAACTTAGTATATAGATTAGGATTTGCTAACTCAATAAGACAAGCACGTCAAATGGTAGTGCATGGCCATATTTTAGTTAATGGTAAAAAAGTAGATATTCCATCTTTCAATGTTTCAGTTGGTGATGAAATTAAACTAAGAGAGAAATCTCAAAAAAATCCTATGTTCAAAGAAAACTTCCAATCTAATATACTTAATGTATTGCCATACATAAGTAAAAACGAAGCTGATTTCTCTGGTACTCTGTTAAGATACCCTGAAAGAAATGAAGTGCCAATAGAAATAAATGAAGTTTTAGTTGTGGAATATTACTCAAAAAATTAATATATAATATTCTTTTCTCCCTAAGATCTGATATAGATATATTAATTAACTTCAATTAAAACTTTAAGCATCTATCCTTAAGATTGCTTAACGTCAATAGATTAAGCCTTCTGTTGAATACAAATATAAAAGAAAAAATCTTATGTATGTGCAGATACATAAGATTTTTTCTTTTTTTTAATAAATTTAACTTAATTAACTTTTAATATTATGCTTCAAGCATAATATCTAATATTTCTTTATCAGTTTCTCTCATACCAATTTTTCCAAGTCTCCCTATGGCGCTAATGGTTTCTTCTATATCTTCTTTTAGTATTCCAGTATTAGCACTATAACCTCTATTTATCATAGCCAATGAATGCGACATCATGGCAGCATCTAAACTTGTAGCAATCTTTGCTGCACATGAAGCTTTTGCTCCATCACAAACAATTCCTGAAATATTGGCTAAAGTGTTGTTAATGGTTTTATTTATTTGTTCTAGACTTCCACCTTCTAAATAAGTTATTCCTGCTCCACTAGCACATCCTGATGTTACTGCTCCACAAAATGCAGAAAGTCTTCCAATTCCAGCTTTTTGATGTATATTAATTAAATTCGCAAACACTAAAGCTCTATATAATAATTCTTTAGAAATATTTTTTTCTCTAGCATATATAATCAATGGTACTGAAATTGTCATACCGGAATTTCCACTGCCTGAATTAGTCATTACAGGTAAAGAGCATCCACTCATTCTCGCTTCAGAAGCTGCTGCTGTATAAGCTTTTACTTTGTTTGTTAATGAATTTCCAGCTTCTAAAATAACTTTTCCAATCCCTACTCCATAGGAACCTTTTAATCCTTCTTCTGCTATATCAATATTATACTTCATTTGATTATCTAATAGTTCTTTAACATCATCAATATTCATTGTATTGGCAAATTCATAAATCTTCTCCACACTTAAAATACTTCTATCTATAAAAACTCCTAGATATTTATTGGAATCCTCTTCTAATTTAAAGATTGCTTCTCCATCTTTTATAATACTTGAAATATTATCATGGGCATGTTTTATTTCTATCGATGCACTTTCTTCTTTATTAAAAACATCTACTATTATATGTAATTCTATCTCTGAATCTAAAAACTCAACTTTACAATAATCTGATTGTATAAGTTCATGTGTTTTTATGATTGCTTCTTCACTTACTTCATTAATTACTTCCAGTTTTCTATGAGATTTTCCTGCTAAAATTCCAATAATTGCACTTGCTTCAATACCAACTAAATCTCCTGTATTTGGCACTGTAACACATCTAGCATTTTTTATCATATTTCCACTACATTTAACTATAACACTCTCTGGGAAAGTGCCAAGCACATCTCTTGCCTTTGCTGCTGCATATGCTATTGCTATTGGTTCAGTGCATCCCATAGCTGGAACCAATTCTTCATTCAAAATTTGAATATATTTTTTGTATGTATTTAAATCCATACAAAACTCCCCCTTATTAGATTCTTACAAAAAAAGACAATGAGTTTCTAAAAACTTCATTGTCACCACTTAATTATATCATTACAACCTTACAGTTACAATAACTATGTTATAATAGTCTCTTTACTACTTCTATATATATGCCTCTCAACAATCTCTCCATTATCCATAGAAATTATTCTACTGGCCACTTTTTCTGCAAAGGTCATATCATGAGTTATTATCAGCATAGTCATTCCTTTTTTACGTAACATCTTGATTACATTAGCTACTTCCTCAGTAAGCTCAGGATCTAGTGCTGAAGTAGGTTCATCAAAACACATTAACTTAGGTTCCATAGCTAAAGCACGACCTATAGCTACTCTTTGCTTTTGACCACCTGATAACTGATGAGGATAACTATCCTCCTTTTCACTTAAGCCTAAAAAACTCAATATTTCTCGAGCTTCACTTTTAGATTGTTCCTTGCTTTTTTTAAGCACCCTCATAGGTCCTTCAATTATATTTTCAATAACAGATTTATGAGGAAATAGATTAAAATTTTGAAATACCATTCCTACATCTTTACTTATCTCCATCATAGATTTTTTATCTATGTATCTGCCATCATTACATAATACTCTCCCATTTACTTCAATATATCCACTATGACATCTTTCTAGCATATTTATTATTCTAAGAAGCGTTGTTTTTCCTCCTCCTGAAGGTCCAACCAACACAACTATTTCTTTTTCATCAATATCTAAATCTATTGACTTCAATACATCAAGATTACCAAAACTCTTTTTTATCTTCCTGAGCTTTAACATCTATCCTTCCCCCTAATTATAATATTCATATCTTTTCTCTATTTTTTCCATAATCTTAGATAATACTCCTATCAAGATTAAATATACTATACCAATTACTAGTAAGGGCATTAGTGATGAATCCCTATTGGCTGCAACCTTGCCAACTTTTAATAAATCACTTAATCCAATAACATATACAAGAGCAGTATCTTTTATCAAAGTTACTATTTCATTTGTTATTGGTGGAAGAACTCTCTTAAAAGCTTGAGGTAATACTATTCTAAAAAATATATCTGTATTAGACATACCTAAAACCTGTCCTGCTTCATACTGCCCTTCATCTATAGAATCAATTCCTGCTCTAAATATCTCACCAAAGTAAGCTCCATAGTTTAATGTAAATGCTAATATAGCTGCTGGAAACCTCTCAATTACTATTCCTATACTTGGGATGGATAAGCCAAAGAAAATAAAAACTATCTGTAATAATAAAGGCGTTCCTCTCATTATTAAAACATAAATTGATGTTATCTTATTTATTATCTTTATCTTTGATCGCCTTCCCATAGCAGTTACTATTCCTAATGGTATAGATAAAATCAAAGTTATGGCAAATATCTCTAAAGTAACTTTAAGACCACTTATAACTTGAGGCATTAACATTACTATATTGCTTCCTAAGTTCCTTAAAAACTCCATTATGCTCTCCACTCTCTTTCTTTAATTATCTGTTATATCTTCCCCAAACCACTTTTGTGAAATCTCTGCCATTTTGCCATCTTTCTTAATTTCTTCAAAAGCATTATTAATTGCTTCAACAGTTTCAGCATCTCCTTTTCTAATGCCTACTCCATATTCTTCACTACCAAAATCTTCAGTTAAAACTTTAAATTTATCTTCACCTTTTAACTTTATATAATATTTCACTAAAATCTCATCAGCTACCACTGCATCTATCCTTCCTGCTTCTAAATCCATGAGAGCCTGATTATTATCTTCAAAGGTTATTGCTTCACCACCACTAAGGCTTTCATATAGCTCCGTATCTTTCTCCATAGCTTCAATAGCTGAAGACTCACTTTGTGCTCCAACTTTTTTACCTGATAAATCACTTTTAGCGTTAATATCAGAATTTGCTAAAGTTACTATAACTTGCTTATTATTTAGATAAGCTTCTGAAAAGTTCACCTTTTCCTTTCTTTCTTCTGTAATTGTATATCCATTCCATATAAAATCTATATTCCCATTATTTAATTCTGATTCCTTCATTGACCAATCAATAGGTTGAAAAACAACTTTCTTACCTAATCTATCTCCTACTTCTTTTGCCAAATCCACATCAAATCCTACAATTTCACCACTTTCATCTTTAAATCCCATAGGTGCAAAAGCATCATCTAACCCAACAATTACTTCATTCTTATCCATAACACTTTTAATTTCCTTCTTATTACATGCTAAAAGCGTAAAACTTATACTCCCCATAATTATTCCTAATAAAATATTTTTTCTAATTCCTTTTATGCTCACGTTGAATTATCCCCCTATTACTTTATCTATTTACCACTTTATCATACTAAAGTAATAAAATCAAGTATTTTTCTATAACAAAAAAAGATAAATTCTTCTTAATATCTAATAACCTTATAATTTATCCTTATTATATAAAAAAATGAGGATATGGCACTAAAAATTTTATATACAATATATTGTATTATTTATTCTTAATACGACATCCCCATTTTCATTAATCAATTATAAAGATAATATCTTTTTACCACTATCTATTAAAGTACACTGATCTCCAACTTTAACTTTTCCACCTTTAAGAACTCTTGTAAATATACCGTTCTTTGGCATTATACATTCTCCTACTTGATAGTATATTGCACATTTGTCATGGCATTCTTTACCAATTTGTGTAACTTCTAATAATACTTCTCCCACTTGTAACTGTTGTCCTACTGGTAGTTTATGTAGTTCAATTCCATCTACAACTAAATTTTCTCCAAAAGCTCCAAAATCAACATTTCCACCTTTATTTCTAAAGTCATCAATTTTTTCAAAAGCTAAAAGACTTACTTGTCTATGCCATTTTCCTGCGTGAGCATCTCCTTCAATACCAAATTCTTCAATGAAATTTGCTTCACTTACTTCATTTTTTAATGTTCCTTTATGTTTGCTTATACATATTGCTAATACTTTACTCATCTTATGTTTATCCTCCAATTTGATTCATAAATTTAATTTCTTTATGTTCACATTTTTCTAAAAATAAATGTTTTTCTGGTTTGTCATATATATTATGGTATATAACCTTTTTAAGTTCTTCATCACTTATACCATCTCTCATAAGTTTTCTTAGATCAACACCATAATCAAAATGTAGACACTGCTTTAAAAATCCTTCTGGTGTAAGCCTTATTCTATTACAATCTTCACAGAAGCAATTACTCATTGCACTTATAAAACCTATTTTTCCTTTTGCTTCATTAAGTTTTACATAAGTAGCAGGTCCACCCATCTTACTTCTTTTTACTTCAATAACTTCTTTATAATGCTCTTTTATTGTAGCTAATATTTCTTCATTAGTTACACCTTTGTAATTTACAGCAATGCCTATTGGCATCAATTCTATAAATCTCACATCTACAGCTTTCTTTTTGGTCATATCTACAAAATCAATGATCTCATCCTTATTTATATCATTTACCATTACAGTGTTTATTTTAACCTTTAAATTATACTCTAAGCATTTATCTATAGCCTTTAAAACACTGCTAAGCTCGCCTCTTCTTGTTAAAGTCTTAAATCTTTCTTCCTTTAGTGAATCTAAACTTATATTTACTCCCTTAAGACCATTCTTTGCTAAAGCTTCTACTTTATCATATAGCAAAATTCCATTAGTAGTCATATATATTTCTTCAATACCTGGAATACTATTTATTCTTCCTATAAGCTCTACTATTCCTGGTCTCACTAAAGGCTCTCCACCTGTAATCCTTATTTTCTTTATTCCAAGGCTAGCACTTTCTTTTACTATTCTATATATTTCATCATCTGTAAGCTTATTTTCCTTTTTTAAAAAAATATTATCCTTTTCTTCCATGCAATATACACATCTTAAATTACAGTTGTCAGTTACAGATACTCTTAAATAATCTATTTCTCTTCCAAACTTATCTTTCATTATGCTTTTAGGAGACTTCTTCCTTAAAAATTAAATTCTCCGCTCTTTCCTCCTGTCTTTTTAAGTAAATGCGTGCCTTCAATTACCATTCTCTTATCAACAGCTTTACACATATCATAAATAGTTAATGCTGTTACCATAGCTGCTGTTAATGCCTCCATTTCAACACCAGTCTTATCAACTATTTTTACAGTAGCCTTTATTCCTATATAACTTTCTTCCTTATTTATATCAAAATCTATATTACAGCTTGAAATCATCAGTGGATGGCACATAGGAATTAAATTAGAAGTTTGCTTACTAGCCATTATTCCAGCAACTCTTGCTACACCTAATACATCACCTTTACCTATCTGACCTTTTTCAATAAGTTCTAAAGTTTCTTCACTTACTTTTATTCTAGAAACAGCAATAGCCACTCTTTCTGTAGGAACTTTACTTCCTACATCCACCATTCTTGCATTTCCACTATTATCAAAATGAGTTAATTTATTATCCATAATTCCTCCTAAAACTTTAACTTATTTACCAAATGAGCAGTGTGGGAAAGTACATACTTTGCAGTCTAAACACAATCCTCCATGACCATACTCCGCAATATCTTCCATAGTAAGTCTTTCATCTGCTAAAACTCTTGGTAGTACTAAATCTAGCACTGTTCTCTTAGAATACATTGCACAACTTGGTACTCCAAGTATTGGAATGTCATTATAATATGCAAGAAGGAACATTGCCCCTGGAAGTATCGGTGAACCATATGTAACAAGTTCTCCTCCACAATCCTTTATTGCTGTTGGAGTAACATCATCTGGATCTACAGACATTCCTCCTGTACAAATAATCATATCTGCTTTATCTTCATTAACAGCTTTTAATATCTCTTCCGTTATTCTTTCCTTATCATCAGGAAGTATTACTTGTTTTATTACTTCACTACCATAATACCCTAGTTTTTGTTTTATTACTGGTAAGAATGCATCTTTGATTCTTCCATAATAAACTTCATTACCAGTAGTTATAACTGCACATCTTTTTGTTTTGATTTCATCAACTCTGATTATCTTTTCTTTTATTAACTCTTCAGCTTCTATTATCTTATTTTCATCTATAATTAATGGAATTACTCTTGTAGCTCCAATCTTTTCACCTTTTCTTATTGGAGTATTGTTATGTAATGTAGAAACTATTATTTCACCTAGAGAATTTAATTTAAATAATTTCTCTTTATCTATCTTTAATACTCCATCTCTATCAGCAAAAAAGTCTACTTTTCCTTCTTTTATTTCTTCTGAAGTAGCTACTCCTTCACCTACCACAAGATTTGATAATCTTATGGCTGCATCATTTTCATGAAGTTGACCTTCTTCTGGTTCCCATACATAAACATGATCTTTTCCTATAGATAGTAGTTTTTCTATATCTTCTTCCTTTATTATATGACCTTTCTTAAAGGCTCTGCCTTTAAATTCTCCTGGTATAATTTGTGTCACATCATGAGATAATATTGATCCTACTGCATCTTGAACTTTTATCATTTTCATCATAACGCTTTTCATCCTCCCTCTTCTTAAAAGCTATTTTCTAGCGCATTCTCTTGCTTCTCCTAGTAATATATCTATTCCATGCTTAACATCATCTAAAACAAAATCTAAAGCCTCTTTGCATGCCTTAGGACTTCCTGGTAAATTAACTATAAGTGTATCTTTTCTTATTCCTGACACTGCTCTTGAAAGCATTGCTCTCTTAGTTATTTGCAAACTAAAATATCTTATTGCTTCAACAATTCCTGGTGCTTCTCTTTCTATAACATCCTTTGTTGCTTCTGGAGTTATATCTCTTTTAGAGAAACCAGTTCCCCCTGTACTTAATATTAAATTAACCTTTAATTCATCGCACATCTTTATCATTTCGTCTCTTAACATTTCTCTTTCATCAGGAAGAATTACCTGTTTAACAACAGTAAATCCATTAGCCTCAACTATTTCCTTTACTGTAGCTCCACTTTTGTCTTCTCTTTCTCCTGCATATCCCTTATCACTGCTTGTTATAATTGCTACTGTATACATATTATCTATTTCCTCCAATCTTTTATAATCATCAGGTGTATTTATATTAAAAAATTCTCCTTCTGTTAAACTTTTCTCATGTACTTCTTTATAATCTAAACTATATATAAGCTTTTGTAGCTTATTATCATCATTTTCTAAAGCCTTTTCTATTTTCCCTAGTATCTTCTTAGAATAAATTGAACATAAAGGCTGTAATCTATCATTTACTCTTGGTACTAAAACTTCATACTCTTCTTTTACATTTGCTAAAAATTCCAGTGTATCCTTACTTATCAATGGCATATCGCATGCCACACATAAGACTTTATCAGTATCTGAATAACTAAGTGCTGAATGAATTCCACTTAAAGGTCCATTTCCTACATAAATGTCACTTATTACATCAACATTGAAATCACTATAGAGCTCCTTATTATTTGCCACAATAACAACTTTTTTAAAATTTTCTCCTGCTTCAATAATATGCTCAATAAATGTTTTTTCCTTGTAGCTTAAAAGAGCCTTATTATTATAATTCATTCTGCTACTTTTCCCACCTGCCAAAATTGCCAGTGTCTTATTTATCTTCAATATCATGCACCTCTAAAATTTTATTATATCTACCATTGTTCCTTGCGAAACTCCTGCATTTCCTGCTGCTAACTCTATGATACAATTTGAATTTAAAGTTGAACTTAAAATGCCATTACCACTTTTTACTTGCGTTATATATACACATTGTTTGCCATCCATATATTGAAGCTGGCCTCTTAAAAACCTTCTCTGTGGGCTTTTCTTATTAAAATCATTAAGAAGTACAGCTTTTTCTCTTTTTATTTCTATTTTACTGCCTCCGCTCATTCTTTCCAGAGAGGTTCTTGCTAGAAGTTCAAAAGTAGTTAGTGCTGCTGTAGGATTACCTGAAAGACTTATAATCACTGTATTATTGTATTTGCTGCATAATACTGATGATCCTGGTTTAATTTTAATCTTCCAAAAGAGTTTTTCACCATTAATTTCATCAATGGCTTCCTTTATTAAATCTTTATCTCCTACAGATGCTCCACCTGTAGTTATGACAAGATCAGCCATATTACATATTTCATTTATGGTATTTCCTATATCATCATACTGATCATTAACATGCTTCACATTAATTACTTCATATCCTAGTTCCTTGATTCTTGCTAAAATAGTATATTTATTACTATTAAAAATCTTTCCATAGCTAAGGTTCTGCCCAATATCTACTACTTCATCACCGGTGCTTATAAAGGCTACTTTTGGCTTTTTATAAACTTTAATCATACTTATACCTGAACTAGCAATGATTCCAATATCAGCATAATTTAACTTCTTTCCATTTCTTACAAGGAGCTGACCTTCTTTTATATCTTCACCTTTGAAACATATATTTTCATTTTCCTTTAATTGTTTCTTTAAAATTATGCTATTTTCTTTAACTTCTACATCTTCTTTTTTTATTACAGCATTTGCTCCCTTAGGAATAGGCGCTCCTGTCATGATCTTAATAGCTGTTCCTGCTGTAACTTCCTTATTTGAAGATTCTCCAGCAAATACTTCATCAATTATCTGAAGCACTTTTCCACTTTCATTTGTATCTTCATACATTACTGCATAACCATCCATTGCAGACTTATTGAATGGTGGATTATTTATTAATGAATATACATCTTCTGCAAGAACTTTATCAATGGCATCAATAAGCTGAACTTCTTCAACTTCCATTGTTTTCACATTTTCATTCAACATTTCTATTGCTTCTTCTAGGCTTATAAATGACTTCATTTGAACCTCTTTTCTAACATCTATTTAAAGTTATATTTCTATATAAAAAAAACTTATTATCAAACAAATTAAGAATGACAATAAGCACACAATTAAAATTATGAATTATGAATTACCAATGATGAATTAAGGAAAAATTCCATCAGGAATTTCTGTAAATAAAAATATGTTATTAAACTCCATTAAGGAGTTTATTCCATAATTCATAATTCATCACTCGTCATTCATAATTACCTAAGCTTATTTTCCTTCCCAAAACGTGGAGACAGCCTCTTTTCAAAGACTACCCTGTGAATTAAATTCAGGTATAAAATCCATATATATAAATACTTAGGCTTTTTATACTCTAGAAAATACCAATTATATTTTTAATTCTTCTTCTTTTTCAATTAAATCAGCCAAAGCTTTAAAATCTTCCTTAGGAATTACTTTGACATCATCCATATGTATATCTGTATCACTAGCTATAGCAATCAATTTTTCTTTTGGTGTTATTATTTTCTCACTTATGCCATCTCTATACACTTCTATCTTTCTAAGATTACTTTTCTTATAGCCTTCTACTAAAATAATATCTTTATCACTGGTCATTTTTATTATATCCTGTAAATCAGTTTCTTCCTTCAGCTCTTTTATCATTGCAAGCCTGTTTTTTGAAGAAATTATTACAGTTTCAGAACCAGCTTTCCTATGCTTATATGTATCTTTTCCTTCTTTATCTATGTCAAATCCATGAACATCATGCTTTATAGTTGCAATGCTTAATCCACGGCTTTTTAATTCTTTTATAATCCCTTCCATAATGTATGTCTTTCCTACATTACTTCCAGAACCTATTATGTTTACTACTTTAGCCATAATAACCTCGTAAAAATTTAAATTTAAAAATGAAAAATATATTTGCATTAACATGAGAGTACAATATATGTTCCCTCATGTCAATGCTTTATTTAGACAAATATCAACAAATCAATTTTTCATCTTTAATTAATTATACTATTATTTATAACTAAATTCAAAATTTTTCTCAATATTAAAGAAATCAGCATAATCTATATCAAATAAACTCTTAGTAACCTTTGATACATCTATCTTTTCTTTTATAAGCTGAGTAAGTACTCCTGCATAATCAAGATCACCTTGAATCAAAGCTCCATAAATCTTTCCATCTTTATGTATTATCTTCTTATATCCTTTTTCATCATTTTTAACTTCTACTATATAAGTTTCATCTTCTGGTTCAACTGCTCCTAAAGACATTGTAGCAATTCCTACAAAGTTCATTGTATTTTTACTTCCAAAGAAATCTGTCATTATCATTTCTTTTCCTAACATGTTGTTAGCAGCTATTATACCTTCTTTTACAGCTGTTGGCCATATAGGATTTCTTCCAGTTACATCACCAGCACCATAAATATTATCTATATTAGTTTTACCCTTTTCATCTATAAGTAATCCAAATCTATCACATTCTACATTGCTATTTTCTAAAAATGCTATATTAGATCGTACTCCTGTAGCAACTATAACAAGTTCACATGGAACATTTTCACCATTATTTAATGATAATGATACTGGATTGTTATTTTCATCTACATTAAGTTTTACTGCGCTTACACCTAATTTTAAGTTTACACCTTTTTCTTCAAACTTATTTTTATAAACATTTGAAGTATATTCATCTAATTGTAGTGGAAGTACTTTATTGCTCATTTCCACTAATGAAATATTAACACCTGAATCTAAAAGTCCACTTAAGGCATCTATACCTACAAGTCCAGCTCCAAGCACTACAACATTTTTAACTTTTGCAGCTTGCTCTTTTATAAGTACTGCATCTTCAAGATTTCTTAAACCAACAACGTTGTTTGATGTTCTTAAGCCCTCTACTGGTGGTATGAAAGCAGAAGCACCACTACATATCATAAGTTTATCATAAGCTAATGTTTCACCATTACTTAATGATAATGTTTGCTCTACATCATTAACTGAAGTTATTTCTATGCCTTTTTTCCAGTTTATATTATACTTTTCAAAGAAATCTTTTCCTGTGAAGTTTAATGCTTCAACATCTCTATGATTTGAAATATAGTGATGAAGTATACATCTTGAATATACATGTTCATCCTTAGAAACTAATACTACTTCTGCATCATTATCTAATTCTCTTAAAGTCTTTGCTCCACTTATACCAGCTGCTGAGGCTCCTATAACTACATATCTCATTACTTATTAACCTCCTCAAAAGTAATTGCTCCCATTGGACATTTTTCAACACATTGTGGTGAACCTGCATGTTTACAATGGTCACATTTCATTATTTGTTTATTAGTTCTACTGTCTGCTTTTAATACTCCATAAGGACATGCCATTATGCACATATAACAACTTGCACATTTAGTTTTATCATATGTTACTTCTCCAGTTTCCTTATCTTTACTCATAGCACCTGACATACATGTAAATACACATTCTGGTTTATCACAATGTCTACAAAATATAGGGGC
Organism: Clostridium sp. CAG:221; assembly: GCA_000435835.1. Lineage (GTDB taxonomy): Bacteria > Bacillota > Clostridia > Clostridiales > Clostridiaceae > Clostridium. The sequence continues at coordinate 23,182 of FR883361.1, forward strand.
ATATTTTTTATTACTATCTATTGTTATTCTGCTTCTTGTATCTTCTGAACTATGTGAAACTATACATGCAGTTGTACATGTAAGGCATCCAACACATTTTGATCTATCAATTTTAATTCTCTTCATCTTTAGAACTCCTTAATTATTTATACTTCATAACTACTTAATAATGTTTACTGCAACTGTTTTGTATGATGGTTCTTTTGAATATGGATCATATAATGAAGGTGTTAAGCTATTTGTTTCAATATAGTGCATTGGAGCATATAAATGTTCTTTTTTAACTGTATCTGAATACACAACATTAAACTCACTTGTAACACCATTTTGTGATACTATCTTAACTCTTTCATGTTCCGATATATTTAATTCTTTGGCTAATTGAGGGTTCATTAAAACATATGATTCTTTGCTATATATTTTGTTAGCTTCTATTTCTCTTGATCTAACTTGAGTATGCCATTGTCCAACTGTTCCTCTACCTGAATTCAATATATAAGGGAATTTTTCAGATGTCACTATTGGATTTTCAGCTATATCTTCAAAAATAAATTTAACTTTCTTAGATGGTGTGTAGTAATTTCCATCTTCATAAAGTCTTCTTTGGTCTTCTACTAAAACATCCCCTTCTCTAAATGGCCATTGAACGCCTCTTGAACCAGACATTTCTGCTCCTTCTAACATTTCATATGTAACACCAGTTATATCACAAGGCATTCCTTTTGAACATTTTTTTAATAACTCAAATACATCTCTTGGAGTCTTCCAATTATCTAAAAGACTTCCCATTCCTAATGCTTGTCCTATTCCGTATAATATTTCAAAATCAGATTTTTCTCCTTCTTCTTTAGGTATAATAGGATTCATCTTAGATAATCTACGTTCAGTATTTATGAATACTCCTTCTTTCTTTATACCTGGAACTGATGGTAAAAATAAATCTGCTAGTTCTGCAGTATGTGTATCTTCATATATATCTTGTACAACTAAGAAATCTAAGTTCTCAGCAGCTTTTCTAAATTCTTCATTATTAGCCCATGAATGTCTTGGATTTGTACATACTACCCATAATCCTTTTATTTCACCTGAAATAGCTCTTTCTATTATTTGATTGTATGGAATTGTTGGTTTTGTGGCTAATACACTTTCATCAACACCTAAAGCTTCTGCTACTGCTTTTCTTCTTACTGGATTATCGAAATCTCCACCACCATAAAGTCCAGCTGTATTACTAAATACTCTTGATCCCATAGCATTGCTTTGTCCAGTTAAAGAGTTTGCTCCTGTTCCTGGTCTTCCAATATTTCCAGTCATTACAGCTAAGTTAATTATTGCTTGAGCTGTTCTTACTGCTTGATAACCTTGATTAACACCCATTGTCCACCAGAATGATACCTTTTTCCCATTATGTATTATTTCTGCTAATTCAAGTACTCTTTCTGCTGAAATTCCTGTTTCTTCTTCAACATTTTCTAAAGTAAATTTAGCAACATGACCTTTAAACTCTTCAAATCCTTCTGAATGCTTTTCAATATAATCTACATCTATCCATTTCTTTTCAATTAATACATTTGCTAATGTATATAAAAGTACTAAATCTGCTTTTGGTTTAATGTCTACCCATATATCTGAATTTATTGCTGTTTCAGATTTTCTTGGGTCTATTGTAATTATCTTAGCAGTTGTATTTTTTCTTACTCTTCCCCAGAATACAGGGTGAGCTATAACTGGATTTGCTCCAATAAATATTATTGTATCTGAAAGTTCAGCATCATTTAATGTGTATGGAGGCGCATCAAAACCAAAGCTTTGCTTATGAGCAACAACTGATGTAGCCATACAAAGTCTTGTATTTCCATCTCCATTAATTTTCATATAGTTTCTACCTACATGTCCTAAAAGTGCCATATCTTCAGTTGGCATTTGACCTGTACTTATGAAAGCAACACTTTCTTTACCGTACTTTTCTTGAATTGCAGTCATTTTTTCTGCAAAAGTTTTAAACCCTTCTTCCCATGAAATTTCTTTCATATTTCCATTTTCATCTTTTAATAATGGAGTTTTTCTTGCTTTTATCTTAGTTTGTTGCTTGTCTAAGTTTAATCCTTTTATACAGCAGAATCCTTGATTTACTGGGTAATCTACCGTTGGAGAAACTTTTTCAATTTTTCCATTTTCAACATAAAAATCTAAGTTACATGCAAGTGCACATAAATTACAAGTAGATTGAATCTTTTTCATTAATACCATCCTCACTTTTTAAATTTATAATTGATAATTTGTAATGGATAATTGATAATTAATGTTAAAATTAAGTATAATTTTACAAAAAAGTATTTCTAGTGAAAGAAACTCCCTAAGGAGTTTCTTCATTAAATATCAATTATAAATTATCTATTAACCATTATTTTTATAGCTTCTAACTAGCATTCTTGCAAAGTTATAAAGTACAAAACCAATAATAGCTGTTGTTATATAGATTTGTATTCCAGATATTTCTTTTACTATACTACCAAAACTTTCATTTCCTTGTGCTATTAAAAATGCTGACATTTTTGTTGAAGCAACAATTCCTATTGCCATAGGGAATGTAAGTCCTGCAAATCCTGGATTAAAAGTAAATCCAAAGAATTTTGGCATTTTATATAAAATAAATAAGAAAGAACAAAATGCTAATGCATATAAAGCATAGACAACTATCTTATTTGGTTTTTCAATAAAGTTTAAATAACTAACTAAGCAAAGGCTTGAAGGTGCAAGTAATATAGCTTGTGTATGATACATAGCATCTTTTATTGAATGCTTTGCTAATCTGTAAACCATAAATGGCATTATTATACATAATATAGTTATACCATAATATACTATTACCTTGCCTATAGCTGGCTCATTCATAACTCCACCAACTACAGTTGCAACCATGATTCCGTTATAAGTAACGAACCAACTTGGTACAAAAGTTTCTTTATTTATACCTTTAAATACATTTCTAAATGTAAATACGCATATATGTATTGCATGTAATATAAGCCCTACAAACCATAATCCTTTACCTATAGTTTGGTTATAAGTAAATACATAACTTCCTATTATCATAGTTATCATTGTTAATCCAGCATAAAGACTAGCTGGAACAGTATTACTATACTCAGACTTAACAGCATCAAAGTGGAATACTATTTTTCCTAAATATGATAGTAATATTAATATAGCAGCCCATATAGTTATATGCTTTATCCAAGTAAATCCTAATCCTTGATATACATTAGAAAGTGTTGCTGCCCCTACCATTGTAGGTACTATTGCTATTGGCATATTTCTAAGTTTGTTTTTAAAATTTTTCTCCATTATAGCTTTCTCCTTTGTTAAAGTAAATATATATATTATTGGTTATCTACAGAATTAAAATGAATCCCACCCCAATAAACATTTTCTTTAACTATAGCCTTTTCTCCTAATTCAACACCATCTAAAGCCCATTTTTTAAACTCATGGAAGCCAACTCTGTCAACTATGTAACCTACGTGTTCTTTTCCACCTGGTGCATCCTTTGCTATATATTCTTTTGTGAATTTGTAAGTATTTGATATTATTTTTATAATGCTTTCTTCATCAGCCCAAATAATAAAATCTTGCCCTAATCTTGGGTTCTTTTTACCTGTTCTACCCATTATAGTAAGTTTATAATATTTTTCCTTACTTCTTGTGAATGCTCTTGTAGGACATTTTTCCACACATACACCACAACCTATACATTTTTCAGTATTTCTTACAATCTTATAATTTTCAGAACTTAAAGCACCAACAGATAATTTCTTACAAGCCTTTAAACATGCTTGACAGTTTATACATCTACTTTCGTCATATTGTGGTTCTGTCATACCTATAATACCAAAATCATGCATTCTTACCTTTGCACAGTCGTTAGGACATCCTGTTAACGCTATCTTTACATGAAGGTCATTTGGGAATATTACCTTTTCAATTTTCTTAGCAAAATCAGATGTTTTATAGTTAGCAAATGGACATACTGCATTTCCTATACAAGCAGAAACATTTCTAGTACCTGCTGCCGAATACCCAGTACCTGGATCTTCTTGATTTATTTCTAATTTATCAATTATAGGTTGAAGCATTTCATTTACTGCATCAATATGCTCAAATTTAATTCCTAATATTTCAAAACCTTGTCTTGAAGTTATATGAACTTTTCCATTACCATATTTTTCAGATATTTCTTGAATTTTTCCTAGAAGTTCAGCATCTAAGTGTCCTCCTGGAACTCTTACTCTTGATGCTGTAATTCCTCTTTCCTTAGTTATTCTAAATGCATTCTTTTTAAGCTTTTTAGTATTTATATCCACAGCTTCGCTCCTCCTAATCAACTAAATTTTTAGCCTTAGTGTAGTTAAATACTGGTCCATCAAGGCAGATATAAGTATCATCCATCTTACAGTGACCACACTTTCCTAAGCCACAGCACATTTTTCTTTCATAAGATACCCAGATATTTTCTTCTGCTACCCCTCTTTTAAGAATTTCTGCCACTGTAAATTTCATCATTATTGGAGGTCCAACAACTACAAATGCTGTATTTTCTATATCTTTTATTTCTAATTCAGGAATATATTTAGTAACTAATCCAGTATTTCCTTTATATCCTTCTTCAGCATTATCTACTGTTAAAGTTACATTGATACTTTTTTCCCATTCTTTAATATCATCTTTAAATAAAATATCGTCAGTTGATTTAAATCCACATATTAAATTAGTATGTACTGCTTCAGAAATATTTTTAGCAAAGTAATCAACTACTGCTTTTACAGGTGAAAGTCCTGTTCCTCCTGCTACTATAGTAAGTTCCTTACCTTTATAATCATTAACATCAAATCCATTTCCGTAAGGACCTCTTAAGAACAGCTTATTTCCTACATAGTTAGTGAATATTTCATTAGTAACCTTTCCAACTTTACGAATAGTAAGGTCAACTGTTCCTTCACCAATACCACTTACAGATATAGGAGCTTCTCCAAAAGTAGGTATTGATACTTCAAAGAATTGTCCTGGCTTAACGTCTCCCTCATAAGTCATACGGAACGTATATTCAATATCTGTATGTTTAATTATTTCCTTTATCTCAGACATAAATGGCATATATTCATTATTCATCTTATTCCACCTCTTTTACAGCATCTTCAAGCTTATTTATACAATTTGAGAAAGATATGTATTCTGGACATACATCATCACAACGTCCGCATCCTACACACATATTGTACCCAAATCTTTTCTTATAATCATAAACTTTATGCATTACTTTAAATCTCATACGGTCTCCATTAGGTTTTCTAAAGGTAATTCCTCCAGCCATATCTGTATATCCATCAACCATACATGATGCCCATACTCTACGTCTTTCACCTGAATTCTTATTTTCCTTATATGCTATATCTTGCATAGTGAAGCATGTACATGTTGGACATACAAAATTACAACGTCCACAAGCTATACATCTACTTGTATATTCATCCCAAACTTTTGAGTTAAACACTTTACCAGATAAATTCTCAGGTATGTTTACATTAACTTTATTACTTTCTACATATTTTGGAGTAACTTCACAAGCTACATTTCCTTCTTTTTCAATTAAAGCTGCAAGTTCATCCCACTTACAATCAAAATATGTATAATCTCCATCAACATCTATGTATGCATCATAATTGTCGCTTTTGTTGCTATTCATATCTACACAGAAGCAATTATCAAATGTATGGCTACATCCCATAAGTATGAATCTTGTATTTTCTCTTAATCTCTTATAGTAGAAATCTTCTGGTCCATTATTTAAATATATTTGATCCATACGTTTTAACCCATGTAAATCACAGCTTCTTAAAAAGATTATAGCTCCTTTTTTTGGTCCTTCTGGAACAACTACATTATCCTCTGTAAAATAGAATAAAGTTTCTGAAATAGGTAAAAGAATTTCCTTAAATGAATATTCTGATTTTTTATCAAACACTATTTCTTCTATTGAAGATATTTCTCCATATCTTATAGTATCAGTATCTGAAAATCTTCCATCACCTTCAAATACTTTTGGGGCATATATTAAATAATCTTTAGATAACTGTCTTAAAATATTATTTACATTTTCCGTTATAACCTTGTAGCCCATCGTAACACTCCTTTTTCTTTATTAATATCAATTTTTATTGATAAATGTTTTTTAACAACGTTGTTAAAAATTAAACAACCATTCATGAGCTAATTATATGTTAAGATAAAAATAAACACCGTGATATTTATCACGATGTTTTAAAAAATTCTGAAATTTTATTTAAATCATAAATTAATATAATTTTATCTTTATAAGAAATAAGCTTTTTATCTTGTAGTATTTTCAAAGCCCTTGATACTGTCTCCCTTTGGCTACCTAATAAATCTGCTAAATAAGTTACTGTTAAATTCATCTTTATTACTATGCCTTCCTCAGTTTCAACGCCATAATCACGACCTAATTTATAAATTTTTGCTGCTAACTTTTTTTCTATTTTTATAGATGGCGGAGTATTCTTCAGTTGTCTATACATCCTTCTAGTTTTCATTGAAAGTGAAATTATTATATTCTTACATAGCTCAAAGTCATACTTCATTATCTCAAGAAGTTTATTTTTATTAATCTTTAAAAGCTCAGCATCCTCAAAAGCCCGACAATTTATTGATGCAGGAAGTTCTTTTATAATAACTTCATTTACTACTTTTCCTTCACCTAAAATAAATATCACCTTTTTTTGCCCATTTTCATTTAGTTTATAAAGAGATACAGTTCCACTAATAACTATATAAATATCTGATACATCTTCTTTATCGTAAAAAACAATGGTATCTTTACTATATTTTCTTATTTCTCCTTGCTCTAAAATTATTTCTATAGTCTCCTCACAGACATTATTAAAAACCTCTAATGCCTTCATATCTTTTGTTTGTTTAATCATTTTTTCTACACCTTAATTTCCTAAGATTGAATTTTTCACAATTATAACATAAAGCCGTTATTAATTTAACATATTTTTTTTATTTTTATTCTTATATATTTATTATTTCCAATATTATATTTAAGCATATAATATTTTCACATTAATTTTCTCCATAACTATTATCCATATTTTGCATCTTACTGAACTCTTTTATGAAATTTCCAAAAATCTATGGTTTCCTTTAAATCGATTTCATCTTTGAATAAATTTAATTCCTTAGCAACTTCAATGGCAAAATCCACATATGCATTAGCTCTTGCTGTAATTACCTTTTTATCATTATAAATATCAGTATCCTCTGAATGAGTTGATTTAGTATCTTTTAATACCCCTGCATTTTCTAGTACATTCACTCCGGCACAAATAGCTGCTACAATTATTTCTTTTTTCACTAAATCTCTGATAAGTTCATATATCTCTTCATTACATATAGTCTTTATATCTCCACCTGGAATAATCAAACTCTTTATATTATCTATTTCTACATCTTTTAATGCCATATCTACATTAACTGAATAACCTTCCATACAAGTTATAGCACTTCCATTTAGTGAACAAATAACTACATCTTGACCTGTAAATTTCATAAAGTAATTTAATATCACTATTTCATAAAAGCAACAATCATCATATACCAGAAAAACATTCTTCATAATCTTCTCCTTATTTTAGCTTAATATTTCATACTTTTTACTTTATGCCTTCTACTACAATCACTGCAAACCATTCTCCTTCAAAAGGAATTAAATCCAATTCACTTTTTTCTCCTATGGACTCCCCAATAGTTATTATTTTTATATCTTTAAAATTTGCTTCACTATGGGCTTTTTCTATTGCAGGCTCTAACAAAAACTTTTCCATTTCAATAGCATTATTATCTTTATAAAATTGCTTTATACTTTGAAAACCCTTTGAATCTTCTTTAATGGTAATGAAAGCATTAAAGAAATGTTTACCATTCTTTAATACTCTATTAGCTTCTTTTATTCCCTCTAAAGTTAAATTAAGCATATTAGCAATTCCAAAAAATGAAGTAGCAGTATCAATGCTATTATCCTTTAACGGTAGCTTAGTGGCATCACAAGCTATATAATTTACTTTAACTTTAGGATTTATTTTTTTGGCTTTAAGCCTATCGTATTTTAATACTTCAAAACTTAAATCTGTACATAATATTTGTGATTTACCCTGTAATTCTTTCAACATTTCTGTAAATAACATTCCCCTGCCAGTTGCTATATCAAGGATAAACTCATTTTCTTCTTCATTTATATTATTTATAATGATTCTTTTAGCTTCCTCATTTATTTCTTTTTGATTTTTAGGTGTTCCTTTTAGGATTTTTTCATCCATTTCTTCATAGTTATACTCTTTATAAGATTCTGTCCAATTATTAAATTGCTCTTGTTCTACTGATTGAAAATTTATCACACCTTCACTTATCTGCCAGCAATGATTATTTTTACATTTTAATTTTCCTGCAATAATTTCACTATCTTCTTCTTTTTCAGTAATTAAAGCTAGCTCCTCATTACACTTTGGGCATCTTAATATTTGCAAAATTTCTCTATACATATTTGGTTATCTCCTTATATATCCTATATATCTACTCTTTATATGCATCAATAGTAATCATCAACATTTAGAAGATTTAAATCTTCATCTTGTGTTGCTATCCACCCTTCATAAGAAGTATTACCTGCTCCAATAATAACTCGTTTTATAAAATTCTTTTCCTTACTCATCACTCTTTACCCTTTATTATTTATGGTAATATCTCATTCTTTTTGTTATTTACCATATATAAATAACCTAATGAAATCAAAGCTATATTAGCAGCATACGCCACCATCATCTTTATTCCTCCAGATAACAATGCAGCTATACCACTAAAGACTATTACTAAGATTGCTAATTTTTTATTCATATTACTAATTCCTCCTATATATATTTATTTAATTAACTTTTTAAGATAATATCTTTTATGCTTCTTTGGACATTCATCTAAAACACCAAATACTTCATATCCATGCTTAATATAAAAATCCTTTGCTTGAAAATCAAAAGTATCCAAATGAATCAAATGACATCCTTTTTCTATTGCAATATTTTCAATTTCTTTTAATAACTTTGATCCTAATCCATCTTTTCTATAACCTTCTTCAACCCATAAAACATCTATATATAAGCAGTTCCAACAATACATTTTGGCAAGTATTCCAGCAATGATATTACCTTTAACATCTTCTACAACTCTATCTATATTTAAAAAGTCATTTTCTTGTGTACTTGCTACTTTGGATAAATTGTATTCTACTAATTTATCAATAACAAAATCTGCTTCTTCATTACTACATTCTCTTATATCATAATCTTTCATCACTATTATCCTTTTTCTCTCATATACTTGTTTACAGTCTTTTAGTAAAATAATGACGCTTTCCTTCTAATGGATATTCTTCTAAAACAAACTTTTCTTTATATCCATGTTTTTTATAAAATTCTGGTGCTTGAAAACTAAATGTATCTAAAAATACATACTTACACCCTCGCCCCTTTGCCTCTTCCTCAGCTTTTCTTAAAATATCACTACCAATACTCTGTCCTCTTAAAGCTTCACTTACCCATAAATATTTTACTGTTAGCCAATTTCCATGAGTATTGCCTATTAAACCTGCTAAAAGTTCATCATTGTCATCTTTTAAATAAACACCTAAGTCTTGAGGAGTTTTATCTTCTAGTCTTGCCAAATTATATTCTAATAATCCTTGAAATATAATTTCTTTATCTTTTGCATTAATTTTATCAGTAACCTTAAAGTCCATTTAAACACTACCCTTACTTTCAAACTAATAATATTTTGCAAAATAATAAATTACATATACCCAACTTAACAGTCCATGTATAATTGCCCATCCAATTGATTTCCATGCAGTATAAGATATTACCATAGCTAAGCATGTCCCAAATGAAATTCCACTTTTCACTGCACTATTTCTCTTACTATTATCCACCATCCCTTTCACCTCACAAAATTATATTACTCTTTCAATAAACAAAACATTCTATTATGCTTTACAGAAACTCCCCTCAAGGAGTTTCCTCACTCATTTTTAATTCTTAATTCTTCATTTTTCATTTACTTAAGGTCTTCAATAAGTTCTCCATTTAAAATTCCTTCAGCTATTTGTCTAACTTCTCCAGTCATTCTTACATTAAAGTCATCATCTATTTCAATTGTAAGCTCACCACCAAGCATTTTTATTTTTACCTTATTATCAATAAGATTTCTTTTTCTTAAAACACAAGCTACTGCACAAGAAGAAGTTCCTGATGCTAAAGTAAATTCTGCTCCTCTTTCCCAAATAAGAATTTCTGCTTCATTTCTTGAAATAACCTTAGCAAATTGAACATTAATTCTGTTAGGAAACATTTCATGATGTTCTAAGTATCTACCATATTCTTTAATTTCATCTATACTTAACTTATCCTTTAAAACAACACAATGGGGATTTCCCATAGATACGCAGTTAACTTCAAATTCTTTTCCATTTGCCATTAGTTTTTTACCTATGGCTTCTTCAGAATCAAATCTTGTTGGAATTTCCTTTGCGTTAAATATTGCTTGTCCCATATCTACTGTGATTAGTTTAGCTTTTCCAGCCTCAGTAACTTCAACAATATCAGCATTAACTAATCCACCTTTAGTTTCAACAGTAAACTGTCTATTTTCTGTAAAGTTATAATCATAAATATACTTGCAGAATATTCTTAATCCATTACCGCTCTTTTCAGCTTCAGATCCATCTGGATTATATATTCTAAGACCAAAATCTGCTTTATCTGAAGGAACCTTTAAAAGAATTCCATCTGAACCTATACCAAAATTAACATTACAAATCCTTTTTATAGCCTTTTCTGTTAATTGAAAACTGATATTATCACTATCTAAAACTATATATTCATTTCCTAATCCATGTGTTTTTACAAAAGTATTTTCTTTCATTTTTTCTTCCCCTTTTATTTATGCTTATTGCTATTTATTTAAATTAATCCAATATCTTTGAACTATTTCATCTTCTTCATTTACTTCATTTTCTAATACCCCACCTTGGCTTTTAATGGTACTAGCAGAAGCTATATTTTCTTTATCACAGGTGATTAGCACTTTATCTAATCCCATTTCTCTGCATTTTCCTAAGGCTTGTCCTAACATTTCTTTTGCATAACCTTTTCTTCTTTCACTTTTTCTAATGCTATAGCCAATATGTCCACCAAAATTAAATAAATATTCATTTAGCTTATGCCTTATATCTATCATTCCTAGCAATTTGTCATCTTCTACCCTTACAGCTAAATAAGTAGATGATGGAACAAAGCCTTGCCTTACTGTTTCTTCAAATGAATTGTCAACTATTGCCTTCAACCATTCTTCAAAGTTTTCAGCTTTTCCTAAGCCTGCTGTACCATGTAAAATTTCATTATTATTATCAAATTCATCTTTATATTCTAAAACTTGTTCTCTAAAATTTTCACTAACTTCAACTAATTTTAAAATTCCCATCTTATACCCCTTTTCTTATTTCAAATTCTATAATGTTAAATTATTTTCTTATCATCCTATAAAATTCACCTTCTCCAATTGTAGTAGTTTTCCTTAATTTCTTCTCAATTACAAAACCAGCTTTCTTATAACAATTAATAACTCTTTTATTCCATGTTCTAACTTCCAAATATAATGGCTTCAGAGGATATAATTCTTTAGAAATTTTATAAGCTGTATCTAAGATCATCCTCCCATACCCCTGGTTACAGTACTGCGGGTTTACACCAATGCCTATAAACACTTTATTTTCTTCCTCAAAAATATTAATAAAACCAACTAAAGTCTCCCCATCATAATAAGAGTAAAAATTCTTTTCTATTGCTGGATTACAAAAACTCTGCTTATTTTTCAATAGCTCCTCATATGGTGAAAAATTATAGATAGCATACTCATCAGGATACTGCCAATTACATATTTCTTTTTTATCACTTTCTGTAGTCAAATTATATTTCACTCTCTCACCTTACTTTATATCTCTTTTATGTTATATATTAACATATTACTGTGGTATTTTACAAAAAAAAATCAGCAACTGGCTATGTTACTGATTTTAACTTTATTCTTTATCTAATTCATTTATCACTGTCCATTCAAAATTTATAACTATCTAGGCCTTCATCCCATTTATTTCCTCATATAAATAAGCTGCATAAGAATCTGTCATGCCACATATAAAATCCGTTACTAATAATAATCTTGAATATTCTTCACTGCATTCTTTTTGTTCAATATTATTTTCACATACAAACCTATAATTTTTTGAAATAAGTGAATAAAGCTTCCCATCATAACCTTTATAAGGTTTAACTTCTTTATTAAGTGCTGCTGGTACAAAGATATCTAAAAGATTATGAATTATATTATAGCCAACTATTTCATTTGCCACTATTTTTTCATTGGTATATACATATTCTTTTGATATACTTCTTAAAAATAAAGATATCTTATTAGCTTTTGAGTTGCTTATTAAATCACCTTCATAAACTCCATCCATAATTTCATCATAAGAATTAATAAACTCTTCAATAACTGAATCTTTTAAATATCTATTAAGCTTAATAATAAATGATTTTAATGCATATTCTCCTGGATCTTCATATCCATATTCCTCTTTTGCTATATTATAATTTTTAGAAAGATAAAATGATAAGCTTTCTTCTAGTGTTTTTTCTTCATATCCCTCTTCTTTAATAAATTCTTCATATTTCATTTTAAAAATATCATGTGTTATTATCTTTTTATTAAATGCATCTTCCAAATCCCCTAAAAGATATGCTATATCATCAGCTGCTTCTAAAATATATACAAGAGGATTTCTACACTTCCATATATCAGTATCTTCCGCTATTTCTTTAAATATCTTTTCCTCTGCTTTATAATATCCAATCTTTTTTAAATTACTATTTTCTTTATCTAAAGATGAAATAGGATATTTTATTATTGCACTTAATACACCTGTTGTTAAGTTCATGCCATATCTATCAATAACAAAATGTAATTTTGTTAATATTCTAAGTCCTTGAGCATTACCTTCAAAGTTTAATAAATCTAAAGCTTCTTGTTTATCTAAATTAAAATCATATTTATCATACTTAAAATTATAGCTTCCATCTTCATTTTTACATAATTTATTTTTAAACCACTCTCTAATGGCTACCTCTCCAAAATGACCAAAAGGTGGGTTTCCCAAATCATGTATTAGTCCTGCACATGCTAAAATATTACTTATATCTTCAACCATGGATATGGTTACCTTTTCCTCATAATTTATGGTTTTTTTCACTAACCTACTACCTATACTAATACCTAATGACTTTCCTATAGATGAAACTTCTAATGAATGAGTAAGCCTGGTTCTTACGAAGTCAAGCTTTTCTAAGGGAAATACTTGTGCTTTATCTTGAAGTCTTCTAAAAGATGCACTAAAAAGAATTCGATCATAATCATTTTCAAACTCATCCCTACAATCTGAACTCTTCTTATTGATTTTATAATCTCTTATTCTTTTCTTATTTAAAATTTTTTCCCATTTAAATTTGCTCATTTTTAACCTCACCAATACTTTAACTTATATAATAGTTTTTCAATTTAACTTTTTTCTTATGCAAAAATTTCTTTACTTTTAAAGCAAAAAAATAGTGATTTTCCTAAGAAAATCACTACTTCTTATTTATCACTGCAATAATTTCATCATAATATCTTAAAGTGTCTTCCTTATCTTCACCGTTAATAAAGATTTGCTCATTATCACTTTCAATTAGTATATACGGTTTAACATCATTATAAATATACAGCTTACACTTTCCATAACCTTCTACATTGAAATTACCAACGGAATATTCATCCATTCCTATTCCATTTGTCCTTAACTTCACTTTAAGTTTATCTATTATTTCAACTTTTTCAATATCTTTTATTTTCAATTCAGTGCCATATAATGGTGCATTTATCTTTACAACATCATCATTTATTTTCATATTAAATCCATAAAATTCAAAAGATATCATCATTAATATAATAGCTAGTACACTTACTGCTGCAAGAATATTTTCACCATAAGTTATAAGTCTTCCTTTTTTAGTAGCTAAATTATATACAGGCTTTATTCCTATTCTTCCTTCCACTACTACCCTACTATCATAAGGATTTTTATAAAATATTCCATTAATCCAATAATCATCACTATCTACATAAATGGGATTTTTTGCACTTGAAATAAGTTTATTTTGTATATTAATAATTCGTCTGTGACCATAAACTATCCCTAAAACAATTACTACAACTGGTAAAGTTATGGCAAATAAAAAGGCATTTTTATTTATTCTTGGCAATAGCATAAATACATATATAATGGTATTAGTGATACTTTGTAATATTGCTAATAATATATAAACAATACTCCAGGTTCTCTTATAAATCTTATTACAAGCAATATTTATTTCACTTTCATCACAATAAACAATAGTTCTACCTTTAACATAAGTCATATATATTATAAAAAGAATAATGGTTCCAGCTATTGAACTACCTGTACATATAGCCGCTATGCTAAAATATTCATTTTTATTAATTAAATTTAATATAAAAGGAATAACTCCTATAAATAAAGCTAAAAGAAAGAACCACTTTGATATAGGCATTTTACTCTTTGTTTCATTCAGCTCTATATCCATATTTGAAATATGCTTATTAGGTAAAAGCCAATGATTTTTTCTTTTCACTTCTTTTAATTTACCATTGTACTTACAAATCACCTTATAATAGATATAGTAAAATAATGCAAACCATAAAAACCATCCAATTAATAGCCATACAGTTCTTATAAACATCAGTGGAAAATAAACGACAATTGCTAGTACCGATAATATTTTTATACTATACATAAATTCTTTTGTAATCTTTGTTACTTCCATGTTGCTTAATTCTAATGGCGGAATCATTACCCCTAATATAATATTTTTATTTGGCTTTGCTGCACTTTGTGCCTCCCAGTAACATACCGCTATAATTATTAATGATGTAATCAGCATTACAATATTCATAACTCTCTCCTACCTCTCTCCAGTTGAAGCTAATTCATTGTCTATATAGAGAATAAATAACTTCATAAACTTTTCATCATATTGTATTTAGATTTATTTTTGAAGTTTCTTAGCTACAACGTATCTTCTCAATCCACCATATTTCAACTTGTCCTTTTTTATTTCATAGCCAAGATCTAAGAAGCTTTTTAAACTATATTTATTATAAGGAGAAACAGTGGCACATAATAGCTTATCATTATTATTTTTTGATATCCTTTCTAATTCAAGACAAATCTTCTTTTGCAGTGAATTTCCTCTGTACTCTGGTGAAACCACCGTTGATTCAATTTGTCCTACTGATAACAATTCCTCTTTAGCCATTTCCAAATCATAACCATAGTTATTTTCTCTATGTCCTAGTTTACCATATACACCCATAGCTATAAGTTCATTGCTTTCACTTTCATAGCATCCAATTACATTACCTAATTCTTTAATGTATAAAAGGAATTCGTCTTCCTCTGATGGTGCAAATAATTGCTTATCTTCCAATGCATCTATAACAATTTTCTGTAATCTCATTATATCCTTAATATCTTTTTCTTCTAGAAGCTTAAACTGACCTTGTAGTATTACTCCATCTTTTCTTTTTATCTCAAGTATTTCTCCCATCATAAACTACTCCTTAAAATTTATTTTTTATTACATATTTGTTATTATATCACAATCATTATATTATTATTTATACCTTTTATTATATTAAAAACAGCAAAAAGAATTGCGTTAAACGCAATTCTTTTCTCTTTTCATTGGTACAAAGTACACATTATCTTTTTGATTACTTAAGAATCCACCTATATTATAAACATCATTTAATAAATTCATACTTATTACTTCACTTGCTTTGCCTATTTTAATAAGCTGACCATTTTTCATAACCATAATATTATCACTATATGTTAATGCTTGATTTATATCATGCAAGACCATTACTATAGTTAATCCATCTTCTTCCTTTAATTCCTTTATAAGCTCCAACAATTCTATTTGATGATAAATATCTAAATATGTAGTAGGCTCATCTAAAAATAATATCTTACTTTTTTGAGCTAAAGCCATGGCTATAAAGACTCTTTGTCGTTCTCCACCGGACATGCTCATGACTTCCTTGTGCTGTAATTTTGCAAGTCCAGTCCTTTCAATTGCCCACTGGACTATTTCTTCGTCTTCCTTAACATTCTTTTGGAAATACTTTTTATGTGGCATTCTTCCATATGCTATAAGCTCTTTTACTGTTATGTCATCGGGTACAGTATTTTGTTGGTGTACAGTGGCAATTTCCTTAGCAATATCCCTATACTTCATGTTATTAATATTTTTATCATTAATGATGATTTCACCATCTGAAATCTTATTTAGTCCACATAATAAACTTAGCACTGTAGATTTTCCACTACCGTTTGGGCCAAGTATTGTGGTTATTTTTCCTTTTTCAATATTAAAGGTTAAATCTTTAATAAATTCTTTTTTCTTATCATAAGTAAAAGCTATTTTATTTGCATTGATCATTTTAAGTCGCTCCTTCTTAAAAGATATAAGAAAAATGGTGCTCCTATTATACAAGTTACAACGCCAACTGGTATTTCATATGGCTTCATGATAATTCTTCCCAGTGTATCTGCAAATAACACTAAGAAAGCTCCTAAGATTCCACTACAAGGAATTAAATACTTATGATCAGATCCTACTATTATTCTACATATATGTGGAACAACCAATCCTACAAAGGAAATAACACCACCTATTGCCGTTGAGATACTTGCTAAAAATACAGCAATTAAAGTAACTAAAATCATATATAAATCGCTATTAAAACCTAAGCTTTTAGCGTTCTTACTTCCTAGAAGAAGAACATTGCATATCTTGCTTGTACATATGGCTAAGATAATTCCTATAATTGAGTATGGCAATAACATATATACATTATCCCAATTAACTGTAGCTAAGCTTCCCGTGATCCACTTTTGTATATTACTTGCTCCAAGTCCAGCACTTACAGTAAACATTGATGAAAGCCCACCTAAAAGTGCATTACAAGCTGCTCCTGCTAGAACTATCCTTATAGGCGATAAACCCTTTTTATAAGCCATCAAATAAACAATAGCACAACATACAAGCCCTCCTAAGAATCCAAATATAGGTCTCATTGTGGTTACACTTGGTACAAATACCATAAAAAACACCGTTATAGCGCAAGCACCAGATGAAATACCTGTAATATATGGATCAGCTAAGGGATTTCTTATTACTGCTTGCAAAAGTACTCCTGAAATAGCTAGATTGGCTCCAATAAGTACTGCTATTATTACTCTAGGCATTCTTAAATCCTTTATTATGCCAACATTGCCAGTACTTTCTCCTGATAACATTCCCTTGATTAGTTCAGTAAAGCTTATATCTATGCTTCCTAATCTTAATGAAATCAAGATAGTTACCATCAATACTATCAACAAAGAGAAAATAAAAGCAATTTTAGTTTTTTTACTTAAAACCTTCATCCTTACTCACCTTTATCATGTACTATATCATATAGCATATCTAAACCTTCAATTACTTTTAAATTAGCACTCATGCCAAAATAAGTATTATCTAGATATTCAATCTTACCATTTCTTACAGCCTCAATATTCTGCCATGCAGAATCAGTTGACATTTCTGCTTCCAATGCTGCTTTCGTCTCCTCTGGCAACGCATGTACCATCACAAGGATTTTATCTGGATTTAACTTTGCTATTTCTTCCTTACTATATGTTACATACGCTAAAGAAGTATCCTCAATAATGTTCTTTCCTCCCACAATTTTAACTAAATTTCCTATATAAGATTTTTCAGTGGCAATCATTGTTGAACCTGGTGCTGCAAATAAAATAAGTATATTAGGTTTTTCTTTTTCACTTATTGAAGCCATTTCTTCTTCCTTAGTATTTAGTTCTTTAAGTATAGCTTCTGCCTCAGCCTGCTTATTAAATTTATTTCCTAAATTACTAACTGTCTCTTTTAATCCTTCCAAGCTTGATAATGAAACAAATTCACTTGGTATATTGTTATCTGTAAATAGCTTTTCATAATCTGCTCCTAATGTATCAACAGACACTACCACCGACGGATTTAATGACTTTATTATTTCTAAATCAGGACTCATTGGATTACCAACTTCTACTGCCTCCTTTGTACTTTCTGGTAGTTCATATGAAGTGGTAGGAACTCCTGATACTTTTACTCCTAAAGCATCTAAAATTTCTGTTACTGCTACAGAAGTAGCTACTACAACATCTTCATCATTGTTAACAACAACATCTTTTTTGTCATTACTACAACCTATCATTGTTGCAGAAAGCATTGTTACCATTAACATTCTTAATATATTCTTAAATTTCATATTAATTCTCCAGTCTTACTTTTTTCTTTTTAACATTATAGTACAAACTATACCAATCACTAATATTGCTACTCCACCAAATAAAATTACTTTACTAATACTATTATTTTCTTCTGTATTATTATTTTCACTTATAGGCATTATTTCATTATCTTGTATTTCTTCAATAGCACTATTTTCAGTAGTTTCTTCTGTACTTTCTTCTTCAATAGATTCAATTAATGACATTGTTTCTAATTTTGGTATTATTCCAAACTCTACGTCTCTTCCCATTGGACCTACATATATACATGCTTTTAATTCATCACTTAATGAAGTTGCAGATACTTTCAATGTTACTATTCCATCTCCATCAACTCTTTCTACTGGCACTTCAACATCATTGACCTTCACTCTATAATTTTCCATATAATCAGTTCCTGAGAAGCCAATAGTATAAAGAACTTCATCTTTGGTAATCTTCACTGTCATAGTATCATTTAAATAACTTCTAGCCATAGACATGCCAATTTCAGTATCATGATATACATCATTTGCTACTTCATATATTCCACTTGCAATATTTTCTTCTGCTAAAGCCGTATAAACATTAATATTTCCCATGATAACTATTGATAACACCATCATCATAAATATCTTTATCTTATTAATTATTTTCATTTTTTTCCACCTTTTCCTTTACACTGAAAATGGGCCTTTCAGCCCATTTTATTTTTTTCTTATTTAACTTTTTTTCTTAAAAGAGCACCTGAACCAATTGCCATTAAGCCCATAGATAATGCTAATGCTGATGATGTTGTCGCTCCTGTTTCTGGAAGTGAATCAGCTTCTATAGTATACTCATTAACTAAAGTCATGGTATCTAATAATAATTCAACTCCAAATTCAACATCTCTTGCCATTGGTACAACATAAGTTTTAACTGATATTGCATCATTTAAGCTTGCAATAGTAAATTTAATTGATACTGAATCACCAGTACTTGAAACTATGCTATGACTTACCTTACTACCATTTACATAAATTTCATGATTTTGCATGAATTCAGTTCCTGTAAATGTTAATGTCACATAATACTTACCATTTATTTCTTTTACTTCTGTATTGCTATTTAAGTATTTTCTCGCCATTGCTACTCCTGTTGCATTATGATGAGTAACATTATTTTGCACATTGTAAACTTTAACTGTAACTGTTTCTTTAACATTTGTTTCTTCTTCTACCTTGTTATCAGCAGAATTGCTTGTACTATTATTTGTTGAAGATGAATTATTACCAGTTGAGTTATTTGTACTATCTTCTTCCTTATCTTCTTCAACATTTCCATCAACTAATGTAAGAGTATCTTCTAGCATCTTTACATCAAAATCAATGGTTCTGCCCATTGGAATTACGTAAGTTCCCACCTTAATTGAATCACTTAAGCTTTCTACGGCAAATCTTAAAGCTATCTTACTTGACGTGCTTTCAACAATTTCAGCATCAACTTTGCTACCATTTACATATATTTGATGATTATTCATATATTCAACACCTGTAAAAGTCATTGTTACATAGTACTTACCATTAACTTCTTCTACCTTGGAAGTAGAATTTAAATATTGTCTTGCCATTGTCATACCAGTAGCATTTTCATGATATACCTGATTTTCTATTGTGTATACCTTAGTTCCTGGTATTGTCTCTGAACCTTCCCCATTATTTCCTGAGTCTGGTGTAGTTTCTGGTTTAACTTCTGGAGTTTCAGGCACTTCTGGTGCTGTGTCATTCTTGTCATCTTCTGCTGGATTATCTGTCTCCTCACTTATCTTTGCCAATGTATCCATATCATTAATCACATAGAAATCAACTGGATGATTCATTCCTTTTATGTTCATTCCTAATAATACTTCTGTATCTACTGATGGAACTTCAAAAGTAACTGTTCTTGCATTTGAATCTTCAACTATATCTAGTTTTTTTCCATCTAAAGAAACAGAAATATTTTCTAACATAGAATACATAGATGAAAAAGTAATTGTCAGATATGTTCTGCCATTTTCAACACTTATTAAAGTTTCACTTTCGATAGCTCTTCTTGCTGAGGAATTCCCATGCTCACTATCTGTAGAGTATCTTGTAATATTACTTGCTTTATATTTACCATCCCCTAAAACAACAGCACCTGTTTCTTCTTCAAAAGCTTCTTCTAATGTTAATGTATCCATATTATTTTCTACATAAAAAGATACCTGTCTTCCCATCATGCTAACTGTAACATCAACCTTAACCTTTGAATCCACAGATGGTACTTCCATAGTAACTGATTTTTCATCATTATTAACCTCAGCTATTAATTCTGTATCATCCATAGAAACTTTTATATCACTTAGCATTTTAAACATTCCTTCATCAAAATACATTGTTAATAATACTTTGTCATTTTGAACTACTATCTTTGAATCTTCCTTTAATACTTTTCTAGCCATACCTTCGCCTGTAGCATTACCTTCTTCTACATACTTAGTAGTATTTTTTACAGTATATATTCCACTTTGTAATTGTTCTTTATTTATTAAAACTGATGCATTTATCACATCAGCCTTTGCCACTGGAGTGATAGCTCCAAATACTGATGTAGCAATCATTATTGCTGATAATATACGACATATCTTCTTCCTTAACATTCCATATCCCCCTGTACTCTGGTAGTATATTTATTTTTATTTCATATTGACATTTTATTATTTTTTGCGATAATTGAAACTGATTATCATTTACTTTTATTATAATAACATATCTTTTTAAGATTGTTTTTAAGGATATTTATGTTTTATTTTATAGATTTTTGACTATGGAGGTATAAAATGACTGCTTTATATACTAAATTAGATAATTTTTTTAATTGCTGCAATGTTCCTCTTTCAATAATAGATTTAAATTCAAATTTTCTTTATGAACGTAATTTAAACAAATTATCAAAAGATACATTAATAGATTTAAATATTGTAGATAAAATTGCTAAAAATAATATAAATTTACCACAAGAAATTCAATCAGGACATTTAAAAATAGTGGCAATTCCTTTTGCCAACAATAATAAAAATTCTGCTACTTTTC
Source organism: Clostridium sp. CAG:221 (assembly GCA_000435835.1). Taxonomy (GTDB): domain Bacteria; phylum Bacillota; class Clostridia; order Clostridiales; family Clostridiaceae; genus Clostridium. Next base: position 44,890 of record FR883361.1, read on the forward strand.
TTTTACTAGGTCCCTTTACTACCTCATTAAAAGAAAATGAATCCTTATACTATATTAATTGTGAAAAAGGGCTTAATTACTTTATTAAACTCCTTAAATTATTTTTATCCTATAAGAATACATGCTCCTATGAAAAAATCTCTGATGTCTCACCAATAATCAAAGAATCACTGGATTATGTACATAAGAACTATGCCAAGCAAATTACAATTAATGATATTTGTGACAAATTTAAAATAAACAAATGCTATTTTTGCTGTATGTTCAAGAAAGAAACTGGTCAGACATTTATTAACTATTTAAATAATTATAAAATAGAAAGAAGTAAGGATTTATTAAAAAATACTAATATGACTCTACTGGATATCTCACTGGAGGTGGGCTTCAATAATCAAAGTTACTACAGTACTATTTTTAAAAAATATACAAATATGACTCCACAGGAATATAGAGAAACTGCCCTTTATGCATAAAAAATCACACAGCCATAGCTGTGTGATTTTTTTCAGTTTGTTGAAAAACCCCCTGTTTAAAAAACA
>FR883362.1:0-29276 GCA_000435835.1 Clostridium sp. CAG:221
TGGTTTACGTTGAATACAACTGTTGGAAGGTCGTTTCCAGCTGGAGCTGATATAACAACTTTCTTAGCACCTGCATCAATGTGAGCTTGAGATTTAGCTTTTGATACGTAGAATCCAGTACATTCTAATACTACGTCAACACCAATTTCTCCCCATGGTAATTTAGAAGCGTCAGCTTCAGCGTAAATTCTGATTTCTTTTCCATCAACAGTGATAGAATTCTCTCCAGCAACAACTTTGTCACATAAAGCGTATCTTCCTTGTGCTGAATCGTATTTTAATAAATGAGCTAACATTGATGGGCTTGTTAAATCGTTGATAGCAACTATTTCATACCCTTCTGCTCCAAACATTTGTCTAAATGCAAGACGTCCTATACGTCCAAAACCATTAATTGCAACTCTTACCATTACAATTACCTCCTAAATAATAAATATAATATATTTAAAATAAAAATTTTAAAACAACTTTAATTTTGAGCTTTCATCAGTTCCACTATCTTAGTAGCTGCTGCTTCATCAGTTACAATCACAGCATTACTGTCATTCATTTCAGCTGCTATTATAGCTTCTACTTTATTTTTTCCAGCTGCTACAGCAATATGCGTATTAATTTTTTTTGCATCATTTATTTTTATACCAATAGTGGTATTTTCAGATACAACTTTTGAATTTTTATCAAAATAACACCCATACGCTTCACCTACAGCACCATTTCTATTAAGCTCTGCAATAAATTCTTCAGATGCTCCTCTTTTGCCTGCCATATGAATAGCATTTCCTATACCATATATAAGTATATCAGCCTTACGAATAGAGTCTATAACCTCTTTGATTTGCTTCTCTTTTAAAAGCCCATCTAAAACTTCTAAACTGACATTTTCCGGAATATGAAGTAGTTTATAATTTCCATTAACTTTCTTAGCTAATGCAGCTGCCAAAGTATTAGCTTGACTCTCAACTTTTCTCCCCATTCCTCCTCTTGCAGGTAAAACAAGAACATTGGACACATTATTAATTTTAGGGAAAGCTTCAACTAATTCTTTAACTGTACTTCCACCTGTAATAGCTATTATACTATTATCCTTGATAATATCTTTTACATAATTAGAAGCTGCTTTTCCTAATTCTTTTAATACATACGGATTACTTTCCACATCTCCTGGAACAATTATTACATCTTTTACACCTAAAGATTTCTTAATGAATTTTTCAACATCATTTAATCCTTTAATCTCGTGCATAAAATCTTTTAATTGTTCTACTACTCTTATTCCTTCTTCAGTAACAGACATTCCAGGAGTATTTATCTCAATTAAGTTCTGCTCCTTTAAAAAGTTAATCTCAGTACGCACAATTCTTTCACCTAGTGAAAGTTCTGATGCTAAAACCCTTCTACCAATTGGCTGGTTGAAATATATAGTCCTTAGAATATTATATCTTTTTTCTAAGACATCAACCAATTCAGGAACTATCTTCTTCTGTACCGCTAATATTTCCTGCACTTCTAACCCTCCTTTTGGTCTAAAAGCGTCCCACTTGTAACTTTTTGTGTCCCGCACGTATTATTATAAAACAGATTTTAGAATTTTTAAACCCTTTATAGTAAAATTTTATATATTTTTTTTATTTTGTAATTTTTTCTTCCTTTTATTGGAAGAGCTAATCCCCATCTGTTCTCTATATTTTGCCACGGTTCTTCTAGATATATGCAATGTATTTTTTAGTAATCTATCACTTATCTCCTGATCTGATACAGGGCTTGTCTTGTCTTCCTTTTCAATAATTTCCTTTATAAGCCTTTTAACATATGTCTCTCCAACAGCTCTTTCTTCAGATTGATGGATATATTTCACGATTTTAAATAAATCTTTAATTCTAAAAGTTCCGTAATTTGTCTTTATATACTTATCTTTTATTGCCCTGCTTACAGTAGATTCGCTAAGATGCACTTCTTCAGATATTTCTTTTATAGTCATAGGTTTTAAATAACTTTCTCCATTTTCAAAAAAACTTTCTTGTTTTATTAATATCTTTTCCAATATCCTCAAAAGTGTTTTCTTTCTTTCTTCAATACTTTTTATTAACACTTCAGCTTTAATTATATTTTTTTGAATATAACTTGCGGATTCTTTATCTTTTAATACAATACTTTCTATCAACTCTTTATTTATACTTATCTTTGGTAATATTTCATCATTCATAAGTACTATATACTGACCATTTTCCTTTTTAATTTCAGCATCTGGAATTATATACTTTATTTCATCACCTATATAAAAACCTCTTGAAGGCTTAGGTTCTAATTTTTTTTATAATATCAATATACCTCTTAACCTCATCTTCTTCTATCTTCATCTTGCTAGATAACTCTTCTAATTTTCCTTCTGCCACATCTAAAATGTAATTATCAATGATCTTATAAATATGTTTTCTTTCCTTTTCATTTATAAATTGAAGGTCCTTCACTTGAAGTTTTAAACACTGCTTTATATCTTTTGCTGCAATTCCTACTGGATCAAATCCTTGCAATATATTTATTGATATTTTCATCTGCTGTGTCATAACTAACTTTTGCTGTTGTTTATAACTTACATCTAAATCAAAATTCATATTTACCTCCAAACAATTTTAGAATACGTTTTCAGAAAAAATATAAAAAAAAGCCTTCTGGCTTTTTTTTATTTTTCAAAGAAGAATATTCCACAAGGTTTAATTCCTGAGTGAATACCAACTGTACATCCTACCTTAGCATCTATATAATTTATATTTTTTTCTTGGAAGTATATCTTTAATCCTTCATATACATCTTCATTTAAAAGTTCTAATAATACTATTGGTGAATCAAAATCAACATCAACGCTTTCAAAATCTGATATTAATTTCTTTAAAGCTTTTTTGCTTCCTCTAACCTTATCTTTAACAGACATTTTACCATCTTTTACTTCTAAGATTAGCCTTAATCCTAACACACTACCAATTGTTCCTGCAGTTTTTGATAATCTTCCACCTCTAACAAGATTTTCTAATGACTCAAAATTTAATGAGCTTTTAACCTTAGGTATTGCCTTAAGAATTTCTTCTTCAATTTCTTTTATTCCTAATCCCTTATCTCTAAACTGGCAAGCTTTTAGTACTAATAGTCCTAATCCAGATGTAACATTTCTTGAATCAATTACAACAATATCATCACTTTCTAACATATCTTTTGCTATACATGCTGATTGATATGTTCCACTCATATCTGAAGATAATGTTAATGCTACAATTTTATATCCCTCATCTAAATACTTTTTAAAAGTTTCTTCAAATCTATTAGGAGTTACTTGAGCTGTTGTAGGCAAAACACCTGTAGCATTAATTTTATCAATCATTTCTTTCGTAGTAATCTCTACACCATCTAAATAACTTTCTTCTCCAAAGTTTATTAACAACGGTAATACTTCAATGTTTTTTTCTCTTATAAGCTCTGCCGGTAAATCTAAAGTACTATCTGTTATAATTTTTATTTTTTCCATGAAAAGTACCCCCATTTCTTATTTCATATTTGGAAAATCCATTTGTCTTAACGCTTCATAAGCTATTGCACACACTGTATTTGATAAATTTAAACTTCTTGTACTTGTCTTTATCATAGGTATTCTTATACCTTTGTGAGCGTTATGTACTTCTTCTGGAACTCCACTTGATTCTCTTCCAAACATAATAAAATCTCCTGGCTCATAGCTTTCTTCGCTATAGAATTTTCCTCCATGAGTTGTAGCTAGGAATATTCTTTGATCTCCATACTTAGCCATAAAATCTTCATAAGATTCGTGTACTTCAAGCTTTAAGTCTTTCCAGTAATCTAATCCAGACCTTTTAACAGCCTTATCATCTATACTAAATCCTAAAGGCTTTATTAAATGCAAAACAGAATCTGTTAAGACACAAGTTCTAGCGATATTTCCGGTATTTTGTGGTATTTCTGGTTTATATAAAACTATATTTAAATTCAATGAATTCACCCTCCAAAAAGTAAAATGAAAGTCTCTTACTTTAATATATGTATATATCTATAAATTTTATAATACTATATGATTATTTATTAGTCAAAGCATTTTACAGAATGTTAATTTTAATTAAATTTATTCCATATATATTTTAAGCCCTTATTATATTAATACTAAAGAAAAAGAAGCATAACAATTTAATATTATACTTCTTTTGAATAAAACTTAATTAATTATTTTGATTTTCTGTAGTGTTTGTTTGGTTATTCCCACTATTTTCACTAGATTCATTTCCACCATTAGCTTGGCTATTATTAGTGTTATTATTTATAGATTCAGTTGATGCTGAATTATTATTTGATTCTGTTGTTGTAGTATTTGCTTTTTTAGTTCCCACTTTTACTACAGTATTCATTGGTGCATAATAATCTGATGAAATAAATTCTCTTGATACTTCAACACCATTTGAATAAGTAACTAAATATGCTTGTGATCTATACCCAGGCATACCATTTACAGTTGTAACTTTACTTCCTTCTGCAAGTGTAGCATCATTAACATATTCTGTAGTATAATCTATCTTTTCTATAACTTCATTTACTAAATCATAAGTATTAGTTCCAAAACCTTCTTTATTTCCGTAAATATTAAATACTATACTATTTGAAGTCATATACCCTTCAATATATATAGGGAAATCATATGTATTAACAAATCTATAATCTATGTCTCCTTCATAAACAGTGGCATCTAAGCTTGGCTCAGCATAACTTACCATCATTGAATGGTTATATCTTAGTGAAGATTTTAAATTAGCTCTCATAACAGCTCTATATAATGTAGTAGAAATATGACATACTCCTCCACCATATTCTTGTACTACTTCACCTGAAACATAAGCACCAGCTTGTTGATATCCATTCTCTGCTGTAGTTTCTCCTATAGCCTTATTGTAGCTAAATTCATCACCTGGCATTAAAAGTGTTCCATTAACTGAATTTGTAGCTATTTTCATATTAGTAACTCTACCAGCTGCACTATTTACATAACTACCAGAAAAACTTGATAATATTCCATCAATTTTTTGTAATTCTGCTGCTGTAACTCTTGGTACACTATCCTCAAGTTCAACAACTATAACTTCTTCAGACTCCTCTGGTGAAATGCTTTCTTTTATTTTGTCCACTAGTTCTTCCACATTTATCTTCTTACCTATAGTTTCATTTGTAATTGAAATAGCACCTGCACTAATACTTATAGCAGCATCTATTGGTTCAACCTTTACTGCATCATTTATATGGTTAGCAAATTCAATAATTTTATTTTCATCATAAACCAATACTGTCTCCATTTCATGATTTACACCTTTTTTAATCATTGAATTTTTTTCAAATAAACTAGCATCTTTTCCATAAGCTAATGCTTCCTCAACAGTTGCATCAACATCTATCAATGAATTTATGTCATTATAGCTTAATTGGAAATTCTGTTCTCCTACATTAACATTTATTATTTTATTATTAATTTTAGTTATTAATTGTGATTCTAAAGTAGTTTTAGCTTCTTCAGCTGTTTGTCCTGATAAATCTACACCATAAATACTTATACCTGAATAAATCTTATTATTCCAAGAAGCAACTTTATCTTTTACACTAAACATATAACCCATAGTTGCTGCTAAAACTATTACTAATACGGAAGCAGTACAAATTATAATTTTCTTTTTATCAGTTATAAATTCACTAAATTTACTTTGCTCTTTAGATTCTATATTATTCTCTTGCAAACAATATACCTCCCCCATTCTTCGATATTAAAAGCACTATAAAAGTGTATTTTTTATAGTACTTTTAATATTATATTATATTATTTTATCTAAAACAAGAATGAAAACTTTCCATAATATTGCGCAAATTCAGCATGAAGAAAAGATATTATAATTTTAATTATTACCTAATACTTAACGCATAATAAAAACCACCTGAAGCAGATGGTTTTTATTACATATTAAACTTTCACAGTGGCTCTTTTAGGAGAAACCTCACCATCTTGATCAAATGCTTCTATAGATATATTAATACTACCTTTTGCTGTGAACGGTAGCTCATTTATGCCAATTGAAAAATTAGTATCATTAGCATCTACTGTACCTATCCAATAGCCATTGGCAAATATATTATAACCTAGTAAATCAATATCTGAATTTTTATTCCAACTAATATTTATTACATTACCTTTTCTGCTTGCCTGTAATCCCTTAACTATATCTGGTTGTGTTAATAAGTCTATGTTATTAGGTCCCCAATTGGCATCAACTTTATTACTTACTCCTGCCACTGTTGCACTTTCACTATATTGCCATATTCTCCATCTAGTCCACCCTCCTACATCTGGTGGTATTTGTGGATTTCCAGGTATAGAAGTATATAAAGCTATCCAAAGAGGCATATTTTTTAAAGGATACCCTCTGCCTTCAATATAAAAATTATTATACAACTGTACAAAAAACACTCCTGTATAAAGCATAAGCCTTCTTCTAGTGGCCTTTTCAAACCTTTTCCTAAATCTATCAATCCAATTGATCAAAGCTGTGGTAGAAATAGACTTATCTGTAGGTGTTTCTACATCCACTACTGGAAATAAATCACCATAATTACCTTCACCAAACCCTTGCTGCAATACATCAATAAAACCATCACATTGAGCATCAGCTGTGTTCAAATCATAGCTAGGCACTGCAAAATGATATGCTCCTACAGGAATACCATAATTTCTTGCCTTGGAAGCAAAATCAATGAATTTTTTATCGGTTCTAAATCTTCCTGAAGCTGATCCTGATGATCTTAGATATAAAAAATCTACAGTACTTGCCAAAACTGAAAAATCCACTCCCTGAGTATACTCATTTATATCTATACCAAAAAGACTTTTGTCAGTTCTATTTTGCATAGTTCCTCCGCACATAAAAATTCCTTACTTTATAGCTTATTAATATTTTTCGAAATAGTTTCCTAATTGGAAATAAAAATCTTTTTTTCTTACTAATCATAGAACAATTATTACGGAATTTAAAACCATCCTCTACCTATACTGTTTTAACAAAAAAGCAGTTACACTATTTACTGTAACTACTTCCTTAACTTTTTAACTTTCTTAACATCTTAACATTCTAAACTGCTCTATTTACCTTTAAAGATGTTTCTATTATCAAATCTAAGAACTCTGAATAGCTATATCCTTGTCCTTTTGCACTCTTAGGGAAAAGACTTGCAGCTGTCATTCCTGGAAGTGTATTCACCTCTAATATATAAGGGATTCCTTCCTTGTTAACTATCATATCTATTCTAGAATAAACTTCACACTTAAGTGCTTTATAAGTCTTTAATGCCATTACTTCAACTTCTTTGTGTAAATTTTCTTCAAGCTCTACAATCACTTCATCTGCTCCGCCAGCTGAATATTTTTGTGTGTAATCAAAGAAATCGCTTTTTGGCTTGATAGCTATAATCGGGAAAAGCTTATTATCAAATACCGGACAAGTAATTTCATCACCATCAACAAATTCTTCTATCATTACTTCTGTATCCCATTTTAATCCCTCTTCTACAGCTTCTTGTACTTTTTCCTTATCATATACCTTAAAAGTAGCAACGCTTGAACCACCATTAGTTGGCTTTATAAAGACAGGATACCCCATTTTTTCTATTGCCTCATAATCTATTTCCTCTACTGACTTTACATTAAGCCATTTTGCAGTTCTTATGCCATTAGCTGCTAAAACTACCTTGGTTAAGTCCTTATCCATACATAAAGCTGAACTTAACGGACCACATCCTGAATATGGTATATCTAAAGTCTGTAATACTGACTGAACTGTTCCATCTTCACCAAACTTACCATGTAATGCTAATAGAGCAAAATCCAAGTCCTTTACTTTATTTATTATATCTGCCTTTTCATCAATAACTACTGGTACTACATCATACTTATTTTTATCTATATTTTCCATAATTGAATTTCCACTATTTAAAGAAATTTCTCTTTCTGAGGATATCCCCCCCATGATTACTCCAACCTTCATCAAAACTACCTCCATGCTATAAAGTTAAACAGTGCATATCGTTTCACTAATGCACTTAATTAAGTCGCCATAAATGACCGTAATTCAATTAACCAGTTCATGTTGCTTCGCTTATGAACTTAATTAAGTCGTCACAAGTGACTAGTTAAACGCTTATATTTCTACGCTCATAAGCTAGTTAATTTTAACTAGCGAAGCGACTTAATTAATTATATCACTATCTATATCTAATTAGAAGTTTACATAAATATAAAACTCTATTATACAAAGATATAGAGTTTTTTAATTTACTTTAATTTCTTTTTATTTTCTTTATAATATCTACATCTAGATGTAAATGGACATTCATCACATTTAGGATTTCTAGCCGTGCAGCATCTTCTACCGTGGAAGATAAGTAAATGATGTGTAAGGCTCCACTCCTTTTTAGGAAGCTCTTTTTGCAATTGTTTTTCAACTTCCAAAACATCATCTGAATCTGCTAAAGCAAGCCTATTTGCCACTCTAAAAACATGTGTATCTACTGCAATTGATGGCACATTAAAAGCATTTGATAAAACCACATTAGCTGTCTTTCTTCCTGCACCAGCCAGTGTCACAAGCTCTTCCATGGTATCAGGCACTTCTCCATTGTATTTATCTTTAAGCTGATTACACATAATCATTAAGTTTTTTGCCTTATTTCTATATAAACCAATTTGTTTTATATGCTCCTCTAATTCATTAATAGACATAGTAAGAAACGCATCTACATCTGGATATCTCTTAAACAACTTCTCAGTAACTTCATTTACTTTTTTATCAGTAGTCTGTGCTGATAATATTGTTGCCACTAATAATTGAAATGGCGTTTCATAATTCAATTCACATTTTGCATCTGGATACATTTCCTTAAGCTTTTCTAAAATAAATTTTGTCCTTTGTTTCATTTTAAAACCCTCCTATTCATATACTCCTCTATATTTATTTGGAAGACTATTTGCTATTGATTTCATAATTATATTCATACATCTATCATCATAATCGTGCTTTAATTCATTTTTCTCTTTTTTCGGAATTTCAACTGCTTTATTGATAACTACATTAACATCAGAAAAATTCCACTCTTCTGTTGCCATATTATCATCTTTATTTACAGGAAGCATTTTCTCTGTTCCCCACATTGAAATTGGTATTATGGTAGCTTTACTCATCTTTGCTACCAACAGTACACCTTTTTTTCCTTCCAACATTTTTCCCTGTCTACTTCTTGTTCCTTCTGGAAAAATCATTAAATTATTACCACTCTTCAGTATATCCACCATTTTAATAATAGCATCCTTATCTACAGTATTTGGATTTATGGATATCTTCTTTACTACCATTGAACCAATACTTGTAATTGGATTATTGCTAAGTTTTACCCCCGCCACAAAAGTTGGATCATACCTTTTTAAAACCTCATTTAAAACTAATCCATCTGAGTTACTCAAATGATTACATACAAATATCTTTGGCCCTGATATCTTATCTATATTTTCTAATCCTTTAACATTTATTTTTGCATACTTCCTCATATAACCATTAACTTTCATTTTAGCTAACTTCATCACTAGTGGTTTAGGTAATACTTCCATTAATTTTATAAAACTACTAGATAACAAAAAAGCCACCTCCCATTATTTTTTCTTCTCTTTTAACATCTCAATATAATTATTTATATATGGAGATTCACCCTTAAACTCTTCAATATCATAATTTTCATTATGCATCTTAATTATTGCATTCCTTCTTATGACGTTCTTCCCACGCCACCCACAAGAAGTTTTAGCAATCTTTTCTTTAAACACTTTATTATCCATATTGGCATATATATATGTTTCATCATTCATATATTCTAACGTCTTAAATTCTTCTAAGACATTAATCCTTACAGATTGGTTGTATGGACATTTAAGCTGACAAAAATCACAGCCAAATACATTACCTTTTAAAAGTTTAATTTCTTTATCATTTATATCTTTTTTTTGAGTAATGTATGAAAGACATATATTAGGATTAACCCTACTCTTATTTATAGACTTTGTAGGGCATTCTTTTATGCATATATCACACTGATTACATTCATCAAATTTCAATATATCTTGAATGCTTCTAACTTCATTGCATTCTATTGGGGCATTAGTTATTATTTCCCCTAAAAACACATATGAACCATATTTCTCAGTGATTATCATATTATTTCTACCAATAAATCCTATACCTGCTAAGTATGCTATATATCTTTCTGGCAAATAATTACTATCCACAAAAGATGCTGCTTCCCATCCTAAAGAGTTTAAGTAATTACATATTTTATCTAAATATCCTTTCACTACTCTATGATAGTCTCCTCTTTTAGTGTAGATAGAAAAACCATTATGCTTTTCACAGCTATCTTCATGATAATAAGGGAAAGCTATAGATATTATAGTTTTCCCATCTTTCATATAAATTCTAGGATTTATCCTCTTTTCAATTTCCTTTTCTTCAAATTCATTTTCTAAATTATTTTCTTTCCTATATTTATAAAATTCTACCAATTCTTCAAATTTCCTGCATGGTATAAAGCCAATTGTATCTAATCCTAAAGAATTGCAGTATTCTATAATTTTATCCTTTATCATGTCAAATCACCATATCATTGTATATTTTTCTTTTTATTCCCTGCCCTTGGCATATATCTATAATTGCATGATTTTCACTAACTCTTACAATATTTCTAGCTGGAATACCTACCGCAGTAGCGCCTGATGGAACATCTTTTAAAACCACCGAGTTAGAGCCTATCTTACTATTATCTCCTATATTGATAGGCCCTAGTACCTTCGCTCCTGCACCTATTACAACTTTATTTCCTACAGTTGGATGTCTTTTACCTTTATCTTTACCAGTACCACCTAAGGTAACTCCATGATATAAAGTTACATCATCACCAATTTCTGTAGTTTCTCCAATAACAACACCCATTCCATGATCTATAAAAAGACCTTTTCCAATAGTTGCTCCAGGATGTATTTCAATTCCTGTAAAGAATCTTGCTAGCTGAGATATTATTCTAGCCAGTAAAAATATTTTTTTATTATATAAAAAATGTGCAATTCTATAAGCAATTAATGCATGAACTGAAGGATATACTAAAAAAACTTCTATCTTACTTCTGGCAGCAGGATCATTTTCCATAATCCTGCTTAAATCATACTTTAAATTATCAAACATTTCTTCTTCTCCTTTTTAGAAGTTTATGCTGCTTATTTTATCATTTCCCCGTATATTCCCATTGATATATATTTTTCTCCTCCATCTGGTGCAATAGCTAGTACCTTTTTACCTGCACCTATTGTTTTAGCTATTTCAATAGCTGCATATACTGCAGCTCCAGATGATATACCAATTAATACACTTTCTTTTTCTGCAAATTCTACAGCAGTCCTTATGGCATCATTATCATCCACAGTCATTACTTCATCAACATATTTTCCTTCATAAATCCCTGGTATAAAGCCTGCTCCAATACCCTGTATTTTATGTGCTCCTGGATTCCCTCCTGATATAACCGGTGAACTTTTTGGTTCTACTGCCACTACTTTCACATTAGGATTTAATTCTTTTAATCTCTTTGCTATACCAGATACAGTTCCGCCTGTTCCTACACCTGCTACAAATACATCTAAATCCTTTATATCTTCATATATTTCATTTGCTGTTGTTTCATAATGCTTTAATGAATTAGCAAAATTCTCAAATTGCTGTGGCATAAAGTATCCGTGTTTTTCTACCATTTCTTCTGCTTTTTCAATGGCACCCTTCATTCCCTTTATACCTTCAGTAAGCACTAATTCAGCACCATAAGCAGTTATTAAATCTCTTCTTTCCTTGCTCATTGTATCTGGCATAACGATTATTACCTTGTATCCCTTTAACTTACCAATCATAGCTAGTGCTATACCTGTATTACCACTTGTAGGCTCCACTATTACTGATCCTTCTTTTAATAACCCATCTCTCTCTGCTGCTTCAATCATTCCAAGTGCTGCTCTATCTTTAACACTTCCACCTGGATTATACTTTTCTAATTTCACAAATACTTCCGCTGCATTTTCTAAATTGAAATTATTTAATTTTAGCACTGGTGTCTTTCCTATTAGTTCCAAAACATTGTTATAAATCATACCATTTCCTCCTTTAATATATAAAAAAATTCGTCTCTAAAATTTAGAGACGAATTAATACTCGCGGTTCCACTCTAATTGGATTTTAAATCAATAAATCCCAACTCAAATACAGGTACAGATAATACCCTTTCGCTATAACGGGCGATTCCCGTAGAATCTTACTGTTATTTCAGATTTAAACTCCAAAGTGCACTTCATATAAAATATAGGTGAAGAGATTACACCATCCTCTTCTCTCTTAAACCATCATTTATATTACTTTCCTTCTTCATCGTTTTAATTCCGACTATTTAACTATCCTTTATATATTATTATATGATTTTACTTTTAAATGTCAATGAAATCTATTTATTTTTTCTCTTCCAAATAGGGTATAATATCTCATCAATTAAATCATGAGTATTTACAACACCTATAAGCATTTCATTTTCATCTACCACCGGTATGGACATTAAATCATATTTTGCACATTTTTCTATGGCTTCATCTATATCTAAGTCATATCTTAGCGAATTAGTCTTTTCATTCATAATTTCTTTAACCTTCACATCAGGCTTATTTAAAATTAAGTCCTTTAATGAGACAACTCCTATGACTTCTTCTTTTTCACCTTTGATGAATATGCTATTAAATTCATCATCTTCATATTCTGTTTCTCTTAATATTTCTATTATTTCACCTATAGTTATATCTAAATTGAAAGATATAAAATCTTTACTCATAATACTTCCTACAGTTTCATCTTCATATTGTAAAAGTTCCTTAACTTCCTTAGCATCCTCGCTTTCCAGATTAACTAATATCTTTTCTCTTTCATCATCATTTAAATCATCTAAGATATCTGCTATTTCATCATTAGGCATATTTTCAAGAACTTCTGCCGCCTTTTCTTCACTAAGCTCTTTGATTATGCTCCCTTTATATTCTGGCTCGATTTCCTCTAAGGTATCTGCTGCAAGATCTTCATCCAATGATTCAAATACAAGCTTTCTTGAACTATCATCAAGCTCTTCTAAAATATCTGCTAAATCTGCTGGATGTAGCGTTGATAACTTCTTGTAAGGAACTGATATCTTTAAATTATTATTTATCATTTCCAATGACTCAACATCATCCCACATAAGGACTCTATCTTCGTAATCTTTATTGATAACTTTATAAATAAATTTCCCTATACCTTGGCATCCCATTCTTCTAAATTTAGCTAATGGTCCTGTTTCAACAGCTATTACTCTATATTCTCCTGCAATTTCAGCAAGTCTTAAATCATCAACTCTTACAACTTGCTTTCCATTTATATCTACTATTTTCTTATCTAATAAATTTTCAGATAATAAATACGAATACGTTCTAGGTAGAATTTCTTTACTTCCTCTTGTAAGTATCTTCACCTTATTATCAGAAGAATAAAAATTAATGCTTCTAAATTCATAGTGAAAAGTAGATCCATCCTTCTTAACTTTATAGCCTATTACTCTTGGATATCCTTCATCTGTAGTTACGTAGATATCCTTTAACTCACCTAAAACATCATCAAATTCATCATATATTTTTTTACCTAAAATATTTGTAAATAAAAATACTGACAGTTTCTTCATAAAGCTTCCTCCTATATTATCAGAGGAGCTTATTTAATAAATAGCATTCCCTCTAATAATCTATATTCAATTTTTTAAAATTATTCCTCTGAGGGACACCCTCCATTTAAATTCACCACCATTATTTAAAAATTCAGTTTTATACACATCAAAAAAGCCCATAACAGGGCATTTTCTTATACTTATATTATATTACACTAGTTTTAAAAGGCAACTATTTTTTCCTCTTTACTTATGAAAAATTATTCATGATAGCTTAACTATTTAAAGGTGTCTATAGATTGCAGCACCACTATCAATACGCTAATTTCACCAATAAAAGGATACGGAAATATTTTTATTCCCCCTAAAAATAATATATATTCTATAACAAACACTACCGTTGAAAAAGTCAAAAGTTTCATACCTAAAGTATTACTGTATGGCTTATCTATATTTATTAAAGATATCACTGTAACCATAGCCATAACAATCAAATATATAAGGCTTGGAATTATTGTATCTTTAAAAATCACTACATAGCCAAATTCAGTATCTATATGGCTCTTCAATCTATAAAAAGAAATTAACAAGCAATATACCCCTATCATTGATATCATAAAAATAAAATGATAATCAAACCTTATACTTTCATTTCTTAAAAAAATATACAATGCTCCCATAGCCAATAATGGAATTGCTATAATATCCATCATTGACATTGGCTTTAAAAAATACATTATCTCCTGATTTTCAATTAAAGATAACAATAGTAACGTAACGTTTCTCACTAATAAAATTATTAAGGTAATAATATAGTATTTCCTAATCTTAACTGGACATCTTTTTCTTGCTTTCATAATTAAATAAAATATTATAGTAATTATAAATAACAAAAGACATAAATAATAAAAAACCTTCACATTTATTCCCTTCCATAATTACTGTTATTTATAACTATTATTTTTTTTTATATTTTATTCTACATATAATTACTTAGCACCTAAAATTTTCAATCCACCTTTTATACACTTAATTTCTAATGGGAAATCTGGTCCCTTTTCACCATCAATATCAGTAACTATATCTTCATGACATTCAACCTTTAAGTAATCTGTCTTGAAATATAAAACTTTATTTGAATCTAAATGTTCTCCTTTAAGAACTTTAATAAATAAAGGTAAAAGCTCGTATATCTGTACTGCCTTAAACATAATAATATCTAATAATCCATCACAAGCATCTGCTCTAGTAGCTAGGTTAAAGTTTCCAGCTGTAGCTCCATTGAAGACCAATAATAAATACATTTCTCCATCAAATTCCACTTCCTTTGATAGAATATTTACATGAAGCTTTCTAAAATTAGGCAATTCTTCTAATCCCTTTAAATAATATGCCAATTTACCTATAGTATTTTTTAAATTCACATCTGTTTTTTGAGAAACATCAGTAAATAGTCCTGTACTAGCAACATTTACAAAATACTTATCATTAATGCTCCCTAAATCTACTGATTTAACTTCTGAAGATAAAATCTGTTTGCAGGCTTCTTCTACATCAGAAGGCATACCTAAAAACTTAGAAAAGTCATTAGCTGTTCCAACCGGTAATATACCTATGGGTAATGATATGCCACTTTTTGCCATAGCATTTACAACTGAATCAACAGTACCATCTCCACCAGCTATTAATATGTATTTGTAATTTCCATCCTTTATATCATTTAAGGCCACACCTACATCTTCTCCAGCTGTAATTCTATATGGAACTATAGTATATCCAGCTTCTTGATGAAGACTTATAACCTTGTCTAATTTTGATAATATAAGATTTTCACCTGAATATGGATTATAAATAAACTTTACTTTCATAACACTATCTCTCCTACTACCATTATTTTTAAATTATATCATGATTTCTATACTTGTAAAATAAACAACCTGTAAACATATTTTTTTCACAAATGATATTTTATTATATATCTATATTGGGTATTAATTTGTTAATACTTTTATGCTATAATTATGTTTTAACATAGAAATTATTTAGGAGTGATTAAAATGAGAAAAAGCTGTATTCCTAATATATTTACCTTTATTAATCTATCTTTCGGAATATTATCAATTTTAGAAACCCATAACGGAAATTATGGCCTTGCTAGTATTTTTATTATTGCTGCTGCTTTAGTTGATAGATATGATGGAAGAATCGCTCGTTTTCTACAAGTAAGCAGTGATTTAGGAAAAGAATTGGATTCCCTAGCAGATTTAGTATCCTTTGGTGTAGCACCATCAATTCTTATATTTTTATTATTTGAATTAAAATCATATGGACCTTTCGGAATTATAGGAATTATTATTTTATTACTTTTCCCAATATGTGGTGCGTACAGATTAGCTAGATATAATACCGCTTCTTTTGATGGAGTGTTTACAGGAGTTCCAATTACTGTTGTAGGATGTTTTATAGCTATTTTTGCGTTATTATCATTTAAATTTACTATTGCACCAACATTACCAGTTATATTGATGCTTATTGGTTCATATTTAATGGTAAGTACTTTGAAATTAAAGAAATTTTAATTTTAAAACATAATTAATATAAAAAAGAATTCAGTAATTTGAATTCTTTTTTTTATTTAAATATAATTTATTTTTATTTACCGGTTAATCATCATCCTCTCTCTTTTTAGCTTGTCCTAAATTTGAAGAATTATCATATATCAGCTCCTGATCTATTTCAGTTAAAATATCCTTTTGAGTACTTTTATTCATAATGTAATTACCCAAAACCGAACAATATTGGAAATAGGATTCCCCACATTTATCAAGAAGAGTGATTAAATGATCTATAGTTTCTCCTAATCTATCTGCCCTCTTTACAGCATCTTTAACATAACTGGATTTAGCCTCAGGAATATTATTTAATTCTGCTGCACCAGCAATAAGCAATCGATATGAATCAGTTACCTTTTTTAACAATTCAGAAATATTATATACTTCTCCGTAATAATTCTTCATCATTTCCTTATATTTCATTTAACCCTCTCCCTATTAAACAAATAATCTAATCTGACTTTATTTTGCTGTCTGCATACTCCTCATCAAGTATCTTATATATATTAAAATTATCTTTACCTCTATATTCATCACTAACCTTAAATTTTTCATCTGTAATTAATTCTATAGAATAGGTTATTGGTACAAAAAAACTACTGGGCATGGAAATAATCATTTAGCTCCTCCTATAAATTTGTTATTTCACAATATTGTTTGAAGTATCCCCTTGGATAACCACACAATGGACATACTGCTGGTGCTTCAGATCCTTCATATATATATCCACAATTCATACAATACCATTTACTTTCCACTGGTCCTTCAAACATAGTGCCATCTTCCAACTTATCTATAAAGTCTTTAAAGGCCCTAGCATGGCTTTCTTCAACTTCACGTAACTCTTTATAAAATTTTGCTATCTGTGTAAATCCTTCTCTTTCAGCTGTTTCTTGAAATTCTTTATATAAGTTTTCATATTCATTTGTTTCTCCTGCCAAAGAGTCCTTTAAATTATCTAATGTTGTTCCGATAATTCTTAGGAATGTCCTTACAACTACCCTAGCATGAGCCAATTCATTTAATGCAGTATTATCAAATACCTCTCCAAGCCACATATAACATTCAGATTTAGCTTGTTCAGCATAAAGCATATATTTTACAACAGCTCTACTTTCACCAGCAAAAGTCTTATATAAATTTTTTTCTGTTTCACTACCTTTTAATGTTTTACTACTGATAATATTACCTACATCTTTTCCACTGGTGCTATTGCTTTCCCTATATCTATTCATAAAATTCTCCCCAAAAAATTCTTCATTAATAAGGTATTCATTGATTTTATTTTCGATACAAATACATTTAGGTAGTTTCTTTTTCTCTATAGCAAAACAGGCTGCATCAATATATTTGATACAGCCTGCTTATTAATTTACTATAACCTTTCGTTCATTATCACAAATTAATTCTATTTGTCTTCCTTCTTTTGTTTTTGTTTTTAAAACTATCTTATGCCCCCATAAATCAAATAGGTATTTTATAGTTTCTTTTGCATATAATAGTTCCAATTCTCGCCCATCATATACATGTTCCAAAGTAAGAGTTCCGTCATTCCTATTTAAATCAACTATTCTGATATAAGGTATTCCTCCTACTCCACAAGTATCTGATAAAGTATCTCTTATACTCTTCCATCCATCTTCATCTGATACCTCTTCTACCACAAATTCAAAATTCTTCTTAGCATATTGGAATAAATTTAACTCTTCACATAACTCTTGTGTCAAATATTTTCTTAAGAAAGAATTATCTCTCTCTAAATATCTCACTTCAAACATCTTTTCTCTTCCATAACGCTTTTCGATGTCTTGGAATACTCTAAAGCCTATATAATAAGGATTTAATCCTCCTAAAATAGGTGCTATAACATCATTATGCCTCTTAATAAACTCAAAGTGTAACCCTGATTCTAGTTTAAGCTCATTTAATATAGTATAATGCCAATAGCTTGCCCATCCTTCATTCATTATCTTAGTTTCTATTTGTGGCAAGAAATATTGGCTTTCTCTCTTAACTATCTTTAAAATATTCTTTTCCCAATCTTCTAGAGAAGAATATTTAATTATAAAGCCCATGACATCATCACAAGGCTCTAAAGGAATCTTATTTAAATTAGGAAGAGTAATCTCCTCTTTTTCGTCAAAAGGCCCTCTATTCTCTAGTTTGCTATTATATTCATCAATTAAAGCTTTTTTAATTTGCTCCTGAGTAAGTTCCTTTACACCAACTACCCTTGGTATTTGAAATCTTAAAGCATGAGCTGCATCAAGAATTTTTTCAACCTTAGCATACCCTATATTAGGATCATTAATATAATCTCTAATTATATCTGCATCAAGCTTAAACATTTCAATTGTATAATATGCTTTGGTTCCTTCCCTAAATAATCTATTATTCTTAAAAAAGTCATTATGGCCATACACATGAGCCATGGTCAATATTTGTAATAACAAAGTGTTTTCCCTCATTAAATAGCCTAAACATGGATCTGAGTTTATAACCATTTCATAAGGAAGACCTGTTAAATTAAATGAATACAAAGTCTTGTTCTTTTCATAAGCCTTTCCATAACTCCAGTGAGGATATCTAGAAGGCATACCAACATAAGCTTCATATCCTATCATTTCATTAAATCCTATTATCTCAAATTCTTGAGGATAATAATCAAGTCCAAGCTCCGTAGCCTTTTGTTCTATAATCTTATTCCATTTTTCCAATTCTCTCACTGTATATTCCATGGCTACTCCTCCCTAAGCTCTTTACTTAACATCAATTTTAATGCATCCCATAAATTTTTCTTTTCCTTTACCACCACAGAAATGAAGTTCTTATTGGTGACTTCTTTACTAAATCTGTAATACATTGTAGTTGAATAGGTGGAAGGAAGTAACTCGGCGTATCCCACCATATTACTTACTTCACAAAGCTCCTTCAAAGCTGTTATTGCCCTTTCATTATCTTCTGACCAATTATCACCATCACTAGCATATACAGGATATATATTCCACATTTCTGGTGGATATTTTTCCTTAATTAAATCTAAAGCTACATTAAGACCACTGGATATATATGTCCCACCTGATTCAGCTTTATGGAAAAATTCATATTCATTTACCAGCTTTGCTATTGTTGTATGAGATACAAATTCAAAAGCTATATTATTATATTTTCTCTTGATAAACCTAGATAACACAAAGAAAAATGACCTTGCTAGATATTTTTTAGTACTATCCATAGATCCTGATACATCCATGATAAATATCATAACAGCATTGCTTTCTTTTTTTGGTTTCATTTTTACTCTATAATATCTAAGGTCATCTTCTCTAAATGGAAATCTCTCTATTTCCTGATCTAATCCTGCTTCAGCTAATGCTCTCTTTTTCCCTTGCTTTCTAGCTGTTTTAGCTATAACTGTCTTCTTCTTAGCAAGTCTTGGGTTAATTCCATGTCTTGCATAACCTCTTTTTCTGCTGGCACTTTCTGAAAGGATTTGTGAATATTTCTTTCTATCCAAATTTGGAAGTTCCAAATCCTCAACTATATAGTCCATTAATTCTTCTAAGGTAATTTCTGTTTCATAAACATCATCACCTTCACTATTTCCAGCGCCTTTATTACCTTTCTTTCCAATGCTTTCTGCAGAACCTATCTTGTCTCCTCTTTTTTCTTCTCCTGTACCAGTAGCAACACCTTTATTGTTATTTCCAAATACAAATTGATATTCCTTTATTCCTCTAATGGGAATCTTAAATTTTTTATTTTTCGTTTCCCCTACAATACTTTCTTCAGAAAGGATATCCCCTAAATTTTCTTTGATAGATTTTTCAACTAATTGTCTATGCCGTCTTCTATCTTCAATGCTTCTATCGTGTTCTACTGGATTTTCACTATTATCTCGAAAGATAGCCATTTTTATCAATCCTTCCACAAATTGTTTGCTGCATATTTTAATATGACGTCACAACAGTGTAGACAATATCCATTGTTCTTCATTTCTTCTACCATAGCATCATACTTTTCATTTTGCTCCTTATCTCTTACTCTTGTCTTAGTTATTATTCTAGACAAATCTTTTACTGATGCCATAAGCTTCTTTTCAATAGCTTCTTTTAATGGTTCATATGAAGTATAATCTATCTTCATACCATTTCTTACTAAGTAGAACATATAAGATGTAACATCAGCCCTAAATCCCTTGCTAGATGCTTCAGATACACCTATCTGCTCTTCTATATTTCTCATGAAGTCTTCATCAGGATTTAATTCTTCTCCAGTTGAAGTATCCTTTATCTTAGTTTTATTTACAAATGCTTCTGCATTATCTATATAATTATTAAATAGGCTTTCAGCTTGTTCCCTGAATGAATGGATGAATGCCTTTGTTATTTCCTTTTCCAATACCTTGTTATATTCTTTTCTAATAGTATCTTGAATAAATCCTAAATATTTCTTTTTATCTTCTGCTGAAGCATCCATCTCTTTAATAGATTTAATGATGCTTTCCATGATACTTAATGGATTTATACAATCATATTCTGAAATGGATAAAGCATTATCTATTGCTTTTACAATAAACCTAGTACTTATACCCTTCATTCCTTCATAAGTTCCAGCTTCTTCTCTTAATTCTTGTATATCTATTCTCTTAGTAGTTCCCTTTTCTACAATATCCTCACCATTGTAAATCTTTAATTTTGTCATAGGATCTACTTTAGCTGAAGGAGATAATCTTGAAAGTATAGCAAACATTGCTGCTATCTCTATGGTATGAGGAGCTATGTGAGCTTTAAAATTACTTTTCTTTAATATTTTTTCATATATCTTCACTTCTTCATCAAGCTCTAAGCAATATGGTACTTCAATCTTAACAATTCTATCTAATATAGCTTCATTAGTGTGATCTGACTTAAATTTTTCCCATTCTGCTTCATTTGAGTGAGCTACAATAAGTCCATCAAAATAAATCATTGAGCCTTTTCCTGGTGATGGAATTGATTTTTCTTGAGTAGCTGTTATTATAGTGTGTAAGTATTCAACATCATTTTTAAACACTTCAATAAATTCTACTAACCCTCTATTCCCTACATTAAATGCACCATTTAATGAGAATATCCTTGGATCATCTTCTGGATACATATCCATCTTAGATATATCAATTGATCCTGTTAAAATAGATGTATCTTGATTATTGGGATCAACTGGAGGTACTACACCAATTCCCTTTCTTGATCTTATAGAAAAATTCTTTCTTTCAACAGGAACATTTTCATATTCTCCATTAAATTCATGAATAAGCCTATATTTACATACTGGGCATAAGTCGCCTTCAATTTGGGTACCTAACATTTCATTGAATTTTCCTCTTAGATGATTAGGAACAAGATGTAATGGTTCTTCATGCATTGGACAACCCTTTATAGAATAAATAGGTTCACAGCTTACTAAAGCCAATTTTAAAGCTTCAACCAATGATGATTTACCAGCACCAACAGGTCCTACTAAATATAATACTTGCCTTGCCTCTTCACCTTTCATTGATGCAGAATTAAGATAATTTACCAATTTCATTAGCACTTTATCAATACCAAAGAAATCATCTTTAAAAAATCCATATCTCTTTATAGTTTCATTTCCATAGATTTTTCTTATTTTAGGATTTTCATCACCCTTTAGTACCTCCACACCTTCACTCATAATCCTTTCATATAATCTCTTATGAGAAAGCTGTGCAATATCTGGATTAGCCTTCACAAGTTCTAAGTAATCTATAAATGTACCTTCAAATTTTTCTTTATTTCTACTTTCTCTGTCTGTTAGAATAAATTCTTTGAAGTTCATAAGCACTCCCCCTTTACTTTAATATATTAATTATCAAACGTAATATATTACTCTTTTTCTCTTTTTAGACTAAAATTAATATCTTTTCTTTATAAAAAAAGGCGCGAAATCGCGCTTTTTTAATTATGAATGATGAATTACGGTTAATGCTCCATAGGCATGATTCTTTGCATCTCCAGCATTAACAATGATATTCATTATTTCCATTTCTAATTGCTCCATTTAGCTACCTCCTTTTTATCCCTTCACTTATTTAAGTAGCAATTTCCATGCCAAACACTATAATTTTGTTAATAATTTTTAAAAAATATAGTGGAAGACTTAGTTTTTCAAGGATTAAAAAAATTTATATTTTTTCATAATTTTATTTGAAAGCAAATGTGAGCCATGAATTAAACTGTTTATGTAAAGAAGGAAAAATATATAAGACTTCCAGCAGACCTGTAAAATTCTTTATTAACAGTCCTAAAATAAAAAAACATATTAAATCTGCTCTAGATAAATTATCACAAAATAATATAAGTATGAATTCAGCTATAGAACAAGCAAAAGCTTCAATTTTATATCCACCTAAAGGAATAAATTGCCTAATCCTCGGAGAAACAGGAGTTGATTAATAATCTGTGCCACAACAGAAGATCCTTCCTCTGCTTTACTAGCAACCTTTACCCGTAGAATACCTATGGTAATATGCATCCCACCTTTAAGGAAAAGAACCTTTGAAGAGCGTTTATATCTAATAAAAAACTTTTTTAAAGAAGAAAGCATCCGTCTAAGTAAAGAAATATATGTATCACTTAATAGCATGCGTGCACTACTTTCGTATAACTGCCCAAACAATGTGGGGCAACTAAAAAGTGATATCCAGCTTATTTGCGCCAAATCCTATTCTTTATACCTAACTAATAAAAAAGATGATGTGAGAATTGTCAGCAGGAACCTACCTTCCTATATACAAGATGGTCTATATAAAGAAAAAGAACATAGATCTATCTGGAACAAGCTTATTGGTGAAGAAATTGATTTTTTTAAATTCTCATCCAAATCAACAGAATCCTTCAGCTTCGATAATAACGATGCAGGCATCTATTCTTTTATAAAAAACAAATTAGAAAATTTAAAATCTCAAGGAGTATCTAATATTGATATTGAAGAAATCCTAGAAAAAGATATTGCCAATTACTACACAATTTCTTCTAATGCCATTACTAATGAGATAAATAGAAAAAATCTTTATAATATAATGGATGATAATATTTTAGATTGTTTTGACCTAATCATAAATTACATTAATAAACAACTTAACCACACATTAAATAATAATATCTATACAGCTTTTGCACTTCACATTAATACATTAATACGAAGAATAAACAATGACAAGCCTATAGTCAATCCTAATCTTTCAAAAATAAAAAAGCTTTATAAAAAAGAATTTCAAATAGCTTTAGGTATAAGAGAAATCTTGGAAAACACCTTAAACATTTCTGTTCCATTAGAAGAATGCGGATATTTAGCCCTATTTCTTGTACCTGAAATGAAATTTAGTGATTCCATAGATGATATGGTAAAAATTATTGTTATTGCTCATGGTGAATCTACTGCTTCTTCCATGAAAGATGTTGTCAGCAAATTATTAGGTGAAGATTGCATTATAGCCATTGATGCACCAATTGAAATAAGTGCTGCTGAAATATTAAATAAGTTAAGGGATATAATAAAGAATACTAAATCTAATGGTGGATATTTGTTATTGGTAGATATGGGCTCCTTCACAACCTTTGCTGAAATAATTGAAGATGAGTTTAATATACCTGCTAAAGTTGTTCCACTAGTTTCTACCCTTCATGTGTTAGAAGCTGCTCGTAAGGCATTAATGAAATCCTCTTTAAATTCTATTTATAAAGATGTATTAATGGTGAATTCTTATATTAATGTAGGTAAAAATAATAAGCCTCCTGAAAAAAAGAAAACATTAATACTTTCTGCCTGTCTTACAGGCAAAGGTGGTTCCATTGCTATTAAAAACTTTTTAAAAGATACTTTTACCATAGATGAAAATATCTTTGAAATAATGGTCATTGATTGTCTAGATAAAAATAACTTTATTAATAACATAAATAACTTGTATGAAAAATATAATATATTATTTATTGTTACTCCTTTTTCATTAGATATAAATATGAATATTCCTCATTTTACTATGTATGAAGTTCTTAATCTTTCTACTAAGGCAAAAATTCAAGAGCTTCTTGATGTTGAGACAACCCTTGCCAACATGCCTGAAGTATTAAAGGAAAACATAACTGCTATTCCATCTAATAATCTATATGAAAAGATAATGAACTTTATAGCTTCTGTGGAAAAATCTTTAAATATATTTATTTCTCATAAGAAAAAAGTGGAACTCATTTTACATTTAGCCTTTGCCATTAATAGGCTCATTACCAATGAAGATATGGTTGAATACAGTAATAAAACTTCTATAAAAAAATCCTATAATAAACTGTATTCTACTGTAAAATCTTCATTAATACCTATAGAAACTTACTTTTCTATTAAATTAACCGATGATGAAATATGCTATATAATGGATTTTATTATTAATTAATATAATATAGGAGGTAACTATTTTGGATACACAATCTTTAAAAAGCCAAGCCAAAAGACAATTGACTAATCGGTGGACATTAGCTGTTTGCACCATATTAGTGGCTAATATTTTAACAGGACTGCTTACTTCTAATAAAACACTGCTGGATAATAATCTTGGATATCTTTCCATTTCTTTTTCACTTTTATATCTTATTCTTGGTGGAGTTATCACCGCTGGAAAGTGTCGTTTTCTTCTTAATATGACCTTAGATAAAGATACAGCTATGTTTACTGATTTATTTTCACAATTCAATATATTCCTTAAAACTCTTGCCCTAAATTTATTAATGACCTTGATTATATCTGTAGGATTATTTTTCTTAATAATTCCTGGTATAGTCATTTCTTATATGTATTCTCAATCATTTTATATACTTGTGGAAAATCCCGAAATGGATGTTACTGATTGTATGGCTGCCAGCCGTAAATTAATGGTAGGCCATAAATGGGAGCTTTTCTACCTACATCTAACCTTCATTGGCTGGCTTTTGGTAGGCGCATTAACTTTTGGAATTGCTTATTTATGGATAAAGCCTTACTTTGATTTAACCTGCACTAATTATTATTTATCAATAAAATCAAACCAAGCCATTTAGTTAATTATGAATTATGAATGATAAATTATGAATTGTGGAATAAACTCCTTTAATGGAGTTTAGAAAAAATATAATTTTAAAAACTCTTTGAGTTTCAACAATAATTCATCATTCTTAATTCATCATTCATCATTAAAAGAGCACTAAAAAGATAGTAGCTTAGCTACTATCTTTTTAGTGCTCTTTTAAAGTTCTAGTTTTGGTGTTTTTATAAGACTTACGTCCATTGGCCCTATAGTTTCTACTTCCTTACCATCAATAAGGAATTTTACTCCCTCCACATTAAAGCATTCATTTAAACATAATGTATTTACAATTGAATATATTTTTACTCTAACAGCTGCAGAAGATCCTGTTTGACTATCATCAAAATCCTTGCTTAAATCTACATATGCTATTTTATTTTCTATCTTTATTGAATTAACTTTTGTGTCTTTTGGTATACAGCATTTATCAGTATCTTTTAATGCTACAATAACATTTTTCAATTCTGAAATATCTACCTTTTCCTCTTCAATTACCCATTTTGAAATATTATCATCTGGTACATAAAGTTCTATTGCTTTCGTACTCTTATAACTTTGCTCTATATTGTTAGAATTAACAGCTTTGCTTTCAGAACAGCTTACAAGATTAATACATAGTAATAGTATAACTATAAAAATTTTCTTTAACATATTACCTCCTTAATATTATTTTCTATAATTACCACTATTACCTTTTATGCCATTATTTATTCATTTAATATAACATTTTAAAAATAAACTCATAGTATATATTATGTTATTTTCTTTAACAAAGGATAAGGTGAGATATGATGAGCGATAATGATTTTATTGCTAAAGTATGTAATTATGACTTTAAAAATTTCATTAATTATAATAATGTCCTTGGAATAGCCAAAGGTAAAAAAATAAAAAACGGTATATATACCTCTGATAATTGTCTTACTATATTCGTAGAAAAAAAACTTCCTTCTAATTTATTAAATAAGAATGAATTTATTCCTTCTCTATATAAAGGTATTAAAACTGATGTTGTTGAAACTGGAAAAATATCTTCCCTATCGTTAATAAGCAGAAATCGCCCTGTTATTGGTGGCTATAGTGCTGGAGTAATTGGAAGTACTGCTGGAACTATTGGTTGTACCGCTACTAATGAAAATTCAACTGAATATTATCTTTTGAGTAACAATCACGTTTTTGCTAATGAAAATAGAGCCAAAATAGGTACTCCTATCTTGCAGCCTGGACCATATGATGGAGGAAATATTGAAAATGATATTATCGGTTACTTAGCTGATTATGAACCTATTTCATTTTCTACCTCCAACAGATCTCCTAAAAACTACATTGATGCAGCTATTGCCTTATGTGATTATAATGATATTTCTAACATTATAGCTCTGCAGGGAGCTATTACCGGCACCACCCACGGAAGGGTAGGCATGAAAGTAAAGAAAACAGGTCGCACTACAGAATTTACTACTGGTAAAATACTATATACTAATGCTTCTTTAATGATTGCCTATGAAGGAGGCTACGCATTATTTGTCAATCAAATCATTACAAATGCTATGTCTGAGAGTGGAGATTCTGGTAGCATTCTTTTAAATAACTCTAATAAAGCTGTAGGCTTATTATTTGCTGGTAGTAACTCCTATAGTATTTTTAATCCTATTTCAGCAGTATTAAAAACACTTAATATAAAACTTTTATAATATTATAACCTTTATTACAATTCTGGCTCACAACCTATATTAGTTGTGAGCCACCTATATCTTTCTACTTATAATCATTAATTATATCTAATAATTCTTCTCCAAACTTTTCATATTTCTTTTCTCCCATTCCTCTTATACCAAGAAGTTCTTCCTTATTCTTAGGTACTACATTACTTATTTGAATTAAAGTTGAATCTGAAAATATTATATATGGCTTAATACCTTCCTTAAGTGCTCTATCTTTTCTCCAATTCCTTAAAATATTAAATAATTCTTTATTTAACATTACTTCTTCTTCACTTTCATTTAGCTTAAATAAAACCTTCATTTCAGACTTTAAAATTTTCAATGACTTTTTATTTAACTTAAGCATAGAATATGTACCTTCTTTTAAATCCACATAACCAAAATCTATTAATGTCTTTATTATATCCTTAATAAATCTGCTACTGTACTCTTTCATTATTCCATAAGTTGTGAGCCTATTTAATTTATCATTAACTATCTTAGGTCCTGTCATTCCTCTTAAAACATCTACCAACACAGAAATCCCATATTTCTCCCTACTCCTGTATACACAAGATAATATTTTTTGTGCTTCTATGGTGTAGTCACGAATTTCTTCATCTTTTAAACAATTACTACAGCTATTACAATAATTTCTTGTATTTTTTTCACCAAAATAATTTAATATAAAATGCCTTAAGCACCCTTTGCTTTCACAAAAATTTATCATTTCCTGTAACTTTCTTATCTCTATTTCTTTCCTATTTAATGACGCAGTTGTATATATAAGATATTCTAAAGTACGCACATCACTTCTATTATATAAAAGATAGCAATTGGCACTTTCACCATCACGTCCTGCTCTTCCTATTTCTTGATAATAACTTTCTATATTCTTTGGCATAGTAAAATGTATAACATACCTTACATTTGATTTATCAATTCCCATTCCAAAGGCATTGGTGGCTATCATTAAATTAATATTTTCCTTAAGAAATTCTTCCTGATAATATTCTTTTTCTTCATCCTTAAGACCGCCATGATATTTTCCTACTGTATACCCTAAATCTTTTAGATAATTATATAGACCTTCCACTTCTTTTCTTGTTACACAATATATTATTCCTGAACTCCCCTCTTCTTCTCTAATTATATCTTTAACAAATTCCAGCTTATCTTCTTCTATATATAAGTTTATATTTAAATTTTCCCTATCAAAACCACCAATATAAGTATAAGGATTAGTAAGACCTAATAATTCAAGTACATCTTTTCTCACTACTTCTGTAGCTGTAGCAGTAAATGCTGTTATTACTGGTCTTTTATTAAACTCATTAATAAATGGTGCTATTTCTCTGTAACTTTTTCTAAAGTCATGTCCCCACATTGATACACAATGGGCTTCATCTATGGCTATTTGACTTATGTTTAGCTTTCTTAATTTTCTTTTAAAAAATTCATTTTCCAATCTTTCTGGTGCTATGTATAATAATTTAATTTTTCCTTCATAACATTTTTTCATTATGTGATCTATATCATTTAAGCTTTGAGTACTATTAATATACTCTGCTGCAATACCATTTTCATTTAAACTATCTACTTGATCCTTCATTAAAGATATCAACGGTGATATTACTATTGTTATTCCTTTAAATATCATTGCAGGTATCTGATAACAAATTGATTTTCCTCCACCAGTAGGCAATATGCAAAAACTATCTCTGCCCTTTAATATATTGATTATTATTTCATACTGACCTTCTTTAAATGAAGTATATCCATAATATTTATTTAAAACTTCAAAAATAATATTCATAGTCTTCGTCACCACCCTTTTACTTAATTGCTTTATTTATTAATTTTATCATATTAAATTATAATATAAACTTATACCATGAATAATTTTTCATAATTTTATAATTATTTTGTAAAAAAGTGTTGACTACCTATTTTTTTTATATTATACTAACATTGTTCCTGCTGAAGTGGCGGAACAGG
>FR883362.1:29305-32906 GCA_000435835.1 Clostridium sp. CAG:221
AGTGGCGGAACAGGCAGACGCACAGGACTTAAAATCCTGCGGTAGCGATACCGTACCGGTTCGATTCCGGTCTTCAGCACCAAAAAGAAGTTCAAAATTGAACTTCTTTTTTTGTTTTATCTTTTAATTTATTTTTTTATAACTTTATATAAATCATCTTCTAAACAATTACCAACCACTACTAATATATCTCCTTCCTTTATTATAGATGCTCCTTTGGGAATAATTATTTCACCTTCTCTTTTTATCATAGCTATAAGTATTTCTTCTGGAATATTAGCATCCATTATACTCTTATTAATAAGTCTACAGCTTCCTTCTATTTTCACTTCCATAACCTTTGTATTTTTCTCTTCTACATAATCATTAAATGTCTTTAATACAGGTCTGTTATTGTCTAAAAGCTCTAAACGCCTTGCTATTATAGGTATCAAAGTTCCTTGAACTCCAACAGACATCAAAGCAATAAAAAATATAATATGATATATATCATTATTTATATTAACCTCATAATTTAAAGCAAATATGGAAAAAACTATAGATGCTGCACCTCTAAGACCTACCCATGATATAAATAGCTTTTCCCTAGTATTAAACTCAAACCTTCTAAGCACTAAAAAAACTGATATTGGCCTTGCTATAAAAATTATAACAAGAGAAATCACCACTGACTTTCCTATTACTTTAGGTAGTTCTATGGGACTTGATAAAAGTCCTAAAATAAAAAATAATATTATTTGCATAATCCAAGATACACCATCTAAAAAGTGTACCAAAGTCTTCTTATGAGGTATCTTACTATTACCAATAATTATTCCACTGATGTAAACACTTAAATATCCATTCCCTCCCATCCATTCACTCAATGAATATGAAATTATAGCTATAGCTATGATAAAAATAATGTAAAAGCTTTCTATTTCAAAATTTGCATGCCTAATTAAATATATAGAAGCTATTGCTATCACAGCTCCTACAATAATTCCAAAAACTATCTGACTTACTATCATTGGTATAAGCTGTATTACTGTACCGTTCCCCATTATAGTAAGAATAATCAAAGTTAACATATAAGCTACTGGATCATTACTACCACTTTCTACTTCCAAAAGCGATGCTAAAGAACCTTCCAAATTTAATTTTTGTGATCTAAGTATAGTAAAAACTGATGCTGCATCGGTGGAACTCACCACTGCACCTATAAGTAAAGATTCTAATAAAGATATTTTAAATATTAAATATACAAACAATCCTGTAATAAAAAAAGTTATGATAGTTCCTAAAGTAGACATTAAAATAGAAGGTACTGCCTTTGGTCTAGCCATACTCCAATTAGTTCCAAAACCACCATAAAACATTATAAAAACTAAAGCTATTGATGCAATTTCTCCAGTTAGTTGAAAGTCACTAAAGTCAATTCCTATTATTCCAAATATCATGCCTAAAAATATAAAAATCAAAAGAAGAGGCACTCCAAACTTGTATAAAACCTTACTAGAAGTAATACATATAAGAAGTATCAAACCACAACATAACATTAGTTGTACCATATGTTCCTCCATTGTTATTGCTATTTATTCATTATATTATCTATTGACTCTTTAATTGCAAAAATTAAATTATTTTTGATAAAGATGAGATTTTCAATACTCTTAAGTACCATAACCTTATTTAAATTTAAAAAAGAAACTCCCTATAATTACTTATTGGAAGCTTCTTTTATTAATTCTAAATATATTTTTCTATTTCATTAACAGTCTTTTCTAGAGACATAAAAATTTCTTTAACTTCTTCTAACTTTTCTGAATTTTTATTAGATATTGAAGCAGTATACTCTGAATTATCCATAGTTTCTTTTGATAATATAGAAACATTTGAAATACTATCACATACTTTTTCACTATTATTTAATACCAATCTCATCATATTGGTTACTACATTTATTTCACCTTTAACAGTATTCATATTATCTTGAATTTTGTTAAATGCATCATTTGTGTCATAAACCAACTCTTGTTGTTTTATACTTTCTTTTAATAAATTTTCAACTTGCATAACTGATACCTGAGTTTCATTCTTTAATTCTGCTAAGATACGCTCTATATTTTCTGCATTAGTCTTACTTTCTTCTGCTAATTTCTTAATTTCTGTTGCTACAACTGAAAACCCTTTTCCTACTTCTCCTACTCTAGCAGCTTCTATTGATGCATTTAAAGATAAAAGATTGGTTTGCTCTGCTATACTAGATATAATTTCTGTTATATTTGCTATATTAGAAAATTTATTTTCTAAATTTTTCATAGATTCATTTACTAAATTGTTTTTCTCATTAACAAATTTACTTGTTTCTAGTAATGTTTTAACCTTTTGTATTCCTGTATTAATAGCATTATCTGCATCCGTTGAATAATCTTCTACATTTTCACTTGCTTTAGTTGCATCTTCAATTTTATTTTTAATATCTTCTATTAAAGAACTTTCCTCTTCTATTTCCAATACAGTTTTTGATGAACTTGATTTTATTTCTAAAAATGATTTATTTAATTCTACATTGCTATTATTAAAATCATTCATAATTTCATTTAGTGATATAAAATTTTCTGATAATATTTCAACTATTTTTTTCATATCATCTATTAATTGTTGTTGTTGTAAATTTTTATTACTTATTTCCTCTAATGTTTTTGCTGTAATTTCCTCAGAAGTTTTTAAACTGCTTGTTACAAATAAACTTACAGGTATAAACCCAATAACACTTGCAATTACTATAATAGACTCACTGGTATTTCCTTGCGAAATTAACATATATACATATATTGCTATTGTAATAGAACACCATGTACACATAAATCTTATTAATTTTACATTTTTACATAAAATTATAGATATTATATAAACAAATGCAATTACATATGTTACTACAGTTTTGGTTGTTAATAATGTTATTGAGTATATAATACAATATATAATTGAATATATCCACGGAATAGTTTTACTCAATTTATTTCTCTTATATTCTATAATAACTACTAAATTTGTTATTATTATACTCCCAGTAATTAATAATAAAAATTCTTTACTTCTATCTCCAACTGCATACTGGCTTAATGAACCACCAATATATAAAGCACCTAAAAATAAAAATATCCCTATAATAATTCTATTAATTTTTTTATTCATAGAATTATTTCCTCCTTTATACTATATTAATAATTAAAATCTCTTCTAAAATATTTATCGAAAACTATCTTTTTTTCTTTATTATAAATTACAAAAAGATAGTTTTGCTAATTTATATAATCAGCAAAACTATCTTTACTTAATCAATTTATAAATGATTTTATTTATTTTTTCCTCTTCTTTTTGAATGTTAATAATCCACCTAAAGTTAAAATAGTAGATCCAAGTCCTATTATTCCAAGAGAATTAACTCCTCCTGTTTTAGGTATTGATTTATCATCTTCCTTATTATTTTTTTCTGAAGATTCTACACTAACTGGTATTTCTTTTTTATCTGATGTATCAGGCTTCTCTTCTGGAGTTCCTGGCTTCTCTTCTGGAGTTTCAGGTTTTACTTCAGGTTTTACTTCAGGTTTTACTT
>FR883363.1:0-7674 GCA_000435835.1 Clostridium sp. CAG:221
AAAGACAAAGAGAAAATGTGGATAATACTCTTATATTTTGTGAATTAATATTTTTTAATAAGGCTTTAGTGGCTAATGATAAAATCCAACCAATAAAAATGCTGATAATAATAGTAAAAGGAATAGAAATAAGTTCATCAATAATAGAAACAGATTCACCATTTATACCTGCAAAATAAATACTGATAAAAGTAGTAAATAGTGTTATGGCTACAGTGTCATCAGCAGAGGCTCCAACTAAAATCATTTGCGGAATAGCTTTATCTTGACCTATCTTTCTATTTATCAAATCTACCATGGAAGGAACTAAAACAGCTGGACTTACAGCGGCAATAATAAATCCTAGTATGGCACCTTGTACAAAGGTAAAGTTTAAAAATATTGTTGATAAAAAAGCAATGGTCAATCCTTCTAATGTGGCAGGAACAACACTTAATAATATTGCAGGGCGTCCAATTTGCTTCATTTGCTTTAAGCTTATGCCAAGTCCGCCAATGAAAAGTACAGTAACTAAGGCAATATCCTTTAATGTAGGAGCTATATTTAAAGTTGCTTTTGGCACAAGATTAAGAAAAGAAGGACCTATAATCATTCCAATAAGAATCATGCCTATAAGAGAAGGTAATTTTAATTTTTCAGCTAGCTTTCCGCTAAGATTAGCTAAGAATCCTATTAAAATTAAGCTTAAAATAATTAGTATAATTTTAGTTAACATAAGAAACCTCCAGTTTAAAATAATAAAAAAAGCTAATGAATTCCACAACAAAAAAAGTTGTAGAAGTCATCAGCTATTACGCAGTTTTGATATTAATCAAGGGAGAACTTCATTCCCTACGTTAATGAATTATATCAAAATCTATTTAAGTATTCAATATAGAAATAATAAGTAAAAATCTAGGAAATATATGTAAAAAATATAGAAATATGGTATTATATACATATAAGTAAGAGGTAAATGGAGGAGAAATAATGAAAAAGGTTATATTAGCAGCAGTTATAGGAATATCAGCAATGTCTTTTGTTTCCTGTGGAAATACTGAAGTAAATGAAGATAATATTAAAAATAAATATAATGTTGATGAATATGTTGAAAAGGGAGCCACTGTAGAAAAATATTTGCCATCAGGTTCAGTAGTTATGAAGGATTCTAAAGGAACGAAGTTTTATTTAGGTAAAGATAGTTCCTATAAAGTAGCATTAAATGATGAGGGCATAATACTACCATATGTGGATGTAAATGATAATGTTTATTATTTTGATAGTTCAGTAAAAACTTTACCAGAAGGCTTTGAAAAGTCAGGAAGAATAAGTAGTTATGGTGGTAGTGAAAATTTAGTAAAAAGCAATATTAAAGATAGTTATTCTTTTATTCAGAGTTTAACAGTATATAGTAATCCAAAAGAAAAAGGTCTTATATATACACAATATAGAGGTGAAGATAACTATGATGTATGGAAGATTTATGAGGGATTATAATTAAGATTAATAATATTAAGAAAAATAAAATCATAAAAGTGTAGAATTGAGGGAAGTGAATTAATGAGTAAGATTTTTTTAGTGGATTGTGAAAATGAGTTTAATGATGCTTTTATAGAGCTGTATAATGCTAGAAAAGGAGATGAAGTACATTTTTTTATATCTCCAAATGCCCATAAGATAGATGGATATTTAATGAATAAACTAAAGGAAAAGCAAATAAAGTATTGGTTTGAAGAATGTGTAGTTGATGAAGATAATGATATGGGGAAATGCCTTATAGCCTTTTTAGGAGTTATGATATCTAGGTATCCCTTAAGTGGATGTGAATTTTATATTGTTTCTAATGATAAAGGATATGAAAATCCTGTTACCTTTATAAAAAATACCATTAGAGGAAATTATGAAGTCAATTATATTAATACATTTAAGGTAAGAAATAAGGATATAGAAACAGCTATAACTGAAATTCCTGAAATAGTTTTAGAATAATATAGTAATGATACACATATAATTTTAAAAATAACATAAGCACAAAATATTTATGATTTTAAAAGGGAGTAGTTTAAATTATAGCATCAACAATCCCGGCATTGCCTGGTGCTATAAGCCACCTAATGGTAACGAGACTTTTAATATAATTCTTAAAAAATAAGAATTATATTAAAGGTCTTTTTTATTTATTTAAAAATATTATTTAATAAATATTAGGAGGAGTTATATGGAAAAATTATATGGTAAGGATAGCCAAACTATCTTAAAAGAATTTAAAACTACAGAAAAGGGTTTATCAGATAATGAAGTAAAAAAGAGGAAGGAAAGCTTTGGTAATAATGCTTTAAAGGAAAAAAAGAGAAAAGGCATTTTAAAAGTATTCTTTAATCAATTTAAGGATTTATTGGTAGGCATATTAATAGTTGCTGGAATTATATCTATAATTACCGATAATGTTGAAAGTACTTTAGTCATTTTCATAGTAATACTTTTAAATGCAATTCTCGGTACTGTTCAATATTTTAAGGCAGAGCAATCATTAGAAGCACTAAAGTCACTTACAGCAGCTAAATGTAAGGTAATAAGAGATGGAATCAAGCAGGAGATATTATCGAAAGATATTGTACCAGGTGATATTTTATTTTTAGAGGCAGGAGACCTTATTGCAGCAGATGGAAGAATAATAGAAAATCATTCATTGCAGGTAAATGAAAGCTCACTTACAGGAGAATCTTTAGCTGTTGAAAAAAATGCAGAAGTACTTAGTGACGATGAAATACCTTTAAGTGATCGAAAAAATATGGTTTTTGGCGGAACCTTAGTAACTTATGGACGAGCAATAGCTGTGGTAACTTCCACTGGAATGAATTCTGAATTAGGGAAGATAGCAAATTTAATGGAAAATACTCAGGCAAAAGAAACACCATTACAAAAGACTTTAGATAAATTTAGTGGAAAGTTAGCTATAATAATAATTACCATATGTATTATAGTATTTGTATTAGAAATATATAGAGATGAAAGTATATTAAATGCATTAATGTTTGCTGTGGCACTGGCTGTAGCAGCAATTCCAGAAGCATTAAGCTCCATAGTAACAATTGTACTTGCTTTAGGAACAGAAAAAATGGCAAAAGAAAATGCCATAATCAAGGATTTAAAGGCAGTTGAAGGCTTAGGAGCAGTTTCAGTAATATGTTCAGATAAGACGGGGACACTTACACAAAATAAGATGACTGTACAAAAGGTTTATGTAGATAATAAGCTTATTGAAGGACGAGAACTTAAAAAAGATAATTTAGCACATAGATTCTTAATTAATAATGCACTTCTTTGTAATGATTCCGTAACGGTAGAAGGTAAAGAAATAGGTGACCCTACAGAAGTTGCATTAGTAAATTTAGGGGAAGAACTTCATTTAGATGAACTGGTTATACGTGAAAAATATCAGCGAATTTCTGAAATACCTTTTGATTCAGATAGAAAACTAATGAGTACAGTAAATATTGTAAATAATAAGCAAGTATTATTTACTAAAGGTGCATTAGATGTATTAATTAATAAAGTTAATTATGTGGCTGATTCTCATGGCATAAGAAAGTTAAATGATGAAGAAAGAAAGGAAATAATAAGTGTAAATAAGCAGTTATCAGAACAGGGGCTTAGAATTTTAGCTTTTGCTTATAAAGAATTGCAAGATAAAGAAGAAATAACAAAGGAAGATGAAAATGATTATGTATTTACGGGCCTTATTTCTATGATAGATCCTCCAAGAGTAGAAAGTAAAGATGCTGTTCATAAATGTATAATGGCGGGAATTAAGCCAGTTATGATTACAGGTGATCATAAGGTTACGGCAGCGGCTATTGCTAGGGAAATTGGTATAATGGGAAAAGATGATATAGCTGTTGAAGGACTTGAAATTGATAAATTAAATGATGAACAATTAAAAGAAAAAGTGAAAAATATATCTGTTTATGCTAGAGTTTCTCCGGAACATAAAATTAGAATTGTTAGAGCATGGCA
Source organism: Clostridium sp. CAG:221 (assembly GCA_000435835.1). Lineage (GTDB taxonomy): Bacteria > Bacillota > Clostridia > Clostridiales > Clostridiaceae > Clostridium. The sequence goes on from FR883363.1 coordinate 3,997, forward strand.
GTCATCAGGAGAAATTGTAGCTATGACAGGTGATGGAGTTAATGATGCTCCAGCATTAAAGCAGGCTGATATTGGAGTGGCCATGGGAATAACAGGAACTGAGGTATCTAAGGATGCAGCTTCTGTAATACTAACAGATGATAATTTTTCAACTATAGTTAAGGCTGTTGAAAATGGTAGAAATATATATAACAATATTAAGAATTCCATAAAGTTTTTATTATCAGGTAATCTTTCAGCAATAATAGCTGTTCTTTATTGTGCAATAATTAATCTTCCTATGCCATTTGCAGCAGTACACCTATTATTCATAAATTTATTAACTGATAGCATGCCAGCCATAGCCATTGGAATGGAAAAAAGTAATGGTAATTTATTAAAGGAAAAACCGAGAGGTAGAAATGAAAGTATTTTAAATAAAGAATTATTAAAGATAGTAGCATTTGAAGGTATTATAATATCTATTTTTACCATAATATCTTTTTATGGTGGAAATCCTAATTTAAATCCTAAAGCAGCATCTACCATGGCATTTTCAACATTATGTCTTGCTAGATTGTTTCATGGATTTAATTGTAGAGGAAATCAATCTATTTTTAAATTAGGAATTACTACAAATATATATAGTATATGTGCATTTTTGGTAGGAGTACTTTTATTAAGTACAGTTTTATTTATACCGCCTTTAAAGATAGTTTTTAATGTTGTGTCATTAAGTGGTAATCAGTATTTGTTATTAATATTTTGTGCAATTATGCCTACAGTAATTATACAATTATTAAAAATAATAGTTTCTTATAAAAAATAGTTCTAAATAAGTAATAAAGAAGCCCAGAAGTTCATGGGCTTCTTTATTAATATAATGACAGTAATTCTTTAAATTATTATTGAAAAGGGCATACTATTACAAACAATTTTTTATAAAAGATATACAAATTTCTTGACAATAAAAGGAAATAAGCATAATATATAAATATAAACATATGAACAATTATTCATATGATAAGGGGTGTAGTGATGGAAAATAATGAAAGAAAAATTGAAAGTTGTAATGGAAATATAATTCATGAAGATATTGTAGTAAGAGTTAAAGATCAATTACCAGCAGAAGAAACACTATATGATTTAGCAGAGCTTTTTAAAGTTTTTGGAGATACAACAAGGATTAAGATAATATGTGCACTATTTGAATCAGAAATGTGTGTATGTGATTTATCTTGTCTTTTAAATATGACTCAATCAGCTATTTCTCATCAACTTAGAGTTTTAAAGTCAGCTAGATTAGTTAAGTTTAGAAGAGAAGGAAAAGTGGTTTATTATTCATTAGACGATGAGCATATAAAACACATATATGATGCAGGATTAAATCATATAAGCGAATAAAAGGGAGGATGGTTATGGAAAACAAAGAAGAATTGCAATTGACTTTAGAAGGATTAAATTGTGCTAATTGTGCAAGGAAGATTGAAGAAAAAGTTGGCAAGATGGAAGGAGTAAAAGAAAGTAATTTAAATTTTACAACTACAACATTAAATGTAAAGCTAGAAAGAAAAGTTAAGGAAGAGCATGCCATAAATGAAATTAAAAAGATAGTTGAAGCATTAGAACCTCATGTTAAAGTAGAAAAAAAGGTCTCTGGAAAAACAAATGTACAAAGGGCAAAATTTGAAGTAAAACCAACCCTTATAATTGGTACAATATTATATTTAATTGCTGTAATTGGTGATTTTAAAGGAGCTTTAGCATTAATATTATTTGTAGCTAGTTATTTATTAATAGGTGGAAAAGTTGTTCTTACAGCTATTAAAAATATAGCAAGAGGACAATTATTTGATGAAAACTTTTTAATGACAGTGGCAACTATAGGAGCATTTTCTATAAGTGAATATCCAGAAGCTGTTGCAGTAATGCTGTTTTATGAAATAGGAGAGACTATTCAAGGATATGCTGTAAATAAATCAAGAAGTTCAATATCATCACTTATGGATATAAGAGCTGATTATGCAAATATTATTATAGATGGAAAAGAAAAAAAAGTATCGCCTGAAACAGTGAAAGTTGAAGATATAATTTTAGTTAAACCAGGAGAAAAAATTCCTTTAGATGGCATTGTTGTTGAAGGAGAAAGTTTTGTTGATACTTCTGCACTTACAGGAGAGTCAGTTCCTAGAAAAATTGCAGTTAATGATGAAATATTATCAGGTGGAATAAATACCAATGGTGTATTAAAGGTTAAAGTAACTAAAAAATTTGGTGAATCTACAGTTTCAAGAATATTAGAAATGGTAGAAAATGCAGCAAATAAAAAAGCCAATACAGAAAAATTTATAACTAAATTTGCAAAAGTATATACACCTATAGTTGTAGCTTTAGCAATATTAATAGCTGTAGTACCATCAATATTTATAAAGGATGCGTTATTTTCAACTTGGCTTTATAGAGCATTAGTATTTTTAGTTGTATCTTGTCCCTGTGCCTTAGTTGTATCAGTTCCTTTAGGGTTCTTTGCAGGTATAGGTGGTGCTTCTAAAAAAGGTGTACTAGTTAAGGGAAGTAACTATTTAGAATTATTGAAAGATTTAGAAACTGTTGTATTTGATAAGACTGGTACTTTAACAGAAGGGGTATTTACCGTTACAGAAATAAATACAAATAATATCCAAAAGGAAAAACTAATAGAAGTAGCTGCTATGGCTGAAAGCTTTTCCAATCATCCAATAGCTATTTCTATTATAAAAGAATATGGCAAAGAAATAGATAAAGAAGTTATAGAAGAATATGAAGAAATAGCAGGGCATGGAATAAAAGCTGTAATAAATAATGAAGAGATTCTTATAGGTAATGCAAAATTAATGAATCAATTTAACATTTCATATAATGAAGTAGACTCTATAGGAACAGTGGTATATTGTGCAATAAATGGAGAATTTAAAGGTAGTATAGTAATATCAGATAAAATTAAGGAAAATGCAGCTGAAGCTTTAATAAATTTAAAAGCAGCTGGAGTTAAAAAGACAGTAATGCTTACAGGTGATAATAAAAAGACAGCAGAAAAGGTTGGAGAAAAGGTTAATATTGATGAAGTTCACTCAGAATTACTGCCATTAGGAAAAGTTAAGGAAGTTGAAAAACTTTTAAAAGCATCTAATAAGAATGGTAGACTTGCCTTTGTAGGTGATGGAGTAAATGATGCACCAGTATTAGCCAGAGCAGATATAGGTATTGCCATGGGAGGCATTGGATCAGATGCAGCCATTGAAGCAGCAGATGTAGTTTTAATGAAAGATGACATAAATGCTTTAGTAGATGCAATAAATGTATCAAAGAAAACTAATAAAATACTATGGCAAAATATAATCTTTGCACTAGGAGTAAAGGTAATAGTCATGGTACTTGGAACATTTGGAATAGCAAATATGTGGACAGCTGTATTTGCAGATGTAGGAGTAACCATAATTGCCATAATTAACTCTACTAGATGTTTTCGATAAATATTGACAAAAATCATATGCTTAACTATAATAAAAAAAGTCGAGAACATTTTAGGCATAGGGATGCATACAAAATTACTTTGTATCTTAATATAGAGCCGTTTGTTTAGGCATTTGGCTTTATATTTATCTAGGGAGACTTATGTATAACGGATCTGCTACGTTATACATAAGTCTTTATTTTTAT
>FR883363.1:7756-13546 GCA_000435835.1 Clostridium sp. CAG:221
GAAATAATGAGTTGTATTATTGGTTATATTTAGAAAATCCGTGATGGAATATAGATTTAGAAAAAAAAGTATGTTATTATATTATCAAAGTGTTTAAAATTATAAACAATATGGGGTAATAGGATATATATTTTTTTATGGTAATTAAATTGTCATAATGTTAAGCAAAATATAAGAAAGTGAGAGAATATACTATGGAAAAGAAGAAAAATGTTTCTATGGCAGTTATAAAAAGAATGCCAAAGTACTATAGATATTTAGGAGAACTTGTCAAAAATGATGTTGATAGAATATCTTCCAAAGAATTAGGTGAAAAAATAGGTTTTACTGCTTCTCAAATAAGACAGGATTTAAATAACTTTGGAGACTTTGGACAACAAGGTTATGGATATAATGTAAAAGAACTACATAATCAAATTGGAGCTATTTTAGGTGTAGGAAAAGAATATAATGCAGTACTTATTGGAGCTGGAAATATAGGTCAAGCGATAGCGAATTATAGTAGATTTACTGATATAGGTCTTGGAATAACAGCAATATTTGATGCAAATCCAAAACTTGTAGGCATGAGAATAAGAGATGTTGAAATAAAAGATATTGATGAACTTAAAGGATATTTAGAAGAAAATCATATAGATATGGGAATACTTTGTGTTCCTAGAATAAATGCACAAAAGGTATGTGATGTTTTAGTAAATGGTGGAGTTAGAGGGATATGGAACTTTGCACCAATAGATCTTCATGTGCCAGAGACTGTTAAGGTAGAAAATGTTCATTTATCTGAAAGTTTATTAACTTTAGTTTACCAAATGAATAAATAAGAAAAGCACATAAAAAAGAGCGCTAGTAATAGAGCTCTTTTTTTATGCGCTAATAATTGTAAAATAAAAGTAAAATTACAAAATATTGTTGCAAATGTAAAAAATAGTTATTATAATTAGAGTGTAATTAAGATTTATATTAAGATTAACCTTGTAAAGAGGTAAATTTTTTTGTTGATATTTGTTATATAATTAACAAACAATATCTGGGATTTATATATAGGGAGGCAAATATGGAATTTAATAATGTTCTTTTAGAAAAAGAGGGTAATATTGCTACTGTAACAATAAACAGACCTAAAGCATTAAATGCTTTAAATTCTGAAACTTTAAAAGAGTTAAATGCTGTAATAGAGGATTTGGAAAATGATAACAATATTTATTGTGTAATTTTAACAGGTTCAGGTGAAAAATCTTTTGTTGCTGGTGCTGATATTGCAGAAATGAAAAATCTTGATTCAAAGGGTGGAAAGGAATTTGGTTTACTAGGTAATAAAGTATTTAGAAGACTTGAAAATTTAGATAAACCAGTTATTGCAGCAATTTCAGGATTTGCTCTAGGAGGAGGCTGTGAACTTGCAATGGCATGTGATATAAGAATTGCCTCTGAAAAGGCTAAGTTTGCTCAACCTGAAGCAGGGCTTGGTATAACTCCTGGATTTGGTGGAACTCAAAGGCTTCCAAGACTTGTTGGAGAAGGAAAGGCAAAGGAATTAATTTATACATGTGCAATAGTAAAAGCTGATGAAGCGTTATCTATAGGATTAGTAAATAAAGTTGTGCCTTTAGATAAATTAATGGATGAAGCAAGAGCTATGGCAAAAGCTATATGTTCAAATGCACCAATAGCTGTTAAGACATGTAAGGATGCCATAAATAGAGGTATGCAAGTGGATATAGATAAGGCTATAGAAATAGAGGCAGGGGATTTCGGAAGCTGCTTTGATTCTTTAGATCAAAAAGAAGGAATGAGTGCATTTCTAGAAAGAAGAGAAAAGAATTTCCAAAATAAATAATAATTTGTTTTAAATAAATGTGTTTAAGTATGTATAAGGGCAATTTATGGGAGGTAAAAGTATGAATTTTACATTGACTAAGGAGCAAGAATTAGTTAGGCAAATGGTTAGAGATTTTGCAGTTAATGAAGTTAAACCAATAGCTGCTGAAATAGATGTAACAGAAAGATTTCCAATGGAAAACGTTAAGAAAATGGGAGAGTTAGGAATGATGGGAATTCCTTTCCCTACTGAATTTGGTGGAGCTGGTGGTGATGTATTATCTTATATCCTAGCAGTGGAAGAGCTATCAAAAGTTTGTGCTACTACAGGAGTTATTCTTTCAGCACATACATCACTTTGTGCTTCATTAATAAATGAAAATGGTACTCCTGAACAAAAAGAAAAATATTTAAGAGACTTATGTACAGGAAATAAGATTGGTGCATTTGGACTTACTGAACCAGGAGCAGGTACAGATGCAGCAGGACAACAAACTACAGCAGTATTAGATGGAGATAACTATATATTAAATGGTTCTAAGATATTTATCACTAATGGGGGCGTAGCTGATACATTTATCGTATTTGCCATGACTGATAAATCAAAGGGTACTAAGGGAATATCAGCATTTATTGTTGAAAAAGGCTTCCTAGGATTCTCAATAGGAAAGAAAGAGGACAAGCTTGGTATAAGAGCATCTTCTACTACAGAGCTTATATTTGAAAACTGTGTAGTTCCAAAGGAAAATTTAATTGGTAGAGAAGGAAAAGGCTTTGGTATAGCAATGAAAACTCTTGATGGAGGAAGAATTGGTATAGCTGCTCAAGCATTAGGAATTGCAGAAGGCGCTTTAGATGAAGCTATCAAATATATGAAAGAAAGAAAACAATTTGGTCGACCTATAGCAGCATTCCAAGGATTACAATGGATGGTTGCTGAAATGAGCACAAAAATTGAAGCTGCTAGATTCTTAGTATATAAAGCTGCATGGTTAAAAGAAAATAAACAGCCATATTCAATAGATGCTGCTAGAGCAAAATTATATGCAGCAGAATTAGCTATGGATGTTACAACTAAGGCTGTTCAATTGTTTGGTGGATATGGATATACTAAGGAATATCCAGTTGAAAGAATGATGAGAGATGCTAAGATCACTGAAATTTATGAAGGAACTTCTGAAGTTCAAAAGATGGTCATTTCAGGAAGCTTATTAAAGTAATTAAGGGAGGCTTAAAATAATGAATATAGTAGTTTGTTTAAAACAAGTTCCAGATACAACTGTTGTTAAGATAGATCAAAAAACAGGAACATTAATTAGAGATGGTGTTCCTTCAATAATTAATCCAGAGGATAAGCATGCATTGGAAGCAGCATTATGCTTAAAGGAAAAGCATGGAGGAAAGGTTACAGTAATAAGTATGGGACCTCCTCAAGCAAAAGATGCTTTAAGAGAAGCTTTATGTATGGGGGCAGATGATGCAATATTAATTACAGATAGAGCTTTTGGTGGAGCTGATACATTAGCTACTTCAAGAACAATAGCTTCAGCCATAAGAAACTTAGACTATGATATTATCTTTGGAGGTAGACAAGCTATTGATGGTGATACAGCACAAGTTGGACCAGAAATTGCTGAGCATTTAGGAATACCTCAAGTAACATATGTACAAAATGTTGAAGTAGAAAGTGATGGATTATTAGTAAATAGAGCATTAGAAGATGGATATGAAATGATTAAGGTTCAAACTCCAGTACTTTTAACTGCTATAGCAGAATTAAACCATCCTAGATATATGAATGTTGGAAAGATATTTGCTACTAAGGATAAAGAAATAACTGTATTTACAGCAAATGATCTTGATGTTGATGCATCACAAATAGGATTAAAGGGATCTCCAACTAAAGTTAAGAAATCTATGACTAAAGAAGCTAAAGGTGCTGGAGAAGTGGTAAAGGAAAGTGCACCAGAAGCAGTTTCATATGTTTTAGGTAAATTAAAGGAAAAGCATTATATCTAGGATTGCTTAAGGGAGGAATTGAAAATGAATATAGCAGATTATAAAGGTATTTGGGTTTTTGCTGAGCAAAGAGAAGGTAAATTACAAAAAGTTTCTTTAGAGTTATTAGGAGAAGGAAAGAGACTTGCAAATGAATTAGGAGTTAAGCTTACAGCAATCTTATTAGGAAATAATGTAGAAGGTTTAGCACCTATTTTAGGAGAACATGGTGCAGATGAAGTGCTTGTGGCTGAAAGTCCAGAATTAGAACATTATACAACTGATGGCTATACAAAAGTAATTTGTGATTTAGCAAATGAAAGAAAGCCAGGAATTATATTCATTGGAGCTACATTTATCGGAAGAGATTTAGGTCCAAGAGTAGCTGCAAGATTATCAACAGGGTTAACTGCTGACTGTACTTCATTAGCTGTAGAAGTTAGCGATGGTGCTTTATTAGCTACTAGACCAGCTTTTGGTGGTAACTTAATGGCTACAATTGCATGTCCAGATCACAGACCTCAAATGGCCACTGTAAGACCAGGGGTTTTTACTAAATCTACTGAAAAGAATACTGAGTTCGTTGTGGAAAATGTTAAAGTTCAAATAGAACCTTCAGATATAAGAACTCAAGTTTTAGAAATAGTTAAAGCTAATAAAGAAATAATTGATATTGGAGAAGCTAAGGTAATAGTTTCAGGTGGAAGAGGAGTAGGTTCTGAAGAGAATTTTGAATTATTAAGACAGTTAGCGCATGCTTTAGGCGGTGTTGTAGCAGGATCTAGAGCAGCTGTTGAAAAAGGATGGATAGATGCAGCATATCAAGTTGGACAAACAGGTAAGACTGTTAAACCTACAATATATGTAGCATGTGGTATTTCAGGAGCTATTCAACACGTTGCTGGTATGCAAGATTCAGATATGATTATAGCAATTAATAAAGATGAAACAGCTCCAATTATGAAAGTAGCTGATTATGGAATAGTTGGAGATTTAAATAAGGTAATACCAGAAATGATTACTCAATTAAAAGAAATTCAAGAGAATTAGGAGGTATAGTTTTATGGAAAAGATTTTTGTTTTAGGTGCTGGAACTATGGGAGCAGGAATAGTTCAAGCTTTTGCTCAAAAAGGTTATGAAGTTATTGTAAGAGATATAAAAGATGAATTCGTTGAAAGAGGATTAGCTGGAATCAATAAAAATTTAAGTAAATTAGTAGCTAAAGGAAAAATGGACGAAGCTACAAAGGAAGCAGTTCTTTCAAGAATATCAGGAACAACTGATATGAACTTAGCTGCAGATTGTGATTTAGTTGTAGAAGCAGCAATAGAAAATATGGAAATTAAAAAATCTATATTTGCAGAACTAGATGGTATTTGTAAAGAAAGCACAATACTAGCTTCAAATACATCTTCTTTATCAATAACTGAAGTGGCTTCAGCTACTAAGAGACCAGATAAGGTTATAGGAATGCACTTCTTTAATCCAGCTCCAGTAATGAAGCTTGTTGAAGTTATTAGAGGAATAGCTACATCAGATGATACTTTTAACACTGTAAAAGAATTATCAGAAGCTATAGGAAAGAATCCAGTAGAAGTTGCAGAAGCTCCAGGATTTGTTGTTAATAGAATACTTATTCCAATGATCAATGAAGCATCATTTATCCTTCAAGAAGGAATTGCTTCAGCAGAAGATATAGATACAGCTATGAAATATGGTGCAAATCATCCAATGGGACCTTTAGCACTAGGAGATTTAATTGGACTTGATGTATGCTTAGCTATTATGGATGTATTATATAAAGAAACAGGAGATACAAAATATAGAGCAAGCAATATATTAAGAAAATATGTTAGAGCTGGTTGGCTTGGAAGAAAGAGTGGAAGAGGATTCTTTAACTACCAAGGGTAATTAAGAATTAAGAATTAAAAATTAAAAATTAATGAAGGAATTTCCCTTAGGGAAATTCCTTC
>FR883364.1 GCA_000435835.1 Clostridium sp. CAG:221
GTTGATAAGGATAAAAGTGATTCTAATAGTGAAGAATCAAGTTCTGATGAAAATGAGACAATCCAAGACAACAAGTTAAAGGAAGAAGAATTAGGACTTGATAGAGCTAAATTTAATGCATATATAGATAAAACTGATCAATTATTGTTTTCTATTGGGTTTGATGAAAAAGAAAAGAAATTCACTGTTAGTGAACAATCTGAAAAAAATATATCAGAAGAAACTCCAGAAGAAACAATGTATACTATAAAAATATTTGATAAAGAGCAAAAAGAAAAATTTTCAGTAGAACTTAAAGGTAAGGATACTGGAAATTCTGAAAAATTAGAGCCATTAAAAAGCTTAAACTATGAAGTAGGAGATTTTATACAAATAACACCTACTGATAGTAAGGATGTATTAAAGATTACTGGTAATATTCAAGGTGATGTGGACAAGCAAAAGGAAGATTATTCTGATGGAATTGATAATTATGATTACATTGGAAATGTAAGATTCCAAGTTGAAGAAGATCACCTTAAAACTGTATATAATGAAGCACCAGTTATAAATGGACTTACAGATATTGAAGAATCAGAAAATCCTATGAATGATATTCTCACTGGAATATCTATAAAGGATGATCATGATGGAGATATTGATAATTCTAAGATTGTACCTTTAATAACAGAACTTGAAGATGGAGTTTTAGATGTAAGTTATACTGTTGAAGATAGTTGGGGAAGAAAAGCAACTGGTAAGAGAAAGATTTCACCTAAAAAAGTGGAGCAAGAAGAAGTAAAACAAGAAGAGCCAAAAATTATTAGGGAAGAAATTAATTTACGTACTGGAAGTTCAAGTAGTAATACAAGTCAAACTGCTACTGGATTAGCTGCCAATGAAATAACAGTTGAAGGTACACCTTATTTTAATGGTCAACATGTAAGATTTAAAATAAGATTTGATACTGCAGCAAAGCAAATTCAAATTGCTGATCAAGATGGTAGAAAATTAAGTAATACTGGAGATAGTGAGTATTTTAAATTTGTATTATATGATAAGGATATGAATGAAAAAGCTTCGGTATCTTTATTAGGAAATGATAAAAGTGATTCTGATAAGTTGGATAAAATTGCCAATCAACTTTATGAAGAAGGAGATTACATAGGGATATGGCATGCAGAAACTAAAGAGAGAACTGGTGATGCAAATTCTCCAGAAAATAATCCAAATTCATCTTCATTTATACCTAAGCTTAAAATAGCAGGACCAATAAAAGTTTTAACTAATAATGGATCAGGTAATTTAACTGAAAGTGATCAAACTAAAGATTATTCAAATGGAATGGATAAGAGAGCGATTTCTGAAAGAAGATTCCAAATTAAAGGGAATGGATTAAAAGAAGTAACTAATAATGCTCCTGTATTTGAAAATTTAGATGTTAAGGAAATTGCAAGAGGTGAGGAGTTCGACCCATTAGAAGGTATTAAAGATAAAATAAAAGATGATTTTGATAAATTTAATGATGATAATTTAGAGACTAAAGCTGTTTCTATAACTTATAGCTCTTATGATGTCAAAAAAGTTGGAAATCAAACTATAACTTATACTGCTACAGATAAATGGGGAAGATCAAATACTGAAACAAGAAAATTAACAGTTAAATCAAGTAACCCACTTGATACTAAGTATATAGAATTTAAAAGGAATAATGAAGGAAACAAGGGAGAGAGTTTATTTAAAATAAAATTTGATCCAGTAGAAAAGAAATTTTTAGTAGATAATTTAGATAATATACAAGATTCTCCTATAGATTCATCGGTATCATCATCTATATTTAAGCTGAAAGTTTATACAAAAGGTGGAGTATTACAAAAAACATTAAATATTAAAGGTACTGATAATTTAAAAACTGTATTAAAGAAGTTTGATGGTTATAAATATAATGTTGGTGACCGTATAGAATTATGGTCAAGTACTCCTAAAAGTATAGTAATTCATGGGGTAGATAGAGATGGAGAATTAAATGGAACAGTACAACAGCCTTCACCTAGTATACCTGGGCAAGGGTCAACTGAAAATTTACCACAAACACCAAATGGAGAAGAGAATTCAGGAGAAACTTCAGAAAACGCTCCAAATGGAAGTGGAAGTTCAGAAAATAATGGTGCAGAATATCCAGAACAAAATTCTAGAGAAGGTAATTTAACTCAAAGTGGTAATTTAGGTCAATCAAGCAATACAACTGAAAATGACTCTGATAATTATGAAAACTATGAAAATGGAATTGATAATACAGATTTTATGAAAAATGTAAGATTTGAAATAAAAGCTGATAAGTTAACTTATATTTATAATAAAGCGCCTGAATTTACAGTAGAAGATAATGTTAAACTACAAGTTAATAGAAATGGTAAATTAACTAGAGACAAGCTAATGGAAGGTTTAACTGTTAAGGATGATCATGATGATAGTTTAGCTTCAAATGTTATAATTGGAGATTTAGATACTACAACTATTGGTGAAAAAGAAGTTGAATATAGAGTTGTAGATAGTTGGGGAAGAAGTTCATTAGTAAAAAGAAAAGTAACTGTATATCCTTACAATGATTTAGAATATAATTATATCAATGTTAAAAATAATGAAACAAATGAATCTATTTTAAAGATTAGATTTGATGATATAAATAAAAAGCTTGTAGTTGATAAAGTTGATAAAAGTAAGATACCTAGTAGTTTAAGTAATGATATTGATGTATTTGAAATTAAGCTTATAAAAAAAGAAAATATAAATTCTAAAAATACTGAGAATAATAACAATAATGTTAAAACTATAAAGTTAACTAAAAAAGATTTAATAGATGGCAATAAAGTTAGCGAAATTAACAATTTATCATATAAAGAATTTGATTATATTTCCTTATGGGTTTATGATTCAAAAGATGGTATATCTGTATCTAAAAAGCCAAATTTAATTTCAAATGATCAATTTTTGAAAAATGGTGCTTCAGAAGAAGGTTCTTTAGATGGAATATTGTTAAATGGTTTTGAAAATCAAGAAAAAATGCAAAATACTAGATTTGAAATAAAATCTGAAGGGTTAGAAAAAATATATAATAAAGGCCCTGAAATTAATGGGTTAAATGATATTTTATATGTATATAAAAATGATAATATAGAAAAAGATTATGCCTTAAAAGGAGTAAGTGTATCAAGTGATATAGATAAGACAATTTCAAATGAAAAAATAGTAATTACAAATGTAGATAATGAAAATATTGAAGATTTAGATGAAGAAATTAGCACAATTGGGAACTTTATATTAAAGTATACTGTTACAGATTCATGGGGAAGAAGTGCAACATATAATAGAACTGTATCTGTAATATCAAAATCGGTATCGAATGATATTGAATTTTATAATATAGATGGTAATAAAAAATTATTTTCTCTTAAGTATAACCCAATATCAAATATATTTGAGGTAAATGAAAATAAAGTGGAGACTACTCCGAAAGAAGATGAAGAGCAAGAAGAAGTTCCTCCAGTTGGAGAATATAACCCTAATGAACCATTATCACCACCAACTGGAAATGAATTAAATTCAGCTAAAAGTCAGCAAGAACTACAGACTATAAATGAAGAGTTAAATAAAGTTAACAGTGATGCACTACAAAAAAATGATTCATCTAATGATAATACTGAAGAGCCACAAAAAGAAATTGTATTTAAATTAGCTATATTTAATGTTGATGAAGAAAAGGTTGGAGAAGTTGAGTTAACAGAAGTTGAAACAATAAATATAGAAGAATTTAAAAAGAAGTTGAGCAATATTACTATTTATGATGGATATTATGTTTCTGTATGGAGTAATAAACCAGAAAGAATAAAAATTAAAGGTTATATGACTGGTAACAATGAATTGGGTGAATCGGGAAATGTTGAAATTGATTATTCAAATGGAACAACAGATAAAGATTATATTGATAATGTTAGATTTAATTTTACAGTAGATGGTATAAATGTTGTTTATAATAAAGCGCCTAAAATAAACTTTTTAAACAATGAAACACTTACTGTATATGCTGGTGATGCTATTGATTATACTGAAAATATAGAAGTAAAAGATGATAGAGATAATCCAGAAAATAATAACATTATTGATAAATCTAAAATAAAAGTTAGTATTATTCCACCAAAGTCTAATAATGAAGGAACACAACCTGATAGTAATGGAAGTACTTCAGATAGTATAAGTGGAGCTTTAGGTACTGAAACAGAAAGTAATCAAGGCTCAGAAAATGGGAGTTCTTTCAATTCAGAAAATATAGAAGAAAAAGGACAAACTTCAAATGGTGGAGATGAAACTATTATAAATGATGAGGCTTCAAGTGGAAGTGGGGATTCAGGTCAAGGTAATGGCAAAAATGATGTTTCAAATGACAAAGATAATTCAAACAAAACAGAGGAGAAAAACTTCTTAGAGGAACAAAAGAATAACTTAAGAATAGGCAATAACACAGTTAGATTAACAGTTGCAGATAGCTGGGGAAGAGAAAGTAGCATTGAAAGAAGTTTAATAATAAAAAATGGTATTGATAAAAATGAAATTATATTTAAGGATAGTAATAGGCAAGAAAAGATAAGAATTGGATTTAATCATATAGATAACAGTTTAAATGTTACTACTAAGAACACAACAGCATTTGGTAGTGGAGATGTTCCTAATTATATAAGAATTAAAGTATATGGTAAAAATGGTGAAAGTAAATTTGAAGAAATAACATTTAATGTAAATGAAAATCCTAATTCAGGTAATAAGTTAGATAGATTAAAAAGCTATCATTTTGAATATGGAGATTATTTTGAAATTTATCATGGACATCCTAATATGTTTTCTATAACAGGTGGTGTAAATGATCAAAGAGAAGATTATACTGATGGAGTGCAAAATCCTGAAAATTTACTTAATGTAAAATTTGAAATAACAAAAAGTGGTTTGAAATCTATATATACTAATCCAGATGAAGAAAAAGTAAATGGCAATAAAGTTGTATTTGGACCAGTTGCTCCAGAAAAATTTCCATTTAAAATTCAAATTGATTTTTCACAAAGAAAGTTTAAAGTAGTAGAAGCAACTTATACAAATATTTTAAATGGGCATAATGATACTGTTTATAAAATGGTGTTAATAGGTAGTGATGGAAGAATAAAAAGACAAACTACGTTTTCAGGTAATGAAGATGGAGATAAAATAATGAGCACCACTACCACTAATAATGGTAATGGTAGCAAGAATTGGAACAATCAAGATTTTGAATATAATGATTGTTTATACATATGGCATAAGCAACCAGAAAGGTCTATTATAAAAGGTACTATAAGTAAGCAAAGAGAAGATTATAGTGATGGTGTTAATGATCCAGATAATATGAATCATGTTGTATTTAGATTAACAGAAACAGGATTAGAGTCTGTATATAATGAAGCACCTAAAATAAGTGGTGTAGAAGATATAGATGTATATAAAGGTCAAACATTTAATGTTGGTTATGGAGTAACATATACTGATGATCATGATCCTAATAATTTAACAAAATCAGTTTCTCTTAAAGAGAATGGTATGATTAGAACAATTACTAATACTAATAATGGTAATACAGGGGTAGATTGGAACCTTGATACAAGTAATCTAGGTGAAAAAGTATTAGTATATACTGCAACTGACCGTTGGGGAAAAACTACGACTGTAGAAAGAAAAGTTACAGTAAGACCTAATTTATATAAAAATGTATTTAAAGTATTTGCTGAGAGTGAAAATACATCGTTAAGTACTAAAATTATAGATGAAATAGAGGATAACAATTTACAACCTTCTGCATCAGAAATTCTTAGTACAGATAGTTCGGGAGCAGGAAATACAAGTACTGGAGAAAGTGAATCTGAAACAATTACTCCAGGGGGGAATACTGAAAATGATACTAGAACACCAGTATTTGAAATTGGATTTGATAGTATTACAAGAAAATACAGAGTATTTAATCAAAGCAATGAAAAATTATCAAAAACAAATTTAGATGATGAAGCATTTAGAATTGAAATTAAGGATTCTGATGGAGGAATAAAGAAGAAAATTACTTTAACAGGTAATGATAGAGGTACATCTCCAAAGTTATCAACTATTAATGATATAAATTATGCTGATGGTGATAGTATAAGAGTATATAGAAGTGATTTAAAGGGTATTAAAATTACTGGTACTGTAACTGGTCATATTCCTAGAACAGAAGATAATATGAATGAAACTAACAAATTTGATTATATGAATAATACAAGATTTATAGTAAGTGATGCCGGGCTAGAAGCTAAATATAACAAAGCTCCGGTTATGGAAGGGGTTAAAAAAGTTAGGACTGTCAGTAAAGGTACAATAGATTTATTAGAGGGAATAAACATAAGTGATGAAGAGGAAAACATATCTACTGACTATATGTTTATATATGTAGATGATAAACTTATAGGAACTGTAGATAATGCTCGTAATAGTAATGAAAATTCTCATAAATACTATAACTTTAATAAAGTAGGTACTTATAAAGTAAAATATGTACTTTATGATAAATGGGAAAGAGCAACTATGATAGAAACTACTGTAAAAGTAGAATCTAAAGTAAGAGAAAATGAAATTGAAGTTTATAGACCAGATAGTACTTTAGCATTTAGAATTGCTTTTGATACTAAGGAAAATAAATTTGTATTAAAAGGCTCTAGTGAAGATAGTATTGTAGATAAAGAAGAAAAAGATGATAATCAAGAAGCTAATAATAAAGATGATTCACAAAAGGATAATCAAGAAGATGAAAATATAGAAACATATTCATCTGAATCAAATAGTGAAAAGTACTTTGAAATGATTGTAAGAGATGCGAAAGGTAATGAAAGAAAAAAGGTATCATTAACTGGGGATACTCAACAAGATAGTGAACAGCTAAATGGGTTACATCAATTTGCATTTAATAGATATGATACTATAAGTTTAAAAGCAAGAACTGCACAAGCTGTAAAAATTAAAGGTGGTATTGTGCCAGAAGTAAGTACTAAATCAACTACTACAGATTATTCAAATGGATTTGGTACAGTTGAAAAGTATTCAGAAGTTAGATTTAAAATAACTGATGATGGACTTAGAGAAATGACTAAAAAACCTTTAAGTATAAATGGAGCAGATCCTATAATTATAAAAAGGGGAGATATCTTAGATCTTTTAGAAGGTATATCTGTAGAATTAAATGATCAAAACAATGATGATTATAAAATAAGTGTTGAAGAAATATCATCTAATAGTAATAAGACAGTTTTATTAGATGAAACTAATAATGATAATTCAAGTGATAGTGGAGTAATAGAAGATAAAACAAAGTTTAAAAAGTTAAAAGAAGGAGTTTATACTGTAAGGTATACTGTTACAAATAGTTGGGGTGCTACTACTACAGTTGATAGAGAAATAACAGTTTACCCTAGAACAGACTTAGAAGCTGTAAAGTTAACTGTAAAAGATTATCAGGGAGAAGATATACTTATAATAGGATTTGATTCTATAACAAGAAAACTTAGAGTAATAGACTATAAAAATAAAAGTATTGATTATTTAGATAACTCTCAGGTTTTTGAAATAAATGCTTTTGATAGTTTAGGAAAAACTTTAGGAACTATTGCTTTAAGAGGAAATCAAGAAATTGATAAATCTATAATAGATAGAATAAACGCATTCCCTTATGAAGAAGGTTATTCATTAAGTATTTGGTCAAAAGTAATAGATAATAAAATTGATATAACGGGTAGTATTACTACTGAAAAAGAAAACTCTAAAGAAGAATCTAAAAAGTCTAGATATAAGAGAACACTTACTTTAGAGGAAAAAAGAGATAAATTAGAAAATGGTAGATTTAAAATTTTAAGTGATGGATTAAAATATATCTATAATAAAGCACCAGTAATAACTGGTGGAGATGAAACAATACCATATTATAAAGGAAATTTATTAAAAGCTCCAAGTAGCTTAAAAATAAATGATGACCATGATGGTGAAATAAGTACAACTGAAGTAACTATAAATGATGATAATGTTGATTATGATACATTAGGAGAGCAATCAATAACTTATGTTGTTGAAGATAGCTGGGGAAGACGTGCTACAAAACCAGGTAAAATTGAAATTAGATCTGCCATGGATAGTAACAGTATAAATATTTATCCAAAAGAAAATTCAACAGCTAGTGGAAGTACTTCAGAAAGCATACAACAACCTAATCAATCACCAGAAAATGCTACTGAAGGAGAAACATCTCAAACTAGAACTACTGAAGCTGAAGGTGATAGTGAAAATACTAATCATACTCCAGGAGCTGGAGGTTCAGTAACAGAGGGTACTCAAACTCCAGCAGGAAGTACAGATGGTAGCACTGAAACTGCACCAGGAGAAAACGGTGGTAATAGCAATCAAGAAAGTAGTGGAGAAGGAGATACTACAACTCCAGGAGATGGAAATAATATTGATAATGCAGTTGTTAAAAATAGTTCGTTTTCTATAAAATTTATTAGAGATAATGAACATAATAAAAATAGAATTAAAGTTGATCTTGGAAGTAAATCTAAAGAACAATTTGATTCTAGTAATGCTGGAACATTCTTAAAAGTGAAGATTTATGATGCTAATGGAATTGCGTTAAAATCTGTAGATATTTTAGGAATTGATACTGGAGAAAGTGCAAAAATAAAAATAGAAAAGGAATTAAATAAAGTTAATTCAGATTCAATAGATTCTAAAGATGAAACAGAAAATGAAGAAACAGAACAACAACAAACTAAAACTAGTTCAGATGTTGAAGGTGGCACAGATAGTTCAATAAATTCAGCAAATGGAAGTTCTCAAGGTGGAAGTCATTCAACAAATAAAAATGACCAAAAATTTGAATACTTTAATGGTCAGTATATTGCTATAGAAGGTGTAACTGAAGAAACAAAAAACTCTGTAAAAATACAAGGAACTGTTGTTAATAAAGGTAATGATGTAACTTATGAAAATGGAGTTAGTAATCTTGATAAAATTCAAAATGTTAGATTTAAGTTTACAGATTTAGGATTAGAGGCAGTTTATAATAAAGCACCAACAATAAAAATAGATAAAGATATTAAACTAGATGGTACTAAAAGAAACACTAATTCTAATGTAGAAGAAAATTCACCACAAGATACAAGAAGTACTAATACAGAAGAGTTTGATGGAATTAAAGGTGATGATTTTAATTACTTAAGAGGTGTTACAATTTCAGATGACCATGACACTTTAACTAAAGATAATGTAGAAGTTAAATGGAATGAGAAATTTAAAGATGATCCTAAAAAATATAATAATAATAATGAAGAAAGTGCCTTAACAGATAATAATGATGGAAAATTTACTTTAGCAGGAAATGGTATAAAAGTATATGGTGAGCAAAATGTTGGTAATAATGTATTATATTATAAAGTGACGGATTCTTGGGGAAGAGTTAGTTATGAACAAAGAGCAAATATAAAATTAAAAAATGGAGCTTTTGAGGATAATATTAAATTTGGAAATTCGCAGGTGAGTGATAAATTAAGCTTAAGGTTTAATAAAATTGAAAATGATACTGAAGGAAAAGTTCAATTACAATTAACTACAAATGAGAATAATAAGCCTTTTGCATCAATGGGTGCTAATTTTAAATATTATGAAATACAAGTATGGGTACCTAATAATAGCCAGTCGAACGAAATAACTGAAGGATATACAAATTTAAAAACATTAACATTGAATGGAAATCAAACTCCAGCTCAAGTTAGTAGACAGATACAAGAGTTTAATGGACTACAAGTTCCTTATGGAACAATACTTAAAATTTATGCTGGACATCCTCAGCTTTTCGCTATTGAAGGACCTGTTAGGGATAAATTAGAAGATTATTCAGATAAAGTTCAAAATCCAGAAAATCTTGTTGATACTGTATTTAAAATTACTGAAGCAGGATTGAAGGCAATTTATGTTCCAACAGAAATTGAAAAATCATTAGGAGAAAATGAAAATTTAATTTCATTAGTAGCTCCAGAAAAAATACCATTAAAAATTAAGATTTCTCCAAATGGAAGCGGTGGAGGAAGCATATCTGTTGTTGATAAAAATAAAACATGGCTTGATGGTAATGATAATAGTGTTGTATTTAAAATGACATTAAAACATGTAGATGGAAGTAGTGAAAATCAGATTAATATTAATGGAAATATGTATGCTGATGAATCAGAAGTTTTAAATCAATTTAATAATCTTACTTATAAATTTGGAGATACATTAACTATTTCTCATAAAGAACCTAAAAAGGTTCTTATAAAAGGCAAAATAGGAAATGCTAGAGAAGATTATTCTGATGGTGTAGATAATAGTTTAAATCTTACAGAAGCAGTATTTACATTAACGAAAGATGGTTTAGTAGCAACTTATAAATCTGCTCCTCAAATAATGGGAATGATTGATATTGAAGTAGAAAAAGGTAAAGATATAAATTATGAACAATTGAAGCAAAGTGTAACAGCTAAAGATAATATTGATGGACCTATTACTAACATACAATATAGTGCTGAAAATATAGATACATCTAAAGTTGGTATGTACGAATTTACATATACAGTTACTAATAGTAATCAACGTACTACTACAAAATCAAGTACAATAACTGTATATGATAAGCCTACAATTAACAAAAATAATAAAGCAACAATAGAACTTAATTCTATAGAAAATACAGAAAATGCTATTAAAGATTATTTAAAAACAGCTGTAGATGTAAGTGATGATGATGATAAGCTTTATAATAAAACTACTAAGGTAGAAGTTAAAAGCAATGATGTTAATCCTAATAAAGCTGGTACTTATCATGCAACATATGTTGCTACTGATTTATATGGAAAAACAACAGAGAAAAAAGTTGATATACAAGTTGTTAGAACTATAAATGTAACAGTACCAACTAAGCTTCCATTCCAAGTTGTAACAAACTTAATGCCAAGTGAAAATCGAGATGAAACTACAGAAAATGATGGGTTTGTATCTGGAGTATTAAAATTAAAAAATAATAATACAAGTCCAGTAAAAGTTAGCGTTGCATCATTTGGTAAAAAAGCTGATTCAGGAGAACTTGAAATTGTAGATCCAAATTCTTGTAATTGGGATAACATGAATGAACAAGATTCCATGACAAAAATGGCATTAGGTCTTTATATAAAGGATAATTCATTAATAGAATCAGAGTATAACACTGAAAATAAACCTTTATGGTTATCAACAAACAAACAAAATAGTGATGATACAGCTAATCCAGATTCTCCAGGAGATTCACAAGAACCAAGTTCAAGAATTGGAGTAAATGAAGATTCAAATGGAGATAAAGTTAATGAAATAAACACTAAAATAGGGATTTTACCAGCTAAAGAAACTGGAAGTGATAAACCAAAAGAAGCTAGTATAGGTTTTACAAGCAAACATGGTAAAAACTTTATTGGTGGAAGTGTTACAGGAAAATTTGAATTAACATTTAAATTTGAATAATTAACTAAAAATTATGGAGTTGTAATTAAATTGAATTAAAAAATTCAATTTAATTCAACTTCATTTTTTTGTCTAATTTTAAAACAAAATGAAGAAAATTAGTAATTTAGGGAAATAATAAGATTATAAGTTTATATATTATGGAAGGGAGAAGAATTTAATATATGAGAAAAAGATTAATTATTATTGTTTGTATAGTTATATTGTTTATAGAAAATTTACCTGAAGGCATAATTACATCAGCTATTGAAAAAAGCATTGTTGGTAAAAATGAAAAAATATGCAGTAATTATAATAA
>FR883365.1 GCA_000435835.1 Clostridium sp. CAG:221
CTCACTCTCGCTTACACTTATTAAATTGTTATTAATTTTTGATAAAAATATAATAATGTGTTCTATGCAAATAATAATTTTACTTTTCAATAATATATATATTCTATATATATATTTACTAAAGATTTTACAAGCCTGTCCATTCTTTAATATGTCAACCATTATTACCCCTATTAGAATCACAAGTAATGCAATTTTAATATAATCCATTTCTAATGTTCTCCCCCTTGTACTATGAAATTAAGGAATAGGATTACCTATTCCTTAATTAGTTATTATTATGACCGAATCCAAAACTTTCTTTTGCCCATGCGGTTAACTTAAATATAAATCTAAGAATGTAGAGTTTACATTTATTTCTTTAAACCATATTAAATTCCCATCTTTAAATTCTAAATATACTTCTGTGCCATCTCCTCTCTCTAATACAAATTTATCTCTAAATAGCTTTGAACTATTATATATGCTTTTTCCTTCTAAATGGATTAGAATTCTATTGAATTCTTTATATATAAAAGGCGTATTATTTAATTTTTCTTTGTTATGTTTAAATAGCATTTTTCTGAAGTTTGCTTTTAATGCAGCTTCATCAACCATTGATACTTTTGTGTATCCTTGAGTTTCTAATTGCTTTATTAATTACATTTCTAACTCGTGCTCACTTTAGTAAGTCATCCCTTAGTCCACCTCCTAATTACCTTTAGTTATCTTTTCCTTAATACTATTTAAGCAATCAAATATTTTAAGTAAATTATCATTATTACACATTGTCATACCTGCAAATATTGAATGAAATTGAGTAACGCCAAAATTTGTTTTTATATTTTTTACTTCTTTATTATTACTTATTTTATCTATAACATAACGCTGTCATTAGGATGACACCATGCCTTTAAATAGGTCCTAGGAATTAAATGATGATATTTAGATACTGTCATTTTAATTTTCACTCCTTTATTAACGTAGCATTGTTATTTAATAAAATTAAACTTTATATTTATATTAAATACGAAACTAATACTCTTATCATATTTATATAGCTTTCCTAACCACCTTTTACCATTTTGTATGTATATTATATACTTAAATTATAACTTTCTACAACATTAATATTCCGCTATCATCATAAACACTTCATCAACTACTTGGTTTCTTATAGTTCTATCCAAAGCTATTATTAATGCTACTGCTTCGTCAATTTTTTATGTACTTTTTTCTTTCTCTGGTTGAACGACCTTTTATTTAACATTTCTCAAAAGACAAAAGCTTTATAAAAGATATCACATTCATATTATCTTAAACAACAAAAAAGGCTTACGTATCTATATACATAAACCTTTCCCCTACTTAGTTTTACTTTACCCTCAATTTC
>FR883366.1 GCA_000435835.1 Clostridium sp. CAG:221
TAATATATAAGAAAAGGAGGCGGCAAAATGAGCAGAAAGAAAAAGAGCTGGTCAACAACAAAAAAGGTAGTCTTATCTTTAGTAATGGTTTTAGTTATTTTAATAGGAACTGTATTAGGATTTTATAAGCATATAAAAAATAAAATTTATGTAAAAAAAGAACCATCAATTTCTAACAATGATTCAGAATTCAAAGAAGTTGAAGGAATTACAAATGTTTTATTAATAGGAGTAGATGCAAGAGATTTAGATGAACCTTGTAGATCAGACTCTATGATCATTGCAACATTGGATAATAATAATAAAAAAGTTAAATTAACATCGTTATTTAGAGATACTTTAGTAGATATACCAGGACATGGAGAAGCTAAACTTAATTCAGCATATATGCTTGGTGGGCCAGAGCTTTTAATGAAAACTGTTAAGGAAACATATAATGTAAATATAGATAAATATATAATAATTAATTTTTGGGGATTTGAAACTATTGTTGATTACATAGGTGGAATAGAGGTTGATGTAAAAGATTATCAATTAGAAGAGCTTAATAAATATATAGGTGAATCAACTGGTGGAAATGATTGTCCTGTTGAAAAGACTGGTATACAGACTTTAAATGGTAAACAAGCTTTATCGTATGCGAGAATTAGATATAACGTTGGGGATGAATATGAGAGAACTGACCGTCAAAGAGAAGTAATATTTAAAGTGATAGAAAAATTACAAAATACCAAGCCAAGTAAATATTTGGGAGTAATGAATACTATGCTTGAATATATCAAGACAAATATTGATCCGTTGGAAGCTTTAAATATGGCATATACAATATATAAGTTCCCAAGTCTTGATGTGGAACAATTACAAATTCCATTAGTTGCTTTATCTGAAACAAGAAACTATAAGGAGTTAGGTTCTGTATTCTTGATGGATAGACTACAAAATGCAAGTATATTATATAACTTTATATATGAAAATATATATCCAAATGAAGAACAATTTAATTATGATTCATTAAAAACAGAACTTCAAAAATATGCAAATCAAGAATCAGTTTATAATAAAATGTACGATATAAATCCAAATGATTATATTGAAGCACAAGATGGTGAAGTCAAAAGAGGTAATAATTCTATGGAAGCACCGCAAGAACCAAATTATGTACCGAATGAACCAATTTCTGCACCTGAAGAAGAAGCAGGTGATAATAGTGGACAAGTTCCACCAAATGAAGATTCTGGAGAGAATATACCAAGTACACCTGTCCCAGAAGTACCTAAAGAACCATCTGAAGGAACTGAAGATAGTAATTCTGGAACTGAAGAAACTGAAACTCCAAGTGAAGGAGTGCAGCAAGGGGTAAATGATAATTTAAATGGAAATTAAATTTAAAAGAACTGCAATGTTGCGGTTCTTTTAAATATGTAAAATTATAAACTTATTATTAAATTTATATTATTTGAAAAAAAATTATGATATAATAATAAGCAAATTATGCAAAAGAGGTGAAAAGATGAGAAATTTTGATTTATTTAATTTGATTATATCTGTACCAGCAGTATTGATAGCTTTTACAGTACAGGGATATGCTAAAGCTTTAGTAGCTGATAAGTTAGGGGATAAGACACCAAGATTTCAAGGAAGACTGACATTAAACCCAATAGCTCATATTGATCTTGTAGGATTTATAATGATTCTTCTATTTCATTTTGGGTGGACAAAACCTATAGAAACAAATCCAAGAGCTTATAAAAGAGGATATAAAGATGCAATAAAAGTATCTATTGCAGCACCTATAGGTAATTTAATAGCAGCATTTATTGGTATGTTTATATATGTATTCTTAATAAGATATATGGGAACAATGTTAACAGGTGCAGGTGGAACTGTATTATTAAGCATGGTTTATGCTGTTGTAAGTGTAAATGTAAGTTTATGTGTATTTAATTTATTACCGCTTCCAGGTTTGGCAGGATTTGAAATACTTAGAGATTTAGCGCCAAAACATTTTTATAAAATAGCAGATAAGATATATCAATATCAATTTTTAATCTTAATGGTTGTGGTTTTTGTGGGATCAAGTTTTCTTTATTATCCTGTAAGTTTTATAATTAATTTATTTTATAGAATTGTGAGAATTATACTTTAAAAGAAGTGGCTCTGCCACTTCTTTTGTCTTATAATTACTATTGAGATGTAGATATATTCAGGGAGAAGTTTATGAAGCATATAAATATTTTAGTGGGGATTATTGAAAAAGAACTTCAAGTTGAGAGAGAAATAATCAAAAAATCTATACGGATAAATGATTCAAAAGAGTATGGAGATTATACTATATTATGCTTTATGTTTAAAAATCATTTTAAAGAAAGCCCTTTAATTATTGCAAAAAAAATATCATCTATTTTAGCGGAAAATGGAATAAAAGGTTCTGAAGCAGTAGGGCCTTATGTCAATTTATATATAGAAAAAGAAAGAATGTTAGAAAAAATTTTTTCACAATTTAATGTTGAAGATAAAAGTATACAAATTGATGAAAAGATATTAATTATAAATAAGATCAAAAGTTCATCTACAGTAATACAATTAAATGATTTATATAAATTAATCATAAATGAATTTATTGAAGGGTTATATGGAAATAAGGGATATAAAGTTGAATGCTATAATTCCATTTGCGAGAAAGAAAAAATTCTAAGTATTAATTATATTTTAGAAAAAATGAAAAATATGGAACTAATAAAGTATTATGATAGTGAAGAAATAGTAGAGCTTAAAGAATTTAATCTTCCACCTTTAATAATTAGAGATAAAGATTATAATTTGACCATAGAAGATTTAGCTTATCCGTTACATAGAGCATATGATAAAAATACTACTAAGATAATAATAATTAGAAATAAATATGAAAATACCAGATACAATCAAATATATTCTATTATGAAAAAGGTAGATTATGAAATAGCAGAAAAGCTAGAAAGTGTATCCTTAGGATTTATTAAATTAAATGAAAATATAAAAAAATATATAAGGAATGAAAATCATATTATAAAATTATTATTAAAGAGGTCTAGAGAAGAAGTGGTTCTTGCTTTGGATAAAAATGAAATAAATATTAAAGAAGTAGATATTGAGAGGATAGCTATTGAAAATTTGATTTTTAAATTTTTTAAAAAAGATATAGGTAGTGATGTTATTTTTGATTACTATGAATCATTTAGCATTAAAGATAATAGCTATTTAAAAATTAAAATTATGGAATGTTATCTTAATGAAAAGTTTAATAATATGCAAGGAAAAGAGTCAGCTATAAATTATGATTATTACCACTTAAAAGATAAATTAGAGTTAATAAATTTAATAGAGGAGTATATACAAGCTATTAAAACTAGTAGAAAGAATTATAGTAGTGCACAAATAATAAAATTAATAGATAGAGTTGCAGAGCAAATATCAATAATACGTGAAGAAAAAATAGATGATGAAAAGATTTATTTATTAATAGCGATTTGTAATGTTACAAAAAAGGCTTTTAAGTTGCTAGGGGTCAGCAATGATATGTTAATAAATAAGATACAAAAGTTAACTGTATCTTAATAAATTTTTTGGTATAATCAAATTATGTAATAAAGGAGTGAAATGATTGTTTTTAAAAGATAATAAATATAAAGATGTAATAATAGCTGTTTTGATAACATTTGCATTTTGCATAATTATTTATAAAGCATTTGATATATTAGGTCCAGGAATAACTTATTTTTTTAAGGAGTTTGTATCATTATCAATGCCTTTTGTTTATGGAATTGTAATTGCGTATATTTTAAGTCCTGTTGTTAGGATTTTTGAAAGAAGATTAAAGTTAAGTAATGGAATTTCTATTGCACTAACATATGCAGTATTTTTAGGAATAATATTTGTTTTATGTATTTATGGTATACCATCTTTAATTGATTCCATAAAGGATATAGCTTCTAATGCAGATAGTTATATGGAGTCAGTACGAAGTTTTATTGATAAAATAACAAATAATCCTATGTTAAAGGATTTTGCAAGCACTACTGGAGTTGTAGCAAATTTGGAAACATATATTAGTAAGGTTGGCACAATAGCTGTTAATTTATTAGAAAGCTCATTAAGTGGAATATTTAGTGTATCTTCCCAAATAGTAAAAGTTATTTTAGGATTTATAGTATCCATATATGTTTTAATAGATAAAAATCGTTTAATTGCAGCAAGTAAGAAATTTTTAGAACTTTTTATTAAAAAAGAAAAAACGGAAAAAATTATTGAATTTATGAAAATTTATAATGATATGATAGGAGCCTATATAGGTATAAAGGCTTTAGATTCATTGATAATAGGCATAATGGCATTTATATTACTATCTATCGTTAATTCTGAATATGCTGTACTTTTATCAATTATTGTAGGATGTACTAATATGATTCCTTACTTTGGTCCTTTTGTGGGAGAAATAGTGGGATTTTTAATTAATTTATTTGTTTCACCTATAAAAGCAGTTATAGTGTTTGTGGTGCTATTTTCTTTACAGATGTTTGATGGATGGTATCTAGATCCTAAATTAGTCGGTAATAAAGTTGGTGTAAGACCTTTTTGGATTATATATGCTGTGGTTATTGGTGGAGGATTCTTTGGAGTGGCAGGAATGCTTTTAGGCTCACCTACAGCAGCAGTAATAAATATTTATTATAAAAGAATAGTTGGAAAAAAACTATCTAAGAAAAAAGCAGAAAAATAGAAGGCAGAAATTAATCTGCCTTCTATTTTTCTAATTTAATATTACAATTATCACAAGAACCTTTGCAGTTTTTGCATGAATTATTTTTTGAAGATCTATATAATATAAAGATAGCTGAAATTAATAATAAAGCTGTTATAAATATTTCAATATAAGATTTATTGTAAATAATTAGTGATCCTATATTATATACAGCAAATGATGCTATCCATGCTAATAATACTTGATATATAACAGAAAAAGCACACATTTTATTGCCAAATTCTTTTTTCATAGTTCCAATAACTGAAATACATGGTGTATATAAAAGTACAAAAACCATAAATGAAAATGCTGAAAGTGCCGTAAAGTGTAGTGGAAGCACAGCAGATAAATCTCCAGAGAAGATTACTGACATTGAGGCTACAACAGATTCTTTAGCTAATAGTCCTGTTAATAAGGAAACAGAAGATTGCCAGTTTCCAAAACCAAGAGGTTTGAATATAGGTGCAATAAAGGTACCTATTGAAGCTAATATACTGTCATTTACATCACATAAGCCATGGATATTAAAGTTTGATAAAAACCATAATACTATGCTCATAGCAAATATCACTGTACCTGCTTTAGTTAAAAAGCTTTTAGTTTTTTCTAATAATTGATTAGAAAGATTTTTAAATGATGGTGCTTTATATTCAGGTAATTCTATTAAAAATGGTTCTTCATCATTTTTAAATATAGTCTTATTAAATATAAGACCTATTACAAAGGCCATTATTATACCTAAGAAATATAATGAAGCAAC
This sequence comes from Clostridium sp. CAG:221, assembly GCA_000435835.1. Classification (GTDB taxonomy): domain Bacteria; phylum Bacillota; class Clostridia; order Clostridiales; family Clostridiaceae; genus Clostridium. The sequence goes on from FR883366.1 coordinate 5,541, forward strand.
TACTATTCCAATATGTTTTGGGAAAAATACTAAAGCAAAAATACTGTAAACAGGAAGTCTTGCATTACAACTCATTAAAGGAACAAGCAATGCTGTTAACTTTCTATCTTTTTCACTTTCCAATGTTCTTGCATTCATTATAGCTGGTACAGAACAGCCAAATCCCATGATCATAGGAATAAATGCTTTGCCAGATAAACCAATTTTTCTCATAATCTTATCCATTAAGAAAGCTACTCTAGCCATATATCCACTATCTTCAAGGATTGTTATGCATGTAAAAAGAGAAAGTATTATAGGTAGTAATACTATTATTCCTCCTACACCAGCAATAATACCATCTAGAATTAATGATTGAAACCATGGGTTAAAACTAGAAATAGAATTTGCTACAAAAGGAGTGAAATAATCATCAACTAATACTCCTAATAAATCTGAAAGAGGTTGTCCAATCCAAGAAAATGTTACTTGGAACATCAATGCTAAAATCATAAAGAATATAGGATAAGCAAGCCATGGGTTAAGAAGTAGACTATCTAGCTTGTCATTTCTTTTAGAAGTCTTTGATTTGATGTTTTTTTGAGACTTTGACAAAATTGTCTCTATGTATTTATAAGTTTCTTTTTCAGATGAAAAACTATTTATTTTATTTGTACATTTTAAAGCTTCTAAATTTTTCAAAGTAGCTTTGATTTCACTAATACCTAAGCCCTTAGAAGCTTGAATTGGTACTATAGTAACATCTAATAGAGAAGATAGTATATTGAAATCAATAAAAATACCTTTCTTTTCAGCTACATCAATCATATTTACTGCTAATACTATTGGTTTATTAAATTGTTTTAACTGAGTTGTAAGGTATAGATTTCTATCTATGTTGGATGCATCTACAATATTTAATATTATATCTACATCTTCATTTAGTAAAAAGTTCTTAGATACAATTTCTTCGTTAGAATAAGTATCCATAGCGTATATACCAGGCAAGTCCACAATTTTGATATCATCAAAAAATCCTTCCTTTTTATCAATGGTTACACCAGACCAATTTCCCACTTTTTGATTAGAACCTGTTAACAAGTTAAATAAAGTGGTCTTACCAACATTAGGATTACCAAGTAATGCAACAGTTTTCATATAATTCACCGCCTATTTAATTAAAAAAATATTCTTTGCATCTTTTTTTCTTATGGCTAAATCAAAGCCACGTATATTTATTACCAAGGGGTCACCAAGAGGAGCAACGCGTTTTAGTTCTACTTCCGTACCTTCTACTAATCCTAAAGCAGAAAGTCTTTTTGCTAACTTTAAGTCTCCTTTAATGCTATGAATTTTACCTTTTTCCCCTAATTTCAAATCACATAAACTCATAAAATCACCTCGAATTGAAAATCATTATCGTCTGATTAGTTATGTCAATATAATATCAAAATCTTTATAAAAGGTCAATGAGGTGTACTTGTTATCTAAAAATTACATATATCTATAACAAAATAATTTTGTGTGATATAATATATTTTATAAGTGTAGAAATGATTTATACAGGCGATAAAATTATGTAGAGAAAGAGTGATATTGTGATTATTCGAGAAAATGTCATTGAAGTTGAAGGCTATGATGAGATTGATATGCTAGAAGTTAATGGGGAAAAGTGTAAGCCAGAGGAATTGATATTTTTTGATTTAGAACATTATGTATATAAAAAGCCTAAATGTATAGGTGTTTTTGGTGCTTGTATATATAATAATATAGACAAAAAACTTTATGTTACCCAATATATGATTGAAAATAAAGGCGAAGTAGTAGATATATTAGTATTAGCAAAGAAGTATTTTTTAAAGATGAGGGAAATAGGTAAGAAGTCTATTGTGACCTTTTCTGGAAATAATGATTATACTGTTATTAATTATTTATTCAAGAAATATAATATAAATTTCAATATTGAAGGGGAATTTAAATCTATCGATATTCAAAAGGAATACGAAAAAAGTAAAAAGACTTCCATTGGGCTTAAAAACTTAGAAAAGCTATTTGAAATATTTAGAGAAGGCGAAGTAATAAGTGGATCAAACTTAGCTAAAACTTTTCATAAGGTTTTAAAAGATGACGAGTATATTGAAAGAATGCCTAAAGAAAAAATTGATACTATTTTGTTATATAATGAACAAGATGTAGTGAACTTATTTAAAATTCTTACCTCATGGGGAAGATATATGAAAGAAGAAGTTTTAAGTAATGATAATAAAAAAGAAGAAGAGGAAACTCAATAAAATAAATGAAAGATAGATTCTTAAAAAGAATCTATCTTTCATTTTTTCATTGATATAAGATTGAAAAAGATGAACCATCAGATTTTAAAATTATAGTTCCTAAAAGATCAGTTCTGTATAATTTTATATGGTAATTTTTTAAAAGATTTAATGTTGAAGCAGCTGGGTGCCCATACTTGTTGTTAGAACCTACAGATATAATAGCAACTTTAGGATTTACTGAATTTAAAAAAGCTTCACAGGTGGAAGAACTAGAGCCATGATGGCCAATTTTTAATATATGAGACCTGAGATTAATCTCATTTTTAATTAAAAATTCTTCGTTTTTTAGTTCTGCATCTCCAGTAAATAAAAAGGAAATATTTTTATATGTAAGTTTTATTATTGGTGAATAAAGATTTAACTCATCATCTGTATTTAGATTTGGTAAAGTATAAAACATAATAGAAGTTTCTTTTCCTAAATTAATAGAGTTAGAACCAGTGGATATAACGGAAATTTTTAAGTTTTTATCATTTAAAGCAGTAACCATATTTTCAAAAGTTAAGGTTGAAGCAGTTACTTTAGGGGCAAGAAATTTTCCAATGTGATATTTACGAATTATGGCATCCATATTTCCTATATGATCTTCATGAGGGTGAGTAGCTATTACATAGTCAAATTTACTAATAGATAGTTTATCTAAGTAGCCCAGAAGAGATTTTCTAGCACTGGATGGCCCGGAATCTATTAATAGATTATAACCATTAACATTAACTAAGATGCAGTCACCTTGGCCTACATCTATAAAATAAACTGTAAGGTAATTGCTATTTGAATTAGTTTTATTATATAATGAGGTGAATTGGAGACAATACAGTAAGGTAAGAATTAATATTAAAATGGTAGTAAAAGTTTTTAAGTATGTCTTCTTCATAATTCACCTCCGTGGTTAAGAGTTTTGACATGATGAGATAATAATATTCATTAAAGACAAAAAAATAGACTTATATTTAGATATGACAGAGTAAGGAGAATTAAAATTAATATGTTTTTTAAAGGGATAATGTACATAATATATATGCTTGCAGTAAGAATTAAAGGGATTAAATATTCTTATTTAAAAAAATATAAAGGAAATGAAGCTGCAGACAAATTTGTGGAAGAGATAGCTGTGAAATGGTCTACCTACACTATTAAAACCATAGGTATAGAAATTGAAGTTGAAGGAAAAGAAAATATTCCTACAGAGCCTTGTGTATTTATAAGTAATCATACCAGTATATTAGATATTCCAATTCTTTTTAAAACTATAAGCAAGCCTATAGGATTTATAGCAAAAAAAGAAATGTTAAAGGTGCCTGTACTGGGATATTGGTTAGAAAAAGCACATTGTGTTCCGTTAGATAGAAGTAATGCTAGAGAGGCTGTTAAATCTATTAGTGAAGGAGTAAAAAATATAAAAGAAGGATTTTCTATGGTAATATTCCCTGAAGGTACTAGAGGAAAAAGAGGGCGTGTAGGTGAATTTAAAAAGGGGAGCCTTAAATTAGCCACAAGAGCTAAAGCATTAATAGTTCCTGTAACTATAGAAGGAGCTAACAAGGGATTTGAAGATGAAAGAAGATTTAAACCTTGTAAAGTAAGAGTTGTATTTGGTAAGCCTATAAATCCTTCAGAATTATCTAAAGAGGAATTGGTTGAACTTGCTACAAGTATTAGAGAAGAAATAGTAATGAACATAAAAGAAAATGGATTAAATTGATGTGATAATTCAATTTAATCCATCTTTTTTATAAAAAAATAAAAAATCAAAAAAGAAAATGCAGGAAATGCATTGGGGAAATTGCAAAATATAATAAGGAAAATATTATATTATTATACAAAATTTAATATAGTGCTATAAAAATACAAATAATAGATATAAATAACAAGTAAAAAATCGAAAAAATCAGAAAAAGTCCATACAAAATATTTAAAACATAAAAAAACATACGTAAAAAAAGTAAGTAGAAATGAAATAATATTAAAAAATGAATAAAAATATTTTAATTATTGCAAAATAATGATATAATGTAGAAAAGCAATAAGTATATTTGTGATACAAATTGGTATAAAAGTATAAATGGAGGAGATAAAAATGAAAAAAGAATTTTCTATAAGTAATGATAAAGTTTTATTGAATTTTTCAGCAAAATATTGTACAAATTTTGAGTCTGTTTTAGATAGTGAAGGATTTAGAAGGGTTTTAGATGTATATTTAAAGAAGTCAGAAAAAAATGTTACTCTTTCATATAGATTTTTATCTGATTCTTTAGGCAGTAATGATAGTCATTTCATAAAGACAGAATTACTTAAATTATTTAAATGGCTTACTATAATGGATGCTAATGAGATATTAGAAATAGAGAGTAATTACAAAGCTATTTTTCAGGATAAGCAAGAGTTTATTAAGGTAGTAGAAGATTTATATTTATTTTGGAGAAGATTAGAAAGATATACAATTATTCATACAGATAAAGTAAGGCAAGGTATTGCAGCAATGAATTTTACAGAAGCTAACTCTGAATTTGCCAAGCTTATTTTAAGATTATATAGAAGAATAGAAGAAAATATCTTAGGAGTTTCTCCAAAGGTTTTCAGACAGATACCAGCAGGAGGTAACTGTAGTCTTATGATTAATTCTCTTTTATGGCCAGTACCTAGTGGTTATGAAATATTAGAGGATATAAATTTTATTGATTCTATATTATTAGAAGCTCCATTCATAACATATCCAAAGAAAAATACAAGGAATGGAATCTTTAAAGAAATAAAACATAACCCATTAAAATATTCACACATAACTAAAGAGCATTGGTTCTGTTACCCTGCTAAAGTAGGAGAACTATTAGCTTATGTATATTTCCATAGAGATTTTATGGAACATGGAGTTACTCTTTGCAACCTTTTTGAAATGGCAAAAGTTGAAGAGTGTAGAGGTAGAAAACCAGATATGATATATGTTTTTGGTGCAACTGATGAAGATAAAGAGTTAAAAACAGTATTTTATGATGATGAAGAAAACAATATAATGCTTGGATATGTAAATTATTCAGATGAAATAGATTATTTTGGTTACATGAAAAAAATGCTATTAACATTGCATAATCTAATAATGATAAAAAGAGGATATCTACCAATACATGGTGCAATGGTAAATATTGAAATGAAGAATGGAAAGCATGCTAATGTTGTAATAATGGGAGATAGTGGAGCAGGTAAATCAGAAAGCTTAGAAGCCTTAAGGGCACTTGGTGAAAACCAAATAAGTGGTATGATAACTATATTTGATGATATGGGTATCTTCAAAGAAAAAGATGGAAAAGTTTATGGCTATGGAACTGAAATAGGTGCCTTTGTTAGATTAGATGACTTGGATCAAGGGTATGCATTTAAAGAATTAGATAGAAGTATATTTATGAACCCAGATAAGATTAATGCAAGGCTTGTTATGCCAGTAGCACCATATAGCGAAATAATAAAAGGATATAAAGTAGATTTATTCTTATATGCTAATAATTATACTGAAGTAAAAGAAAATGAAAAGCATATAGATTATTTTGAAAATGCTGAAGAAGCAATTAAAGTGTTTAAATCTGGTGCTAGAATGGCAAAGGGAACAACTACAGAAAAAGGTTTAGTTGAAAGTTATTTTGCTAATCCTTTTGGACCAGTACAAAAACAAAAGGAAACAGATATATTAATTGAGAAATACTTTGATACACTATATAGTACTGGTGTTAAAGTAGGACAGATTAAAACATGCTTAGGGGTAAAAGGACAAGAAAAGAATGGACCTAGAGTAGCAGCTTTAGAACTATTTGATATAATTAAATCCATTAAATAATAATAAGGTATTGGCTTTTTTGCCAATACCTTATTTTCATATTTTATTAAAGGAAATTAACAACCTCCAATGAAGCTTGTCCTTTATCAGTGGTTTGTAAAAGTAATATTGATGAAAGGTGAGAGAAATTATACAACTTAGAAGCCAGTAAATGTTTTCTAAAAATATTTTTACAAAGGTTAATTTATATGAACTCATAATAAGGTCACCAATGAAATAGAATAGAATTAAAAAACAAATGGAAGTTAATTTGGTAGAAGGGATCAAAGATATAAGAAAAGAAATTACCGGATTTAATATTTTAATAACTATAATGGAACCAATACCCCAAATTAGAGAAAAGTAGAAACATATATATCCTTTTATATTTAAAGGATAAGAAGTATAATCCCAGTACCGTATATGGAAAAGAGTATCCAGAGCCCAACCTGTAATAAGCTCTAACGCAGAAGTGAATAAAATTGAAAAAATAAAAAGTGAGCAGATTTTGTTTTTGAATTTATTAAGAAATAAGTAAATCATAAGAAAGCCGAAGCCGTAAATAGTGCAAAAAGGACCAGTGAAGAATCCTCTATTGACGAAGTGATGATGAAGTGAATAAGCATATAATACTTCGCATGTCCACCCTAAGAAAGAATAAAAAGCAAATAAAATAATCATGGTACAAATATTTGAATTTATGAATTTATAAATTTTCATTAAGTATCAATCCTTTTTTAAAATATATCTATCATGAAAAAATATAAAAAAAGCCCTACATATAGTAAGGCTTTTTCATCATTAGTTTTATAATTAATCAATTACCTTACTTTTTGCAAAGAAAGAAATTGCATATAAGCCGCTTATTCCAACAAGGGCATATATAATTCTACTGAATATTGTCATTGATCCAAATAATGCTGCCACTAAATCGAATCTAAAGAAGCCTATTAAGCCCCAGTTTACTGCACCTATTATTACTAAAAGTAAAGCTATAGTATCTAATACTTTCATAAAAACAACTCCTTTATATTTTGTTTATATATATTTTTTACATAAAGAAGTATTTTTATGTATTCTAAATTGTAATGTTTCTGTCAATTGGCTGATTTAGTGAAATAATAGTATCAGTTCTTTGTATACCGTGGATTACATTTATTTTATTTAAAAGAATATCCTGTAAATCAGAGATATTTTTACATATAACCTTAGCAAACACAGTATAATCTCCAGTTGTTAAATGAAGCTCAACAACTTCGTTGATCTTGGACATTTCATTAACAACTTCTGTATAAGAAGAGGTTTTATCTATATAAATTCCTACAAAACAACATACATCATAACCAAGTTTAGGAAGATTTAAAAGAATTCTACTTCCTTTAATTATGTTTAATTCCTCCATTTTTTTCATTCTTACATGGATAGTACCGCCACTAACATGACACATTCTGGCAATTTCCAAGTATGGAGTTCTACAGTCTTTGATTAATATATCTAAAATTTGAAGGTCTAAGTCATCAAGTTGATAGTTTTGATTTAAACCCATAATAACACCCCTTTTAATAATTTAATAATATCTTTAATACATTTTATCAAAATATATATAAAAAATGAAGTAAAAAATAAAATCTTTTAATAGTGAGCTTTAAATTTAATATTTTATCAAAAAAATGGAACATAAAATTATGTTGAAAATATATTCATTTCCTTATAATATATAAGTATATTGTTATGAAAGGAGTATATTAATGTTGAATTTCTTAAGATGGATATTATATTTCATATTATTATTTGCTTTGACTTTGGGAGTGTCATTTTTAGGTAGAAAATATGTTTTTTCAAAAGTTAGAATAAATAAATTTATTCCATTGGCAATTGCAATTATATTATTAGTTATACAAATGTTCCTACCAAACATTGTTAGTTGGGGAAGTAATATCATTGTTGTGATTACAATGACTATACTAACAGTTACTTTTTTCATGTGGTTCTTAGAGATACAAGCTACTGGAGGCCCTAAGAAAAAAGAAAAAGAAATAGTTATTAGACCTAAGGCTAAACCTAACAGAGTTAAGCATTTAAATAAAGATGCAAAATAATCATATTTCATATTGGACTGCTGATTAAATTTCAGTAGTCCAATTTTTGTTTTTAATTAACGCATCTTCAACAAAGATAGGAGAGCTTAATGCTACTTTATTGTTTTCTTGCAACACTCGAACTACATACCATGTTTCGTTTTCTTCATGAATGTGTTCATAAAAATAGCGAATATAGTTTAGATTTATATTTTCAATACTCTTTATTATATTTCCTTTATTGGAGATAATTTGTATATGAAGTATTCTGTATTTTACATCTTCCACAAAGATACTGAATTTTAATTTATTTGAAGTAATAAATAATGTATCTCCCATGAATGTGTCATTTAAAAGGAAATGGAATTTTAAAAATTTAGATTCTGTTGAATAGGTACGATGGTTTCTAAATGCATCAATTAATGCGTTTTTAGATAATTCATTACCTATATAGGCTGTGAGGTACTCTGAATCAGAGAAGTTTATGCGGTGATTGTCTTGACCGTTTATGGCACTTAACTTCCAGCCTTTATCTAGTAGAGCAAAGTAATATTTATCATGCCTAGTGTATTTAGAAGCAGGATTTCCGTTACAAACTTCAATGGAAGTTATAAGCTTATTTAAAATAGAATTATACTGAAGATTAAGTATGTTTTTATGAGGATGATTTATTGATATAAATGAGTTATTATTATTTAGCATCCATAAGGTTAGTAAACGGATATCAGATACAGTTCCAGTAAAAAAAGAATTTGGATTTATTATATTTAAATCACCATAAACACTTTTACATTCAAAGCCTAAAATAGGAATAAAGTTAGAGGAGTTTTTACAAGCTTTAGTAGTAATTATGGTACTTAATTCCCATTTGGTGATAAGGTCATCTTTATATTTTGTTTTAGTAATTAAAAAGTCATTATGGTCAGTTAAGAATAAAAAATCCAGGCCGCATTTAATAGCTGCAGTATATATTTCAAGTGGATTTCCTTTTCCAGTTGAATAACTACAATGGCAATGAGGAATACCATAATAGTATTTAATTTTATTTGGATCAAAAGTTAAATTATTTCGATGCCTACTTTTACTCAAAAACTTTCCTCACAAAATGTTATTTATTCTATATATAGTATTCTAATCATTAAAATAATGACAATAATAACAAAGAGTGATAAAATAAAGTGATAATTTTAGCCAAGAGGTGAGTGGGAGTATGAAATTGCAGTTTAATGGCGTAGCCCCTAGTATAAATGAAAATGCATATGTATCGGAATCAGTAGATATTATAGGTGATGTTAAAGTTGAAGAAAACGTAAGCATTTGGTTTGGTGCCAGGTTAAGAGCTGATATGAACAAGATAGTAATAGGAGCAAATAGTAATATTCAAGAAAATGCTGTAGTGCATGTTGATATAGAAAGTCCTGTAATTATAGGTGAAAATGTTACTATAGGACATAGTGCTATTATTCATGGGTGCAATATAAGTAATAATGTTTTAGTTGGAATGGGTAGTATAATATTAAATAATGCTAAAATCTCAAAAAATTCAATTGTTGGAGCTGGTGCATTAGTAACTCAAGGTAAGGAGTTTGAAGAAGGGGTACTTATATTAGGTAATCCTGCAAAGGCTGTTAGGAAGTTATCAGAAGAAGAAATTAAAAGCATTAAGAGGTCAGCAGACAATTATGTTGCTTTAAGTAAAAAATATAAGTAATTAGGAGGTCTACATGTTAAGAATAGGCGAGTATAATAAAATGAAAGTTGATAGAGAAAAAGACTTTGGATTTTATTTAAGAGAATTAGATGGAAGAGCTGAAGTACTACTTCCAAAATCATTACTAGAAGGAAATAAAGTAAGTGTTGGTGATGAAGTAGAAGTATTTATATATAGAGATTCAAAAGATAGAGCTTTAGCTACATTTAAAAAGCCTTTAGCAAAGGCTTTTGACGTTGCGTATTTAAAAGTTGTACAACAAAGTGAATTTGGTGCATTTATAGATTTCGGTTTAGATAGGGATATTTTTGTTCCTCTAAAAGAGCAAAGATATAAATTACATACTGGTAAGAAATATTTATTCTATATTTATGTAGATAAGACAGATAGATTAGCAGCAACAACTGAAGTTGAAAATTACATAGAAATTGGTGAAGGATATAAAGTAGGTGACGAAGTTACTGCAATGGTATATTCAAAAACACCAGCTGGAACTTTAAATGTTGCCATAGATGGAAAATATAAGGGGTTAGTATTACCAAATGAATACTATTTCGAAGTTCATCCAGGTCAAGAAATGAAATTAAGAGTTAAAAGAGTATATGAAGATGGCGTAATTGGTTTAACACCTAGAAAGACAAGATTAAATGAAAGAGATGCCCTTCAAGAAAAAATTGTTAAATATATGGAAAAAAACGGTGGGTTTATGACTTTCAATGATAAATCAAGTCCTGAAGATATAAAAGCAACTTTTGGAACAAGTAAAAATTACTTCAAAATGGCTTTAGGTGGATTAATGAAAAAAGGATTAATAGCACAAGATGCAGAGGGATGCAGATTATTATAGTTTATGAAAAAATATAGGTAAATCAGAAAAGCTGATTTACCTATATTTTTATATTAATTTATAAATGAAACTATTTGGGGTGATTAATGCTATACTTTAAATCATCACCAGATATAATTTGAATATAATAATCATTAGGAATAGAAGCAAGTGAGTCTTTAAGAGCCTTGCTTATTGTACCAGTGGTCACTACAATTCCTTTATGAATATTATCTAAAATCATGGATCCTAACAAAGAATCGATATCATCTTTAGTAAGACTTTCAGTACTAGATGATTGCTTACAAAGTACATAAAATGTATTTTGATCTTTAGTGCATACTATATCTTGTGAATGACATTGAGAGTTTGAACAAGTAACAATATTGCTGAAGTTATTATTATATAAAAAGTCACAGGCCCAAATTGTAAATTCATCCTTGGTTAAAGACTGCATATAATTTAAGATATCTGCGGATTTAACGTATTCTTTCTTCAGTTTATAAATTAGATATATGTTTTTAATAAGCTTACCTATGAAAGGAGAAATAAGTACTAAAAATATATAGATATAATCAAACATATTTACCCTCCTTAGAAGTAAGTGTATTTAAATTTCTAATGAATCTGCTGAGTTCATAACCATCTATTAGCTTAATTTCAAAAGAAGAGTTATTGTTAAATGCATTGACAGCTTTAATATAATCAGTATTAAAAACTGAGTTAGTAAATAAAATTCCTTTTTTACATTGATGCTTTACCATATTAGCAATAAATATATCAAGCCAAGGTTTATTTGTTGAATCAGATTCTTTCTTGTGGTAGGAAATAAGCGAAATATAAATGTTATCTTCATTTAGGGAACAAGTAAGTGATGGATTTGATATATCTGAATCCTTTAATACTCTTATATCTTTATATCCTTTTTTAGAAAGATAAGTATTTACCAAGGATAGTAAATTACAAGAGTCAATGCCTATTAAGTCTTTTATTGATAAAAATCCTTTACTCTTTTGCATAGTGTTAATTTCTTTAGTGATTGCATGTTGTTTCAATTGAAGCAAATAATTTACAATTTTTATAAAAAATAATAAAGAAAAAAACACCATTAAATAAATTAAAAATTTCATAAATATATCACCTCTTAGTTTGAAGTATATCCTAAAAAATAACCTATTATACAAATGAAGAAAATGGGAAAAAGATAATAAAAGTGGTAAAAATAAAAAAATATTTGAATATTTTTGTCAGAAAGTTATAATAGAAATAAGATGAAAAATATATACATAAAATTAATTGATAATTTTTTATCAGTTATAGGAGTGGAGGATAGTATGGGAAAGGTTGTTAAATCTACTATAGTTATTTACGACGATTTTAAAAATATACTTATTGCAGAGAGGGGAAAAGGAAAGAACACTCCAAAGCAATGGGGGCTATTTAGCAAAGAATTAAAAGGAAAAGAAACGGCAGAAAGGGCTATAATAAAGGCTGTAGATAAAGATATAAAATGTACTATCTTTGATTTAGAGACTTTTAACGAATATAGTGTTAATGATAATAGTGATGAAATTATTCAAGTTTATACAGGAACAGTAAGAGAGTATATTACTACCCATAAATCAATTAACACTGTAAGATGGATAGGTAAAAAAGACATAGAGAATTATAATTTTTCTGATGAAGATTTAAAAATTATAAAAGAGTATTTTTCAATATAGTAAGAAATGCTTAAGATGGCATAGTGCATATGTATCTTAAGCATTATTTATATAAAAATAAATAAACAGAGGATGAATAATATGGAAATAGGAAGAGTTCGAAGAGGAAATGCATTGACTCAAGAAATAAAGATGTCAGGGAATAAAAAAGATTTTTCCCAAAGTTTTAATCAAGCTAGAGATAGGCGCTCACAAGAACAACTTAAGCAGCTTATTGATGATATAAAAAAGAAGGGCAATAGGCTTATAATAACAAAGACTTATATAGATGTAATAAATTATAAAAAGATGATTAAAGAATATTTAGAATCTGTATTAAAATATATGTATGAAACTAAGAAGGATATAAGCTTTTGGCAAACTCAATATTTTATTACAGTAAATACTATAGATGGAAAGTTAGAAGAATTAACATCCGCATTTTTGAATGGAGAAATGGAAAATATAAATATTGCAGCAACTGTTGATGAGATACAGGGATTAGTGGTGGATATTTATAGATAAATAAAAAAAGGGGGAAAATTAATGTTAAAAAGTTTTATAAGATTTTATAAGCCATATAAAAAATTATTCTTTTTAGATTTGTTGGTGGCAACCATAGCATCGGTATGTGAATTAATATATCCAATGCTTACAAGAACATTAATAAATGAAACTATACCTAATAGAAATATAAGGACTATTGGTGTATTTGCAGTAACTTTAATTATATTATATGTAATCAAGGCAGCCTGTGCATATTTTATGCAATATTGGGGACATGTAGTTGGTGTAAGGATGCAGGCTGATATGAGGAGGGAGTTATTCAATCATTTAGAAAGGCTTCCTAATAAGTATTTTGATAATACTAAAACTGGGGAAATAATGAGTAGGATGATTAATGATTTAATGGATATTTCTGAACTTGCTCATCATGGGCCAGAAAATATATTTATTTCGGCAATAATGTTTATTGGGTCATTCATAATATTAGCAGGAATAAATATAAAACTTACTTTTATTATATTTACAGTACTTCCTATTATAGTTGTCTTTACATTGTATGAAAGAAAAAAGATGAAAAAGGCTTTTATGCAAACGAGAATTGAAACAGCGGAAGTAAATTCAACTTTAGAAAATTCCATAGCAGGAATTAGGACATCTAAAGCTTTCTTAGGACAGAAGTATGAAGAAGAAAAGTTTGAAAAGGGAAATGTTAGATTTAAGGAAGCAAGAGAAAAAGCGTACAAGGTTATGGCAGAATACTCTTCAGGAGTGAATTTTGGACTTGATCTTTTAGATTATGTAGTTTTAATAATTGGTGGAATATTTACTTATTATGATTTAATAAATCTTGGAGATTTCCTAGCTTATGTCTTATATATAAAATTATTTAAGCAACCGATAAAAACAATAGTGGAGTTTATGGAACAATATCAAAATGGTATGACAGGATTTAAGAGATACCTTACCATCATGGAAGAGCAAGAGGAAAAAGAAGGAAGTGAAAAGTTAAGTGATGTAAAAGGAAAAATTACTTTTGATAATATTCATTTTAGCTATGAAGATAATAAGGTGTTAAACGGATTAAGCCTTAATATAGAAGCAGGTAAAATGCTTGCCTTAGTTGGACCTTCTGGTGGAGGAAAAAGCACCTTCTGTAATCTTATCCCAAGATTCTATGATGTGGATGGAGGAGATATATTAATAGATGATAAGAGTATTTATGACTTAACATTAGAATCATTAAGAAGCAAAATTGGTATTGTTCAACAGGAAGTATTTTTATTTACAGGAACTATCAAGGAAAATATTAAATATGGTAAGCAGGATGCCACTGATGATGAAATCATAGAAGCTGCAAAAAGAGCAAATATTCATAATTTTATTATAAATCTTCCAGAAGGATATGATACTTTCATAGGTGAAAGAGGAGTGAAGCTTTCAGGAGGTCAAAAGCAGAGGTTATCAATTGCGAGAGTATTTCTTAAGAATCCTCCAATATTAATTTTAGATGAAGCCACTTCTGCTTTAGATAATGTAACAGAATTTTTAATTCAAAAATCCTTAGAAGAATTATGTAAGGGAAGAACTACAATTGTAGTTGCTCATAGGTTATCTACTATAAAAAATGCAGATGAAATTATTGTGCTTACAGATAAAGGAATTGAAGAAAGAGGAAATCATGAAGAGCTTTTAAGAAAAGATGGAATATATGCAGAATTAAATAAATATGCTGAAAAACATAAGAGTATCAGCTAACTTAAAAATAAAATTAAGATAAATAAGATGGACATGCAATATGTATAATTATATCTATTAAAGGTAAATTATTAATATATAGTATGTTCCATTTTTTTATTGCATTAAGTTTAAAATAAAATAATATTGCATAGAATAGTGATGTATAAATAGTGTATTGACTTATTTATAAAGTAGTTGTAGAATTTAAACAAAGAAATACCCCATGGGGGTACAAGGAGGATTTAAAATGGTAGAACATATAAATGAAAATGATTTTGTATCTAAGGTAGTAGAATTCGACGGGATTTCAGTAGTAGATTTCTGGGCTGAATGGTGTGGTCCATGTAAGATGATAGCACCTATATTTGAAGAGGTTGCAGGAGAATTAACTAATGCTAAATTTGTTAAAGCTAATGTAGATGAATGCCCTAATTTAGCTGGTAAATATAGAGTTGCAAGCATTCCAACAATAATGGTATTTAAAGATGGTGCTCCAATTGAAACTTTAGTTGGATTTATGCCTAAAGATCAATTAAAGAACGCAATAGCTAAACATCTTTAAGAGATAGAGGTGCTAAGTGGAAAGAGTTGATATTGCTATAGTTGGAAGTGGTCCAGCAGGACTATCAGCAGCATTAAATGCAAAGATTAGAAATAAGAGCTTTATTGTCTTTGGGAATAACAATTTATCAAATAAGGTAATTAAAGCATCAAAGATAAATAACTACTTAGGTTTCTATGGAGTTACAGGAAAAGACCTAGCAGAAAAATTTAAAGAACATATAAATTCAATGGATATTAAAATAACTGAAGAAAGAGTTAATAATATTTATGCCATGGGTGATTATTTTGCACTTATGGTAAATGAAAAAATGTATGAAGCTAAAACTATTATTTTAGCCACTGGAATGGAAGTTGGTAAGACTTTAGAAGGTGAAGAAAGGCTGCTAGGAAAAGGTGTAGGATATTGTGCAACTTGTGATGCGCCTTTATATAGAGATAAAGTTGTTACTGTCATAGGATATAATAAAGAAGCTGAAGAAGAAGCAAATTATGTCAGTGAATTAGCTTCTAAAGTTAATTATGTTGCTATGTATAAAGATGAATATGATCTTAAGGATGACATAGAGGTAGTAGTTGACAGACCTTTAGAAATACTAGGAGATACAAAAGTAAATGCTGTTAGATTTAAAGATAAAGAAATTGAAAGCGATGGAGTTTTTGTATTAAGAGATAGCATATCACCTGGACAGCTTGTTCCAGGGCTATTGATGGAAAACGGCCACATTAAAGTTGATAGAACTATGGCTACAAATATACCAGGATGTTTTGCAGCTGGAGACTGTGTTGGTGTACCATATCAATATATAAAATCAGCAGGTGAAGGTAATATTGCTGCTTTAAGTGCAGTTAAATATTTAGATGGATTAGGAAAATAATATATTATTTAAAGATAGGTTATCATTAAAATTATTTAATGATGACCTATTATTTTTGCAAAGATATGTTACAATTATACATATATGGTATAAAGAGGGGGAAGAGGTATGGTTATAAGTAATTTATATAAAAATCTAATGGAACATTGGAAGAAAGATGGATATAGCATTTATAAAGATCAAGATCTAAGTGAAGCGGGTAAAAATGATTGTGAAGAATTATATCTAAATGACCCTCTAGAAGCAGAAGTAAAAAATCAGCTAGCTACAGAACTTATTGAGATGTTTTTTGAAAATTATCATAGACAATATGTTGATGATGATATAATAAATTATTTAAATAGAAATCCTTTAGTAAGATATTATTTTGCCTTTGAGGAAAAATTAAATGTTTATATTAAAGAAGGATTAATAAATAGAAATAATCTTTTTTCAATAGCACAATATTATTTATTAGATAGTAATGATGTGGAAGGAATAAAATTTGCTCTATCACTATTAAGATATTGTGGAAATGAAGAAGCTGAAGAAATATTAAAGGCATTTTCCAATCATAATGAATTTATTTTTTATTGTATAGAAGGCCTTAAAGAATATGATAAGTGTAATAGTATAATTTTTGAGATAGCAAAAGTAGCAAGAGGTTATGGCAAGATAATGGCAATAACTAATTTAGAATATATAAATGATGAAATAAAAAAATGGGTTATTGAAGCAGAGGCAGATAATGAAATGCTTGAAACTGTCCTTGTTGCAATGACTTACAATAATGATTACTATATTGAGTATTTCTTTGGTGATGAATATACAGAAGAAAAGTATAATTTATTGACTAAAAAACTAAAGGAATTATATACCTTAAAAGGATTTTTCATTGAACATATAACTATAGATATAGTATATGGTTATTGGAATTATTACAGAAAGTTTGGTAAGAATTTTAATTCTCTATATGTAATGTGCCAATTATTATCATTATTTTTAAAGGAAGATGATGATGATGTACAATTGATGGAAGTCATATCAATGTCATCAGAAGATAAGGTAAAGATAGAGGAAATGAAAAATATTTTAATAAATGATGATAATGATAGTATCATTAAGATGGCACTAGCTGATGAAAGTTGTAATGTAGATGAAATAGTTGACCTAGCCCTAGCTGTAAATGTATGCCTTAAATATGATGATTTTGAAGCAAGATTATGGAAAGATTCATCGCAAGTTAGTATTTATAACTATATTATGACTGAATGCCATAGAGAATCAAAAGAAAAACTTATTGAATTTGCAAAGGTATATTTAGATATAGACAGGGTTACAGAAGGTGCTGAAGCACTAGATGAGGAAAGTCTAGATTATAAATATATTGTTGATAGTTGTTTGTATTTAATTGTAGCATATATGGGTGAATTGAAAGATAAGTATATTGATATAAATATAAAAGCTTTAAGTGCAAGATACACCCCAACTAGACGAGCAGCTCTTAATAATTTGAGAGGTATGAATTATGAATACTTAAATAATTATATTTACATTATTGAAAGCTGTTATAAAAGAGAAGTGAATAGAGAGCTTAAGCAAAGTATCATAAGATTTTTAGATGGGCTTAATAGTAAAAAGAAAAGACAATATGAAAGCATTGGTGATGTAAGAGTATCTCCATATACAAAAGATGCATTTTTGACTATAACAAAAGTTGAGGAAATGGATAAATTTGATTTGACCATAGTAGAAAATAAAATAACGCCAGGAGCATTAGTTTATTTAAAGAGGGATAAAGATAACACTGAAGATAAAAATTCCATTATGGTGTTAACAGAAAAGGGATACTTGTTAGGATATGTGTCTAAGGAAAATAACTATATATTAAAAAATCTAATGGATTGGGGTAAAATATTATATGGACAAATAAAAAGTGTAGATGAAGATTATATGTCTATGGAAATAAAGGTATATTTAAGCTATGTTGATGTAATGAGGGAAGTTAAGGATACATTTAATATGGTGACAGATCAATCAATGGGGTATTTGAATTAAAATATAAGTGCTTGACTTTAATGTATTTTCCAAGTATTATATTTGAACGTACAAAAGAAAAAAAAGGAAAGGTGAAAGATGTTGATAGTTGTAGGTGGAATGATTGGCTTAGGAAAAAGCTCAGTGGCAGAAATATTAGGAAATCACTTTAATAGTGAAGTATTTTATGAAAGTGTGGATGATAATCCTATCTTACCGTTATTTTATAGTGAGTCTGAAGAAGAAATACTAAAAAATAGATATCCATTTTTATTGCAACTTTACTTTTTAAATACAAGATTTAAAAGTATTAAAGAAGCGCTATATAATGATAATAATGTTCTTGATAGATCAATTTATGAAGATTGGTATTTTGGTGCGACTTGTTGCTAGACAAAAGGAAGCGAGGGTTTCCTACAAAACTAGCCTAATTATTAAAGATTAATAATTAGAACTGTTATTGCGAAGAGTAGAATGATAGGGTAACGCCTTGAAATGCTCTCTCAAAGTTACGATTAGCATAACATTGAGTGAACAATGTTATGTTAAAAGCTCGTTAAAACGGATTAGGTATTACCGTAAGATGTGGTTAAACAAATCATAACACGAAAAGCGAACTAGAGGTAGTCGAGTAATATATGGTTCTAGAGTCCATAAACTATCTATGGTTAGGATGCTCAACATAAATTGAGCTGACGAAGTTGGGAATGTACGGGTCTAAAACCGGAACTTCTCGAAAGGGATGTATCATCTAAGTATGATTTTAGTGTGGGTAAGTAAAATTCGAAGTTATGAAAATCCATATAGTGTTACAGGCACTATCAAGCTAAAAGGCTCAGACCAACGACCTAAGGATAGATGTAAGGATAGCGATAATGGAACAAGGGAAGCATGGAATATGGAGTGTTCACTCACTATGAAGTATTAATAAGGAAAGGTTAAACAACTATAACTTATTTTAATCCATGTGAAAGTGGTGGCATGAAGCTATGAAAAATTTTGTAATGAAATGTGAGCAATAGCCACTAGACAATTTGAAGTTAAAACTTTAGAAGTTAAATAATTTTAATCAAGGTTCGAGTAAGACTAAGAGATGTTGGAGAGCTATCTGAAACCGAATTTCAGATAAGGAGACAGACTTGACAACTAAAATCTTAAAGAAACAGAAACTCAGGAACAATGAGTATTACGATATACAAGATGTTTTTGACAGCTTATACAGCAAGTCTCTAGAAAACAAAAACTTCACTAAACTCATGGAGTTAATTACAACTAGGGAAAACATTCTACTAGCATACAGAAACATCAAAAAGAATAAAGGTTCAATGACTAAGGGGACAGATGCAAGAGATATCACTTTTTACAGTAATATGCCACAAGATGTGTTTGTTAAACACATCCAAAATATGTTCCGAAATTACCATCCGAAAAGTGTAAGAAGAGTCGAAATTCCAAAACCAAATGGAAAAATGAGACCGCTAGGAATACCATGCATGGGAGACAGAATCGTACAACAATGTATTAAACAAGTTCTAGAACCTATATGCGAAGCGAAATTCCATAAACACAGCTACGGATTTAGACCTAACAGGTCAACACATCATGCCATATCAAGAAGTATGTCTTTAATAAATATGAACAAACTTCACTATGTGGTTGACATTGATATAAAAGGTTTCTTCGATAATGTGAATCACAGTAAATTAAAGAAACAAATGTGGAATTTAGGAATACAAGATAAAAACCTTATATCAATAATTGATAAAATACTTAAATCAGAAATCGATACTGTAGGTGCTCCAACAAAAGGAACGCCACAAGGAGGTATTTTATCGCCACTTCTTTCTAATATAGTTCTTAATGAACTTGACTGGTGGATAAGTAATCAATGGGAATCATTTCAGACAGCCCATGACTACACAACCGTTAGAAAGAATGGGTATGTAGACCAATCTAACAAATATAAAACAATGAAAACCACTAACTTAAAAGAGATATGGCTCGTGAGATATGCAGATGATTTCAAAATATTCTGTAGAGACTATAAAACTGCAAATAAGATTTACATAGCTACCAAACAATGGTTGAAAGAAAGACTAAGGTTAGAGATAAGCGAAGATAAATCTAAAATAACTAATCTCAAAACAAACTATACCGAATTTCTAGGTTTCAGACTAATGGCTAAACCAAAGAAAGGTAAATATGTATGTCAAAGCAGAATGTCTGAAAAGGCACGAAATAGTGTAACTACAAAGTTAAAACATCAGATAGTCTACATGAGAAGTAATTATGAAGCTAAACAAGTAAACAAACTAAATGCTATGATTCTAGGAGTCCATAACTACTACAAAATAGCAACAAATGTCAGTTTTGACTTCAATACAATAAATTACTTAACATCAATAACCTTACACAACAGATTAAAACAAGTAATTTCTAACAAACCCTCAACTTCCAAAGTCTTTAAAAAGTTTTATGGTAAGTATAAAGGGAAAATAAGAACAATTAGTAATGTAAGTATATATCCTCTTAACGGAATATCTACATCACCACCAATGAACTTCACTCAAGAGATTTGCAACTATACAGTTATAGGTAGAGAGTTAGTGCATAAGAAGTTAAACAACGATTATCACTTTCTAGTTAGATACCTACTAAACAACGTTAGAAATTGTGAATCCACTGAATACAGTGATAACAGAATATCATTAATAATAGCACAAAAAGGTAATTGTGGTGTGACAGGAGAACCGCTTAACATATGCGATATGCAATGTCATCATAAACTTCCTAAATCACAGGGAGGAACGGATACGTATAAAAACCTAATATGGGTTAATGAAGATATACACAAATTGATACACGCAACCAAAGAGGAAACAATAAATAAATACTTACAGAAACTAAGACTTAACGAGAAAAGTCTTGAGAAACTTAATTCTTTAAGAGAACAAGTTGGAAATTTAACTATTTAAATAATAACTGAAAATTGTTGGAACGCCGTATGAGCTGGAAACTCTCACGTACGGTGTGAAGTGGGGGAAAAGATGAAGATAACATCAAAGTCTTACCTATCACTATCTAAAAAGAACATGGAGCTTGGAAGAATTTCAGAACTTGAAATGAACACTTATGAAGGGCTTCTTGAAAATATGCTAGAAGAGTTAAAGGAATTACCTAAAAAATCACCAGATATAATGGTATATTTAAAAGGATCTTTTGAAACAGTAATGAAGAGAATAAATCTTAGAGGAAGAGAATTTGAAATAGATGAAAGCCTTAAAGAATATTACCATTTCCTATGGAAGGATTATGATAATTGGGTAAATAATCATTATAAAGCATCAGAAGTCCTTATAATAGATATGGATACCATGGATGTTGTAAATAATGAAGCTGATAAGCATAAGCTTATAGAAATGGTGGAAGAAAAGCTTAAAAAAGTTAGAAACAAAAATGACGGAGAGTAATCTCCGTCATTTTTAATTATCTAAAGCTGTTAAATGAAGCATCTGAAGGCATTCTCCAATCTCCTCTTGGGCTAAGAGAGATAGAACCAACCTTTGGACCATCTGGAAGGGCACTTCTCTTAAATTGTTGAGTAAAGAATCTGTAAATAAACTTATCTAGCCATTTAGCAATTTCTTCTGGAGAGTAATCATCCTTAAAGGCCACTTCTGCTAAGAATTGAATTCTTTCTTTTGAAGAACCATGTTTAATAAAATGATATAGGAAGAAATCGTGTAATTCATAAGGTCCTACTATATCTTCAGTCTTTTGAACAATGTCTCCATCTTTTCCTTTTGGAAGAAGTTCAGGGCTTACAGGAGTATCTAATATATCTAAAAGAGTTTCTTTAACTTCTTCAGTAGATTCTTTTTCTGCTACATATTTTACAAGATATCTTACTAGTGTCTTAGGAATTGATGGATTTACTGAATACATGCTCATATGATCTCCATTATAAGTACACCATCCAAGGGCAAGTTCAGATAAATCACCAGTACCTATTAATAATCCGCCTTCCTTGTTGGCAATATCCATCAGTATTTGAGTTCTTTCTCTAGCTTGAACATTTTCATAAGTAACATCATGAATATCTTTATCATGACCAATGTCTTCAAAATGTTGAAGAGCAGCTTTTACTATATTAATTTCTCTTAAATCACAGTTTAATTCTCTGCAAAGAGTTAATGCATTGTTATAAGTTCTATCTGTAGTACCAAAGCCTGGCATTGTAATGGTAATTATGTTTTCATGGTTTATTCCAAGCATATCAAATGTTTTCACTATTACAAGAAGAGCTAAAGTTGAATCAAGACCTCCTGAAATACCAATGACAGCTTTCTTTAAATTAGTGTGTTCAAGGCGTTTTGCTAAAGCTGAACATTGTATATTGAATATTTCCTTACATCTTTCATCTCTTGCAAGAGGATTTGAAGGAACAAAAGGATGTTTATCCACATATCTGTCAAAGTTAGTGATCTTAGTGTTTTTAAAGCAGAAATCTATAGTCTTTATATTAAAAGGTAAAAGCTTGTTCATATCTCTAAAGCTTAGATTTTTTAGTCTTTCAGAATTTAATTTAAATAAATCAATAGATGTTGTAATAACTTCATTATTTCTTTGGAATCTTTCATTTTCTTTTATTATTGAGCCGTTTTCAGCAACTATTAAATGACCACTAAATAGTAAATCAGTAGTAGATTCATGAACTCCAGATGATGAGTATACATAAGCTCCAAGGCATCTAGCACTTTGATTTTCAATAAGTGATAATCTATAATCTTTTTTACTTACCAGTTCATTAGAAGCTGAAGGGTTACCAATAATATTAGCACCAGCTATTGAAAGGTATGAACTAGGTGGAATTGTTACCCATAAATCCTCGCAAACTTCCACACCAAATCTTGCTTCGCCAGCTGTAAATATTAAGTTTGTTCCAAAAGGAATATTATCTTGGAAAGGTAATGATGTGGTTTCATCAATTACGTTAACACCTTCAGTAAACCATCTTTTTTCATAAAATTCACTATAGTTAGGTATATATGATTTTGGAACAATCCCCAATATTTTACCGTTAAATATCATATAAGCACAGTTATATAATATATTATTATGTAAATGAGGTGCTCCTATGGTTATAAGCATATCTTTGTAAAGAGAGTGTTCAAGTATATTTTTCATACCGTTTATAGAGGCATTTAATAAAGCAGAGTTTAAAAATAAGTCACCACATGTATAAGAAGTTACAGCAAGTTCAGGGAATACTAAGTACTTAACTTCTTTATCATAAGCTTCATCAATACATAAATTTATATTTTCTACATTAAAATCAACATCTGCAACTTTTGTTACAGGACATGCAGACCCTACTTTTATAAAATTCATAATATCATCTCCGTTATTTTAAATTTTAAATAAATTAAGTGATTCAATTTCTCCATAAGAGTCTGTCTCTTATCTTTAGTATTATATTATCTAACTAATAAAATACATAAGCGGAGGTTTGTTTCATATATAATGATAAAAGGAAAACCTTAGAAAATCAATGATTTATATTGTGTAATGTGGTTAAAATATAAGATAAAATGCCAAAATAAGGAATATAAATAAAAAGTGCATAGGAATATTAAAAGAGTTAATAAAAAACTTATTTAATAATAAAAAATATCTTTATAAGTGTTAAAAAGTATGATAATATAAGAATATACCAGTTGATGGTAAATAAAAAATACTATTTTATACCAATATGATATATAATTTAATATAACAAAAGATAAATATAAGAATGGATTAATGGTTGAAAGGGGGAATAATTAGTGTTTGAAATAATAATTTGGTTATTAATAGCATTTTTAGTTATAGTAATAGATATAGTAACCAGTAGTTTCATATTCATGTGGTTTTCCATTGGTGCAATTGCAGCAATAATTTTATCACTACTAGGACTAGCAATAAAAATACAGATACTTGCATTTCTGATTATTGGAATTGCTATGGTATGTGTAGGATATCCATGGGCAAAGAAAAAATTTAAAGTTGAAAAGAATCATACACCACTGATGGAAGAAACTTATATTGGTAAAATAATGACAGCAGAAAAAGACATTGATGAAAAAAGTGAGATAAAGGTAAGTGGTATATATTGGACAGCTATCAATAAAGGACCTAAGATAAATAAAGGTGATAAATTTATAATTACAGGTATTGAAGGAAATAAATTAACTGTAAAATTAAAGGAGGATTAATATGGGATTAATAGTTTTAGTAATAATACTTGCAATAGTATTGTTTGTATTATTATCATCAGTGAAAGTAGTAAACACAGGATATTTGTATGTGGTAGAAAGATTAGGGCAATTTAGTAGGATACTTGAACCAGGTTGGCATTTCATCATTCCAGGTATTGATTTTGTTAGAAAAAAAGTTTCAACTAAACAACAAATCTTAGATGTACCACCACAATCAGTAATTACTAAGGATAATGTTAAGATTTCAGTTGATAATGTTATTTTCTATAAAATGCTTAATGCAAAGGATGCAGTTTATAATATTGAAGACTATAAATCAGGTATTGTTTATTCAGCAACAACTAATATAAGAAATATATTAGGTAACATGACACTAGATGAAATATTAAGTGGAAGAGATTTGATTAATCAAAATTTATTAAGCATAATTGACGAGGTTACAGATGCTTACGGTATTAAGATACTATCAGTGGAAATTAAAAACATAATTCCACCAGAAGAAATACAAGAAGCTATGGAAAAACAAATGAAAGCTGAAAGAGATAAGAGAGCTATGATCCTTCAAGCAGAAGGTCAAAGACAATCTCAAATTGAAAAAGCAGAAGGTGAAAAACAAGCTAAAATATTAGCTGCAGAAGCTGAAAAACAAGCTAATATTAGAAGAGCAGAAGGTTTAAGAGAATCTCAATTACTTGAAGCTGAAGGTAAAGCTAAGGCTATTGAACAAATTGCCAAAGCAGAAGCTGAAGCAATTATGAAAGTTAACCAAGCTATTATTAACTCTGGTACTGATGAAAGAGTTATAGCACTTAAACAAGTTGAAGCTCTTAAAGAAATGGCTAATAATCCAGCTAATAAGCTTATATTACCAAATGAGACCTTATCATCATTAGGTAGTATTGCTGCCATTGGGGAAATGCTTAAAAAAGATAAATAATAAATTATGTTAATTAAGGAACTCTTGTGAGTTCCTTTTTTAGTTACATTATCATTGAAAAGGTATTGAAATATAGATATAATAACAATTAATTGAAAATATGTAATATTTTATAAGGTGGTAAAAATGGATATCAGAAAGATTAAAATGGAAGATGCAAATAGTTATTTATAGATGCTTTTAAATTCAGAACTTGATAAATGGGCTAGAGAAAATAATCTAACAAGGCTTGAACTTACTGTTGTTTCTTCTAATATAGTAGCTAAACATCTTTATGAAAAGAATGGATTTAAAATAGAAGGCACTAGAAAAAATGCAATGATTATAGATGATAAATATGTAGATGAATACTATATGGCCAAGCTATATAAAGATTAATGTTATTTCATAAAAAGCTTATCTTCAGTTTTAGCAGTTTTAATTTATTATATTCTACTGTATAATTATGTATAAAATGTAAAAGTAAAGAGGGGTGGGGATTTAAATGTTAGATAGAATTGTAATGTATTTAGTGCAAGCTAGGTACTATTTAGAAAGTTCCCTTGCTATATCTATGGGGATTTTTTTGGTAGCTTTGCTACTGATGTGGATAATCAGTAGATATGGATTAAAAAGAAAAATGAAGATATCAATAAAAAATATGATAATTACATATTTATTGTTGTTATACATAATAGTAATTTTAAAAATTACAGGCATCTTGGGAATGTCCTTTAAGATTACGTGGTTTTTAGATGCTATAAAGTACTGTGAAATAAGAATTCCTTTTGTAGGAAGTTCTATTCTTATGGTTACTTTGAATTTATTGCTTTTTGTACCTTTAGGGTTTTTGATTACAGCTGTATTTAAAAAGATTAATTTTAACTATAAAAAAGTATTATTAAGTGGATGCGTATTTTCATGTTCAATTGAATTTCTACAGTTATTTGCAGGAAGATTCTTTGAAATTGATGATATTATTGCTAATACCTTAGGGACATTAATTGGATATTTATTTTGGCAATCATTTAATGGCATGAGAGATAAAAGAACAAGAGGACAAGCTTTAATTAAAGGTATGGTGACAATTTTATCTACTATTTCATTAATTTTTTGCTTATCGCTGGTAGCAAACAATGATTTTATAACAGAAGATTATGATAAGTATAGTGAGATGGGATTTTTGGAAGAAGAGATAAATGATATTTACAGAGTATCGGTGTATGCTAATGGTGCTGAAAAAGAAATGACTGATTATGATACTTGTTGGCAAGTGTATTCTTCTATTGGAGCTAATATTGGCAATAATGCAAGTTCTTATGTTGAATATCAATGTAATCAAAGTAAAGAGGGTATTATAGGAGATATTGATCAATTATATATAGAAGTAGCATTCAATAAGAAACATAGCTTTACATTTTATAATAACCAAGACTTGCTTTTAGAGAATATAAATCATATTATCTATAGTTTAAAAGATGGAACAGTTTATCTTTCTAGGGAAGGTGATGAAAATTTTACTACTGTTTTAAAATATGAAAATAAAGAATATCCATTTATTATGAATGAAGATGTCTATGAAATGATGGATACATTGTATTAGGAATATTAGAAGTGAATATATTTAAGT
Organism: Clostridium sp. CAG:221; assembly: GCA_000435835.1. Lineage (GTDB taxonomy): Bacteria > Bacillota > Clostridia > Clostridiales > Clostridiaceae > Clostridium. Next base: position 32,472 of record FR883366.1, read on the forward strand.
AGAAATATAAAGAGGGATTAAATGGTTATAACGAAACGATTAAGATTAAGAAAATTTAAAGAAGATGACTTAGAAGAATTATACGACTATCGAAATAATGATAGTTGCAATAAATATCAAAGATATGATGATACTTCTAAGGAATATTTAAATAATTTTATTAAAGTTAACAAAAGTAGCGAATTTTTATTAGAAGAGGAGCAACATTTTGTAATAGCTTTAAGAACAGGAGAATTAATAGGAGATTTATCAATCTATTTTAATAATAATACAATAACCATCGGTTATACAATTTCTTATAAATATCAGAGAAATGGATATGCTTTTGAAATATTATCAAATCTTATAGAAGTAATTCATGAAAGATATAAAAATTATGAAATTGTAGCAATGACAGATAAGGAAAACGAGGCAAGTATTAATTTGTTGAAAAAATTAGGCTTTGTTAATGAAGGATATGAAGAAAGAGTAGAGTCGTATATCTTTAGTTTATATGCTGATTAGAGAAATAAATTGTGGGTCTATGGGAGGTATAAATGAAGAAAAATAAGATATAAAGACAGTTTCCTTAACTAAGGATCCTCTTAAATCATTAGGGGGCTTTACTGTTCTACCTGATTATGATATTCAATAAAAACTATTGCAGAAGAAACCTATTTTTTATCAAGATATCCTGAAGAAGTAATAACTGATTTAGATAAGGAAAAGGAAATACTTCAGGAGGTTTTAAGTAGCCATAGAGATGTAATGATAAGTGCTTTTATAAATGGAGAAATCATAGGCAATGTTGGTGTTAGAGCTTTAAATAGTAATCTTAAAACAAAGCATAGATCAGGATTAGGCATTGCTATAATAAAAAGATATTGGAATAAAGGCTTAGGTAATATATTAATGGAAGAAGCTTTAAAAGAAGCTGAAAAAATGGGATATGAGCAAATAGAGCTAGCTTTATTTTCAAACAATGAAAAAGCTAAGCATATATATGAGAAGCATGGTTTTGAAGTTTGGGGTATAATGAAAAGGGCTTTTAAACTTAAGGATGGCACGTATTATCATGAAATTAATATGAGAAAATTTCTTAAATAATAAAGGAACAAAACTTGGAGGAAGAAAAAATGATAAACATATCATACTTATATATAGCTATAGTATTGCTAGCTATTTGGACAATCTATAGAATATTAGTGTTAAAGAAAAGTAAAGATAAAAATTCATTTAGAGAATTAATTATAAATATATTTTTTATTTATTTCTTAGTGTTAATTAAAATAACTATTTGTAAAATGGATGCCTTGCAAATTGATTTAAATGGGAATAAAGTCATTAATTATATTCCATTAGTGGAAACAATAAAAATGTTTAAAGATGATGGTATGAGATTTGCATTATATAATGTTATAGGTAACATTATATTATTTATGCCTTTAGGTTTTTTTATACCCTTATTATTTAATAAGAAAAATAAAATAAGCTATATAGTTGCATATGGGGCTATAATATCTACAGCCATAGAAGTAATACAATTACAACAAACTTATAATATAACTGATATAGATGATATTATATTTAATACTTTAGGTGCCATTTTAGGATATTTGGTATTTAATATGTTTTATAAGCTTATGGAAAAAACTAAATATTCTAGAAAATTAAAAATAAATTTCCTAGGCAATGAATAGAGTGAAGTAAATAAAAAGTAAGATAAAATAATCCATTAGGCTTATGAGTCTAGTGGATTTCTTTGTTATAGTAAAATTTTAAATTAAGTATAAATATGGTAAAATATAAAAGAGTATTTTATGAGAGGGTTAGTTTTGGAAAAGATAAAAGTAAATGAAAAGGAATTTTTAATTATTAAGTTATTAGGTAAAGGTAAAGGGGGATACTCCTATTTAGTATCTGATGATAAAGATCAGTATGTAGTTAAACAAATTCATCATGAGCCTTGTGATTATTATAAATTTGGTGATAAGCTTCAGTCTGAAATTAATGATTATAAAAGACTTTATAATGCAGGCATAAATATGCCTAAAATGTTAGATGTAGATATTGATAATGAAAGGATACTTAAAGAGTATATAGAGGGTAATACTATTTATCAAATGGTTGAAGAAGATAAGATGAAAGATGAATATATCTTACAAGTGCAGAATATGTGCAAAATATTATATCCTCTTAATATTAATATAGATTATTTTCCAACCAATTTCATTGTGAAAGATGAAGTGCTTTGGTATATAGATTATGAGTGCAATGAATATATGGAGCAGTGGAATTTTGAAAACTGGGGAATAAAATACTGGTCTAAAACTAAAGACTTTAGGGAATATGGCTCTAAAAGATAAAAAGGAAAAAAATAATATGGAATAAAGGGGAGGAATAAGTGGAGATAGGAATGTGGACAAAGTTTGCAATTATCGCAATACTTATGGTGTTATTTATTTGTACAGCGTATTTTAGCAGTAGTAAAAGAAAAGAAAAATTGTTTTTAAAATATAATAAGAGTTTTGGTAAAGAACCGCAAAACTATAATAAAGAAGCTAATATAGAGTTTTTAAAAGATTTTTACAAAGCCAGGAAAGAAAATGAAAATGAAGAAGAGGTAATTGATGAAATTACCTGGAATGATTTGGATATGAATAATGTATTTCAAAGGATAAATTATACTAATACTACCCTAGGTGAAGCATATTTATATAAAAGTATTAAGGAAATAAAGTATAGTAAAGAAAAATGGGATGAATTAGAAGGTCTTATAAAGGTATTTTCAGAAAATGAAGATTTAAGAAATGAAATTAGATACAATCTTTCTACCATTGGAAAGCTAAATGATCCAAAAGTATTTAATTTTATATATAGACCACAATTTAATAAGGTGCAGGGATATTTTAAATATCCCATTTTAGCAGGCGGATTTATTGCTTCGCTGCTGTTATGTATTATAAATTCTAAAATAGGAATTGGATTATCCATATTTTTCTTTTGTGCCAATATACTATTTTATCAAAGTGGTAAAACTGTCTTAGAAGATAGCTTTAAGATTATGAATTATTTAATAAATAATGTTATTGTTTGTCAGAAGTTATGTAAAATAAATCATAAGGAATTTAGAAAATATAAAAAGAAATTTAGAAAGATATTAGCTAGTTGTAGAGAGTTAAATAAGATAAAAAGATATAGCTATTCATTAGTAAGAAAAAATAGTTCAGCATTGCTAGATGCTGATTTAGTTTTAGAGTATTTAAAGATGTTTTTTATGGTAGATATAATAGCATATCATAATATGGCCTCCATATTAGAAAAGAATAAAAAAGAATTCCAAGAAATATATGATTTAATAGCAATGATAGATTTTGCCTTATCTGTAGCTTATTATAGGGCAAGCCTTCAAGAATTCTGTCAGCCTATATTTTTAGAGCAAGATTATATAGAGTTGGAAAACCTTTATCATCCTCTTATTGATGAGCCAGTGAAAAATTCTATTTTCATAAAGGACAACATAATATTTACTGGGTCAAATGCTTCAGGAAAATCTACTTTTATTAAAGCTATAGCTTTAAATTGTATTTTGGCACAAGGATTGAATACAGCTTTATGTTCTAGCTATAAATGTAAGTTTTCTAAGGTTGTGACATCAATGGCCATTAAGGATGATATCTTAGAAGGAGATAGTTACTTTATTGCAGAAATAAAAAGTTTAAAGAGACTATTAAATTCATTAAATGGTGAAATACGTGTTTTAGCTTTTATAGATGAAATCTTAAAGGGGACAAATACCGTTGAAAGAATAGCTGCCTCTGCATCTATCTTAGATTATGGCAAAGAATCAAAGGCTAAGATTTTAGTGGCTACCCATGATATGGAACTTACAGAGATGCTAGGAGAAAAATATGATAATTATCATTTTAGAGAAACAGTGACAGATAAAGAAGTGTTATTTGATTATAAGCTTCATAAGGGGCCTTCTAAAACAAGAAATGCCATTAAATTGTTAAAGGCAATGGATTTTGATAAAGAGGTTGTAAATACAGCCAATGAAATCTATAGTGATTTTATAATTAATAAGAAATGGGACAGGCTATAAAGGGTAGAAAATGATTTATTTAAAGGATATTAGTGAATTTATTTTTTTATGTAATGAACCAAAAAAAGCAGATATTATTTTTGTGCCAGGAGGATCATATCCAGAGATTGCAGAAGAGGCTGCAAGGCTTTGGAAAGAAGGATATGCACCATATGTATTGCCCTCTGGAAGGTATAGCAAGCTTCTAGGGAGTTTTTCTGGCGTAGCTTCCAAGAATCATATATATAATAAAGAATATGAAACAGAATGGGAATTCCTTAAAGATGTATTAATTAAAAACGGCGTCAAGGAAGAGGCAATATTAAAAGAAGATAAAGCAACTTTTACATATGAAAATGCTTTATATTCAAAAATGGTTACCGACAAATTAGATATGGAAATAAAAACTGCAATTATCTGTTGCAAAAGCTTTCATGCAAGACGTTGTCTTATGTACTATGAAACTGTATATGAGAACACTAATTTTATTATTTGCCCTTCAGAAGTTAAAGGGATTAATAAGGAAAATTGGTTTAGTAGTGAAGAAGGTATAATTACTGTTTTGGGAGAGCTTGAAAGGTGTGGAAATCAGTTTAAAGATATATTTAAAGATAAGTATATAAGAAAATAGAGTGGAAAAAACACTCTATTTTACTTTGTTAAACTTTATTTTTAAAAGGTAAATAATATGTTATACTAAATAATAATTAATATTAGGAGTTGAAAAAGTATGAACATAATTATTTCACCAGCAAAAAAGATGAATGTAAATAATGATGATTTAGTTAATGAATATAAACCAGTATTTATGGATAAAACAAATATCCTTTATGATAAATTGAAATCTCTTTCTTATGATGAATTAAAGAAGCTGCTTGCATGTAATGATGATATAGCAGAATTAAATTATGATAGGTATAAATATATGAATTTAGATAAAAATCTATCGCCAGCAATTTTGACATATGAAGGAATTCAATATAAATATATGTCGCCAGATTCTTTTTCTGAAGAAGAATTTAACTATATAAAATCTCATTTAAAGATTTTATCAGGATTTTATGGTGTTCTTAATCCTTTTGATGGTGTAGTACCTTATAGATTAGAAATGCAAGCAAAGCTTAAGGTGGAAGATAGCAAAAATCTTTATGAATTTTGGGGAGATAGCCTTTACAAGGAATTAAGAAAAGAAAGTAATGTGATTTTAAATCTAGCATCAAAGGAATATAGTAAATGCATAGAGAAATATTTAAGTGACGATGATGTTTTTATAACTTGTATCTTTGGAGAACTTAAGGAAGATGGAAAAATAAAAGTTAAAGCAACAGAGGCTAAAATGGCTAGAGGTCTAATGGTAAGATATATGGCTTCTAATAATATTACTGATATAGAAGATATTAAGAAGTTTGCTGATTTATCATTTAAGTATTCAGCAGAACATTCCACTGATAAAGAATTTGTTTTTATCAAGCAATAAAATAAATATAAAAACTGTGGTATAGTTAATTTATATATTATAAGCTAAGGAGAGTAATATGGGATATTTAATTATTTTAATTATAGTTGTTTTTGCAGTATATTATATAGCAAATGACAAGAAAGGAAAGTTAGAAGTCTTTAAAAGATATAATGGAGAGGAAAAAGGTATAGTTAACTCTATAGGTGATATAAGGTGCTTTTTTGATATGAGAGATGAAGATGAATATACCTTAGATGATCAGACATGGTATGATTTGAACATGGATGAAGTCTATAGAAAGATAGATAGAAGTTATTCTAGTGTTGGAGAATCTGTTTTATATAGTATGTTAAGAAATCCTCTTATAAATAAGGAAGAAATAGTTGAAAGAGGCAAAAAGATAGAAGCTATAAATGATGATATAGATTTAAGAGCTCAGCTAAAATTAATTTTCTTTAACTTAGGATATGATAAGAAAAATAGATTTATTGAAATGATTGAAAGTGAAAAAGAACCAAATAAGGCAAAGTATATAATATACAATATTATGGGTAAAGCAATACCTATAGCACTTATACTTCTTTCGATATTTCTACAAAAGCCAGAATTTTTAGCAGCCTTGGCTTTTAATATGTGGATTAATCTTTTTATTGCTGAAAAAGAACGTAAAAATGTTTCAGCAGGGGGACTTATTTATTTAAATAGGATGCTAGAAGCCGCAGCAAAGGTAAGTAAGCTTAAAGGTGATAATATAGTAAATAAAGAAGAAATTAAGAAGATTGTGAAAGAGCTTCAGGGAATTGCAAGTAAAATAAAGTTAATACATATCTTTACTATGTATGGAGGAGTACTTGAAATATTTTCAGTACCGTTTTTAACTGTTGAAAGTGCTTATTATGGAGTAATTAATGAATTAGATGACAAAAAGGAAAGTATCTTAAAATTATACCAACTTTTAGGTGAAATAGAAGCCTATATATCTATAGGTGGATTCAAAGAGGCTAAAGAGGAATATATATCAAAGCCTGTATTCAAAAATGAAATTACTATAAATATAGTAAATGGAGTACATCCATTGCTAGAAGAACCTGTTGCAAATACCATACATTTAAATAAAAAGGGAATGGTGCTTACAGGAAGTAACATGTCAGGTAAGTCAACATTCTTAAGGATGGTAGGAGTAAACATTGTTCTTGCTCAGGTTTTTGATTTAGTATTAGCAGAAAAATATGAAGGTTCAATATTTAATATAGTTACATCCATAAGTCCAAAGGATGATGTTAACGCAGGAAAAAGTTACTATATGGCAGAGGTTGAGGGAATTCTTAGAATTATTGAAGCACTTAAAAAGGATGTACCAGTATTTTGCGTAATAGACGAAATATTTAGAGGAACAAATCCTGTTGAAAGAGTTGCAGCATCAGCAGCAATTTTAGAATATATAAATAAATACAATGCCATAACATTTGTGGCTACCCATGATAGAGAACTAACAGATATGCTTAAGGATAAATATGAATTTAGATATTTTACAGAAGATGTTGATAAGCAAAATGGAATGACTTTTGATTATAAGATGAAAAAAGGAATATCTAAGACTAGAAATGCCATTAAGGTATTAGAATATGTTGGGTATCCTAAGGAAATAACTGATTATTCTAAAGAATATGCTAAAGAGCTGGATAAAATAAGTTGATCTACTTATCTTTAAGAATATAAAAATATTAAACTGCACAAAATAATAAAGACTCGGAGCAGGGTTACGTAGGTTTTGCCGCATGCATAAGCATGTGGCTTTTTTCATATATAAAGATATATATTTAAGGTGAAAAGATTAAAATACATAAAACATATATAATCATTCGTAAATGCTGTCAATTAAATTACTAAATTGGTATAAAAAGAGAAAAAACTCGTTGACAAAGTAAAATTTGGTTGTTAGTATAATAGTATAAACGAAAAATAGTTGTATGAAATTAATTAATATTCGTATTCTCGGAACTGAGATGGAGGTATGATATGATAGGGTGTAAAAGTATATTTGTTGAAAAGAAAGAAGGATTTAATGTTGAAGGCAAAAGCCTTTTAGAAGATTTTAAGACAAATCTTAGAGTAGAAAGTTTAGAAAATGTTAGAGTAGTAAATAAATATATTTTAGGAAAGGTCAATGAAGAAGATTATAAAAAGTCATTATATTCGGTTTTTTCAGAGAAAACTGTAGATAATCTTTATGAAGAGAAGATACCTATGGACAATGAAGAAATAGCTTTTGCTGTTGAGTATCTGCCAGGTCAATATGACCAAAGGGCTGATTCAGCATCAGAATGTTATGCATTATTGACTGCAGGAGAGAGAATAGAAGTAAAAACTGCTAAAGTAATTATTTTAAAAGGAAACTTAAAAGAAGAAGAAGTTCAAAAAATTAAACATTACTATATTAATCCAGTTGATTCAAGAGAAGTAGATGTATATAGTAAAGAACTTTTAAGTGGGCTTGAGGATCCAGCAGATGTGGAAATAATAAATGGATTCATACAAAAAAATGATGAAGAAATTGCTTCTTACCATAAAGAATTAGGATTAGCTATGAGTGTTAATGACCTTCTTATGATAAGAGATTACTTCAAGAATGAAGAGAGAGATCCAAGTATTACTGAAATAAAAGTAATTGATACTTATTGGTCAGACCATTGTAGACATACAACATTTTCAACAGCTATAGAAAATGTAGAAATAGAAGAAGGAAAGCTAAACAATCCTCTTATTAAATCTTATAATGCATATTTAAAATCAAGAGATTTTGTTTATGGTAAGGAAACTACTAGAGATGAAAATCTTATGGATATAGCAGTAATTGTTATGAAGGAAATGCGCAAAAAAGGTTTATTAGAAGATTTAGATGTATCAGAAGAAATAAATGCTTGTTCTATAAATGTAAACATAGAAACTGATAAGGGTAATGAAGAGTACCTTGTAATGTTTAAAAATGAAACTCACAATCACCCAACAGAAATTGAACCTTTTGGTGGTGCAGCAACTTGTCTTGGAGGAGCTATTAGAGATCCATTATCAGGTAGAACATATGTATATCAAGCTATGAGAGTAACAGGAGCAGCTGATCCAACAGTAGAAATTGATGAAACTTTAAATGGAAAGCTTCCACAAAGAACTATCGTTTTAGGGGCAGCTCATGGATATAGCTCATATGGTAATCAAATTGGACTTGCAACAGGACAAGTATCAGAAATATATCATCCAAATTATGTAGCTAAAAGAATGGAAGTAGGAGCTGTTATAGCAGCAGCACCAAAAGAAAATGTTGTAAGAGAAGAACCAAAAGCTTCAGATTTAGTAATCCTTTTAGGAGGAAGAACAGGAAGAGATGGTATAGGTGGAGCAACAGGTTCATCAAAAGAACATACTGAAGAGTCAATAAATACATGTGGAGCAGAAGTTCAAAAAGGTAATCCACCAACAGAAAGAAAAATTCAAAGATTATTTAGAAATGAAAAAGTAGCTAAGATGATCAAGAGATGTAATGACTTTGGTGCTGGTGGAGTTTCAGTTGCAATAGGTGAATTAACAAGAGGATTAGATATAAACTTAGATATGGTTCCTAAGAAGTATGAAGGTTTAGATGGAACTGAAATAGCAATATCTGAATCCCAAGAAAGAATGGCAGTAGTAGTAAATAAGGAAGATGCTAAAGAATTTATCAGTCTTTCAGCAGAAGAAAACTTAGAAGCTATTGTTGTGGCAGAAGTAACAGATACTGAACGTCTAAGAATGTTCTGGAGAGGTGAAAAGATAGTAGATTTAAAAAGAGAATTCTTAGATACAAATGGAGCTAGACAAACTACTGATGTAAAAGTAGAACTACCAAAAGAATATCCATTAGCTATAGGTGAAGAAGTTAATGTTAAGGAAAGATGGATGAAAACTCTTACAGAACTTAACGTGGCTTCACAAAAGGGGTTAGTTGAAAGATTTGACTCTACCATTGGATCAGGAACAGTAATGATGCCTTTTGGTGGAAAGTATGCATTAACTCCAGCAGAAGGTATGGCAGCAAAAATACCAGTTTTAAATGGTGAAAGTAAAGATGCTACACTAATGAGTTATGGATTTAATCCTGAACTTGGTATGTGGAGTCCATATCATATGGCTTATTATGCAGTAATAGAATCTGTAACAAAAATAGCTGCTATGGGTGGAGATTATAGAAAAATAAGATTAACATTCCAAGAATACTTTGAGAGATTAGGTAATAATCCATCAAGATGGGGTAAACCATTTGCTGCATTACTAGGTGCATATCAAGCTCAAAGTGATTTAGGACTTCCAGCTATAGGTGGAAAAGATTCAATGTCAGGAAGCTTTGGTCAATTAGATGTACCACCAACACTTGTATCTTTTGCAGTAGCTGTGGAAAAGGCAAGTAAGATAGTTTCTAATGAACTTAAGAAAGTTGGAAGTAAATTAGTATTACTAATGGCTGAGAAAAATGATGATTATACATTAAATGTTGAAACATTTAAAAACAACTTAGAAGCATTATATAAATTAACTTCTAATAAAAAAGTGTTATCAGCTTCAACAGTTAGATTTGGTGGAATAGCAGAAACACTTTCTAAAATATCATTTGGTAATAAGATTGGTATTAAATTCCATGGTTTAAGCAAGGAAGAGCTATTTGGCTTAAATTATGGAAGTGTAATAGTAGAAGTAGCAGCTGATGAAGATTTAAATAAAGCCTTTGAGGGATGTAGCTATAAAGTAATTGGTGAAACTATAGAAAAGCCTGTAATTATATCAGAAGAATATGATTTCACTTTCAATATAGATGATTTAATAAGCATATATGAAAAGAAATTATCTACAGTATTTAAAATTGAAACTGAAAAGTCACAAGAATCAGTTCCAGAAATTAAAGTTGAAGAAAAGAAAATAATATTACCAAGTAGTCCAAGCATCAAGACTGCTAAACCAAGAGTAATTATCCCAGTATTCCCAGGAACAAACTGTGAATATGATTGTAACAGAGCATTTACTAAGGCAGGAGCTGAAACTACAGAGTTAGTGTTTAAGAATTACTCTAAGAGTGCATTACTTGAATCAATTGAAGCATTGGAAAAACAAATAAGAGAAAGTCAGATAATAATGATTCCAGGAGGATTCTCAGCAGGAGATGAACCAGATGGATCAGGAAAGTTTATTGCTACAATCTTTAGAAATGAAAGAATTAAAGATGCAGTAAATGATTTACTAAAAAATAGAGATGGATTAGTATTAGGTATCTGTAACGGATTCCAAGCATTAATAAAGTTAGGTTTAGTACCATATGGTGAAATAGTTGATATAGAAGAGGATATGGCAACATTAACTTACAATAATATCAATAGACATATGAGTTCAATAATAAGAACTAAGATTACATCTAACAAATCACCTTGGTTTAGTGAAGTAAATGTAGGGGATATTCACAATGTAGCAATATCTCATGGTGAAGGTAGATTTATTGCAAATGAAGAGCTATTAAGACAATTAATTACTAATGATCAAATAGCTACTCAATATGTAGATTTAGAAGGAAATGTATCACTGGATATGCCATTTAATCCAAATGGTTCAGTTTTAGGTATAGAAGGAATAACAAGTCCTGATGGAAGAGTTTTAGGTAAGATGGGACACTCTGAAAGAATTGGAGAAGACCTATATGTAAATGTTCCTGGAAACTTCGATCAAAAGATCTTTGAATCAGGTGTTAAATACTTTAGATAGGAGCGTTTTTTATGAGAGTTGCAATATTTTTTGGATCAAAATCTGATACGGAAATAATGAAGGGAGCTGCTAACTGTTTAAAGGAATTTGGTATTTCATATAAAGCATATGTTTTATCAGCTCATAGAGTTCCTGAAAAGTTAGAAGAAACTTTAAGAGATATAGAAGCTGAAGGCTGTGAAGTAATAATTGCTGGTGCAGGCCTTGCAGCACACCTTCCAGGTGTAATTGCTTCACAAACAGTAATTCCTGTCATAGGAGTTCCTTGTAAAGGAGCAATAGAAGGTCTTGATGCATTATTTTCAATAGTGCAAATGCCAAAATCAATTCCAGTGGCAACTGTAGGAATCAATAATGCTTACAATGCAGGAATGTTGGCTGTACAAATGTTATCAATTGGTGATAAAGAGCTTAAAGCTAAATTAATTCAATATAGAAAAGATATGAAAGAAAAATTTATTGCTGAAAATGGTGAAGGAGTGGATCTATAATGGAAAAATTAGAAATGATGTACGAAGGTAAAGCAAAGAAAATATATGCTACAGATAAAGCTGATGAAGTAATTGTATATTACAAAGATGATGCAACTGCTTTCAATGGAGAAAAGAAAGGTCAAATAGAAGATAAAGGTGTAATGAATAATGCTATAACAGCTACATTATTTGAAATTTTAGCACAAAATGGAGTACCAACTCACTTTATTGAAAAGTTAAATGATAGAGAACAATTATGTAAGAAGGTAGAAATAGTACCTCTAGAAGTAATAGTTAGAAATGTGGCAGCTGGTTCAATGGCTAAGAGATTAGGATTAGAAGAAGGAACAGAGCTTAAGACTACAGTATTTGAATTATCATATAAAGATGATTCTCTAGGAGATCCATTAATAAATGACTATCATGCAGTAGCTATAGGAGCAACTACATTTGAAGAGTTAAATAAAATATATGAATTAACAGCAAAAATTAACGAAGTTTTAAAGGGATTATTCTTAAAAGCTAACATTAATCTTATAGACTTTAAATTAGAGTTTGGAAGATATAACGGAGAAATAGTTTTAGCAGATGAAATTTCACCAGATACTTGCAGATTCTGGGATGCAACAACTGGAGAAAAGCTTGATAAAGATAGATTTAGAAGAGACTTAGGAAATGTTAAAGATGCCTACGTTGAAATATTAAGCAGACTTTCTAAGTAAAAAGATTTCGGGGGTATTAAGGATGAGTCTTAAGGTAGACAATATTATAATGGATCCAAGCAATGATAAATTTAAAGATGAATGTGGTGTGTTTGGTGTTTATTCAAATAGGGAAATGGATGTTGCTTCAATGACTTATTATGGATTATATGCACTTCAACATAGAGGACAAGAAAGTGCGGGAATAGCAGTTGCCAATGGCACTGAAATAAATATGCATAAAGGAATGGGGCTTATTACAGAAGCCTTTTCACAAGAAAGTCTTGCAACCTTAAAAGGAAATGTAGCTATTGGACATGTTAGATATTCAACATCTGGTGATACAAGAATAGAAAATGCTCAACCACTTTTAAGTCAAAGCAAATTAGGATCTATTGCAATGGCTCATAATGGAACGCTTGTTAATGCAGATGTTATAAGAGAGTTATTGGAAGAGGCTGGACATGTGTTCCATACATCAATAGATTCAGAAGTTATAGCAAACCTTATAGCTAGAGGAGCTAAGAAAGGTGTTGAAAAAGCAATTTTAGATGCTATTCAGGCAGTAAGAGGTTCTTTTGCCATGGTTATCTTAACAGAAAATAAGCTTATAGGTGTTAGAGATCCACACGGAATAAGACCTTTATGTTTAGGAAAGATTGATGAAGGATATATCTTATCATCAGAAAGTTGTGCCCTTGATGCTGTTGGTGCAGAACTAGTTAGAGATATCGAACCAGGTGAAATAATAGTTATAGATGAAAATGGTATTAATTCATACAGATATTCAGAAAATACTCAATGTCAAACATGTGCATTTGAATATATATATTTTGCAAGACCAGATTCAGTAATTGATGGGCTTGATGTACATGAAACAAGAGTAAAAGCTGGTGAACAATTATATAAAGAACATAATATTGAAGCAGATGTGGTTGTGGCAGTACCTGATTCAGGAATACCGGCAGCCATAGGATATTCAAAAGCTTCAGGAATACCATATGATACAGGTTTTGTTAAAAATAGATACGTTGGTAGAACATTTATTACACCATCTCAAGAAATTAGAGAAAGAGCAGTAGCAGTAAAGTTAAATCCATTAAAAGCTAATGTAAGAAATAGAAGGGTAATATTAATAGATGATTCTATTGTAAGAGGGACAACTTCTAAGCATTTAGTTGAATCTTTAAGAAGGGCAGGAGCAAAGGAAGTACACTTCTTAGTAGCTTCACCTGTAGTTAAATTCCCATGTTATTTTGGAATAGATACTCCATATAGAAAAGATTTAATAGGAGCTAATCATTCATTAGAAGAAATAAGAGAAGCTATCGGATGTGATTCTATTGGATATTTATCAATGGAAGGCATGTATAAATGCTTTAAAGAAGATCAAGGATACTGTGTAGGTTGCTTTAGCGGTGTATACCCTGTGGCAACACCAATTGAAAGTGAAAAAGGTGTTTAAGAAAGGTAGTGTTTTATAATGATAACTTATAAAGAAGCTGGAGTTAATATAGAAGAGGGTTATAAGTCAGTAAAGCTTATAAAAGAATATGCAAGTAGGACAATGAGTCAATATGTTTTAAATGGTCTTGGAAGCTTTGCTGGAATGGTTGAATTACCAGAAGGGTATAAGAAGCCAGTGCTAGTATCAGGAACAGATGGAGTTGGTACTAAATTAGAGTTAGCTTTTAAAACAAAGAAATATGACACAGTAGGTATTGATTGTGTTGCTATGTGCGTTAACGATATTTTATGTCATGGTGCAAAGCCATTATTCTTCTTAGATTATATAGCATGTGGAAAGCTAGAAGCAGAAGTTGCTGCCGATTTAGTTAAAGGAGTATCAGATGGATGTGTAGAATCAGGTTGTGCTTTAATTGGTGGAGAAACTGCTGAAATGCCAGGGTTCTATAAAGAAGGAGAATATGATATTGCAGGTTTTGCTGTAGGTATTGTAGATAAGGATAAAATCATCAATGGAAAAGACATTAAGCCAGGTGACAAGCTTATAGGTATAGCTTCATCAGGAGTACATTCTAATGGATTTTCTTTAGTAAGAAAACTATATACTGATTTAAATGAAGAGTTTAATGGTGAAGAGGTATGGAAGACGCTTATTACACCAACTAAATTATATGTAAAGCCAGTATTAAGCTTAATTGAAAAGTTTAATATTAAAGGGATGAGCCATATAACAGGTGGTGGATTTATAGAAAATGTTCCAAGAATGTTTAATGGAGCAGAGCTTACAGCTGAAATAAGAAAAGACAGCTATCCATTGCCAGCAATCTTTGAAGATATGATTAGCAGAGGCGTTGCTAGAGATCATATGTATAATACATTTAACATGGGTATAGGATTTGTTTTATGTGTAAATGAAGCTGATGTACAAGCTATTTTAAATGAATTAGAAGCTATGGGCGAAAAGGCATACGAAATTGGCGTTGTTACAGCTGGAGGTGAAGGAGTTTGCTTAAAATAGCAGTAGTTGTATCTGGTGGAGGTTCTAACCTCCAGTCAATTTTAGATTATGAAAACAAAAACTATCAAGTGGAAATGGTTATTGGCAGTAAGGAAGGTATTTATGGCTTGGAAAGAGCAAAAAATGCAGGTGTTGAAACTTTTGTTGTATCTAAAAAAGAATATGGCAGTGAAGTTTCAAATAAAATACTAGAGCTGACTAAAGGTAAAGTAGACTTAATAGTTTTAGCAGGATATCTTTCAATTTTGGATGGGGAAATACTGAGAGAATTTAAAAATAGAATAATCAACATCCATCCATCATTAATTCCAAGCTTTTGCGGTGATAAGATGTATGGAATGCATGTTCATAATGCAGTAAAGAAATCAGGGGTAAGATACACAGGATGTACGGTGCATTTTGTTAATGAAGAAGTAGATGGTGGAGCAATCATCTTACAAGAAACAGTACCAGTGTATTTTGAAGATACTGCAGAAGATATACAAAAAAGAGTATTAGTACAAGAGCATAAATTGTTACCAAAGGCAATAGAGCTTATTGGTCATAAGAAAATTCAAATAATAGACGGAATAGTAAAGATTGGTAAATAGGAGGCTTTTTATATGATTAAGAGAGCGTTAATTAGTGTGTTCAACAAAGAGGGTATATTAGATTTTTCTAAATTCTTATCAGAAAATGGTGTTGAAATAATTTCAACAGGAGGAACTTACAAGCATTTAAAGGATAATGGGTTAAAGGTTACTGAAGTTAATGAAGTAACAAATTTCCCAGAAATGTTAGATGGAAGAGTTAAAACATTACATCCTATTATTCATGCTGGTATTCTTGCAATAAGAGATAATGAAGAGCATATGGAAACTATCAAGGAAAGAAATATAGATACTATTGATATGGTAATAGTTAATTTATATCCATTCTTTGAAAAGGTTAGAGAAAATTTATCTTTTGAAGAAAAAGTTGAATTCATTGATATTGGTGGACCAACAATGCTAAGAGCAGCAGCTAAAAACTTCCAAGATGTTGTAGTTATTTCAGATGTAGCTGACTATGAAGCTGTTATGAATGAAATAAAGGAAACTGGCGATGTAAGTTATGCTTTAAGAAAGAAATTAGCAGGAAAAGTATTTAATCTTATGAGTGCATATGATGCAGCTATTTCTAACTTCCTATTAGGAGATGAAGAATATCCAGAATACCTTTCAGTATCATATAAGAAGAAACAATCTTTAAGATATGGTGAAAATCCACATCAAAGTGCAGCATATTACACATCAACTGAATTTGATGGAGCTATGGAAGACTTTGAAGTTTTAAATGGTAAAGAGTTATCTTATAACAATATTAAAGATTTAGATATTGCTTGGAAAGTAGCTAATGAATTTGAAGAAATAGCTTGTTGTGCATTAAAACATAATACTCCTTGTGGTGTAGCTATTGGAGAGTCTGTTTTAGAAGTTTATAAAAAAGCTCATGATGTAGATCCAGATTCAATCTTTGGAGGAATTGTAGCAATTAATAGAACTATTGATAAGGCAACTGCAGAAGAGATGTCTAAGATATTCTTAGAAGTTATTGCAGCTCCAGGATATGATGAAGAGGCTTTAGAAGTATTAAGAGCTAAAAAGAATTTAAGAGTAATTAAATGTAATACTAAACCATGTGCTAAAAAATATATGGTAACAGTTGATGGTGGTATTTTAGTTCAAGAAGAAGACACTAAGCTTTTAGATGAAGTGAAAGTTGTAACTGAAAAAGCTCCAACTGATGAAGAAATGAGAGATATGATCTTTGGTATGAAGGTTGTTAAATATGTTAAATCTAATGCCATAGTAACAGTGAAGGACGGAGTTGCTGTTGGTATTGGAGGTGGACAAGTTAATAGAATTTGGCCAACACAAGATGCACTTAGAAGAGGCCAAGGGGCAACTATACTAGCTTCAGATGCATTCTTCCCATTTAATGATATTGTTGATGAATGTGCTAAGTATGGTATAAAGGCAATAATTCAACCAGGTGGATCAATAAGAGATCAATTATCAATAGATGCCTGCAATAAACATGGAATTGCTATGGTATTTACAGGAGTAAGACACTTTAAACACTAATTAGGTTAATGATGAATTATGAATTACGAATTATGAATTAAGGATGAAATTCATAGAATTTCTGAAAATATAATTTTTTGAACTTCCTAGAAGTTCATTCCGCAATTCATCATTCATCACTCATCATTCATCATTATCTAAGTTCGTAATTCATAATTCGTAATTTTCATATGATGGAGGATTTAAAATGAAAGTTTTATTAGTTGGTTCTGGTGGTAGAGAGCATGCATTGGCTTGGAAGATGGCTAAAAGCAATAAGGTTTCTAAGATATTTGTAGCTCCTGGTAATGGTGGAACTGCCATAGAAAATAAATGTGAAAATATAAATATAACAGATATAGATGAATTAGTTGTTTTTGCTAAGAATAATGATATAGCACTAACTGTAGTTGGACCAGAAGACCCATTAACTAAAGGGATTACAGATAAATTTAAGGAAGCTGGCCTAAAATGTTTTGGGCCAGATAAAAATGGTGCACAGCTGGAAGGTAGCAAAAGCTTTTCTAAAGACTTTATGAAAAAGTATGGAGTTAAAACTGCCAAGTACGGTACTTTTACTGACTGTAATGAAGCAAAATCATATTTAGAAAGCTGTGAATACCCAATAGTTATCAAAGCTGATGGTTTAGCAGCTGGTAAAGGTGTTGTTATAGCAGAAACTAAAGAGATGGCTTTAAATACCATCGATGATTTTATGGTATCTGACATATTTAAAGGTGCTGGACAAAAGGTTGTTATAGAAGAGTTCTTGGAAGGTGTAGAAGCATCAATACTTTCAATTTGTGATGGTAAAACTATAATACCTTTTATTTCAGCTAAAGACCATAAGCAAATTTTTGATGGTAACAATGGTCCAAACACTGGAGGTATGGGAGTTGTGGCTCCAAACCCATACGTTACAGAAGAGGTAATGAAGGATTTTGAAGAAAATATCATGACAAAGACTTTAAATGGTATTAAGGAAGAAGGCTTTGATTTTAAAGGAATAATTTTCTTTGGACTAATGATTACTAAAAAGGGAACTTACCTTTTAGAGTATAATGTAAGAATGGGAGATCCTGAAACTCAATCAGTTTTATCTTTAATGGAAAGTGATTTAGTGGAGCTTATTGAAGCAGCACTAGAACAAAGGTTAAATGAAGTGAAAGTTAAATGGATGGATGGGTCTTGTGTTAATGTGGTTTTAGCATCAGATGGATATCCAGGAAGTTTTGAAAAAGGCTTTGAAATTACCATTGATGAATCTATAAAAGATAAAGTGTTTTTAGCAGGAGCACAGCTACAAGACGAAGTTTTAAGAACTAGCGGTGGTAGAGTATTATCTGTTGTTGGTTTAGGAACTACAGTAGAAGAAGCAAGAAAAGATGCATATGAAAAAGTGGAGTTAGTTAACTTCCAAGGGAAATACTATAGAAAAGATATTGGCATAGCAAAATAAAAGTATTTTTTTACCCTATAATAGTAAATTTATAAATATGGTCAATAATGAGTAAAAACGGATTAGTAATAATCCGTTTTTTTTTACTATAGCAATTTATGAATTAAATTATATCTTTATGAATAGTATATACTGCAAATAAAAAAGCAATGAGGAGAGCTATGAAGAAGAAAATTGTTAGTGTAATAGTAGCAATTATTTCAGTGGCTTGTTTTATTGGATGTAGTAGGTCAGCTGATAAAGAAAAGGTAGACATAGAGTCAATAAAAGAGCAAGTACGGGCAGAGCTTGAAGAGGAAAATAAGAAAGCTAAGGAAGAAGAGGAGGAAAAACGTCAAGAGGAAGAACGGATTAAAGAACAAGTTAAGGAAGAGGTAGAACGACAAAACGCTAAAAATGATAATAAGGATGTAAATATTAATATAACTGAGGATTCTAAACCAGATCCGGTGATTATTGTGCAAGAAAAACCACAGCCTGTATATTATAGTAGTGATTTTATTTTTCCACAAAGTAGCACTGAATATTTATCTCAAAGTCAAGTAAGTAGCCTTTCAGATTATCAACTTGGCATAGCAAGAAACGAAATTTATGCAAGACATGGATATATATTTAAGTTAGATAGATTTAAAAGTTATTTTGAATCACAAAGCTGGTATGTACCAAGGTACTCAGATGCCAGCAGCATAAGTTTAAATGAAATTGAAACGTATAATGTTGCCCTTATTAAGGCTGAGGAAGATAGTAGGGGAATACAGTGGTAATTTTAAAGATATTAGATGAGCAAAAGCGGAGTATGAACAATCCGCTTTTTTACGTTCTTTATTATTGAAATATTTATATAGGAATAAATAACATTCTTTAGTTTTAAGATTTGCCTCTGTTAGAATACTTCATTGGTGTATTTTGTGTTAAAATGTATATAAAATGCCCAGGTTTTATTTTATCTTTTTTTATTATAGCCTATCATGAAAAGTAGGAATATAATGACAGACTGTAAGTGTTTAATTAGCAGGTGTAGCAATAAGCCATTGTTGTACATCTTGATCTTCAGGTAATATTTTTTTGTCAAGCCACATATAGAAGAATCTTTCAGCAGGTACTATATGATAGCCATCTTGCATATGATCAGAAGTATCATATGGATCAGCAAGGATTATTACATCATCTCCAAAAGAATCAGTACCCATAGTATCATAACCAATTATATTTGACCAATGCCCTGCCCAGTCTATCCATTCTACCATTATAGGAGTATTATCTTTAAGGTTAGTTATAACCCAGTCTCTAAAAAGAGTAGGATCATCAAATGTATATCCACCTTCTAGAGTTCCTTCATTTAAGCTTGAAGTAACATTCCAACCTATTTGCTCAAAGAAGCTAACCATTCTATCAGTAGAAGTTCCATATTCACCGCGTTCATTAGCAACACCAGGATCTTCTGTATTATTGTTATTTAAATCTTTATGGCATTTCATCATTTCAGAAATTTGAAGCTCATCATAATTTTTTTCACCAAAATGCTCTAAAACCATAAGTGCAGTTGCAGGTCCACATGTATACTCTTTAGTTTGTTGATATGTCTTAAATTTGGGTAAAATAGTAAGTGTATCAGTAGATTTTAAATTATAAACGTCTAATTGGGCAAAGTACTTTGAATTTAAGTGATCTCCTGAGTTAGCATAAGAAGATGCGCCTTGAGATGTAGTATCATATCCTTCAGGATAAGAAATGATGTTATCCGCTACTGATGTGCTAGATACCTCATTAGAATTATTTTTAGCACAGCTTGTAAAACTTAAACCTAATAAAACTGCTGAAGTTAAAGTTATTATCTTTTTCATTCATAATTCCCCCTATTTAAATAAAATATTACATACTTTTACAATAATAACATATAATGAATATATATGCAATCATTTGAATAGTTGAAAACTATTAAGTTTCTTGATGAAGAAAAAAATATCATATACAAATTTTCATATAGGAATATAATATATTATTAATATCATTGAGGAAAAGTAATGAGGCATAAATATAAAAAACATCATAAAGTAGGGAAAAAGAATATATCTGAAAAAGATCAAAAAATTTTATATTTATTAAATATTCAGTTGCAAGCAATAATGATATATTTAACTGCAGATGTATTCTTTTGTAATTTTGCACTTATATTACTTGAATCAGCATGTGGCAATAAATCAGACCATAAGCCCAATGAAAATGTATTTTTAGTTAATGGTTGTGTTTTAGCACTTATAGCTAGTATATTAATATCCCATGTAAGTTTTACGGCTTATGAGAATATACACTTTAGAGATTTAAATGGGGAAATTGATTATAGTACCAATCCAGAAGAAAGTATAGCAATTTCTTCCTTATATCTAATATTACTTTTTTTTATTAATTTAATTGGTGCTATAGAGTTATACAAAAGAGTGAACATTTGCACAATAAAAATAACTCCTCAATGGACTGTGGTATTAAAGATTCAGCTTCAAGCATATAAAATTAGATTTTTAGGAGATTTTTCATTTTTAATTGCTACTTTAGAAAGTTTTGAACTTATAAATAGTAAGTATGATAATAGTAAAAGTAATGGTAAAAGTAATATTCAAAATCCAGATATTCCAGCATTAATTGGAGCATGTTTATACTTAGTTGAAAGAATTATGTTATTGTATGTAAGTTATCAAGTGTATTCACACTTAGTTAATGAGTGTGGTGATGTTATAGATTCTAAATACTTAGAACCTAATAAGCTTGCCATATTAGCAAATATAATAGGGATTATTGCAAATAGTATTTCTTTACAAGCTTTTATAGAAATTTATAAGAGAAATGTTGATAGACCTATATTTGGAAGATGAAAAATCAAACTTTATTGTTATAGAAGTGTAAAAATAAAGTTTGATTTTTTACTTTTAATAAAATAGACATAATAATAATATGATATATAGATATAAGATTTTTAAGGTATATTAAAGGAGCATAGTATGAAAAGAGAAACTGAGCAGATTATTCAGCAAACATTAGAAAATGTAGTAGGTTATATTGATCAATTACCTAATGGAGAGTTTATTTCTTCAGAATGGCAACCACCAAAAGGATTTAAAAATGAAAGATTTAAGGTTAATGATATACCAGTTGAGCATTTAGTGCCTAAGGAAAAAGGGACAAACAATATTATATTTCAAATCCATGGAGGTGGATATATAGTAGCATTATGTGACCCATATAGAGATACAGCAGTAAAGTATTCTGAAATGGTTGGGGGAGCAGAAGTATTTAGTGTAGATTATCGTGTTGCACCAACAAATAGATATCCAGCAGCTCTTGAAGATGCAGTAACAGTTTATAAATGGATACTAGAGCAAGGATATGATAGTAATAACATAATAATAACAGGAGATTCAGCAGGAGGTAACTTAGCATTAGCTACAACATTATATTTAAAAGATCATAATATACCATTACCAAAAGCAGTTATTGCTATTTCACCTTGGAGTAATGCAGCAAATGATTTTCCATCAGTAAAAACAAATATTGAAAAGGATGTGATACTTGGAAGATATGGTCTTAAAATGAGTAATCAGATAGATAATCCTATTTATTTCCAAGGTGCCAATTATAAAGAACCCTATTTAGAAGAAAGCAAGGCTGCTTGACAAGAAATGAGAGAATTCCTAGAGGAAATTTTCTAAGTTATATATTATTTTATAAGTTAAGTAGCTAAATTGAAAAAATAAAAAAGTTAATTGAAGCATTTTGTGATTCACCATATATTATGCAAAATAATTATGAAGAAACTTTAGAAGAATTGCAGGATATTTTTTATTTTTTTAAAGGAGAAGCCATGGAGCAGATATCTGATGGTGAACTTATTGAATTTATGAAAAGAGATTTTGATGGTAAATGTCAAGGCTCAATAGAGTATTTAAGTGGAACCAGTTTAGAAGAACTTTGCCGTGGCACAAGATATGGTCTTAATGGTTTAGAGTAAGGCTTAATAGGAGGGTGCTATGGATCATAATAATTTATATCTTGATATTTTAACAGAAAATAACTTGGAAAATCTAAATGAAAATCATAGAGAAATAATAGTATTAAAACTTTGGGAGTTACTGGGAAAAGTAACAGAAAGATATACTATGGGAGATAGTAGTTCTGTTCCGGAAGAAGTGGTAGAGGAGTTACTTAGGTCTATTTGCTTTTTATTAAAGAGAGAGTTAGGAGATTTAAAAACATCAGTTGTGTTATTAGAAAATGGAGATTTAGAGAAAATATTAAAGTTTGCATGGGTTAATATAGAAAAGGATATTGCTAAAGGAAAAAATTATTAGAGGCGGTAATAGATAGCTCTATAGGCGTAGATAATATATCATATATTGATACAATAGCTGAAATAGGGAAAGGCTTAAAGTATTATAACTATAGATTTTTTGCTCACCAGGTAAATTGTAGCATAGATTATCAGCTGTCTAATGCTCTACCTGAAAACCTTCAGGGAATTGAATATATTAATGAGTATCTTAAAAGATTACTTTTTGAAAATAAGTTTTGTAGCAATTTTAAAAAAGAAGATATTATAGAGGTTTTAAAGAGCTATTGTAGCAATTATGAAGAGTTATTAATAAACATTTTTGAACCAGTATTAACCAATGCTATTGGTCTTACTTTATTGAATAAAGACATATATGATTTGGAGATATCTAATATCCAGGCTAAAGTATTATTAGAAAATTTTAGAGGTAATAATAGTGATGATTTAAAAGCAAAAATAGAAAAAGCAGTTGATCACATATGTTTGAAGCTATCCATTAAGGATGATTTTGAAATAAAATATGTTAAGAATACTGCTTTAAATCTAGTTCCAAGAATAGAGGCGGCAGTTAGCAATAATGATTTGCAAAATATCTTTTTAAGCTTCAGATCACAGGAAGAAGAAATAATGCTATTAAAATACTATTTAGATAATAAGGGAAATGATAATCCTTCAAATACTGGGTGGGAAAATAAGTTTAAAGAGTTATTAGATAAATAATAGCTCCTTTAATTAATGAAGAATAATATGCTTTTTAGTGGTAAATATAAATATTGAGGTGAATTAAATGGCTGTAAAACAAAAAAACACTAAAAAGAAAATGGCACTATTAGGTCTTAAAAAGGATAAGGATGGAGATTACAGATATATCGCTCCAGATGATACAACTTCAGAATTTGTTCCTGTAAGAAATAGAAATAAGAATAAAGAAAATAAATAACAATATAAATATGAAAAAGGATGTATGAAAAGTAACCTTCATACATACTTTATGTATTTTTAATAATTAATATTTGTCAGCAAATTTAATTTTACCTAGAGGCTTTTCTGTAGCCCGCGGCAATTGCTTCCTCTTCACTATTAAAGTTAATAAGGTATACAGAGTCAGCCATATTTTCATAATCTCTTTGTCCAGGGCAGTGATATATCTTTGATTTAGAATTTCCTCTAATTATAGTTTCTTCAGTAGAAGAACTATCTGCTGTATTTGATGAAGATGAATTATCAGGAGATTTTCCACTAGGTATTTCTTCACCGGCAAGTGCACTATCCCCAGTGGCATAATCTATAGTTATTCCAGGTTGTACATTATAAACAAATACGTTAAATTCAATACCTTCTCCATTATCTTCTACAGATTTTGCTTCCATTTGTACTCCTGTTGCCACAAGGTTGTTTCCTTCAAAAACAGGAGTTACTCTGTATAAAACATGGTTATTTGTTTCTTTTACATAGTCAGCAACCATATTTTCATAAGGCAGCATTAATGTAGCATTAAAATATCTAGTTCCAGTTATTAAATTGTTTTTGTTGGCGTTTTCTGCTGTTAACTGAAATCCAATTAAGTGTGACCTATTGTAAAGATATTTACCTTCAACTATATCATATTTAATTGATTGCCATCCACTAGGTTTAACTGAACTAATAGATTCTCTACCTTCTGTAGGCATTAAATCAGTACCTATATTGGCATAGGCAACACCACATCTACCTAAGTTGTCCAGTGGGCTATATTCTTCAAATGAAGTAGTAGTTAAATCAGAGTCAGAAAAATTCGGCACATTATTATTTAATACTATGTAGTCATTTCCAGAATAAGCAGGGATATTATTAATGTTAATATTGCTTTCATTAGAATTTTCAGTTGGATTGTTTAAAACTATATTATTCTTATTAGAGCTGTCTATAACTTGTTCAATAATATTAAGAGCTTGTCCAATACCATCAGATGCTGAAGTGGACGAGCAACCAATAAGTCCACTTAAACAAAGTAGTGCTGCCATCAGCATAATTAATGAGTTTTTAAAATTAAGTAGTTTTTTCATTAGTAGTTCTCCTATATATTTCTCTTGTAATCTTTTCATGAGATGAACCATTGAATTCTTCAGAATCAATCAATTCCCATGACACATCATTTACATTAATATCAAAATGTAAATCAGCAGGATAAATTCTATTCCACTTATAAATAATTAAAGTATTGATTTTATCTTCATAAGGTTTTAATGATTTATCTTCTACTAAGAAAAAACCATCATGGGATAAATTTAGAAAGTCTTCAGAAACTTTGATGTTTCCAGTATCAATATCTTTAAAAAGCTTATAGGAATAATTGTTCATAAATAAATTTTTATTATGGATAAATTCCTTTATATTTAATCGAAGGATTTTATCTTGACTTTGTCTTCTTTTATTGAAGAGCATTCCGTTTTTATCATCTAGGCAGACAATAACATTCATATTAAACCTCCTTTTTCTTTTTAGTAATATTATATCAAAGATTACATAGTAAATATAAGGCATTTATTTCCATAGAAATAAATGAAGCTAGTACTTGTGCTAAAAATTATGATATACTTTTTATTAGACATTAAGGTTAATTAAAGAAGTAAGTATAGGAGTTTAGGAAATTATGAAGAAGCACAGGTTATTGGCAGTATTACTTATTCTAGGATGTATGATAAATGTAACTGGATGTAATAAGAATACAGTAAGAGTAGCAAGTAGTACAAATATTCAAAAAAAAGCTGTTGAAGCTAAAGAGATTAATGAAAGTAAGAATAATAATGATGAATATGATATAAGCGTTCAGGAAGAAATAACTGATATTATATCAGAAGATGATACTTTGGAAAAAATAGTAGCTCCAGGCTATGAAGAGGTGGAAAAATATTTAGATGAAGAAAGTGCATATAAGAGTTTTCAAGGAGTAGCATTGGTAGCACAAGGCAATGAAATTAAATTTGCTAAAGCTTATGGAAATGCAGATTATGATGATAATATAGTAAATAAATTAACTACACGTTTTGCTATAGCATCAAATACAAAACAAATTACAGCAGTAGCTATAATGCAATTGGTGGAAGATGGGAAAGTAAATCTTGATGATACCATTGATAAGTATTTTCCAAATTTTAAATATGCAAATCAGATAACAGTAAGAGAATTATTACAAATGAGATCTGGGCTTGTTGATTATTTAAATGCACCAGAATTGTATTTTAAAGATGAAGAAAGTTTAAAAATTTTAAATGATTATAGAGAAAAACCATATTTTGATGAGTATGTGTCAGATTCGAGATGGACAGCAGATATAATTTTAAATAATTTATATTTAAATGAATTACAATTTGAGCCTGGACAAGCATATGATTACTGCAATACAAATTATTATCTACTAGGTTTGATAATTGAACAAGCATCTGGAGTTTCATATGAAGATTATATAAAAGAAAATATATTTAAGCCTTGTGGAATGAAAATATCAAGTATGAGTGCAGAGGATACAGATGCAAAAGGTCATGGAAGTGTTGAATCAGGAGAAATTGTTGTAAATCCTAAATTTACTTTTGCAGCTGGTAATATATATACTAACGTATATGATTTACTTAGATGGGAGAGAATGTTCCATACAGGAAAATTACTTTCACAAGAGTCTTATAATGAAATTATAACACCTTCAGAAGATAGTGGATATGGATTTGGTTTAATAATCAGTGATGGAATTATAAGGCATAGCGGTGTTATTGATGGATTTAATTCTTACACAGAATATGATCCTGCAAAGGATATTACAATAATAATTTTAGAAAATTATGATCCATCAACATCAATTCTTCAAGCTAAGTATGATGGTGCCATCATACGTGGATTAATACAATAGAAATAGAAAAGCAACTTAGATTAATAATCTAAGCTGCTTTTTTTAAAAGTTTATTTTAGCATATTTATTATTTCATCTTCTGACATGGAAGAATCACAATGAATTTCGTATTTACCATTTTTACTGACAATAAATCCAGGTACTGTTACAACATGATATTTTTCTCTAAATGAGCTTATTTCATTATCGGAAAAATCTTCACTATTTACATAGTAAATTACAGTATTTAGCTTGTTATATAAGTTACCTAACTTTTTAGCAAATTTACGGCAATATGGACATGTTTCTCTACCTATATAAACAACAGTAAGTTTTTCTGATGATAATAATTTATCAGCTTCTGTTGAATGTATTTGTTTAAATGATTTTATATCTTCTTTATATGTATCTTCTCCAAACATAAATTTTCCTCCTTGTTTTTTAAAATTATTATATCAAAAAAAGATAATCTATCAACTTAAGTTTGAGCTTAATTAATTAAAATATACCTATAGTGGAAAATTACAATGTGTATGGATACAATTGATGAAATATAAAAATATTTGTAAAATATAGGTATAAGTGAAAATATTAAGGGGGTATTAATTTGAAAAACGGACTTAGATTAAAAAAATTAACTGAAACAGCATTAATGGCAGCATTATGTTTTGTATCATTTACTTATTTGCAAATCAAAATTCCAGTACCAGGAGGAGATGCAACATCACTTCATATTGGTAATGCTTTTTGTGTTTTGGCAAGCTTGCTTCTTGGTGGATGGTATGGGGGATTAGCAGGAGCTATAGGAATGACCATAGCAGATTTATTAGATCCTGTTTATATACTAGTGGCACCTAAAACTTTTGTGTTAAAGCTATGTATTGGTTTAATAACAGGTTTAATAGCACATAAGTATGCTAAGATAAATGAAAGTAATGATAAAAAGTATATTTTAAAATGGAGTATTATTGCAGCAATTGGAGGTTTAGCATTTAATGTTATAGCTGATCCAGTGGTGGGATTCTTCTATAAGCAGTATGTATTAGGGCAACCACAAGATGCAGCCATGATTTTAGCTAAATTAAGTGCTGCTACAACATTTATCAATGCTATAGTTTCTGTGGTGGTAGTAACAATCTTATATAATGCTATAAGACCAGTATTAAAAAAAGCAGATTTATTATTGCCGGTGTAAAAAAATAAAATATAAATATCAATAAAAAACTAGTAACAATATATGTTGCTAGTTTTTTTATGAAGAAGCTTTATTACAAGATTAGATTATAATATTTTTGATATAATACAAATATACTGTAAAATAATGTTAAAGACATATTGGTTATTCATGAGGTGTAATTATGAAAAGTAATTTATTAATAACTAGACTTACAGAAAAAGATATAGAAGGTGCATATGAATTATTTAAAATTACAATTCCT
Source organism: Clostridium sp. CAG:221 (assembly GCA_000435835.1). Lineage (GTDB taxonomy): Bacteria > Bacillota > Clostridia > Clostridiales > Clostridiaceae > Clostridium. The sequence continues at coordinate 60,602 of FR883366.1, forward strand.
GATACATTTAAAAAATCAGGAGGTGAATGTGAAAAGGAATTAATTGAGGAAGAAATACATCATAAGAAAGAAATATTATATGAAGCTGTAAATAATAAAAGTATATTATTTTGGGTAGCTAAAGATAAATGAAAGTGAAATATGGATTCCTGTAAAAAGAAAATAATTAAGCTTTATAATATTTACTGTAAAAAAGTATAAAAAGCAAAAGCACCATAGAAAAAAGTTTGGTTTCTATGGTGTTTTATATTTAGAAAAAATCTATTTACAATCAAAATACATAATATGGAAAATGTGATATAATTATATATGGATTAATAAGGTGGTTTTAAAATAAAAAGGAAGGTATGAATTTAATGATGAATCTATCAGAATTAGAAATTGGAAAAGATGCAGTAATTGAATCTGTAGATTGTAGTGAGATTTCACTAAGGAAACATATCTTAGATATGGGATTAACACCAGGCACTGAAATTTCATTAATTAAGATAGCGCCAATGGGAGATCCTATGGAAATAAGAGTGAGAGGTTATGAACTTACATTAAGAAAAGATGATGCTAGCTACATAAAGATTAAAAACATACATGAAGCTCATAAGATTGAAGAATGTAAATATGATGATGATTTAAAGACTCATCCAGGCATGGGAGAAAAAAAATCATACCATGTGAAGAGGCGTGGAGAAGAAATTTCTGATGATGAGATAATTACTTTTGCTTTAGCTGGAAATCAAAACTGTGGAAAAACTACTTTATTTAATAGGCTTACTGGAATGAACCAACATGTAGGAAATTTTCCTGGGGTTACAGTTGACCGTAAGGAGGGAACAATCAGAAATCATCCTAATGCCAATGTAATAGATTTGCCAGGTATATATTCATTATCACCTTATTCCAGTGAAGAAGTGGTAACTAGGGAATTTCTTTTAAATCATAGACCACGAGGAATTATAAATATCGTTGATGCAACCAACATAGAAAGAAACTTATATTTAACTATGCAGCTTATTGAATTAGATATTCCAATGGTACTTGCACTTAATATGATGGATGAAGTGAGAGAAAATGGTGGAACCATTATGATTAATAGATTAGAGGAACTTTTGGGGATTCCTGTTATTCCAATTTCTGCAGCAAAAAATGAAGGAATAGATGAACTTATTGATCATGCTATTCATGTGGCTAAATATAGGGAAAGACCTGGAAGAATGGATTTTTGTGATTCTTCTGGTAAAGATGAAGGTGCAGTTCATAGATGTATACATGGAATTCTTCACTTAATTGAAGACCATGCCAAAAGAGCCAAAATACCTACAAGATTTGCAGCAACAAAACTAGTTGAATCTGATGGAATTATCTTAGATAAATTAAAAATGGAAGACAATGAAAAAAAAATGCTTGAGCATATAATAATTCAAATGGAAGAAGAAAGTGGTAGAGATAGACAAGCTGCTATGGCAGATATGAGATTTAATTTTATAGAAAACTTATGTAAGTATACAGTGGTAAAACCACATGAAAGCAAGGAGCGTAAAAGGAGCCAGGCCATAGATAAGATTTTGACAGGTAAGTATACAGCAATTCCAATGTTTATGGTAATAATGGGCACAATTTTCTTTCTTACTTTTGGAGTTATAGGAAAATCACTTTCAAATTTAATGGATATGGCTATTGGATGGATTACAAATATATGTGATAGGTCATTGGAGATTTATGGACTTAATCCAATTGTACATTCATTAGTAATAGATGGAGCTTTTTCAGGTGTAGGAAGTGTACTAAGCTTTTTACCTATTATAGTAGTGTTATTTTTCTTTTTATCAATATTAGAAGATAGCGGATATATGGCTAGAGTAGCGTTTATTATGGATAAGCCACTTAGAAAGATAGGATTATCAGGACGTAGCTTTGTGCCAATGCTTATTGGCTTTGGATGTTCAGTGCCAGCAATTATGTCCACAAGGACTTTACCATCTAATAGAGATAGGAAAATGACTATTTTATTGACTCCATTTATGAGCTGTTCTGCTAAATTACCAATATATGCATTATTTACAGCAGCATTTTTTCCAAAGTATGCAAGTTTAGTGATAGTTGCTTTATATTTTTTAGGGATTTTTATAGCTATTTTATTTTCATTTATATTAAAAACTACTGTCTTTAAAGGTAACCCTGTACCATTTGTTATGGAATTGCCTAATTATCGTATGCCTAGCTTAAAAAGTGTTTTAAAACTAATTGGGGACAAGGCTAAAGATTTTGTTACTAGGGCATTTACTATAATATTTATTGCTTCAATAATTATATGGTTCTTACAAAGCTTTGATTTAAGGCTTAATCCAGTAGCAAATTCATCTGATAGTTTGTTAGCAATTTTAGGTGGAGTTATAGCTCCTATTTTTAAACCACTTGGATTTGGTGATTGGAGAGTTTCTACAGCTTTAATAACAGGTTTTACAGCAAAAGAAAGTGTTGTTAGCACTCTTACAGTACTTTTAGGGGGCTCTACTGAAACAATAGGAAATTTATTTAATTCATTTACTGCATTTGTTTTTTTAGTTTTTTCATTATTATATACGCCATGTGTGGCAGCCATTGCAGCTGTAAGGCATGAGCTTGGTAAAAGGTGGACCATTGAAATAGTGGTAAGCCAGTGTATAATTGCGTGGATAATAGCATTTTTAGTAAAGATAATTGGCAGTTTATTATTGTAATATGAGGAGCGTTATATTATGAATTTATTTACCATAATAGTAATAGGTATTATAATTATTTGGATAATAATTTCAATAAGATATATTTATAAAAATAGAGATGCTGGTTGCTTGGGGGATTGTAGCAAGTGTAGAAATAACTGTGGGCATAATAGAAATAGATAACGTAATTATGGACAATAGATAAATTTTAATATCATCTATTGTCCTTTCTTTATAAGATTATGTTAAATTATTTAACATTATTTTTTCTATAAGTATTTAAGGTAATCACCGTATCCTTTTAGTTCCATCTCTTCTTTAGGAATAAAGCGAAGAGCAGCAGAATTTATACAATATCTAAGCCCACCCAATTCTTTTTAACTCCTTTTTCTTTTGCTCAGAAATTTTCCAGTTTTCTTCAATGAATGATTTTCTTCCAGATCCATAATAATATGCTTTATATCTAAAAGGATTTTTTAGATAATAATCTTGATGATATTCTTCAGCAGGATAAAATTCTGTAGCTTTTAATATTTTAACTAAATGGTTTAACCATACACCAAAAGCATCCCCCGCAAAAATAGCTTTTTTGTTATAGTCAAATTTAAGCCCTCCTAATATTTGTAATATAAATAAAGATGTCTATTTAATTAGTATATGGATAAATAATAAAAATATCAGTAGAAGAAGTATTTATATTAAGTTATCTATGCCATTTACATTAGCTTGCTCATCTTCATCTATAGGAATTACAAGATATTTTTTACCATCAATAACTTCAGATTTTATTTGTGATACTTTTTCTGGTTTTACCTTAAGAACAATATCATAATCTAAATCTTCACCAATAGATTCAGAGTTAGTAATTGTTTCAGAAACTTCATTTTCTAATATATCTTCATTTGAATCTGTAGCAGTTTCTTCAGATACATTATGCTTAAATCTTTCAAGCTTTGTTTCTAAGATTTTTACTTGTCTTTCAAGCATTTCTTCTTTTCTTTTTTGTGCTTTGGCTGCCAATGTTTTATTATCTAATAAAGTTTCTGCTAGCGGTGGAGTATTACCAAAGCTTTCAGTATATGATTTTTCAATTTTTGTAGTGATTTCTTCAGGCACTCCACTTTCCGTTAGAATTTCTTGAATGACATTATTAGTTAAAACTATAGGTTCATTGCTATCTTCATGGATTGTATTATGTTCTTCTATTTTATTATTAAGGCTTTCTTGGATTTCCATAAAGAAATGGTTAGATTTTTTTTCATCACTTCCTAAAGCGTTTTTAATAATACCATTAAATGTTTCTTTTTGTTCCGTTGCTGTTTGCTTAGATGTACAGCCTAAAGCTTCTTCCATTAATTCAGGATGAGGATCTTTAGCATTTTTAGTGTAATAAATAATTGAATTAACGTCAGAACCTCTATCAATAAAAGCTGGGAATACAAATCCATGTGCAGGAGATTCTACTATCCAATCTCTTATACGTGATTTTATAGCATTTTCATCTTCAAAATATCTTAAACCTGCTTTTGATAATTCAACAGGGCAAATAGCGCATAAAATATACTCGTATACTTCTTCAGATTCATCTAATTTAGCATTATCAGTAGTTTTAGTAATGATATCATAAGCATCATGGAATATTAATATAAGAAAGTTTCCTGTATAATGATAGTTTTCAATGATAAGTTTGTAAAAATCATCTAGTAATTTATCATCTTTTAATTGACTTTTTTTTAGTTCCATTAAAGAAAGCTGTCTTTCATTAATATACTCATCATTTAAAGGAAAATTAAGCTCTAGTAAATTATTGCCGATGGTTCCAGAAAGGACCTTTTTGGCGATTTCTAAATATTTAAAATAATCATCTTCTTCTAAATTTAAAAATGTTTCTCGAAATTTTAAAAGGATATTCTTTTCTCCATTAACATAGCAACCACACATTTTAGTAAATGTACAGTTATTTTTCTTAAAACGTTTTTTTAATTCTAATATATCTTTTTTATTCATTTATAATCCTCTCATTTCCTGTATTTAGTAATACATACCTTAGATTAGGTTACCAATATATAAGTATAGTGTTGATTTTATAGCTCTGCAAGTTCAGAAAAAATATTTTAATTCGTTTGGGATGATGTGCTTTTTCATTTATAAAATCCTTATGGTAATATTCGGTATTAATGTATTATTTTTGTCTAAGAATAGATAAAATTATGGTAATAATTTTAAAACAGTTAAAAAATTTTGACTAAAGCTAAAAAACATATATAATAGAATAAGTGATTTTTTTGCGAAAATAGATATGAGGTGACTTAGTTTTTATGAAGGATAAGGATAAATTACAAGAAGCAATTTTAAAGGCTGATATGAAGAGTGCTGAGAAGATATGGAAAGAGTTAGATGGAGAGCAGACATTAGCATCATTATTAGAAAAAATGACTAAAGATGAGTTAGTTAAGATTGCTAAAAAATATGATGTTAAAGGTATTACATCATTAAAGAAAGCCGAAGCTGTTGAAAGAATAAGAGAAGTCGTTATAAATAATGAAGATCATATGATTAATTCATTAGAAGAAACTTCAATAAGATTCTTACAGGAATTAATAAATGATGATGGTGTTAAAAAGTATCAATGTGATTTATTAATAAACTCAAACTTCTTAAGAAATAGAGGCGTTGTATTTACAGCATCTATAGATGGAGAATTATATGTTATTTTACCAGAAGAACTAAGAGTATCATTAAAAGAAAAGATAACAAAAGAAGCTATGGCTGCTGCTAGAGAAAAGAGTGATTTAATTAAGGCTATGGCAGGAAGTACATATTATTATGGAGTAATTTCATATTCAGCCATAAAAGAAATTTTAGAAGCTGCATTTAAAATTGAACTTACAGATGAAAAAATAAAAGAGTTAACTTTAATTGGAGAAGAATTAGGATATGACTATGTTATAGAAGAAGATGGATTATGCCATATTGATGTTGAAAATTCAAGTAAGATTGCTAAACTTCAAAAGAAAAACAAGAAGAATATTTGTAAATTTGATAAGAAGACTTTAATAAAAGCAGGTGTTCCAGACTTTATGGAAGAGCATAAATGTGGAAAGAATCTACAAAGAGTTTTAGGAGAAATGTTTATAATTGATAAAGAAATCCTAAAAGATGAAATGGATTCATTTACTATAAGTATTAAAAATGAAATGCCTATGGAAAAAGCTATAGATTTATTCTTAGATGCATATGAAATTGATACTGAAGAAGAAAAGAATATTTTGGCTTATGAATTAGAACATTTAGCTAAAAGTATAAAAAGATGGTCATTAAATGGATATTCTGAAAATGAAATAACAAAGCAGGAGCAAAGAGTTGTTAATGAAGTGAAGATAGGAAGAAATGATCCTTGTTTATGCGGAAGTAAAAAGAAGTATAAAAAATGCTGTGGAAGATAATATATAATATAGTACAACTATAACATTTTAAAATATGGAATTAGTGCAATTTGGTACTGATTTCATATTTTTTTATTTAAAAAAATTTTAAAAAAATATATATTTTTAAATAAATGGCATCAAGCACTGAGACTTTGTGAAATATTCTCTTAATGTACAAGAAACTAAAAATATCTTCATATAATATATTGAATTGATAGTAAGACTAGTATTTAGCAAGGAGTGGTTAAGGTGTTGAGAATGTTTGTTTTTGCTGCAGGTTTTATAATGATTGCTTTTGCAATAAGGTTTTTTAAAGATGAAATTATGCTGTACAAAAATGGCGTGAAAAATGAAGCAACTTTAATATTGATGAAGCCCTATAATCATGTTGATATAAATGAAGTAAGAAATAAAGTGTATTATGTTGGGATAGAACCTATTTTGGAGGTGAATAATGAAGATAAAAAGGTAATAATTGAATATGATGATTATGATGAATTTAAAGATTTGAAAGTTGGTGATAAGGTAAAAGTTATATATCCTAAAGAAAACATAAGTGAGATAAAGAGATACTCATTTTTAAAAATATTTAAAACCAGTATAGTATTATCTTTAATAGCTATTTTTATTATTTTTGTAGGAACAAGTTTATTATAAAAGTGGAACTTGTTCCACTTTTTCTTTTATGTAGATATTATTTCATTGATTTCGAGAGAAAATTTTATTATTATTAAATATGGGAGTGGCATATTTTTATGGAGAGTGAGCTTATGGAAAAAAATGAAGCAAAATTTGTTTTAAATAGATTATTAGTACAATTATATGGTGATATATTAAAAATTGAAGAAAAGTCTTTACAAGAAGGGGAATTCTCCGATTTATCAGTTACTGAAATACATATTATAGAGGCAATTGGTATTAATGGATCTAGAACTATGAGTGAAATTGCTCATGATTTAAGCATTACAGTTGGAACGCTTACTACGGCAATTAATAAGTTGATTAAGAAAGAATATGTAGAAAGAAAACGTATTGAAGAGGATAGAAGAGTAGTTCTTGTTAATCTTACAGATAGGGGAAAACTTGCTTACGATAATCATGCCAAATTCCATGCAGACATGATAGATAGGCTAATTGAAGGATTTGAAAAAGAAGAGGAAACTGTATTAATTGCTACTTTAAGTAAATTAACAAGCTTCTTTGAAGAAAAATATCATTTAATAAAAAAGAAATAATTATATTTAAGGAATTAATTTTATTTTAAAAAAATAAAATTAATTCCTTTTTTTAAAATAAATAAAAGGCCAGTGAAATATATATATAAATAAATATATATTTTATTGGAGGTGGTGAATAGATGAGGAAAAAAATGAAGCTATTAGCTATATTAAGTGAGGTGATAATGTTAAGTGTATTATATAGCTGCTCAAATAATAAAGAAAATTCAGGAAAAGATGATGAAATTTATAAAATAGGAATAAATCAAATTGTACAGCATTCTGCTTTGGATTCCGCAAGAGAAGGATTTATTGACGGGCTCAAGGAGAAAGGGTATGTTGATGGGGAAAATATAGAAATTGATTATGAAAATGCTCAAGGTGATGTATCCATTGCCCAAACTATAAGTAAGCAATTTGTCAATAATGAAGTTGATATGATTTTTGCAATTTCTACATCATCAGCTCAATCAGCCTATAATGCAACAAAAGAAATACCTATTGTTTTTACAGCTGTAACTGATCCAGTAGCTGCAGGAATAGCAAATAGCTTTGAAAGTTCAGGTAATAATGTTACAGGAATGTCAGATATGGTTTCTATGACAGAGCAAATCGCTTTATTACAGGAAATTGTACCAAGCATAAGGAATATAGGGGTTATCTATAATACTTCAGAAGCAAACTCAATAGTACAGGTTGATGAATTAAAAGCAGCAGCAAAAGAAAGTAATTTAGAAGTGAAGGAAATATCAATTACCACTGTCAATGAAATAAATCAAAATCTATCAGCAAATATAAAAGATATTGATGCATTATATGTTCCTACAGATAACACTGTAGCATCAGCATATGAATTGGTAGGTAATATTTGTTTAAACAATAATATACCGATGTTATGTGCTGAAGAAGCAGGAGTAAGTAAGGGAGGTTTATGTTCTATAGGAATAGATTATTATCAGTTAGGTAAAGAAACTGCATATAAGGCAGTGGAAATCATTGAAGGAAAGGAACCTTCAGAGATAAAAATTGAAAAATCATCAGATATGAATATTACTATAAATTCAGATGCGGCAAAGAAAATTAATATAGAAATACCTAAAGAAATTGAAGAAAAGGCTCAAATTATAACTGGAGGAGTGAACTAAATGAATCTTATAATTGATGCCATTGAAGAAGGTCTGTTATTTTCTATTGTTTCAATGGGAGTATATATAACATATAAGATTCTTGATTTTCCAGATCTTTCAGTAGATGGCACATATCCTTTAGGGGCAGCCATAACAGCAGTTCTTCTTATAAATGGAGTTAATCCATGGTTAGCAATTATAATTTCAGCAGTTGGAGGAGCAATTGCAGGAGGGACAACTGCTTTTCTACATGTAAAGCTTAAGATAAGTAATTTGATGTCAGGTATACTTGTGATGATAGCTCTTTATTCTGTAAACTTAAGGGTTATGGGAAAATCAAATACTCCATTATTTAGCACTAAAACCATATTTAAAAATACTAATTTGAAATCCATATTTATAATAATAATTATGGTGGTTATCTGCAAAATTATCATAGATACATTTTTAAAAACAAAAAGAGGGTTTTTACTTATTGCAGTAGGTGATAATGAGCAAGTAGTATCATCCTTAGGTATAAATAAAAATGGTGTTAAGGTGCTTGGTTTAATGATTAGTAATGGCTTAGTGGGAATGGCTGGGGCAATCCAAGCACAAAAGTATGGTTATGCTGATGTAACTATGGGACAAGGGATTGTGGTAATGGGGCTGGCAACAGTTGTTATAGGCATAACTATTTTTGGTAAGCTTTCGCTTTTGAAATGCACAACATTATCTATTCTAGGAGCAATTATATATAAAGTAGCTATAGCTATTGCTCTAAGGGTAAACTTTAATCCAAATGATTTAAAATTAATTACAGCAATAATAGTTATAATTGCCTTGGCTTCTAATAATGGAATTTTTAAATTTAAAAATAAAAAAATAAAGAGAGAAGGCAGAGAAAGTGCTGAAAATTAGAGATATGTATAAGGTGTTTAATGCAAATACAGTTAATGAAAATAGAGTGTTTGAAGGATTTTCTCTTGATGTTGAAAAAGGAGAGTATGTATCCATAATAGGCTCTAATGGGGCAGGTAAGTCTACATTGTTAAATTTAATAAGCGGAAATTTAGCTGTGGATAGTGGCAGTATAATTATTGATGGAGAAGAAGTTGCAAAAAAAGAGGAATACTATAGATGTCGTTATATAGGACGTGTATTTCAAAATCCTACCGTTGGAGTAGCTCCTAACATGAATATATTAGAAAACATGTCTTTAGCAGATAATAAAGGTAAACCATATGGTATGAAATTTGCCATAGATAAGAAACGTATCAATTATTATAAGGAAGAACTTAAAAAATTAAACTTAGGTTTAGAAGATAAGATATATAATAAAGTAAATTTATTATCTGGAGGACAAAGACAAGCTTTAACTTTAATTATGGCTGTAATGTCAAATCCTAAAATATTATTATTAGATGAACATACTGCAGCATTGGATCCCAAAACATCAATAAAAATAATGGATATAACCGATAAAATTATAGATGAAAAGAAAATAACCACATTAATGGTAACACATAATATTAAGCAAGCTATAGAAAGTGGCGATAGATTGATAATGATGCATGAAGGAAAGATTGTGATAGATGTTAAAAGAGAAGAAAAGTCAAAACTAAATAGAGATAAGCTTATTGAAATGTTTGGCAGAGCTAATATGAAAGATGTTCTCAGTGATAGGAGTTTGCTAAGTACATTTTAGTATATAGCAGATAAAAAGAGAAGAAATTATTCTAACTTAATTTCTTCTCTTTTTTTTGTATTATTTTTATAAAAAAAGATAAAGATAAAATTGCCTTAATATAAGAAGTTAAATTACTTTTAAAGGAAGAAATGGTGATAATAAAAATGCGAAGTTAGTTAAAAAATAATCTATGTCGAAGAAAAATACAAAAATAGACAAGATGTCTGAGAATGTTAATAATGGCTATAAAAAAGGGTTAAAACAATAAATGAATTAGTATAAGATAAAAAATATGAAAAAAATTAGAAAAAAAGTTTGACAAAAAATAAACGATGTAATACAATGAGGTTGTGGACATGTTAAAAATATAACGAAGTCCTGAAAGAAATAAGCAATTCAATAATAATTTATTAATTATAAATTTAAATTCAGGAGGAATTCAAATGAAAGTTACAAATGCTCAAGAGTTAACAAAAAGAATTGAACAATTAAGAGAAGCTCAAAAACAATTTGCTACTTATACACAAGAACAAGTAGATGAAATTTTCAGACAAGCAGCTTTAGCAGCTAACCACAACAGAATCAAGCTTGCTAAAATGGCAGTTGAAGAAACTGGTATGGGTATAGTTGAAGATAAAGTTATAAAAAATAACTTTGCTGCTGAATATATATACAACCAATACAAGGACATGAAGACTTGCGGTGTTTTAGAAGAAGATAAAACAAGTGGAATCACAAAAGTTGCAGAACCAATCGGAGTTATTTCTGCAATAGTTCCAACAACAAACCCAACTTCTACAGCAATATTCAAATGTTTAATAGCTTTAAAAACTAGAAATGCAATAATCATTTCACCACACCCAAGAGCTAAAAACGCAACAATTGAAGCTGCTAAAATAGTTTTAGAAGCTGCAGTTAAAGCAGGAGCTCCAGAAGGAATAATCGGATGGATAGATGAACCATCAGTTGAATTATCTCAAAATGTTATGAGAGAATCAGATATAATACTTGCTACAGGTGGTCCAGCAATGGTTAAAGCTGCTTACTCATCAGGAAGACCAGCTTTAGGTGTTGGTGCAGGAAACACTCCAGCAATTATCGATGAAACAGCTCACATTAAAATGGCTGTTAACTCAATATTAATTTCTAAAACATTTGATAATGGTGTTATTTGTGCATCAGAACAATCAATCATCGTTTTAGATAAAGTTTATGATGAAGTTAAGAAAGAATTAGCTGAAAGAGGAGCTTACATCTTAAAAGGTGAAGAAATCAATAAAGTAAGAAGCATAATCTTAAATGAAAGAGGCGGATTAAACGCTGATATGGTTGGTCAATCTGCTTATAAGATAGCTAAAATGGCAGGAGTAGATGTTCCAGAAACTGCTAAAGTTTTAGTTGGTGAAGTTACTTCAGTGGAATTAGAAGAACCATTCTCTCATGAAAAATTATCTCCAGTATTAGCAATGTACAAAGCTACATCATTTGAAGAAGCTTTAGATAAAGCTGATAGATTAATTGAATTAGGTGGTATGGGACATACATCAGTTCTTTACACTGATCAAGTTAAAAATAGAGATAGAGTTTTAACATTCGGAGAAAGAATGAAAACTGCTAGAACATTAATCAACATGCCAGCAGCTCAAGGGGCAATTGGAGACTTATTCAACTTCAAATTAGCACCATCATTAACATTAGGATGTGGATCATGGGGTGGAAACTCAGTTTCAGAAAACGTTGGTCCAAAACACTTAATCAATGTTAAGAGCATAGCTGAAAGGAGAGAAAATATGCTTTGGTTTAGAGTTCCAGAAAAAACTTACTTCAAATACGGATGTTTACCAGTAGCTTTACAAGAATTAGCTGATATGGGTAAAAAGAAAGCATTCATCGTAACAGATAGAGTATTATTTGATATGGGATACACTAACAAGATTACAGATGTTTTAGATGCAAACGGAATCCAATACAAAATATTCTCAGATGTTGAACCAGATCCAACTTTAAGATGTGCTAAAGCTGGTGCTGCTGAAATGGCTGCATTCAACCCAGACGTTATAATTTCACTTGGTGGTGGATCAGCAATGGATGCTGCTAAAATTATGTGGGTTATGTACGAACATCCAGAAGTTAACTTCCACGACTTAGCTATGACATTCATGGATATAAGAAAGAGAATATACAAATTCCCAACTATGGGTCAAAAAGCTATGATGGTTTCAATAGCAACTTCAGCTGGTACTGGATCAGAAGTTACTCCATTCGCAGTTATCACTGACGAACAAACAGGAGTTAAATATCCATTAGCTGACTATGAACTAACTCCAGATATGGCTATCGTTGATGCTGAATTAATGATGACTTCTCCAAAGGGATTAACAGCTTGCGCTGGTATAGACGTATTAGTTCACTCAATTGAAGCATACGTTTCAATAATGGCATCTGAATACACTAATGGTTTAGCTTTAGAAGCAATTAGATTAGTATTCAAATATTTACCAGATGCTTATAATGAAGGAACTACTAACATTAAAGCAAGAGAAAAAATGGCTCACGCTTCATGCATGGCTGGTATGGCATTCTCTAATGCGTTCTTAGGAATTAACCACTCAATGGCTCATAAGCTAGGTGCATTCCACCACTTACCACACGGTATGGCAAACTCATTAGTAATGACTGAAGTTATAAGATTCAACTCAGCTGATGCTCCAGTTAAACAAGCAGCATTTGCTCAATACAAATATCCAAATGCAGCATGGAGATATGCTAAGATAGCTGATCATTTAGGATTAGGTGGAAACACTATCGAAGAAAAAGTTGAATTATTAATCAAGGCTATAGAAGAATTACAAGCTAAAGTTAATATGCCAAAAACAATTAAAGAAGCTGGTGTAACTGAAGAGAAATTCTATGCTACATTAGATGAAATGGTAGAACAAGCATTTGATGATCAATGTACAGGTGCTAACCCAAGATACCCATTAATGAGAGAATTAAAAGAAATGTACATCAATGCATATGATGTAAAAGCTGAAGCTCAAGCAGAAGCTGCTGCTACAAGCAAGAAAGCTAACAAAAAGAAATAATCAAGAAAATAATTAACAAACTATAAATCAACTCTATAATGTTTATAAATTAATGCTTTGTGAAGTATCCCTAAATAACGAAAGTTATTTAGGGATATTTTTTTATTTAAGGATATCATAATTGATTTCTAAATTACATAATATTGAATATCAAACTTTTTTAGGAGAATTATTGTGAAGAAGCTAAGTATAGTTATTATGTTAATTTTTTTTATGTTTTTATCAGGTTGCTCAGGTTATGTGAGTAATTCTGATAAAAAAGATATCAAGGAAACTGTAGATAAGGTACTTTCCTATGACATAACATATGATGATAATCTTAGTAATTATATTAATGAGGAAAACTTTTATACTAGCAATTATCGTTTTTTCTATACTTTATTTTTGGGAGATTTAAGTACTTTTGAATATAACAGTGAAATTAAATCTGTTAAAAAATATGGTAAAGAGTATATTGCATGTTTTCTATTGAATTTAAAGGCTGAAGGTCAGTTGATTTATGAGGATCAAGAGGATGAAGAAAATGATGAAGGACACAGAGCCAGTGCAGAAGGAATAGATGTTCCTATTAAAGTTGTGCTAAAGAAGACTGATAAGGGATTTTATATTAAATCAGTAACAGAGTATGATACTTTAGATATAGCAAAAGAAGAAAGTGATGGATTTAAATAAAGAAAAATATACTGGTGATTAGTGGTAAGTATAAAAATGGAAAATTGCTTAAAAGCCTATTATATAAGGAAAGTTGCTTAAGAATATTATGGAAATAAATCTTTATATATAAACTAATAGTACATTATGGTCATTGTTCCTTTTATTATTTCAGCAATAACTAAAAAAATATGTTATAACTATACACAGGCAGAGTTAGTAGAAGTAAAAAGTACTTTAACTAATAAAATATTGGACAAGCTATTGTTCGAAAAAATAAAAAGGAGTGGTACCAATGAAAAAAAGACTAATTGCCATAATGTTATCAACATCATTAATAGGAGGAATAGCAGCTACTATAGGAAGCCAAACCACAGAAGCAGCCACATTAAAAGCAAAAAGTGGATGTATTACATCTATAATAAAGGATAATGTAAAAGATTCAGAAGTATTGAATTTAAGTAGTGATTGTGGAGTATATCAAAGAAGAGTTATATTCAAAAAATATTTTGGATGTATAAATGGACAAACTATAAATATATATAAACCTATTTGTAATGGAGGAATTATAATAGGGAATGGAAGCAATTCTAATAATGAAAATGATTCTAATATAGGAAATGACAATAATAACAATACAGAGAATAAAGATGAAATAAATAATAATAACAATAATAATGCTTCAAATGGAGATATAAGTACAATAGTACCTCCTACGCAAACTGAAAAACCATCAACAGATAAAGATACATCAATTGATGAAAAACCATCAATTGAACAAAAACCAAATATAGAACAAAAACCTTCAGTAGATGAAAAGCCATCAGAAGAAATAAAACCATCACCGGAAAATAATAGCAACTTAGGTGAAGTAAATGATCAATTTATGACACAAGTTGAAAATTTAATATATGAAAAAGTAAATGAAGAAAGAACTAAGGCTGGTTTAGAAACTTTATCATATAATACTACAATGGAAAAGTATGCAAGAATTAAATCACAGGATATGGGTGATAATAATTATTTCAGCCATGAGGATTTAAGTGGTAATTTAATAACAACGCAAATGAAAAATGATGGAGTTACATATAGAGCTTGGGGAGAAAATATAGCTTATATAGGTGGAGTATCTGATGCTAATGCATTAGCAGAGCAATTTATGACAAATTGGATGAATTCACAGGGGCATAGAGAAAATATATTATCATCTAAATTTTCAAGTATAGGTGTTGGTGTATATAAAATTGGAAATAAAGTATATGCAACACAAGAGTTTTATAAATAAGTAAAATTAAAAAATATGTATTAAGTTTAATTTTTAAATTACGACAGTTATAAAAATGGGGTAATTTTATTACTGTAAATAGGAGTGAAGAGGTTTGAATAAGAATAAAAAAATTAATAAAGAAAAAACTTTAGCTTTAGTTTTGGCTGGAGGATTAGTTACATCAACTTTAAATGTAGTAAATACTTCAGCAGATATGATACAAGATGTTAATTTAGTAGAATCTGTGAGTACATCTAATGAATCAGTTATACCAAATCAAACATTAAATTTTGATAAAAGTAAGCCATCAGACATAACTATAACTGGAGTTAAATTTAATAGCAAAAATTTAAATTCAATATCTATTACTGATGAAAATGGAAAACCACAAAATATTGAATTAAGTAATGTTAAAAAAGATGAAAGTAATGGAACAATAACAATACCTTCAAATGTTATATCAAATTTAAATTTAACTGTAGGTGTACATGCTATTTCTGTACATTTTTCAGATGGTTCAGCTACTATTGGAGCGGTATCGGTGAATGTAATTGATAGTAATTCAGCAGTGAACCCTCCAAAAGATGATAATACGATAGTTGTACCACCAGTTACACCGCCATCAGATGATAAAAATGATAAAGAAGATACTATCACAAAAAAACCAACAATAGAGTATCAAAAATTAACTTTTGATATGAACAATAAACAAGACTTAGTAGTAAGTAATGTTAATTTTGATAATACTAAATTAGAGTACATATATATTAATGGAAAAGAAATATCAGCAACAGAGCTGAAAATTGAAAATGATAAAATAATAATACCATCAAATGTTATATCTAATGTAATTAGTGTAGAAGGAAATTATACTATTTCATTTAAATTTTCTGAAGGAAGTTCATTAATAAATGCAGTAGACATTGAAGTTAAAGATAAAAATGTTATAGTACCACCAGTTACACCGCCATCAGGTGATACTGTAACGCCACCATCAGATGATACGGTAACACCACCAAGTATTGATAAAGAAAATACAATTGTTATTGATAAAAATAATCTTAAGAGTATAGAAATTCCTAATTTTATTCCTAGTGGAAGCAATGTAAAGTTTGTTACTATTAATGGTAAGAAATTACCTGTAAAATATATGAATATAAGAACTGCTTCTAATGAGGAAATAACTCCTGCAGTTTATGTTTATGGAGATAAATTAGTTATTCCTGTTGAAGTTTTAAAGTATGTTGGTATTGATGTTGATAAATATGATATTGAAGCTACTTTAGAAGATGGAACAACAGTTTCTAAATCAATACAATTAGAAGTGATAAATTCATCGAATAAAGAAGATGATAAAATCACTGAAAAGCCATCAGATAATAATCAAATAACAAATAAACCATCAAATAAACCATCAAACAATGAGATAGCAAATGGTAATGCTAATAAAAATGATTCTATAAAACTAGAGAATAGTTCAAATAACAAACTACCTAACACTGGTGCAGCAGTAAGCAGTGGATTAATTGGTTCATTATCAACTTTAATTGGTGCTGTGTTATTAAGAAAGAAAAAATAATTGAATATAGTTATAATTTTATAATGTTAAAAGGGCTATATTGAAAGAAATTTTGTACTAGTCAACAAAAAAGGGGAATTCAAATTAGAATTCCCCTTTTTTGAAGTTTAAATAAACTAGATGGTGTTTTGAAAGATACCTTCTATGATACCAGTAACACAACCAAGAATAGAACCAGCTTGAAAAGGTGATAAATATATATAATTTTCAAGTAAACTAAATAAAACTACCGATATAAGGAGTATTATGCTGTGTAACATAATTTTAGAGTTTATAGGTCTTTTAGAAATTAATAATTTTTTTTCTTTAAGAAAGAATTTGCTGTATAGATGTAATTTTAATTTGTTGATAAAAATAAAAAAAATAAAAAAGAATACAATAAAACTTAAGAGAATTTTACAAAGAGAAATAAAAATAGTCAATAAATCACCTTAAAAATTGTTGTCATTATAATATATTAAATAAAATGGAAATGTGTTTAATTTTTATGGTAATATATATAAATAGATACATAAAGGCGAGGTGAAAATATGAAGCCATTAGCAGATTTAGTGAGGCCTACAGAATTAGATGAGGTATGTGGTCAAGAACATATATTAGGAAAAAATAAAATACTAGATAGAATTATAAAAAGTGGACATATCTCTAATATGATTTTTTATGGACCTCCTGGAACTGGAAAGACAACAGTTGCTAATATAATAGCTAGAAAAGCTGGTAAGAGATTTTATAAATTAAATGCAACCAATGCATCTTTGAAAGATATACAAGATATAACCAAGGAATTAGATACTTTTTTAGGGATGAATGGTGTTGTCTTATATTTAGATGAGATACAAAATTTTAATAAAAAGCAGCAACAATCGTTGTTAGAATATATTGAAGATGGAAGGATTACTCTTATAGCGTCAACTACAGAAAATCCTTATTTTTATATATTTAAAGCCATCTTAAGTAGATCTACTATTTTTGAGTTTAAACCTGTAGGGGAAGAAGATATAAAGAAAGCTTTAGATAGAGCCATTAATTTAAGAAGTAAGGAGTTTAATGAGATTTCTATTAAAGTTACCAAAGAAGCTATAGAATATTTGGCTGCTTACTGTAATGGTGATGTAAGAAAGGCTCTTAATGGATTAGAGGTAGCTTTAAATTCCACTAAACCTAATGATGATAAAGAGATAGTAATTGATTTAGAAGTTGTTAAAGATTCAACTCAAAGCAAGGTAATAGCTTTTGATATGGATGGAGATGCACATTATGATATATTAAGTGCATTTCAAAAATCCATTAGAGGTAGTGATGCTGATGCAGCAATTCATTATTTAGCTAGACTTATAAAAGGGGGAGATTTGATATCTATATGCAGAAGGCTACAGGTTATTGCGGCAGAAGATATAGGACTTGCTTACCCGCAAGCAGCTTTGATTGTAAAGTCCTTAGTTGATTCAGCTAGGGAACTAGGTTTTCCAGAAGCTAGAATTCCACTAGCAGAAGCTACAATACTACTAGCAACTAGTCCAAAATCAAATTCTTCATATGTTGCTATAAACAGAGCCTTAGAGGATTTAGAAAATATGACTATAGATGATATTCCAATGCATTTAAAAGATGCACATTATGAAGGGGCTAGCAAAATGGGAAGAGGAATAGAATATAAGTATCCTCATGCATATGAAAATCACTATGTAAAACAGCAATATCTACCGGATAATATTAAGAATAAAGTGTATTATGAATATGGTGATAATAAGATGGAAAAAACTACGAAAGAATACTGGAACAGGGTTAAAGGTAAATAATATTAAGATGAAGTGCGTTAAGCTTCATCTTTTTTTATGCAAAATATAGACAATTTTTATAAGTAAATTCTTTTATAAAGAATATTGTTAGCTTTGAAAGAAAAGAATAGATTTATAAATACTATAAATTTAAAGTATTATGAAATGAAAGTGAGAAACAAAAGATGATTCTAAAGGAAAAAAATATAAAGCTACTAATTATAGTTCAAAGCCTTAATTTTTTGATATTAAATATGGGCAATGTATTTATAAGTATTTTCTTAATAAATACTTCAAATGATGTCATGGGAGCATTATTATATAATTTATTTATAGCAATAATGATTTTAGCAGGTTTTTTTATAATTGGACCTTTAGGTGAAAAGTATAAGAAAAGTGGTATCATATTTAGTAATATTTTAAATTGTATATTATATATTTTAATTTTGTTCTTAGGTGAAAAATCTAGTGGTTTGGTATGGATATTAGGTAGTATTTCGGGACTTGCACAAGGATTTTATTGGTTATCAAATAATATACTGACCATAGATTTAATTGATAATGATAATAGAAAAAGCTATAACAGTATTGTAGGTGTAATAAATTCAATACTAGGTATGGTAGGCCCTATTATTTCAGCTACCATAATATCAATGTTTGTTGGAATAAAGGGATATTTGGTTTTATTTGCAGCAATACTTACAATAATGGTATCTGCCATGGTGTTAACATTTTTTATAAAAGATCCACCATCAGGCAGGGAAAAATTTTCTATAAAAAAGACTTATATGAATCTTGATTTAAGAAAATTTAATATAATTATGAAGATAACTTGGAAGTCTCTTTTTAGAGATGGTGCTGTGGCATTTTTAATTAATATACTTATATATGATGTAACAAGATCAGAAATGTTATTAGGTTGGTTTACTGCAGTGATGACTTTAATAACTGTAATAACTTATTGGATAGCTGGAAAGGTGAAAAGCAGGGTGGAGAAGATATATGTCATAAGTGTATATATACAAATAGCTTCAGTATTGATTCTTACTATGTATTTTAAAAATATATATTTTATCATATTGTATTTGATTTTGTATGGCGTAGCCTGCCCACTAAATGCATTATCTTATGGAGTGATGGTTCAAAACTCCATAGCAGAGGCTGATCTAGAAGGTGAATATAGGTGTGAATTAAGTTGTATTAAAGAAGTTTGGATAGGTGTAGGAAGAATATCAGCAATAGCAATTATTGTTGCTTTATATTATTTTGTTAGTGATTTTTCACTTTTATGGATATTTGGTGTGCTATCTTCAGTAACAAGTTGGATGTCTATAAAGGATGCAAAGAGATTAATGGAACATTGACAACTGTGATGAAATCAGGTTTTTGTTTGATTTGAAAATTGCTGTCGATTTTTTTTTTATATCTTTGTTGACAAAAGCCGAGTATTTTGCTAAGATATAAACATCAAGTAAAACATAGTAAAACAGTCAGAAATAAAAAGGGGTGAAGAAATGAAACTTTCAACAAAAGGAAGATATGGAGTAAAGGCAATGGTGGATTTAGCAATTCACTATGGAGATGCACCCGTTTCTATTAAGACAATATCTAATAGACAAAGTATATCAGAGTATTATTTGGAACAATTATTTTCACCTTTAAGAAAAGCTAAACTTATTACTAGTATTAGAGGAGCTCAAGGTGGATATGTTTTAGCCAAAGAACCAAAGGAAATAAAAATCTCTGAAATTATGAATATTTTAGAAGGTCCTGTGGAAGTTGCAGATTGCATTGATAAGGCATCATGTGATAACATAGATTGTTGTGCCACAAGACTGTTATGGACAAAAATTAAGAACAGTATAGATGAAGTCATGGAATCAATAACTTTACAAGATATAGTAGATGACTATAATGAAATGAAATATAAAAATTCACTTTTAGAATTAAAGAGGAGAGAAGAATAATGAAAACAACTTACATGGATTATTCAGCTACAACATATGTAAAACCAGAAGTTCTAGATGCAATGATGCCTTTCTTTACAGAAAAGTTCGGTAACCCATCATCATTCTATGGAATATCAAGAGAAACAAAAATGGCAATAGATAATGCAAGAGCTCAAGTAGCTAAAGCAATAAACTGTGATCCAAATGAAGTATATTTCACTGGTGGTGGATCAGAAGCTGATAACTGGGCAATAAAAGGTATTGCAACAGCTCACATGAAAAAAGGAAATCATATAATAACAACTAAGATAGAACATCATGCAGTATTACATACTTGCGAATTCTTAGAAAAATTCGGCTTTGAAGTAACTTACTTAGATGTTAATGAAGAAGGATTCGTTGACTTAAAACAATTAGAAGAAGCAATAACAGATAAAACTATTTTAGTTTCAATAATGTTTGCTAATAACGAAATAGGAACAATTCAACCAATAAAAGAAATTGGAGCACTTTGTAGAGAAAAGAAAGTATTATTCCACACTGATGCTGTTCAAGCAGTAGGTTCAGTACCAGTAGATGTTAAAGAAATGAATATCGATTTATTATCTTTAGCAGGACATAAATTATATGGACCTAAGGGAATAGGTGCTTTATATATAAGAAGAGGTATAAGAATAGATAACTTAATCCACGGTGGTGGACAAGAAAGAGGAAGAAGAGCTGGTACAGAAAATATTCCAGGTGTAGTTGGTTTAGGAAAAGCTATTGAACTTGCAACTGAAAATATTGAAGAAAATAGAGCAAGATTAACTGTATTAAGAGATAAGTTAATTGATGGAATACTAGAAAGAATTCCATATGCTAGATTAAATGGACCAAGAGGAGATAAGAGATTACCAGGTAACTCTAACATAAGCTTTGAGTTTATAGAAGGAGAATCAATTCTTTTATCATTAGACTTTGAAGGAATTTGTGCATCAAGTGGTAGTGCTTGTACGTCAGGTTCATTAGATCCTTCACATGTACTATTAGCAATAGGATTACCACATGAAAAAGCACATGGTTCTTTAAGAACAACTTTAGGTGCTGCATCTACTGAAGAAGATGTGGAAAAATTATTAAATGAATTACCACCAATAATAGAAAGATTAAGAAATATGTCACCATTATGGTACGATTTTAAAAGAAAAGGAGAAAGATAATTATGATATATACAGATAAAGTAATGGACCATTTTAGAAACCCAAGAAATGTAGGAGAAATAGAAGACGCTAACGGAATTGGAGAAGTTGGAAACGCTAAATGCGGAGATATAATGAAAGTTTATTTAAAAGTTGAAGACAACATAATAAAGGATGTTAAATTCCAAACTTTTGGATGTGGATCAGCTATAGCATCATCTTCAATGGCTACAGAATTAATCAAAGGAAAGACATTAGAAGAAGCATGGGAATTATCAAATAAAGCAGTTGCAGAAGCATTAGATGGACTTCCACCAGTAAAAATGCACTGTTCAGTATTAGCAGAAGAAGCTATACACAAAGCAATCAACGATTACAGAAAAAATCAAGGATTAAGCTTAGAAGGTTGGGAATTTGAAGAAACTGATCACGATGAATTACACGATACAGTACACGGACACGAATAAAATTTAAGGTGTGATTAGATGGAAAATAAGAAAAAAGTAGTTATAGGTATGAGCGGCGGAGTTGATAGCTCCGTTGCTGCTTACCTTTTAAAGGAACAAGGTTATGATGTAATTGGTGTAACAATGCAAATATGGCAGGAAGACAAGGATTACACAGAAAGAGAAGGTGGATGTTGTTCACTTTCAGCAGTTGATGATGCAAGAAGAGTTGCTAATAAGATAGGAATACCTTTCTATGTAATGAATTTTAGAGATTCATTTAAAGAGAAGGTAATAGACTATTTTGTGCAAGAATACATAGATGGTAAGACCCCAAACCCATGTATAGCATGTAATAAGCATTTAAAGTTCGATGAGCTATTAAGAAAAGCAAGAGGAATTGGAGCTGATTATGTTGCTACAGGTCACTATGCTAAGATAGAAGAAAAGGATGGAAGATATCTTTTAATTCGTTCAGATGATGATAGAAAAGACCAAACATATGCATTATACAACTTTACTCAAGATCAATTAGCACATACTCTAATGCCATGTGGAGAATACACAAAGGATAGAATTAGAGAAATAGCTAAGGAAATTGGATTATCTGTATATAATAAAAAAGATAGTGAAGAAATATGTTTTATACCAGATAATGATCATGGAAGATATATTAAAGAAGCTAGACCTTTAGAGGTAGTTCCAGGAAACTTTGTAGATAAGAATGGTAATGTTTTAGGACAACATAAAGGGATAGTTTACTACACTATAGGTCAAAGAAAAGGTCTAGGAATAGCTCTTGGAAGACCTGTATTCGTTACAGATATCAATCCAATGACCAATGAAGTAGTTTTAGGACCTGAAACTGATATATTTAAGACAGATTTAGTTGCTAAAGATGTAAACTTTATTCCTTTTGATAAATTAGAAGGTGAAATTACTGTAGAAGCTAAAGTTAGATACTCAGGAAGACCAGCTGAGGCTGTTATATCACCAATGGAAAATGGTAGAGTTAAAGTTAGTTTCAAGGAAAAACAAAGAGCAATAACTAAAGGACAGTCAGTAGTGTTCTATCAAGGAAACATGGTTGTTGGTGGTGGAATAATCGAAGGACTTATTTAGTTAATGATGAATTAGTACCATTTAAGAGGAAACTCAATGATTTGAGTTTCTTTTTTTTTATCTATTTGATAGAATTTATTTATCGAAAAAAATAACAAGAGATGAGTAAATAAACTATGAAAGAATTATTAGAGCAATTAAAAAAATTAGTTATACATAAAGACTATAGAAAAATAAAAAAACTTTTAGAAGAAGCTGATAAATATATAAAAGGTAAGCTTTTTGAAGAGTTTTTAGCCATGCTTTTTGAAGGAAATGGATTTATAGCTACCATAAAAGGGGGAGCTTTTGATGGAGGAGCAGATATACTTTTATCTTATCCTGATAATCCTAATAAGATAGTATGGATTGTACAGGCTAAGAATTATATTAATCCATTAAATAATAGTGATATAATTGCCGAATTGAAAAAGTTTGAAGAAAAAGCCAGTGAGGAATATAAATGCAGGCAATTTATGATTATATCATTAAATGGCTATATAGAAAGTATAAGAATTTTTAATAAGACAAATATGTCTTTAGAAAATTTTAAATTTGTACAAGTGTTAATAGACAATTATAGTGAAGAGCAAAATAGAGACATAGTTTTGCCAGACTTAAAGCCCCATAATAGATATACATACAAAGAAGTAAAAGCTATCTTAGAAAGTGAAAAGAGAGTTGCTGTTTCCAATGCAACAGGTACAGGGAAAAGTTTTATTATATTGCAAATGCTATTTGATTATTTAGGTAGAAAATCTATTCTTATAGCACCTAGTAAAGAAATTATAACTCAGCTTAAAAATATAGCTCCGTGGTGTGTTAAAAGTTGCAAGTTTTATACCTATAGCAAGCTAGCAGCTATGGAGAGAAGTGGTAAATTAAATGATATAAATGTAGATTTAATATTATTAGATGAATTACATAGAGCTGGAGCTGAAACTTGGGGTAAGGCAGTGAAGAAAATCATTGAGACAAATAAGGAAGCAGCAATCATAGGTTTTTCAGCTACTCCTATAAGATTTTTAGATAATAATAGAGATATGGTAGAAGAACTTTTAGAAGGAAATTGTGCTACGCCACTTAGTCTTTCTGATGCCATTGTAAGAAAAGTATTACCTAATCCTGTTTATGTTTCAGCAATTTATAATCTTGACAAAGAAATAAAGAAGCGTATGGATCAAATGGAGGAACAAATCCTTACTAAAGAAGATAAAAAAAGATACATGAAAGAACTTGAAGATTATAAGAAGATATGGCAAAAGGAAAATAATATTTCAGATATAATAAGAAAGCATCTCACTTATGGGGCTAATATTAAGTTTATTGTATTTTGTGAAAATAATGTCCATTTAACAAAAATGATACCAATGGTAAAGGAATGGTTTAAAAAAGCATTTCCTACTTGTAACAAAATTAAGAGTTATATCATAACATCTCAAAGTAATAACATAAATAGAGAAATAAATGATTTTCAACAAGATAATAATAAAGATGAAATAAAACTATTATTTGCTATAAGTAAATTAAACGAAGGTCTTCACTTAAAAAATATCAGTGGCATAATGATGCTTAGAAATACTAGATCGCCAGTGGTTTACTATCAGCAGTTAGGGAGATGCCTCACTAGTGAAAATGTGGATAATCACCCAATAATATTTGATTTTGTAGATAATATTGATAATTTGGAGTTGATTAATTTTAAACATGATTTAATGAAAAGTGTGGAAGAAAATAATAAATATAGAGTTTCTTTAGGATTATGTGAAGAGAGAATTAATTTTGCCTTATATGAAGAACATGAAGATGTAATAAGCAAATTTAGAAATATTGAAAAAAAGATTACTTATAACTGGTATGATAACTTTAATAATTTAGTAAAATTCTATGAAGTAAATGGACATGTTGAAGTGCCTAAGGATAAAACAAATGAGAGACTTTATAAGTGGTGTACTTTACAAAGAAGTTTATATAATAAACAAGTTCTTAATGAGGAATTTGTTCAATGTTTGGAAGCTATAGATTTTAAATGGGATTTGAGGCTAGAGAGATGGAAGGATAACTTAAAGGCTTATCATAATATATTAGAGACCCAATATCATAGTAAAATATTATATTATGATATTATTAATGAGAACTATTATTTACCTATTTATCAATTTGAAGGACTATCTTTAGAAGAAGAAAAAATAATCAAGTGGTTTTATAGGCAGATAAACATATTTAAGAAGAATGAAATGGAAGAAAATAAAAAGAAGATTTTTATCAGTGAGTTACGTAATATTGAAAAGTATGAAGAGAATCAATGGCTTAAATCAATATGGAAGATAAAGAGTTTTTATAATTTTATGCTGACAGAATATAATATTGATTGCAATAAATTTAAAATTGCTCCTAAAAAGGATGAATTAAAAGAGCAAATTTGTTCAGTATTTAATAATAAGAGTATTATTGAAAATACAATAGATAAAAATTTACCTAAATCATCAGTAAAGAGTATAGTTAATTTAAAAGAAAAAGAAGAAATGTATTTTGTTGCATCATTTATTGAAGAAAATATGTATTTAGAGAGTATGGAAGGTTATATAGACCATTTAAACTATATTTATTATAAGAAATTATTGGAAATTTTAAATGATATATAACCATAAAGTGGAATTTATTCCTAAAAAAGCTTTGACCAAAATCAAAGCTTTTTTGCTATTTTTTAATATCTGAAAATTCAAAGTCAATTCTTTCACTTTTAGATGTTTCGAAATTATTGTTAATTGTATTATCTGTTCTTTTATTAGGTAGAGTAAAAGTAAAAGTACTACCTTCATTAACCTTACTACTTACGGTGATTGTTCCTTCGTGAAGTTCTATTAAAGATTTCACAAGAGCCAATCCAATACCACTTCCGTGTTTATTCATTGATTGTCCTTCCACCTGAGTAAAGCGATTGAAAATTGAATCTAACATGTTTTCAGGAATTCCTATGCCGTTATCTTTTACTGAAATGTAAATATATTCATTAGTTGTGCTAATGGTAACTAATATATTACCACCTTTAGGTGTAAATTTAATGGCATTGGATAAAAGATTTAAAATGACTCTTTCCATTAAATCAGGATCGAAAGTAATTATTTTTTCTTCACAATCAGTATCGAAGGTAAGGGATAATCCATTATCTTTTACATATGAAACAGCTGATAAGCTGATATTTTCAACAACTTTAACAATATCTTCATTTACTAAATTAATCTTAAAGCAACAGGTTTCTAGTTTACTTATATCAATTAGGTTTTCAATAAGTTTAGTTAAGGTATTTGTATTATGCTTAATTATATTTAAATATTTTATGTAGTTAGTATTATTAATATTTTTTTTTTCAATCATAAGCTTAAGCATTTGCTGTGCTGAGTAAATTATATTTAAAGGTGTTTTCAATTCGTGAGAAAAATTAGTAAAATATAGACTTTTACTGCTTTCTAATTCTTCAAGCCTTTTATTAGTTCTCAGTAACTCTAAATTTCTTTTATAATTATTAAAAAAATGAAGGTATAGATTATATGAGATAACTAATGAAAATAATAATCCTATAGTACAGCTTATAAAGGCTGATATTTTTATATTAAGTGGCATAGAATTATTATAAAAAATAAATAAAATAGTAATTAAATAGGATATTCCAAAGGTTGGTATGCTTGTAGCAGGAGGAATATAGAATATGGCACAAGCAATAAATATAATCATAATATATGCTGATATTTCAGAATAATTATTAGGATTATATAGTCCTATTAAAGTAGTGGCACATATTATTAAATTGATAAAAGTCCAATAAATAATGCGATTATAAATAAATTTTAAATTATTATATAATAGTTTATAATAAATACACCACAATACACAAATTATACATAAAAAAATATGAAGAAAGAATATTGTTTTTTTATGTAAGTAATTGCTTTTAAATCTATTATAAAATAAAACGCTAAAACAAGATAAAAAAAGCATCAAAGGAAAAAGTAAAGTAATACAAATATTTGTTCTAGAAGTATTAATTCCTATTCTATAATTTTCAAATTCTTTAAAATCATTTGAAGATGAAAAAAATTTTTTTCTATCAAAAATCTGATAATATAAGTTTTTTAACATTTTACAACCTCATTTTATAAATATATACATATAATACCAAAAAAATATTTATTAATCAATAAAACTGAAACTAATAAGTTGATTAACAATATAAGTTATATATGTTTAAACAAGTAAAAGTCAATATTTTTCATTGCATTAACTTAAAATTTAAAGTAAAATCATTATGTTTAATAAATTTTACTTTATGTTTAAGGAGAAAAGCATGAGAGCAGTATATAGAAATCCAAAAGAATTAGCTTCAAAAATAAAAGATTTAGTGGATACTTATTTAGAAGATATGATAACTGAAGAGAAATTTGAAGAAACTATCATAGCTATGATAGAAAGAAATGAAGATAGAGTATATAAAAATGGTTTTATGCCATCTAAGCTAATCAGTGTTATAGGTGAAGAAAGAAAAGCTGTAATAGATAAAGTTTATGAAAAAATGAATAAATAATATTTTTAAAGAACAGAGTAACATCTGTTCTTTTTTTATAAAATTTTAACTATTAATTAATATTATATAAAATATAAAAATAGTTACAAAATATATAAACAAAATTTCTTTCCTGCATAAATATATGTTATAAGGGGGATTTATTATGGGGCAGGAAAAGAAAATAAAAGACTTTAAATTTTTATATTTAAAAAATGACTATTTTAAAATAGGTATAAGAGAAGAAAGATTGAGAAATGACATTTTGTTAATAAAGTTTGATGATGATACCACAATCTGTAGAATGTATATGAACAATACCCATGCATATGTTCAGTTCCCTTATAATAAGACAATGTTAAATGAAATAAGGTGCAATACATGGACACTAGACAATATAGGACGTGGTAGTGGTATCTTTCTTAAAAGTCAAAGAGATGGCAAAAGTTTTAGAGAAGTATTGAAATGGTATGATGTGAATAACAAAGGATATGATTATACAATTCATGATTCAAGAAAAGATACGATATCAAAAGAAGAATATGAAAAAAAGAGAAAGCTATATATTCGAAAGCATCCATTATCCAATACTAGTTATGCAGTATAAAATAAATAGAAATCATAGTTAATATGATTTCTATTTATATAATATAAAGCAAAGGATGAATAAAATTATGCACGTATGAATAAAATTATGCACAAATGAATAATTTTATTCATAAAACTGAAAATTAAAACAAAAAAGGGATTTTAAGTAAAATAATATATAATAATTTTGTGAGAAAAAACTATAAAATGATTATGGGGTGAAGGGTAATGATATTTAAAAAAGACAGTGGAAAAAATTATATTTTTAGCAAGGATGTATATTTAGGTAGTGACGAAAGAGTGGAAAAACTTACAGAAAGTCAAATTGAAGAATTTGATGGAATGAATGTGAAAGTAGCACATAGCTATCTTGGATATATCAATGATGCAAGAATATCATCAAGCTGGTGTAAAGAGGCATAATGCCTACTTTACATAAGAATATTTTCTATTTATTAAAAATATCTTAAGAGTATATTTATTCTTTCATGGCTGTGCTAGAATATATTAAACAAAAGAAAAGAATTAGGTGAGAAAGATGAGTAGAAAAAGAAATAAGTTGAAATTAAAATTAAAAATATGTTCAGTAATGATGGTATTTTCATTTGTAGGATTGGCTTTTATGATGAAACAAAGAAATACATATTTGGGAGTTAAAGTTTATTATAACCAAGAAGATTCAAAGTGGGCTGAAATACCTTATGATACTGAAGAAAGTACAATTGGGACATCGGGATGTGGGGTAATAGCTATGGCCATGGTGCTTTCAACCTTAAAAGATAGGACCATAGATCCAGTAGAACTTGCTAATTACTCTATTGAAAATGGATACTGTGAAGGATACACCAAAAGACAATTTTTTAGTGATATAATTAATGAAGAAAAATACAAGCTTGGGCTTACAAGAGTTAGTGGAGAAGAAACAGAAGTTTTAAAGGAATTGCTAAGTGATGGAAAGCACATGGCTATTGCCATAATGAAACCAGGTCACTTTACAAAAGAAGGTCATTATATAGTTATATATGGCGTAGAAGAAATTGATGGGGAGAATTATTTTAAAATAATGGACCCTAATATGGATAATGAGAACTATGGAAATGATGGACAAGTATTATATAATCATAAGAAAAATGGAAAAGTAAAAGCAAGTGAATTTATATTTAAAAATGAATGTGATGAATATTGGATATATAGCAAAGTTTACTAAAATGTTAGAAAAATAAATTTACTCAGACATTGACTAGTTATGTAAATAATAATAATATGTTAATATAAATAAAAGTTAGCCATATTATCTGCTGATGGAGGTGAATTCCCTTTTATATAAGGAAAAAGGATGAAGAGTATGGATTTAAAAAACGAAAGAAATTTAAGTATGTTAGTGGATTTCTACGAACTAACAATGTCTAATGGATATTATGAAAACGGATATGCTGATTCAGTGGTATACTGTGATATGTTCTTTAGAAAAAATCCTGATGGAGCAAGTTTTTCAATTACAGCAGGCTTGCAGCAGTTTATAGAGTATATTAAGAACTTAAGCTTTTCAGAGGATGATATTGAATATTTAAGAGGAAAAAAGATATTTAATGAAGAGTTTTTAAAATATTTAGGAGATTTCAAGTTTAGCGGAGATATTTATGCAATTCCAGAAGGAACTGTAGTATTTCCTAATGAACCAATTGTTACAGTAAGAGCAAAGGTAATGGAAGCTCAGTTTATTGAAACAATGCTATTATTATCAATAAATCATCAAAGTCTTATAGCTACTAAAGCTAATAGAGTTGTTACAGCAGCTAATGGCAGAGTGGTAATGGATCTTGGAGCAAGAAGAGGTCAAGGTGCAGATGCAGCCATATTAGGTGCCAGAGCAGCTATAATCGGAGGCGTTTATGCAACAGCAACTACTATAACAGGAAAAGACTTTGGTGTAGATATAGTAGGGACAATGGCTCACTCATGGGTTCAATTCTTTGGAGATGAATATAAGGCATTTGAAGCTTATGCAAAAACTTATCCAGATAACTGTATGCTTCTTGTTGATACATACAGCGTTCTTAAGTCAGGAATTCCTAATGCCATAAGAATAGCTAAAGAAGTATTAGAACCAATGGGAAAAAGATTAAAAGGAATTAGACTTGATAGTGGAGATTTATCATATTTATCAAAGAAAGCAAGAAAAATGCTTGATGAAAATGGATTAAGAGATTGTAAGATAATTGCTTCCAATAGCTTAGATGAATTTATTATAAGAGATCTTGTAAGTCAAGATGCTAAGATTGATATTTATGGAGTTGGTGAAAGACTTATTACAGCTAAATCAGAACCAGTATTTGGTGGAGTTTATAAGCTGATGGCTGTGGAAGAAAATGGTGAAATAGTACCTAGAATTAAACTTTCAGAAAATGTAGAAAAGGTAACTAATCCTGGATACAAGCAAGTATGGAGATTATTTGATAGAGAAAGCAATAAAGCAATTGCAGATGTTATTACTTTAGCTCATGAAGTAATAGATGATAGCAAAGAATATGAAATATTTGATCCAGTTCATACTTGGAAGAAGAAGCTTGTAACTAATTTCTATGCTAAAAAGCTTCAAGTTCCTGTATTTTTAAATGGGGAATGTGTTTATGAAAGTCCAGCTGTATTAGACATTAAAGCTCATTGTAGAGAAAGTGTAAATAGTTTATGGGATGAACAAAAGAGATTTACTAATCCACAGGAGTATTATGTAGATTTATCACCTGATCTTTGGAATTTAAAAAATGAGATGATTAATAAATATAGCGAAAAATAATAAATAAAAAAAGACAGTAAATAGAATGAAAAAATCAATCTATTTATTGTCTTTTTTATTATAGATAACTAATCTGCTATAGTTTTCTATATACTCTGAAATTGCTTTATTTATAACATCATCTTTATTTAATTCAGGATGATTTTTTAAAAAAGTATTTAAGGTATCCATTACAGAATCTTTCAAAACTATTCTATCCTGAAGTGAAAAAGTTTCTTGTAATGCGTTACCATTATTTTGATGATTTTGTTTGTGATTTTGTAAATCATAATTAATGTTTCTAACAATTGTTTCTAATTCAAATATTCTCATTTCTAAGGCATATAATCTATCAGTTGGAGCAGAAGTTTCAGGGATGCAAGTTTTTGTAGATTTGGATACTTCCTTATATTTTAAAAAGTTTTTTCCATTGAAAGTGTAATTATATTTTTCCATAAGAGACTTAATAGAATTTTTCTTTATGCCTAAAAGAGTACTGATTTCATTTAAGCTATTTTTCTTGCTTAATTCTAAAATACAATTTACTTTGTTAATTTCGCTTAAACCATTAAATTTAATTTTATCCATAACTCACCTCATAAAATAAAGTATATGAATATTATACCATAAAATGGAAAACGATTAATAATTTTGTGGATAAATTTTCTTTGTAGTATAATATAGTAATTAACAGTAATAAAAGGAGAGAAAAACATTGATAAACCCATTATTTTTAATACTTCAAAGTATTTCAGGGGGAGTGGCAGGATATATTACTAATAAGTATGCTGTAAATATGCTTTTTAAGGAATACACACCATTAAAGCTAGGAGGAGTAGTTAAGAAAAATAAAGAAAAATTTATAGATGAAATAAGTACTTTAGTGGAAAAAGATATTATTAATGGAAAGACATTAAAGGAGCATATACATGGAGAAGAATTTAAGAAGCAGTTAGACATAACTGTAGAAGAGTTTTGGAATAGCGGTCTTAAAGAAGTATTTAATGATGTGAAAATAAAAGATATTTCATCATTTGAAGAAAGCAAAGAAAGTATCTTAGAATTTACAGAAGTTAAAATGAAACTTGTATCAGATAAGCTATTAAAAAATATAGTAGACAATGTAAAAATTACAGAAATTTTATCAGCAAAGCATATATCTTATATAACAGATATTGTTTATGAAGAAGCTTTTAAATACATAAAGTCAGAGCATAAGATTTCTGTTTTATTAACAGATATTTATCATCAAAATAATAGTTTGATAATAAAAGATATCATTGATGAAGCTACGGAAAGAAAGATAAAAGCCAATATAGAAGAATTTATAATCAATTCATTAGAAAAGATATTAACTGATAAAGAAAAATTATCAAATATGATGGGAAAGATATATGATGTCATTAATATAGATGAAATAATAAATAATTTATTTAAGTCAATAGGATCTAATACATTAAATGATTATTTTTCTGCAGAAGAAAAAAAAGAAATATCTTCAGCTTTATTTGCAAAAGGATCTGCACTTATAAATTCAGATAAGGGTGCTCATAGCGTAAATACTATTTTAAGTCAGTTAATAAAAATAGCAAAAGATCTAGATTTTACATTGTATGAGTTATTGCCAGAAGAATCATCCATTAATCTTTCAAAGTTTATTGAAGAAATGACCATCAAAGCTATACCAAGCATATCAGAGTGGATTAGATTTAATAAAAATGAAGTTAATAAGATAATTGAAGACTCTATAGATGAATCCATTGAAGGCATGAATGGAAGTATCAAAAGGATAATAGTACAAAAAGTTAGAGATAGTCTTTTTAGTGATATATCAGAAAAAGCCAGTGTGGTAGATAAAATTATTTCTTATATAGATTCATATGAAATTAATGAAGAATCAGTAAAGAAGATATCAGAAGGTATAATAACTTATTTAGAGAGTAATAAGGTAAAAGATATAATAGTTAAGCTTGAAGAAGCAAATATCATAAGTTCAGATAAAATAACTGCATTAAGTAAACTGATTATTGAAAAGATTAATATACATGGTGAAAAAATATTAAACCTATTAGTTGAATCAATATTTTCTAAAAAAATAAGTTCTTTCATTACAGAAGAAAGTGTTAATTTATTAAAAAGAAATGTGAAAGAAGAGCTTTTCTTATTGATTTATAAAGAAAGAAAAGAAATATTAAGCTACTTACAGCCAAGAGTTATTAATAGTATTAATAATAAAATTGAGGAAGTAATTCATACTCCAATGGAAAAGCTTCTGCCAGAAGAGAAATTTACTAAGTTTTTAAAGAATGTAGATAGCTCATTATTACAGCTGCTACAGAATAATAAAAGAGAAATACTAGAGCCTATTAATACAAGAATAATAAGTAAGGTAGCTGAAATAGATTTAATTAAGGTGCTAGATAATGAAAAAGACAAATTAGAAAATTTCATGGTAAAACTTGTGGTAAATCTTGAAAAAGAAATCATAAGTAAATATTCTGAAAATACTTTAGATGAATTTATAGATTATATATGCAATAAAGAAAAATTAATAGAAACTTCAAAGGATAAGTTATATAAGTATATAGATAACAATATTGAAGAAATGCTTAATGGCAATATAAAGAATATTATCTATGATAATTTGATAAAGTTTAATGAAGAGGAAATATGTGATCTTGCTCAAGCATTTATGGGAAATGAACTTAAGCCATTATCAGTATTTGGAGGTATTTTAGGGCTTATTGTTGGATGTATTTATGGGTTATTTTATGGAAATGCTTCTATAAGTGGATTTTCAAGTAGTATAGGTTCTACAGTGATATCTTGTATTATTATGGCTATGATAGGCGTAGGCACCAATGTTATAGCTTTAAAAATGTTATTTTATCCATATAAGAGAAATAAGTTCTTAGCTAAAATACCATTCTTAAGGAAATTTTCTTTGGGATATATTCCAGCACATAAGGATACCATGGCAAGAGGTATAGGTTATGTTATTGATGAAGAACTGTTAAATGGTGAAAGAGTAAAAATGCTATTAAGTTCTAAAAAAGATATGTTTAAGGGATATCTTATCAGCAGTATATCTGAAAGTAACTATAAAGTAATAATGGATTCAATAAAAGAAAAGAAAGAAACCATAGTAGACTTTTTATATAATGGAATGAAAAAAAATATAGAAAATAATAAAGCGAAGATAGCAGAAAGAGCAGTGGAAGGTATAGGAAATGTAAGTGTTGAAAAAATTGTAAAGCCAAGAACTATATCTAAAATCATCCTTGATACTAGAAAGCTATCATTAATTTTTGCAGAGAAAACAGCAGATTATCTTGAAGATAAAATAAAAACTGATAAAAAGTGTAAAGAGTTTATGAAAGAAGAGCAGTTTATTAAAATAAGAACAGATGTGAATAGTAGCTTAAAGGACGTTTTACTAAATAAGAGTAAAGACATATTAAATGAAGAAAATATTAAAAAGATAATCCTTAAAGGTGAGGATAAATATCAAACTATCATTAATAAGCCTTTATGTGAAATTATCTCTAAAGAAAAAAGTGAAAATTTAAGAAAATATATTAAAGATAAATCAATGTTATGGATATTTAATGAAAGTGAAAGCTATTTTGAAAATGAAATTTCAGGGTTTTTACAAAAAGAAATTGATGGTGATAATACCATTGGCAATGTATTTGGTGGAAAGCTAGCAGCATATATTGATAGTAATATACCTAAGTTAAGTAGATATGTTATTAGCAAAGGGGAAAACTATTTAAAAGCCAATAGAAATAATTTTAGTGAAAAGGTAAGAAACCAAATCAAATCAGGACTTAATTTCCTTGAAAGAGGAGCATATATGATGTTTGGTGGGGATGATATTGTTGACAGATGTGTAGATACAATAATAGATATTAAAGTGCCTATATTTTTAGATAATAAATATTTAGAAATTACGTCAATAGTTCAAAATACATTATCATATTCTGTTTATCCTACACCAATAAAGAGTTTACAGCTTAAAGCAAAAGAAATTAATTGTAGTAAAGTACTAGATAGTATATATATAAGCCTTAATAAATCTCAGTATGTAAAAGAAAATATTGAAGATGTTATTGATGAGGCTATTAACATAATATTAAATGAAAATCTTAAGGAGTTTCTATCTTTCACAGATTTGACTTCATTAAAAGATATCTGTCATAAATTTAGTAACCAGTTAAAGCTTGTTATAGAGGTCAGTAGAGATAATTTAGTAAATAATATAGATGAAATAATTAAGTGCACAGATAAGATAATAGATGAAGAATTTATACAGCATATACAAGAAACAGCTATAAATAAAGTAATGCTAGCAGTAAAAAGAGAAGATATAGTAAGGTGTACTAAAGGAATATTGAATATAGTTGTTAATAATGAGCAGTTTGCAATAACCCTTGAAAAAATAGCAAATGAATTTTATGAAGAGGTAGTTAGAAAAGCATCATTAAATGATTTTATTGATAAAGAATATTCTATAGAGTGTATGAAAGCTTATATTGAAACTGCATTTAATAATAAAAGCTTCAATGATACTAATAGAGAAATAATCAATGTAATTTATGAAGAGATAATTAATGACGGTGTGAACTTTATTAAAGAGGATACAAAGGATGATGTCATCTGTAGAGTTATTGAAGCTGTATTAAATGTTACATTTAACAATACTAGTGAACTTTTAAAAGCTGTAAATTTAAAGCAGGTCACTATGGAACAAATAGCAATAATGGAGCCAAAGGAAATACACATTATGTTTAATGGTTTTGCCGGAGATTTCTTTAAAAAATTATATTTATATGGAAGTTTTGGTGCTATCTTTGGAATCAATTTATGGCTTTCAATTGCCTGGGGAATAATAGAAGAGATTAATAATAAAAGGACAGCTTAAAATATTACTATGGAACATTTTCTTTTTTTAGAAGATGTTCCTTTTTTATCTAAAATTATATTGACAATATTTAAGGTAAAGAGTATATTATAAATGTAAATAATAGTAAAAAGTTTATTTGCTTTTTATACAGGGAGTCGATTTTATTCACTATTCTTGGGGAAACTGTGTTTATAATCCGTAGATGTAACAAAGTATGTAGCTTTGCGTATCTGCGGATTTATTTTATTTTGCAATGTAGAAAAATGTGTTATTATATATGCTGGTGAAAAAATAAAAAGGAGATGAATCAATGACAAACGATATGACAACAGGCAATCCAGTGAAACTGATATTGCTATTTTCAATTCCGCTTTTAATAGGAAATATATTTCAGCAGTTTTATAGTATGGTTGATACAATTATTGTTGGAAGATTTGTAGGAGTTGAAGCATTAGCAGCAGTAGGAACAACAAGTTCCATGGTGTTTTTAGTAAATGGATTTGTAATGGGGCTTACAAGCGGATTTGCAGTACTTATTTCTCAAAAGTATGGTGCTAAAGATGAAGCAGGAGTAAAGAAAGCTGTTGCAAGTTCAATTACTTTATCAATAATAGCCACTATAATTGTGACTTTCATAAGCGTAATTTCAGCAAAGCCTCTTTTAGCTCTTATGAACACTCCTTCTAATATAATGAAGGATGCGTCAACATACATAATTATTTTATATGCTGGAAATGTAGCTATTATATTCTATAATATGATGGCTGCCATATTAAGAGCTTTAGGCGATAGCAAAACGCCTTTATATTTTCTTATAGTATCTTCAGTACTTAACATAATTTTAGATTTAGTACTTATTATAAACTTCAAAATGGGAGTTGCAGGAGCGGCTTATGCAACAGTAATATCTCAAGGGGTTTCAGCGCTTTTATGTGTAATTTATACTTATAAGAAATATAAAATATTAAGACTTAAAAAAGAAGATTTTAAAGTTAAGAAAAAGTATTATAGAAAACATTTAAAAGTTGGTATACCTATGGCACTTCAATTTTCCATAACAGCCATAGGAATAATGACTGTACAAAGTGCTATAAATATATTTGGATCTACAGTAATTGCATCTTATGCAGCTGCTTCAAAAGTATTACAGTTAGTTATGCAACCAGCTACTACTTTAGGTGTAACAATGGCAACATATTGTGGACAAAATATAGGAGCAAAAAGATATGACCGTATTAAATTAGGAGTTAAGAAGTGCGTACAAATTTCTATAATTACAAGCTTGATTTCTGCCATGGTACTTATTTTCTTAGGAAAATATTTTGTAATGATTTTTGTTAGCAATCCAGATGCAGAAATATTATCTTATGCACAGCAAGTTTTAAATATTTCAGCAATTTTCTTCATTCCATTAGGGTTAATATTTGTTTATAGAAATGCACTTCAAGGAATAGGAGATTCATTTATTCCAATGATGGCTGGAGTTTATGAACTTGTTGCTAGAGCTGTAGTAGCTTTTACCTTACCTAAAGTTTTAGAATTTATGGGAATATGTCTTGCAGATCCTGTTGCTTGGTTTGCAGCAGTAATACCATTAGCTTATACTTATTATAAAAGAGAAAAAAGTTTTAAGTATGAAAGTGAATAAAATTTCTAAAAAAGTTAGTGGGAAATATTTACAATGGTTATTTGCCATAGTATAATATTAATATAGATAAGACAAAGGAGTCACAAAAGATGTTTTGTGACTCCTTTTTGTCTATAAAAACTTAACCATATATGTGTGAAAAGGGAGGGATGCTTGGCGATGATAATATCAAATGATATAGAGTCTTTTATTAAGACTAAGGGAAAGGAGGAATGCTCAAACCTTAATATTGTCCGTGAAGAAGCAATAGTTTATTGGCACCATAGTGATATGAATAACTATGAAGCAGCCCAGAGGGAGATGATCCAATTATCTAATCTACTGTAAGGGAGATGATAATTAAATTTATATAAATATTGTTAATGTTTAATACTTGAAAATAATTAAAATCATAGATAGAAAAAGGAGTAGAACAAAATCTACTCCTTTTGATTTATACTATAAATAATCTCTCCAGATAATAAGAGTACAAAGTTAAGGTCTTAAGAAAAAGGGGGAAGGAAGATGTTAAAAGAAATTATAGGAAGCGTAAATATAAAGGTTATTTTAGAAATTATTTTTAAGACTTTACTTTGCATAGTTCTTGTAGGAGCAATTGGTTATAATCGTGAAAAGAAAGGTATGGTTGTAGGAATAAGAACCCATGTGCTTGTAGGGATGGTTGGTCTTTTAATTCAAATTACATCCCTAGAATATTATCGCATTAATGGAGGAAATAATGATCTATTTAGATTGGCAGGACAATATATATCAGGCATAGGTTTTCTTGGTGCAGGTACTATCCTTAAGGATAAAAGAAGTGTAAAAGGATTAACTACTGCAGCATCAATATGCCTTGCAGCTTGTATAGGATTAGCTGTAGGATCAGGGGTATATTTAGGGGCTGTTATAATAACTATAGCATCCTATATTTTCTTAACAGATATCTTTAGATTAAAAAAAATAAAGTCAATAAAAAGAAACTCTCATGTTTTTATTGAACTTGATTTAACAGGTGATACAGTAGTGTCCATGGAAAAGGTAAGAGATGGCTTAAAAATTGCTGGAGTTTGCATAATATCAATAGAGACAAAAAAGGTATCTATTGATAAAGCAAAAATAATCTTAAAGCTTAATGTAGATGATGAAGTAGATATTAATGATATTTTATCAGAACTTACTTATATAGATGAAGTTACTAAAGTTGAAGTTATTGGATAAATAATTTTCAGGGGCCAAAATACCTGCATTTTATGCAGGTATTTTTATATTAACCACATTGAAGGTTTTGGTAAAATAATGTATAATATACCATAAAATAACAAGTAAGGAGATAAAGTATATTATGTGGGGAAAAAGAAATGGTAATAATGGAACATATGATAATGAAGATAAACCTTATAAAAGACTGAAGGCTACAGCTATAGTACTTGCTATTTTGGCTGTTGTCTTAGGAGTTAGCTTTGCCATTGAATTAACTTTAGGTGGAAGTTCTTCAAGTAAAAATGTAGCTGTCAGTAAAGAAAATGAAAGTTCTATAGAGTCTTCACCTAAAGAAACTTCATCACAACTTCAGCAGGTATCTAGTAGTGAAGTAGAAGTGGATAATGGGTATAATATAGAAGATTTATATTATGAAGTCCATTTAAGAGCTAACACAATAATTATTGCTGAAAATGATGAAATATGGGAAGAGATAGAAATAGATAAAGGCTTTTTAAATGAAACAGTACCATTATTAAAGGGTAAGGATGATTATTTATATAAAGAGTTATTAAAGTGGGATGATTTAGATTTTAGCAATGCTGTAGAAGTACATAATTATGTATGGGAAAAGCTTGGTGGAACAGTAGGTAAAGCAATTGCTATAAATGAAGATGCAGTACAAGCTTTAAAAGAAAGATTATCACAGTAATCATTAAAAACAGATAAATAAAAAAATAAGCCATAGCAAAAATTTTTGCTATGGCTTGTTTTTATCATAAAAAATCGTTACTTATATATACTATAAATAAGCAAAAATAAGAAGGTGATATAAAATGTTAGGATATTTTTTAATGCCACATCCACCAATTATAGTCCATGAAGTAGGAAAGGGAAAAGAAGTAGAAGTAAATAATACGGTAAAAGCATGTGATGAAGCTGCAAGAAGGATTGCTTCTTTAAAACCAGATACTTTAATATTAATAACTCCTCATGGTGCTATGTTTAGAGATGCAATGGCAATGGTTACAGAAAGGAGTATTTCAGGAAACCTTGCTCAATTTAATGCTGCAAATGTTAAATTTAATTATCATATTAACTTAGATCTTACCAGAAAAATAATTAAATATGCTGATGAGGAAAATTTAAATGTAGCAGCTTTAAATAAAGAAAATGCATATGTTTATGGCGTTGATTTAGAGTTGGATCACGGTGCCATGGTTCCTTTATATTTTATTGAAAAGTATGGCAAATATAAATTAGTTCATATTACTTATGGATTATTATCTCCATTAGAGCTTGCTAAGTTTGGTACTGTAATCAATAGAGCAGTAGAAGATAGTAAGGAAAGAGCAGTATTGGTAGCTTCAGGCGATTTATCTCATAGGCTTACTAAGGATGGTCCTTATCCTTATACACCTTTAGGTGCAGAGTTTGATAGAGAACTTATCAGTATTTTACAAAGTGGAAAATTAGAAGGCTTATTTAATATGGATAAGGTTCTTGTTAATGAAAGTGGACAATGTGGATTAAGATCTTTATACGTACTGGCAGGAGCAATTAATTCCAATGAAGCAAAAGCTGAGTTATTAAGTTATGAAGGACCTTTAGGTGTTGGCTATGGAATAATGGAGTTTAAGGGAAAAGAAACAAATTTATATGATAAATTATTGCAAAAAAGTGAAATGGAAAATCAACGAAGAATGAAGGAAGGAAATCCATATACCATTTTAGCCAGAAAAAATTTAAATAGCTATTTTGATAGGGGAACCTTGTTAACAATAGATGATGTTAAGGATGAGGAATTATTAAATGATAAAAAAGGTGTGTTTGTATCTTTGAAAATCAATGGAGAATTAAGGGGCTGTATTGGAACAATAGCACCAGTAACAGATACCATAGCTGAAGAAATAATAAGAAATTCATTAAGTGCTGCCATTAATGATCCAAGATTTTCGCCATTAACACAAGAAGAACTTAAGGAAATTGATATTTCAGTTGATTTATTACATGAACCAGAAAAGACTACATTTGAAGAACTTAATCCTAAGGAATATGGAGTAATTGTTTCTTCTGGCTCTAAAAGAGGACTACTTTTACCTAAACTGGAAGGAATAGATACAAGTGAACAGCAAGTAGCTATAGCCATGGAAAAAGGTAATATAAGGCCAAGTGATAATTATGTTTTAGAAAGATTCAAAGTAGAAAGATTTAAGGAATGTGAAGATGATGAATAAGGAAGCGATGTTTTATGAAGAAAAAGATGGATTAATAAATTGTTATCTTTGTCCCCATAGATGTAAAAAAATAAGTGAAGGACATAAAGGTGTATGTGGAGTAAGAGAAGTTAAGAAAGATGAAGAAGGGGCAATAAAGTTATATAGTATAAATTATGGTGAAATAACTTCTCTTTCCATGGATCCAATAGAAAAGAAGCCATTATATGAATTTTATCCAGGAACCATGATACTTTCAATAGGATCTTTTGGTTGTAATTTCAAATGTTCATTTTGTCAAAACTATTCAATTTCTCAATATAGAGCTGAAAGTAAGTATATACCACCAGAAGAAATGTCAGAGATATCTATGGAAATAGAAAATAATATTGGTTTAGCCTTCACTTATAATGAACCATCCATATGGTATGAATATGTTTATGATGTAGCTAGAAAGATTAAAGAAAGAAATAAAGAGCACAAGGTAGTATTAGTTACCAATGGCTATATTTGTAATGAGCCTTTAAAGAAGTTATTGCCTTATGTTGATGCATTAAATATAGATTTAAAAGGCGGAAAAGAGTATTATAAGAAGTTATGCTTTGGAGAACTAGAAGCAGTGAAAGAAACCATTAAAATAGCTTATGAAATGGGAAAGCATATTGAAGTTACCACATTGCTTATACCATGTGAAAATACTGATGATGAAACATTAATGGAAATAGCAACTTTTTTAAGTTCATTAAATAAAGATATCCCTTTACATCTTTCCAGGTACTTTCCAAGATATAAAATGAATCTTCAACCAACACCAATAGATGAAATTAAAAAAAGCTACCATATATTAAAGAAGTATTTAAATCATATTTACTTAGGAAATTTGACAGCAGAAGAAATTGAATACTGTATAAATGGGGAATAAGCTGTTTTATTAAGTTTATACCCATTTATTATGCATATAAAAAGTAAAAGTGAATAAATATTTATTAGAAATATGTTATATTAATTTAAAAAGGTATACAATATAAACATACTCATAATATTTATGGTATATCATAGGGAGTGTATGTTTTATGAAAGATATTAAAGGAATAATTTATAAAATAATATTAATCCTAGTAGCATGTAGTACAATTATAAATTTTATGTACTGTGAAAGAATCATTTCATGGGGATTTGTCTTATTAGGATTTATAATGATAATGATATGCAGCATTACTTTAAATTCAATTTCTATCAAAGAGAGAAAAGAGGAGCTTCCTCCAATGAAGAAAAGTCCTTTATTAATTTTATTAACTGCAGTTATATGTATAGCATGGGTTATATCATTTTGCATGACTTTTTCATCAAAGTAATTAAATGAAGGAAATTTATAAAATATAGCAAAAAAATTGTTTACAAAAGCCTAACTATCTAATATAATACTATTGAAGAAGAAAATGGCGCTATAGCCAAGTGGTAAG
The DNA here is from genome assembly GCA_000435835.1 of Clostridium sp. CAG:221. Taxonomy (GTDB): domain Bacteria; phylum Bacillota; class Clostridia; order Clostridiales; family Clostridiaceae; genus Clostridium. The sequence goes on from FR883366.1 coordinate 103,117, forward strand.
GCAGAGGTCTGCAAAACCTTTATTCCCCAGTTCAAATCTGGGTGGCGCCTCCAATAAAGCAGTTGTACTTTAGAGTATAACTGCTTTTTTATAAAGAAATTTAAATACAACTAGCATTTATAACTAATATGTTTATAATGAAGTAATATAATATTTAAATCAGAGGATGAAATTATATGAGTGAAAGAATTACAATGGATATTTGGCAAGAACTATATGATAATGCTGTGGCGGTAAAAACAGAAGAGCCTTGGAAAAGTCTATGCAATTTAGATATTATAGCAATAAAACTTAAAGAAATGGAAGAACCAATCTTTTGTGTAGTACAAGGTTATGGGGATTTATGTTACGGGGTAAATGCATATGTAGGTTATAGAGGATTTAAGGATTTTCTTTTTATAATTGAAAGTGAAAGATATGGTATGCCACCAGAATATGCTATGTTTGAACAAAATAGTATTAGCATGTTCTTAGGAGATAGAAATGAATTAACAGAAGGCGAAAGAAAAATAATTAGGGAAGTAGGACATAAATTTAGAGGTAAAAACCAATGGATATATTTTGAATCATATAAAAAGGGATATGTTCCAGATAAAATAAATAAAGAAGAAGCTATTTTACTTTCTAAAGTACTAAAAGAACTGGTAATAATTTTACGTGATTTTAAGGAAGGAAAAATAAAGGTAAACTTTGACCAAGGTGAAATGCTATTACGTAAATTTGATGAGGATGGTAATTATATTAATACCAAAGCAAAACTTCCATTTTATGAAAATGAATATTACTTATTAGTTATAAATGATGAAGTTTTAAAGCAAAGAATGAAAAAGCAACCACAAGTAGATATTTCGTTAGAAATGGATATGGTATATTTAAATACTGCAATAAATGATGAAAAAAGTCATAGAAAGATTAATGCTAAAATTGCTTTAATTATGGAACATAATAATGGAATGGTATTAGGGCAACAGTTAATGAATCCTCATGATGATGAAGAAAATATACTTTTAAATATGTTTATAGGTTTTATAATGCAAAATGGTAGACCTAAGGAAGTAGTAGTGAGAAATCCATTTATCGGGAGTATTTTATATGATATTTGCCAAGAATGTGATATTATATTGATTAATGATGAGCCACTAGATGCAACAAATGAATTTGTATATGGTATGGCAAGATTTAAAATATAAGAAGAAAAGGAGAAATAAAAATGAGTGAAAATAACAATGTAAGATTAGGATTAATTGAATTATATAAGAATAAGGTAAGATTTTTGAATTTTACTGATGTGGAAATTAATGAAAAACATGAAAGTAAATTCTTATCAGATGAAGAGTATGAAATATTAATAAACTTCTATAATGAATATAAAAGTGAAAATAAATAATTAAATTATAAACGAGGAATAAGAAATGAAAATTAGAGTCCCAGAATACTTTAAGGATTTTAAATGTATAGCATCAAAATGTGAAGATACATGCTGTGCAGGCTGGGGAATAGTAATAGATGATGCTACATATGATCGTTATAAAAATGTGCAAGGAGAATTTGGGGATAGATTAAGAAGTGAAATAGTTCATGAAGCAGGAGAAAATATATTTGTCCTTAAAGGTAATAATTGTCCATTTTTAAATGAAGAAAAGACTTGTGACATATATATAAACATTGGTGAGGAGAACCTTTGTTATACATGTCAGCAATATCCTAGATACACAGAAGAATTTGGTTCTTTAAGAGAAGTAGGAATATCACTTTCATGTCCAGAAGCAGCAAGAATAATGCTTAATAATTCAAAAAAAGTAGAGTTTGAATTAAGTGAAAATAATGAAGTTGTAAGTTCATATAATGATATAAATGCACAGCTTTTTATAGAATTACTTCAAAGTAGAAAGATAGTAATGGATATAATCCAGGATAGAACTATTGATTTAAGAAAAAGAGCTGTTGTGGCACTTTTATTTGTTGATGAAATTCAAGAAAAAATAGATGAAAGTGAAATTAAGGAAATAAAATCTGTAAGAGAGAAATATCTAGATAAAGGATTTTTAGAAGAACTTATAAATGAATTGGAAGAGTATAGAGATAATGAAGGTTCAAAGTATGATGATATGCATGAGTATTTCAAAGTCTTTAAAGATTTAAAACATATAACTCCAGATGATCCTTTAGGTCTTAACGATGCCTTAAGATATTTTTGGCAAACTGATGAAGATGAAGAATTATACATAATAAAGCATAGGCAGTTTGAAGAATATTACAAGGATAAGTTATATAAATTTGAAAACATATTAGTTTACTTTGTATTTAGATATTTTATGAAAGCTGTATTTGATTATGACATATTAGCAAAAATAAAGACTGCTCTTGTAAGTTATATGATCATAAGAGAGCTGGCTGTGGTGAGATATATAGAAAATAATGAGTTCACTGATGAAGACATGGTAGATATAGCTCATACATATTCTAAAGACATTGAACATTTAGAAGAAAATATAGAAGCCTTATCAGAACTTTTTGAAACAAATGATGTATTTGACATAGAGGAAATGGTAATAGCTCTAATGAATTAGAATATAGTTAAGTACTTGCTTTTTGCAAGTACTTATTTTTAGGAGAAAACATTTTTCATATAAAAATATTAATAGAAGATTATCATTTAAACACTTGCAGCTTGTAGGTGTTTTTTTGATTAGAAAAATAATATATAAATTTAAATATATGTAAGAAAAAAAATAAATGATGTATTGACATGTTATGGAAGTGAATGTATACTAATAATATAGTAAATGAAAATGATTATCAATATTAGGAAAGAGGATGATTGAGGATGCCTTTATCAATGGTTAAGAAAGGTGAAGCCAATATAATAAAAAGAGTTGGTGGAAAAGAAGAAGTTAGAAAGTTTTTAGGTAATATAGGGTTCGTTGTAGGAGCTGCAGTTACAGTTATATCGGAAATAAAAGGCAACATGATTGTGGAAGTTAAGGATTCAAGAGTTGCCATTGGTAAGGATATGGCTAATAAAATTATGGTATAAATTTTGCAAATAAAAGGAGTAAATATGAAAACTTTAAGAGATATAGCATGTGGAAACACTGTAAAAGTAAAAAAAATAGTTGGTGTAGGTCCAGTAAAGAGACGTATTATGGATATGGGAATTACAAAAGGGATAGAGATATATATAAGAAAGGTAGCACCTTTAGGAGATCCTATTGAAGTTACTGTGAGAGGATATGAGTTATCACTTCGTAAAGCAGATGCAGAAATCATTGAAGTTGAATAATTTTTATAGAAATTCAATGAGAATGATTCTAGATATTAATTAGCATAACAAAGGATTTAAAACTATTATTATAGAAGAAAGAAGTGATGGATAAAATGACAATAAAAATTGCCTTAGCCGGTAATCCTAATTGCGGTAAGACAACACTATTCAATGGTCTTACAGGTTCAAATCAATTTGTAGGTAATTGGCCTGGTGTTACGGTAGAAAAGAAAGAAGGAAGATTAAAAGGAAGTAAAGATACCATAATAATGGATTTGCCAGGTATTTATTCCTTATCTCCATATACTTTAGAAGAGGTAGTAACAAGAAATTATTTAATTCAAGAGCGTCCAGATGTAATTTTAAATATCATAGATGGAACTAACCTTGAAAGAAATTTATATTTAACTACTCAGCTTATGGAACTAGGTATTCCAGTGGTGGTAGCGGTAAATATGATGGATATTGTTGCAAAGAACGGAGATAAGCTGAATACGAAGAATTTAGCTAAGGAACTTGGCTGCACAGTAGTTGAAATTTCAGCATTAAAGGGAACGGGAGTGATGGAAGCAGCCAATAAAGCTGTGGAAGTTGCTAAAAGTAAAGTGGTTCAAAGTCCAAAACATAAATTTGCTGGATGCGTTGAACATGCCTTAGCACATATTGAAGAAGCAGTGCTTCATAATTTACCAGAAGAGCAACAACGTTGGTATGCCATTAAGATATTTGAGCGTGATGAAAAAGTTATTGAACAATTAAAAATAGCAGAAAAAATAGCTACTCATGTGGAGGCAGATATTAAGAGATGTGAAGATGAAATGGACGATGATGCAGAAAGTATCATTACCAATGAAAGGTATGTATATATTTCATCTATTATAGAAGATTGTTTTGTAAGAAAGAATAAAGGTGGACATACTGTTTCAGATAAGATTGATACCATAGTAACAAATAGATGGTTAGCACTTCCTATTTTTGCAGCAGTAATGTTTATAGTTTATTATGTTTCCGTTACAACAGTAGGTTCAATTTTAACAGATTGGACAAATGATACTTTATTTGGTCAGTGGATTATTCCAGCAGCGCAAAATGGCTTAGATACCATAAATTGTGCTCCATGGCTATCAGGGCTTCTTGTTGATGGTATTATCAGCGGTGTGGGAGCAGTACTTGGGTTTGTACCACAAATGCTTGTGTTATTTGCTTTCTTAGCATTCCTTGAATCTTGTGGATATATGGCAAGAATAGCCTTTATCATGGATAGAATTTTCCGTAAGTTTGGACTTTCAGGAAAGTCATTTATTCCAATGCTTATTGGAACAGGATGTGGAGTTCCTGGAATAATGGCCTCAAGAACTATCGAAAATGATAGAGACCGTAAAATGACTATCATGACCACCACATTTATTCCATGTAGTGCCAAGCTTCCAATTATTGCTTTAATTGCAGGAGCATTATTTAATGGAGCATCATGGGTAGCACCAAGTGCTTATTTTGTAGGAATAGCAGCAATTATTTGTTCAGGAATTATATTAAAGAAAACAAAGATGTTTGCAGGAGATCCAGCACCATTTGTTATTGAATTACCAGCATACCACATGCCAACAGTTTCAAATATTCTAAGAAGTATGTGGGAACGTGGATGGTCATTTATTAAGAAAGCTGGAACAATAATTTTACTTTCTACAATATTTATTTGGTTTGCTCAAAACTTTGGCTTTGCTAATGGTGGATTTGGAATGGTAGATGATATGAATGACAGTATTTTAGCAGCCATTGGAAGTATTTTAGCACCGCTATTCAAACCACTTGGCTGGGGAAATTGGAAAGCAGCAGTGGCAGCAATTACAGGTCTTATTGCAAAAGAAAATGTTGTTGGAACATTTGGTATACTTTATGGATTTGGTGAAGTTGCTGAAGATGGAGTTGAAATTTGGGGAACACTTGCAGCTAGCATGACTGCACTTGCAGCATATTCATTCTTAATATTTAATCTTTTATGTGCACCATGTTTTGCAGCAATGGGAGCTATTAAGAGAGAAATGAATAATGCTAAATGGTTCTGGTTTGCCATCGGTTATCAGACAGTGCTAGCTTATTGCGTATCATTATGTGTTTATCAAATAGGTATGTTATTTACAGCAGGAACATTTGGTATAGGTACAGTGGCAGCATTTATTGTAATAGTTATCTTTTTATATTTATTTTTTAGACCATATAAGGAAAGCGAAAACTTAACTGTAAATTTAAAGGCAGAGTAAATCTTAAATTGATAATATGGAGGGATTCATATGGGAACTGCTATAGTAGGACTTGCATTATTAGCAATAGTAAGCTTAATTGTTAGAAAAATGATAAAAGATAAGAAACAAGGTAAATCTATTCAATGTGGTTGTGATTGCAAACATTGTGGTGGACATTGCCATTAGAAAATAGAGCCTCAGCATTTGCTGAGGCTTTTGCTTATGAAATAAATAATATATAATAAATTAAAAGTACAAAGGAGAATTAAGTGATGATAGATGTAGTAGCTGCTGTAATAGTGAAGGATAATAAGTTTTTAATAACAAGAAGAGCGCCTAAGTTAAAGCTTGAAGGAATGTGGGAATTTCCAGGTGGAAAAGTAGAGCAAGGGGAAACGCCAGAAGAAGCTCTAAAAAGAGAACTGGTGGAAGAATTAAAAATTGAAACTGAAATAGGTAATTACATAGAGACAAGTATCTATGAATATCCTAATGTAACAGTAAAGCTTATGGCGTATTTTGCCACAGTGATTTCAGGAGAAATAAAGCTAAGTGTCCATGATGAAGCAAAATGGATAAGTATATCTGAAGTAGAAAACTTTAAATTTGCACCGGCAGATATACCTTTTATAGAAAAATTAAAGGAAGTTTTATGATAAAGTAATAAGAAAGAGGTTATTAAAGAAAAAATAGTTACAGCAGTTAAGGAAAATAAGAAAAGGACTATTGCAACTGCTTTATCTTTAATTTTAGGGATAAGTGTTGGTACAACATTAAATATTTCTAAAGAAGAACATAATAATAATATTAAAGCAATTGCAGCAATTTCAGAGCAAGTTAACCAATGTAACAATGAATATAATGAGCTTGAAGAACATATCCATAAGCTTACTGCAACTAAAGATGAATTAACTACCAAGCATACAACATTAACTACTACAGTAAGTTCTTTAAAAACTCAGATAGCCACAGAAGAAAGTAGAATAGCATCTGAAGAAAAAGCTAAGGCTGAAAGAGAAAGACTAGCAGCAGAACAAGCAGCTAAGGAAGAAGCAGCCAGAATAGCAGCTGAACAAGCTGCCAGAGAAGAAGCGGAAAGGCTAGCAGCTAGTCAAAATTATGCAAGTTCATCAAATGGATATGTGGCAACGGTAAATGAAGATAATATAGGATCTATGGTTTGGATAACAAAAACAGGTTCAAAATACCATAGTCATGGAAATTGTGGGAATTCAAAATATGTTTCACAAGTTACAAGAGAAAGTGCTGAAGCAAGAGGCTTAGACCCATGTTCTAAGTGTTATTAGGGGGAAATACAATGGAAAATAATTTTAAAAAGGAAAATAAAATGAGCTCTTACAGAAATAAGAGTATATTACTTTGTATTATTACTTTTCTTATAGGTTTTATGTTTTTAGACTTTGGAAAAAGGGATAATTCAAAAGAGGTAGAAAATATGAAATTTTCTTTAGAGAGCGTAGAAGCACAAGTATATAAGAAAGAATCAGAGAAATCAAGTTTAGAATCGCAAATAGAAAATTTAAAAAAGAATATTAGTAATTTAGAAAGTGAATCTTCTAATTTACAAAATAGATTGGAAGAATTAAAAAATACAAAAATACAATAATATAAGTATAAAAGAAAAGTTTACATCAAAAGGTGTAGACTTTCTTTTTAATTATTATATAATTTGAAAAGATAATAAAGTAAACTACTTTATTAGTCAATAGTAAAATAAAAGGAGATAGAGTATGAGATATGTTGTTGTGACAGTGGCGGATGGAGAAGCAGGAGTTTTTAATAAAAAACTTAGTGCTGAAGCATTTGAAAAGTTTAAGGTTAAATCATCAAAGTTACCTGCACATATTACCTTAAAAGCACCTTTTGAAACGGAAGAGCCTATAGAAGTATTAGAAGAGGCAATAGAAAAATATATTAAAGACAAAAAAGCAATACCTTATGAAATTAAGGGGTTTGAACATTTTGATAATAGAGTTATTTATATGAATGTTATTGAAAATAAGGAAATGAGAGATTTTCATAAAGGTTTTGTAAAGGCCATAAAAGAAGTAAATTATATAAGCTTTGGAAGCCATGAAGGTGAAAATGCAATATTTCACGTAACAGTTTCATCTAAAAAAGTTTCTTTCGTATTTGATGAAATGTGGCAATGGATCAATCAATTCAATTGTAATTATAATGTTTTATTAAATAATATTTCCATATATAAGTGGCAGGATAACACATGGAAGCTTCATAAAAGATTTGAATTAAAAGAATAAATATGACATATCAAATAAGTACCTTTGAAGATAGGTACTTATTTTTTAATTTAAAAATGTTTGTAGCAGAAAGTTTGTGGAAATAATTAAATAAAAAGGTAATAAAATATGAAAATAAATAAGGAAAAAGCAAAGAGAGTTTTTAATGAATATGTTGAAAAATATTATAGCAATATTGAAAAGATAAAATTAAAAGAAGTTTAAAAAAGACAGCAGTAGATAATAGAGTAGGTCATATTTCATTGGTATTTGGACTAATATATGATGAAAGCATAAAAATTACAGTGAAGCAAGGGTATTTAAATGAAATGATGAAGTTTCAATCTAAGATAGATAGTACTAATAAGCATTTTAGTGAAATCAGAACTGTTGTTGAAAGCTATGTTAATGAGAGAATGAATGAAGATAAGAAATAATAAATAAAGAATTAAACTGGTGAAAATATCACCACAGTATTGATATTAATAATTATAATTATCAATAAATATGCTATTATAAGTGAATTTATGGAAAATATTTGGATATAATTAGTAAATATAAAATAATAATAGTTATGAATAGAAGGTGATATTATATTTACTATAACAAGAATAGAATTTATTTCAGTAATGTCAGCAATTATTTTACTTTTAAATTTAAAAGTGCTAGTTAAATTAATAATATATAGAGAGTTTGACCATAAGATTAAAGAAAAGGTTATGCATTTAATTTTTAGCTTATATATCACTATTTTAGCTGCAGTGGTATATTTTCCAATACCTTTAGCCTTGGGTAAAAACGTCATAAGGAAATTAGCTAAAATTCACTTAATACCTTGGGAAAGTACTATCAGTATTTATAGGATTGGTGGTATAAGTGAGGTAATTACCAATGTAGGTGGTAATTTAATTTTATTATCTCCATTTATATTTTTTATTTGCTATCATTTTAGGGATGTTACTTTTAAAATAAATCAAATTATAGCAATGGCCTTTGCAATATCTTTATTTATTGAATGTAGCCAGGTTGTTTTGTCATATTTAGTTGCTAATTTAAGTAGATCCTTTGATACCATGGATTTACTTTGTAATACCATTAGTGGACTTTTAGGTTATTACTTATATAAGGTATATAGCAGAATAAATATAAGCTACTCAATTAGAGAGAAAGTAGTTTAGTATTGATACCATAGAAAATCTTAGGCTAAAATTAAAAAAATCAGTAAATGTGTAAATTGCATTTACTGATTTTTTATTTATTAATATAATTAAAATTGGTAATAAAACGATAGACAAGGGAGTATGTAAATATGGCCACAATGAAAGATGTTGCAAAAGAAGCAGGGGTAGCAGTAGGTACAGTTTCTAAGGTTATTAACAATATACCAGTTAAATCAGAAACAAAGGTTTTAGTAGAAGAGGCTATAAAAAAATTAAAGTATGAGCCTAATGTTTATGCTAGGGGTTTAAAAATTAATAAAACTAATACTGTAGCTGTAATTTTACCAACAATTTGGCATCCTTTTTTCAGCGAATTAGCTTATAATATTGAGAAATGCCTAAGAGAAGTAGGCATGAAGATGATTTTATGTAATTCTGAAAAAAATCAGCAAAGTGAAATAGAATATATATCTATGGCTAAACAAAATAAGATGGATGGGATTATTGCAATAACCTATAGTAATATAGATGAATATGTTTCAGAAAAAATACCATTTGTAAGTATAGATAGATATTTCTCTAAGGATATAACATATATTTCCAGTGATAACTTTCAAGGTGGAAAATTAGCAGCAGAAAAGCTTATTGAAGCTGGTTGTAAAAATATAGCTTATATAGGTCGTGGATCGAAAATAGATAATGCCACAAGAAAAAGAAAAGAAGGATTTATAAGCTATTGCACAGAAAATAATATTAATTATAGTATATGTGAATTACTAGGAAGTGCCAATGAGTTTGAAATTTTACTAGATGAATTTATTGAGGAAAATTTTAAAGAAAAGATAAAGATAGATGGAGTTTTTGCAGTAACTGATAGACATGCATTGGATTTTATTAAAAGGCTGGAAAATATAAATGTTAATGTGCCAAAGGATGTTCAAGTCATTGGTTTTGATGGAAGTAGATCATTTAACCAAGATGAATTTAAAATATCCACCATAAGGCAACCAATTGAACTTATGGCTAAAAAATCAGTGGAAGCATTAATAAATATAATTGAAGATAAACCAGTGGAAAAGAAGGTAATTCTTCCAATAAGTTTTATAAAAGGATATACAACTAAATAAATATTAAGAAAAAGATTTCCCGAATTAAAATTTTTTGGGAAATTCTTCTTTTAAAAAAATACTTGACTTAATGATGAAAACGTATTAATATTTAAACATAGAAAAAATGAAACGTTTCAATTTATGAAATAATTACCAATAAAAATCTTTTGTCGCAAAGGGGAGATGGACATGAGTAAAAATTACAATCAAATAAGTAAAGAAATATTAGAAAATGTAGGGGGAAAAGAAAATATAGTTAGCGCTGCACATTGTGCTACAAGATTAAGATTAGTCCTTAAAGATGATAAGAAAATTAACATTAAAGCAATTGAAGAAATGCCAGCAGTAAAAGGTAATTTTAATACTTCAGGACAATTCCAAATAATTTTAGGTTCGGGTGTTGTTAATGAAGTTTATAAAGAATTAATTAAAATGGCAGATATATCTGAAGGAAGTAAAGAAGAATTAAAGAAAGAAGCTGATAAAAAGCTAAATCCAGTTCAAAGATTAATTAAATCTTTAGCAGATGTTTTTGTACCGGTACTTCCAATTCTTGTGGCTGCAGGATTATTGATGGGTATAAATAATATTTTAACTTCTCAAGGTTTATTTATAGAAGGACAATCTTTAATTGAGGCTCATCCACAATTTAAAGATTTAGCAGAAATGATTAATACATTTGCCAATACAGGATTTGCATTCTTACCAATATTCTTAGGATTCTCAGCTACTAAGGTATTTGGTGGTAATCCATATTTAGGAGCTTGTATAGGAGCTTTAATGATTCATGGAGATTTATTAAATGGTTATAGCTATCCAGCAGCAGTTATTGAAGGAAGTGTACCATATTGGAATATATTAGGTTTCTCTATTCTTAAAGTAGGATATCAAGGAACAGTACTACCAGTTTTAGCATCATCTTTTGTATTAGCAAAAGTTGAAAAGGCATTACATAAGATAGTACCATCAATTTTAGATAATCTTTTAACGCCATTATTTACAGTATTTATCACAGGATTATTAACATTTGTAGCTATAGGACCAGTAATGAGATTAGCTGGTGATGGAATCACTGCAGGATTAATAGGTTTAATTAATACATTAGGACCAATAGGTGGAGCTATTTTTGGATTCTTCTATGCACCAATAGTTATAACAGGTATGCATCACAGCTTTACAGCCGTTGAAACTCAATTGCTAGCAGATATAGCAACAACAGGTGGATCATTTATTTTCCCAGTTGCAGCAATGTCAAATGTAGCACAAGGGGCAGCAGCTTTATCAGTACTTCTTGTTCTTAAAAATGATAATAAAATGAAAGGTATAGCATCAGCATCAGGTATTTCAGCTTTACTTGGAATTACTGAACCAGCTATATTTGGAGTTAATTTAAAATTACGTTATCCATTCTATGGAGCAATGATAGGAACAGCAGTTTCAAGTGCATATATAATGTTAACTAAAGTATTAGCATTAGCTCCAGGGGCTGCAGGTTTACCAGGTATAATATCAATAAGACCAGATTCAATGATAAATTATATAATAGGTATGGCTATTTCTATGGCTGTGGCAGTGGCATCTACTATTATTTTAGCTAAGACTACAGCAAAGAAACAAAACTTAGAAGTGGCATAATGTTATGAAGCTATAAATAGGAGGAATTAGATTATAATCTAATACCTTCTATTTTTGGCTTAATGATTTCAGTTTATTAGATTAATAGTTTATATAAAAGGAGAGAAATTTTCATGAAAGAGTGGACAAGAGAAGAACGTTATAGAACAATATTAGAAGCAAGTGATGAAGAAATGTCAGCATTAAAAGAAAAGGTAGATACTTGCCCATATAGACAAAAATTTCATATTCAGCCTACAACAGGATTATTAAATGATCCTAATGGTTTTGCATATTTTAATGGAGAGTATCATTTATTTTATCAATGGTTTCCTTTAGGGCCTGTACATGGAATTAAACACTGGTATCATGTTTCATCAAAAGATTTAGTACATTGGAATGATTGTGGCGTTGGTATTATTCCTAGTGAGTACTTTGAAAGTCATGGAGCATTTTCTGGTAGTGGATTAGCTGAAAATGATAAATTATATTTATTTTACACAGGAAATACAAGAAATGATAAATGGGAAAGACATCCATATCAATGTTTAGCTATTATGGATGAAGAAGGGAAAATAACTAAGCATCCAAAAGCTATTGTAGAAGAATTACCAGAAATATATACTGATAATTTTAGAGATCCTAAAGTCTTTAAGGAAAATGATAAATATTACTTTGTAATAGGAGCTGAAAGAAAAGAAGGAAATCTTGGTACTATAGCAGTATATGAATCAGCTGATTTAATAAATTGGAATTATAAAGGTGAAATAAAGACAAGCTTCTTTGGTAATGGATTTATGTGGGAATGTCCTGATTACATAAAGCTTGATGATAAAGGTGTTCTTATATTCTCACCACAAGGGTTAGAAGCTGATGGTGATAAGTACAGAAATATTTTCCAATCAGGTTATTTAATAGGTAATAAGATTAACTTTGAAACTTTAGAATTTAATCATGGAGAATTTAGAGAATTAGATAGAGGATTTGATTTCTATGCTCCACAAACTACAAAAGCACCAGATGGAAGATATATATTAGTTGGTTGGATGGGATTACCTGAAATAGCATACCCTACAGATGAAAATGGATGGGCACATTGTTTAACTATTCCAAGAGAGTTAAGTTTAAAAGGTGATAAACTACTACAAAAGCCAGTAAGAGAGCTTATATCATTAAGAAGAAATGAAAGAGCCATGACATATACTTTAAATAATGAGGAAACTATCATAGAAGATTTTAAGGAAAATGTATATGAAATGGAATGTAATTTTGAGAATATTACAGGCAAGAGAATAGGTGTTAAATTAAGAAAAGGACTAAAAGAAGAAACAGTATTTTACTATGATTTAGAAGAAAAGAAATTAGTTTTAGATAGAAGTAATTCAGGACAAGATTTTGCAGTAGAGTATGGTAGAGAAAGAAAATGTCCATATGAAGGTAAAAATTTAAAATTACAAATCTTTGTTGATACATCATCAATAGAGGTATTTGTTAATGATGGAGAAGAAGTATTTACAGCAAGAATCTTTACAGCTAAAGATAGTAGTAACATAAGCATTTTTGCCCATGGTAAGACAGATGTTAATTTAAAAATATGGGATTTATATTTAGATGAAAAATAGTATTTAATTAAAGAGCTATAATAAGTTTACTTTTTAAAAAGGAGCTTATTATGGCTTTTATTATTAATGTAATAAATAAGTTTATTGATTATAATTAAATATTGCTTAGATATAAAAATAAAGTTATAAAAGTGTATAAAAAATATACAAGTATTACTATAATTAATAGGTGTATTATTAAGGCCGGAGGAAAGTTAATAAAATGATTAGCATAGGAGAAAAGATTAGAGAAGCAAGAATTGCTAGAAATTTAACGCAAAAAGAGTTGGGAAACGTACTTGGATTAAATGAAGAAGTAATTATAAACTATGAAAATAATAAAATAAAATTAGATTTAGATAGGTTAATAGAGATAATTGATACTTTAGATATGAATTCTTCAGATATAGCATCTTTAATTGAGATAGATCAAAAACATTATAAAAATTTAAGAGATTATGAAAATAATAAGAGAGACGAATTTTACAAAAAGTATTCTGAGAAAGCCATAGCTGGGAAAAGAGCTAAAACTATTAATTCACAAGCAGCTTTGAAGGAATTGACGGAAGTATTAAATGAAGTGTTGGTAGGAAGATTAGATGCAATTTATAATGAAAGAGAAAAGATGTTCCAGCAAGGTAATTATGAAGAAGTTCAATTTAGAGACTATGAGATTTTTAAAAATAGATACTACAGTGAAATAAAAGAAAAGTTTTTTGAAGAAGTAAATAATAATGTGAAGAATACCATTGAAGATTCATTTAGCAATATTGAGTTATACATGAAGAATTATTTTAATGAAAAGAAAAATAATGAAATAATGAGAAGAAACATTAAAGCAGTTGAGACTTTTGTTATTCTTAAGGAGATTTTTAAGCGTAATGAAATTCAATGGGCCTTATTAGATATAACTAATAGAATAGAAAAAAGTCAGTCTAATAATTTCACAATAATAATAGAAAAAACTCAATATAAAATGGCTCTAGCTCTATTAAATATAATTGCTTTAAAAATTGATGGCACTACCAAAAGAAAAATATATAAATTAAACAATATTAAATTTAATGTCACTACAGAAGTCAAGGACAATGAAGAGGTATATAATTTAAAGAACTATAAGATTAAATATTACTTAATTGAAAATGAAAGAATTCCAGGATTGATAAAAAGAAATAAATAAGTAAAATAAGTAGGTGTAAATATTAACTGCTGGTTTAATTACTTTTAAAAATATTGTGTATGAAAGTAATTAAACAAAGTATGGAGGATTAAAATAATGATAGCAATAGGTGAAAAATATGATGAATTGGAATTTATTAAGTTTGGAGAAATGTTATTATTAAACCCAGATGAAAAACTAGAACAAGCTCACTTCTTTATTAAAGAAAAAGATGTAAAGATTAAGGAGTTAAGTAATAATAAATTTATACATTATGAAATGCGTTATTTTACAATAGGAAGAGTTACAGCAAATTTACTGTTAATTATATTTGATGACAATTATGAGAGCATTTATGGTCAATGGATTAATATATGTAATCCAATAGACAGAAGAAATTTTTTTGAGCTGAATTTTAGAGATGATATATATTTTGTTTTACTCTCTGAAAGTAATAGGGTTAAACATATAGAGATCTTTCAAAATCCGTTTAAGAGCAATATAAAGGAGATATTTAGAAAAATAGATAAAGATGAATTTTGGAGTCAAAAGGAATTTGAAATGGCAGTAAGCAGTTTTAATGGATACGAAAGCAAAAGAGAATTTTATGAGAAATTATTAGAAACTTAGTTACATGATTAATGGTTAGAAATAAAGAATGAAAGGAATTGAAAAATGACAGAGTAAATTGGCGAAATTTTTATAAGAAAAGGAAAATATGTTACATATGAAAATATAAACTTGAAAATTCCTTATAATGGACAAGTAAGCCTTCAGTATGAAATAGGTTAAGAAAATGACTTAATGTTCAATAAAGGGATAGAATTAGAGGAAGAAATCGTATTAGAGTTTAATGGAGGTAATTTGATAAAGAAAATTTAAAATGTTGATATGATTAGATTTACTAAAAAGCAGTACAATTTATTTGTAACTGCTTTTTGTTTATAGAACTAAATAATGAGAGAACAAATAAGGTTAAATTAAGAAAATTATTAAGTTAAACAACTGGTTTGAAGCATGAATCTAAACTAGTTGCCCATTTTACAATAAATGGATAGTGAGATAAAATGAATATATTATTACCAAATAGGGGGGATAGAGTGATAATGAGAGGAAAACTTAAATTTAGTTTTTTACTTATTTTAAGTGTACTGCTATTGGGTTGTACAAAATCTACTAAAGAAATTGAAAGTAGAAAAGAGAATACTAACGATAATATTACTGATATATCTAATGAAACTACAATTGAAATAGAAGATCATATTAGTATAGTAGAATTTAAGAAAAATGATGTAGACTTAAACGGATATGAATTGAAACAAACTGTAAAAGAAGATATTAATAATGATGTAATAGAAGATACTATAGAATTATGGACATATAGTGAAGGAGTATTTTATTCAGAATCAGGATATATAAGAATATTAGAAGGAAATA
>FR883367.1 GCA_000435835.1 Clostridium sp. CAG:221
AAAGTTTGATATAGCAAGACCTAAGGGAAAAGGTGTATGGACTTTAGAAGAAGGTATTGAAGAGGCAAGAAGACTTGGATTCCCAGTACTTGTTAGACCTTCATATGTATTAGGTGGACAAGGTATGGAAATAACTCATGATGAAGAAGAATTAACATACTACTTAAAAAATGCATTTATGAAGGATAAGAAGAATCCTATTCTAATAGATAAATACTTAATGGGTAGAGAAATAGAAGTAGATGCTATATCAGATGGCGAAAACATATTAATTCCAGGTATAATGGAACATTTAGAAAGAGCAGGAGTCCATTCAGGAGATTCTGTAACAATGTATCCAAGTCAAAATATAGATGATAAGATTAAGGCTGATGTTTTAGATTATACTAAGAAGCTTGCTTTAGCAATTGGTATAAAAGGTATGATCAATATCCAGTTTATAGAGTTTGATGGAAAGCTATATGTAATAGAAGTTAATCCAAGAGCTTCAAGAACAGTACCATATATAAGTAAGGTTAGTGGAGTACCAATTGTTGATATAGCAACAAAAGTAATGTTAGGAGAAAAATTAGTTAATTTAGGATATGGAGTAGATGTATATCCAGAACCAGACCTAGTATCAGTAAAAGTACCAGTATTCTCAACACAAAAGCTTCCTAAGGTTGAAGTATCTTTAGGGCCAGAAATGAAATCTACAGGAGAAGTTTTAGGTGTTGGTAGAAATGTAAAAGAAGCTTTATATAAAGGATTTGTTGCAGCTAATATGTATCCTTCAAAGAAAAAAGGAAAGATACTTGCAACAATCAATAAGCATGATAAAGCTGAGTTCTTACCAATAGCAAAAGAATTAGCTAAGGCTGGATATAAGTTCGTTGCTACAGAAGGAACTAGTAAGCTATTAAAAGAAGCAGGTATAGAAGTAGAACAAGTTAGAAAACTTCATGAAGCAGAACCAAATATTCTTGATGTAGTTAAGAATAAGGAAGTGGACTTAGTAGTTAATACACCTACTAAAGGAAATGATTCTAAGAGAGATGGTTTCTTAATAAGAAGAGCAGCTGTTGAAAGAAATATAGGAGTAATTACAGCACTAGATACTTTAAGAGCTATTGCAGAAGTAAAAGTTGAAGAAATTGAAAACAAAGACTTAGAAGTATTTAATATGGCAGAGTAGAAAAAAAGTGGGGCAAAGCCCCACTTTTTTAATGATGAATGATGAATTAAGAATTATGAATTAATGATGAAATTCTTACAGAATTTCTGAAAATTATATTTTTTTAAACTCTGTGAGTTTATTCCTAAATTCATCATTCATCACTCATAATTCATCATTAACTAAGTTCATCATTAGCGAAGCGTTAATTCATAATTTTAATGGGTTTTGAAGGGGTAAATGGATATGTTTTGTTGAAAAAATAGGAATAAATATGAAAAATGTAATTGACCAAGAACGGTTGTTCTGTTATTATAATAGCATAAAGAACGTTTGT
This sequence comes from Clostridium sp. CAG:221, assembly GCA_000435835.1. Classification (GTDB taxonomy): domain Bacteria; phylum Bacillota; class Clostridia; order Clostridiales; family Clostridiaceae; genus Clostridium. The sequence goes on from FR883367.1 coordinate 1,491, forward strand.
TCGGAAGGCGGTTATATATATGAATAATGAGATATTTGTTAAGTTAAATTATAAAAATATAGGTGAATTAAAAAGCTTTGTATATGATAGAGCCACTGGTGGAAATAGAAATAATGATAAGTATGTAATGTGTGCAGGAAAATGTGACAAAGATGGTTGGTCAATAGTTTTTAAAGCAAAGACATTAAGTGAAGCGGAAGAATTAGTAAGCAGAAATAAGAGAAGAAGAGAAAATATAATAAAGACTCAAATGGCAAGTGTAGAGCAGGTATATTTACCATCATGGATGTAATTTGATAGAATTTATATTACTATAATCATATATTTTTACTAATAAGATAATATGAGATATACTATATATGTAAAGTAAAAATAATATTTATATAGAAGATATAAATTGGAGTGAGATTATTATGGATAAAAAATATGAAGCTATAGGAGTATTAGATTCTGGGCTTGGTGGATTAAGCGTTTTAAGAGAAGCAATAAAGATAATGCCTAATGAAAATTTTATATTTTTTGGTGATTCAAAGAATGCTCCATATGGAGTTAAAAGTGTAGAGCAAGTTAAAAAGCTAACTTTTGATGTAGTAGAATATCTATTAAGTAGAGGTGTTAAAGGCATAATGGTTGCTTGTAATACAGCAACTAGTGCAGCTGTAGCAGAACTAAGAATTAAGTATCCAAATCTTCCAATAGTAGGAATAGAACCGGCATTAAAGCCAGCAGTTAATAATAGTAAAGATGGTAAGATATTAGTTATGGCAACGCCAATGACTTTAAAGGAAGCTAAATTTCATAAACTTTTAGATAGGTATAGAGATAAGAGAGAAATAGAACCTGTGCCATGTGGAGGTTTGATGGAATATGTAGAGCAAGGAATCTTAGAAGGCGATGAATTAGATGATTATTTAAGAGAAAAACTAAAACCATTTATGGATAGTAAAATAAGTTCTATAGTATTAGGATGTACTCATTATCCTTTTGTAAAAAATGCTATAGAAAAAGTGGTAGGACAAGATGTAGATATTATTGATGGCAGTTTAGGTACAGCTAGAGAGTTGATGAGAAGATTAAAAGAAAAGGATTTATTAAATGATAGCAAGGAAAAAGGGACTATTGAAATGATAAATTCATCTAATAAACAAGAGTTAATAGATTTAAGCTGGAAGCTGATAGAAATGTAAAAGAATCGTTTATAATGATTCTTTTTTATTTTACAAAAAAAAGTTTGTTAAAAGCTTGACAAATGTATGAAAGGATAATATTATATAAATATAGAGAGAATTTTCAGAAAATTTAAAAATTATTCAGGGGATGTTAAATATGAAAAAGAACGTAAAAGTAAGAGAAATACTAGGAAGAGAATGTAATATAGAAGATGCAATATTATTAAGAGAAATAATAAAAAATAATTTAGAAGATGGAATACAATTAGATTTTGAAGGTTTTAATAGAATACCAACAACTTTTCTTAACTGCTTATTAAGCGATTTAATTGAAAAGTGTGGAAGAAAGTATATTTCTAAGCAAGTAGATGTTAAAAATTTATCAAACACTAGAGATTTTTCAAGAGTAGTGTTAGGAACTACTTTTTAATGAAGATAAAAATAAATAAATATATAAGAGCATTTAGGATAAGTATAATAAAAGAAAAGAACGGATATATAAGATAAGGTTGATTATAGAAATGAACTTTATCTTTTTTTTATGGAAAAATACAAAAGGTTAAAATATTTTTATAAAATAAGCAATTAATCTTGAATTACTATGGATAAATATGATAATAATAAACTATAAATAAATGAAAGAGAGGAACTTTTTATGAAGAACCCAATAGTTACAATAGAAATGGAAAACGGAGGAGTTATTAAAGCTGAATTATATCCTGAAATAGCTCCAAATACAGTTAGAAATTTTATAGATTTAATTGATAGAGGATTTTATGATGGAGTTATGTTCCATAGAGTAATACCTGGATTCATGATTCAAGGTGGATGTCCAGAAGGAACAGGAATGGGAGGCCCAGGCTACAGCATTAAAGGTGAATTCTCAAGAAATGGATTTAAGAATGAATTAAAACATAAAAGAGGCGTTCTTTCAATGGCAAGAACTATGATTCCAGATTCAGCAGGAAGCCAATTCTTTATAATGGTAGCAGATGCACCACATTTAGATGATCAATATGCTTCATTTGGTAAAGTTATAGAAGGAATGGAAGTAGCTGATAAGATAGTTTCAACTAAGACTGATTACAATGATAAGCCATATGAAGATCAAGTAATGAAGAAAGTTACAGTGGATACTTTTGGTGAAAAATATGATGCACCAACTATAATTGAAGATTAATAATATAGATAAGAATGATGAGTTAGATTAATTCATCATTCTTAACTTATAATCTTATACATGATAAATAGGAGAAAAAAATGTTAAATAATAAAAAATGCATATTAGTTTATAATCTTAATGATGAAGAATTACAAAAGCTTAAAAGGCTTCCTTTTAAGGTAATTGAAATTACAAAAGAAATGACTAGTATGACAGTTAAAAACATAATTGAAGGATTAGAGATAGAAACAGTAAGTGAAAATAGTCCAGAAGAAAAAGTTATTTTATTCAATAATTTTGCGCAAAGAGAAATGAAAAATATGATTTCTACAACAAGAAAGATAGTTACTGGAGGAATATTAGCAATGGTAACTCCAATATCAATAAATTGGACTGTAAATTATCTAGTTAATCATCTTGTTTTAGAAAGAGAAACTATGTCTAAGGGTAGGAGATAAGAATATGAGTAGAGTAGGGGAAAAGATTAAAGAGGCAAGATTAAAATCTGGCATGACTCAAAAGGCCTTAGCTAAAAAGCTAGGTGTAGCAGAAAAATATATAAACGAAGTTGAAATGGGAAGAAAGGTAGTTCAAGAATCTTTTATTGATAGAGCTGCTAAAATATTAAAAGTTGATTTAAATGATGTAAGCATGGTAGTTACAGATGAAGCTTTAATGGAAGAAAGAAAAAATGAAACTTTTAGCAAAAAGCCTGCTAAAATAGAAGTAAATGAACTTTGGAATGATGCTTTTTCTTCAGTTTTAAAAAATGTACCTGTATATGGTTATGGTTTAAATGCAGTAAAAGGAAGAAGAGAGCTGCCAGTACATTCTAATAAAATAGAAGGTTTTCCACAAGATAAAGTTTTATATATAGAAATTGAAGATAGTGAAATGTCTGGTTTTAGAATGATGCCAGGAGATTTGGCTTTTGCTCATTTAGTAAAAGAAATAAGTAATAATGGATTCTTTTTAGTTGAGTATAAAGGTAAAAGAAAAATAAGACAGATTAAGAGCCTTGGAAATTCAAAAGTTCTGTTAGTAAGCAACGGGGGAGCTCTTATGACTGAAACTGCAGAAGTAAAAGAGATAGAAGTCTTAGCTAAATTAGAAAGAATAGAAATAAAATTATAAGAAGTGCCGAAAGGCACTTTTTTTTATGCTAAAAACATATATTGTTATAAACCAATATAATGAGGTGTTAGATATAGAAACAAATTTAGGATTATTAAAGGGTCTTCCAAAGGAAGTCCTTAGTAAATTAAATATTTCTAGTGCATATCTTTCAGGTGAAACTGAAAAAGAAATAGAGGTTGTGATTATTTCTGGGGATAATGTGGATAACATTTCACAAACTGTGGATAACTTAGGGGGAAAATACTTAAATCTAGGGTATAACTTTGGGATTGTAACAATACCTGTGGATAAAATAATTGATTTAGCACTAGTTCCTACAATACAATACATTGAATTTCCTAAAAATTTATACACAACAGATTTTGAAAGTAATAGGGCTAGCTGTATAACACAAATATCAAAAGTTAATGGATTAAATGGAAAAGGAACCATTGTAGGGTTTCTTGATACAGGAATTGATTATACTCATCCAGCTTTTATAAATGCAGATGGTACTAGTCGAATAGAGTATATATATGATTTAAGTTTAGGTGGAGTAGTATATAGTAAAGCACAAATAAATGAAGCTTTAAAGACTGAAAATCCTTATGATATTGTACAGTCTAGAGATGATGTAGGTCATGGTACTCATGTTACAGGAATTGCTTGTGCAGGTGGAAATATTCCATCTAGATATTATGGAGTTGCACCTGAAAGCTCAATAATAATGGTAAAGGTAGCTAGAGGATTATTTACTTTAAGTACTGATATAATGAAGGGCATAAAATTTCTTATAGATAAAAGTAAAGAGCTTAATATGCCATTGGCCATTAATATAAGTTTAAGCACAAATGATGGAGCTCATAATGGTAGTAGTCTTCTAGAACAATATATTTCCACAGTTTCAACTTTAGAGCGAGTAACCATTGTTATTGCAGCAGGAAATGAAGGTGAAGCAGCACATCATGTAGGAGGAAATTTAGAAGGAATAAATGACATATATTTTAATGTTTCATCAGATGAAGCTACAGTTGTAGTAAATTTATATAAATCAATATTACCCTCATTGAGCATAGAGCTAATTTCTCCTAGTGGAGGTACTACTGGAGAAATAGCAGTAAAAGAAGGGTTTCAAGAAGGAACAATTGGTAATTCTAGATATTCCATATATTTAACTGGTCCTAAGCCATTTGATGTAAGTGGTGATATTGGAATTATAATAAGTGGAATTAATGAATATATAACACCAGGTCAATGGAAAATAAGTTTAAGAAAATTAAATAATTATGATGGAACCTTTGATATGTGGTTGCCTATTTCAGAAGGTTTAAATATTAACACTAAATTCGTAAATCCAGTTGTTTACAATACTTTAGGAATTCCTGCTACAGTAAGAAATGTAATATCTGTTGGTAGTTATAATTATTTAGTAGATACTATATCACCATTTACCGGAAGAGGACAGATATTTGAAGGTCAATATATAAAGCCAGATATAGTTGCACCAGGAGAAGGGATTTATTCAGCTATTCCTAATAGAAGTTTTGATAAAAAGACAGGTACATCTATGGCAACACCACAAGTTACAGGAGCTGCTGCACTTATGATGCAATGGGGTATAGTAAATAGAAATGATCTCTATTTATATGGAGAAAGATTGAAATATTTTTTAATACTAGGTTCTAAAAAAGGCAGAAGAGATATAAGCTATCCAGATCCATCCTGGGGATATGGTGAACTTTGCTTAAGAGATAGCTTTAATATATTATCACAAACATTAGGAGTAGGCTTTAGAGATATTAATATTGAAAAAAGACAAAATAATAATCTTGATATGGGGACATCAAGTATAGATGTTAAGTATGATACAACTAGCCCAGAAAATGTATTCCTTTTAGTAGAAGTCACAGGAGAAAGCAATCTTAATGATGTATTAAAAATACCTGGTGTTTCGGGAGTTATGATATCATCAAATTTTGCTGTCATAATAACACCAGCTAATAAAATTAATGAAATAAGTAATATTGTTTTAAGAATAGTTAATATTGAGGTTTCAACAATATTAACATTAAATACCATATCTCCATTGGAAGCCAGTGGAGCACCAGTATTTAATAATAATCCTTATTTAAGACTTAATGGAAGAGGTGTATTAGTAGGAATAATAGATACAGGAATAGATTATCTTAATAAAGAATTTCAAAGAGAAGATGATACAACAAGGATAGTAAGAATATGGGATCAAACTATACAAGGAGATAAGGATATATATGACCTAAAATATGGAACAGAATATACTGAGGATCAAATAAATCAAGCAATAAGTTTACAAACTTCAGGAGGAGATCCTTATAGTATAGTTCCTTCTAAAGACGATATAGGTCATGGAACTAGGTTAGCTGGAATTATTGGAGGAAGAGGAATAAATCCGGATTTAAAGGGAGCTGCTCCAGATTGTCAATTTGTTATTGTTAAATTATCTAGAGCAACTAAAGTGGAGCTTGATGCAGCTGTTATTGATAAGACAGATGTGCCTTCATATACTCCATGGAGTGCATTATTAGCATTAAGATATATAATTGCTGTTGCCAGAGAATTAAAGCGTCCAGTAGTTGTGTTTGAGCCTCTTGGAAGTAATATGGGTTCACATACAGGAAATGGGATTGTTGAACAATCTATAAATAATTACTCAGCACAATCTGGGACTGTAGTTGTTGTTCCTACAGGGAATCAAGGAAATACAGATACTCATACTGAAGGGATAATAGAAAGTTCTGGTTATATAAAAGATATAGAAATAAGAGTTGGTGAAAAGCAAAAGAATTTACCAATAGAAATATGGGTAAATAAGCCTAATAGGGTGAAGCTTTCTATAGTTTCTCCTTCAGGAGAAGTGATAGATAATTTAGAAGCTAAAAATACAAATAATGAAAGAATTAAGTTCTTATACGAAGGAACGGAAATGATAGTTAATTTTACTTCACCTGAATTGTCAACGGGAGATTCTCTTATTTTTATAAGAGCTTATAATTTAAAAGCAGGAATTTGGAAATTTAGATTAACTGGTCAATCTATAGTGGACGGCAAATATTATGCTTGGATACCACAAAGGGAGCTTTTGGATAGTGAAACTAAGTTTTTAAATTCCGTTGGATATACTACACTTACATTATCCAGTACATCAAGTGGAGCAATTTCAGTGGCATATTATAATCAAGATGATAATTCAGTTATATCTGAATCGGGAAGAGGTTATACAAGATACGGGATGATAAAGCCAGATATAGCAGCAGGAGGATTTAATGCAATAGTTACTAATCCAGGTGGTGGAACGGCTGTAATTAGTGGATCCTCTGTTGCAGGAGCTGTGGTTGCAGGCTGTTGTGCTCTTATTCTTCAATGGGCAGTTGTTGATAAAAACTATCCTGATATATATGCAGCTCAAATAAAGTCTTATATCATAAGTGGTGCTAAAGGAAGACCAGGTGATGTTTATCCTAATAAGGAATGGGGATATGGAATGTTTGACATGCAAGGAGTATTTGATAGGATAAGGGAGACTTATAGTCCTAGATCTGATGAAGATTATGAAGAATATAGAGTTAATAACTTGTTTATTAGGATGCCAAAATACAGACATAATAGAACTATTAATTGAAAAAAAGCATATTAATATAATTGATTAATATATTAAGGAGTAATATATGGCAGAGCAAGGTGGATTAAAGGTTCAATGTTTTGTAAATGATAGTTATGTACCAATAGATAAAATAAGGGCAACTTTAACACCAGCAGAAGGACAAGGAGGTGAAGGACGAACAATAGATCTTACTACTAATTCATCTGGAGAGTCTCAAGTAATAGCATTAGAAGCTCCTCCTCTTGAATATTCACAACAACCCATAGGAAAAATTCCATATAGCCTTTATGATTTAAGAATAGAAAGAGAAGGGTTTCAAAGTTTAGTGGTTAATGGAATTCAGATATTCCCAACACAGATAGCAATACAACAATGCTTTCTAATAGAATCATCAAGAAAAGTTGGTTCAAGGGCAGATATAATAAATATTCAGCCTAATACATTAAATGGAAATTATCCGGCAAAAATTCCTGAAGAGGTAGACAAACCTTTGCCAGCTCCAACAAGTGGAGTTGTTTTAGCTAAACCAGTGATACCAGAATTTATTACAGTACATCAAGGCTCACCTAACAATACATCAGCTTCAAATGTTACAGTGCTTTATAAAGACTATATTAAGAATGTTGCTTCATGTGAAATATATTCTACATGGCCAGAATCTACAATTAGAGCAAATGTTTATGCTATAATTTCATTTACCCTAAATAGGATTTATACAGAATGGTATCGTGGAAAAGGGAAAAATTATCAAATAACTAATTCAACAGCATATGATCATGCTTTTAATTATGGAAGAAATATATATGACAATATAAGTGCTATAGTAGATGATATTTTTTCTACTTATATAAGACGATATGGTAGGAAGCAACCGCTTTTAACTCAATATTGTGATGGGAAAAATGTTCAGTGCCCAGAATGGATGACTCAATGGGGAAGTAAATATCTTGGTGATCAAGGAAAGACTCCATATGAAATACTAACTCATTTTTATGGTACAGATATTGAGCTTGTTACAGCAGAAGAAGTTACTGGAAGTCCTGCATCATATCCAGGATATGATCTTATTGTTGGTTCAACAGGCGATGAAGTTAGTACAATTCAAGAACAGCTTAATAGGATAGCAAGGAATTATCCATTAATACCTAAGGTAGCTGTAGATGGAGTTTATGGAAATACAACTCAGGAAGCTGTAAAAGTATTTCAACAGGTCTTTAATCTTCCACAAACAGGTATAGTAGATTATGCAACATGGTATAGGATATCTGATATTTATGTAGGTGTTTCTAAAATTGCAGAACTCAAGGATAGAAGAAAAGGAAATAAGAGAATATTTAGGCCACCAGTTTCAAGAGATATGATAAATGATCCTAATGTACCGACCTTTGAGTACTTCGATTAGAAAGGTTCCGGGAATAGTAAATTTCGTTAAGAGTTTCTGATAAATATATATTTTCTAAACTGATGTAAGTCAGTTTATTCCTCCATTCATCATTCATCACTCATAATTCATAATTAGAAAAGCTTAGCTTTAGCTAAGCTTTTCTTTCAGTTTGTTGAAAAACCCCCTGTTTAAAAAACAGA
>FR883368.1 GCA_000435835.1 Clostridium sp. CAG:221
CATTTATTCAATGATTCATCAGTTGGAAAAATGGTTCTTACTTTAGTAAACTTTCTAACCTGTCTGTTAAAGCCTTCTAGAACATTAGTAGTATATATAAGTTTTCGTATTTGAGGTGAAAATTTGAAGAAAGTATCGAGATTATTCCAATTATTATACCAAGAATCTATTACCATTCCATAATTACTTCCCCATTTTTCCTTTAGGTTATCTAGCTGCGCTAACGCAAGTTCCTCTGTAGTAGCCTTGTATACCTCTTTTAAATCTTTCATAAAAGCTTTTTTGTCCTTTGATGCTATGTATTTTATTGAATTTCTTATTTGATGAACTATACATGTTTGTATATCAACTGTTGGAAATACTGTTTTAATAGCTTGGGGTAATCCTTTTAATCCATCCATACATGCAATAAGTATCTTCTTTACTCCACGATTTTTTAAGTCATTACATATACTTAACCAGAACTTAGCACCTTCTGCTTCATCTACCCATATGCCAAGAATATCTTTATATCCTTCAAGTGTATAACCTAGACATATATATACAGCTTTATTAACTATTTTCCCATTACTTCTAACTTTAAAGTACATAGCATCTAAATATACTATTGGATATATTTCATCTAACATTCTGTTTTGCCATTCGGTAGCGGTAGCTATGACCTTGTCAGTTATTTTTGAAATCATTGATGGTGATAGTGTTATACCATATAAATCTTCAACTTCAGCTTGAATATCACGTGTACTCATACCTTTTGCATACAAAGATATAATCTTTTTATCTAATTCATTACATACAGTTTCATATTTCTTTATAATTTGTGGTTCAAATTCTGCTTTTCGATCTCGTGGTACGTCGAGATCGACGTCACCAAATGAACTTCTTAGTGTTTTCTTGCTATAACCATTTCTATAATTTCTATCATCTTGATCTATATCAGTTTGACGATCGTATTTGTCACGGCCTAAATGCTCGCCCATTTCAACTTCTAATATATTTTCCAATACATCTTTAATTAATCTCTGAACTAATCCATCTTTTCCAATAACATCATCGATTGTTTTACATTTTTTCACTTCTTCATTGTAATCAAAGTTAATATCATCTTTTTTTGTCATAAAAATTCCTCCTACAAATTTTTAAGTATATTATTCCATTTCTACCAACTAATCATACAAAAAAGACTGCTGATAGAATTGATATTACACAATTCTTTCAACAGTCCCTACCCAAGTAACTTAATCAGGTATTAAAATCATACCTAATAATTTTACTCATGTATCAAAACAATACCTTATTAATTTAAATAGGTATCAATTTAATACCTATTTATTTTTAAATTATATCCTCTTCTTAATGAAAATAAAAAGACTTAAACCAAAGTATTTATTGATTTAAGCCTTTATATTACTAAGTTATCTTTTCCTTATTATGTATCAGAACTCTTAACCTATTTAGTTATATATTGCTGTTTCCTTATTGGCAGGCTCCGTAAATATATTGTCAGAATTAATATATGATAACTCTTTTTTTATTTTATCTAAATAATCTGTATTAGTTACCACATAGATATTATCCTTATTAATTAAGGGAGTAATTCTTTCAACTGTATTTTCTAAAAAACTTTTGTTATTTATAATCTTTAAAAACTGCTTTGGTTTATTCATTCTTGATAAAGGATATAACCTAGTGCCTTTTCCCCCAGCTAAAATTAGCGCGTATATCACACACTTCAACTCCATGTAATGCTATAGTTCATTATATGAATGTTAAAAAAATATTGTTCCTTAACTTCCTTTATAATAAGGCACTTCTTATTGTGTATGGTTTTAATTCATATTTAAGACCCTTTTGATCAAACTTTTCAACAGGTATATAAAACTCAGGAATTCCTGTAACATAAGGTGCAATTTCATAAACCTGAAAATATATTACAACATTACCTGAACTTATATAAAATCCTTGGTTTTCACTAACACCTTTAAATCCATCCTTACCATTAAAATACTTATCTTTATCCATTTGTATTGCATTTGCAATCTCAAAATTAATTACTTTCTTATAATCATATCCACTTTTAAATAAATCACTTAATTGAAGCTCTTTTCCTGTTTTATTATCCACACTATAAGAAAGTCTAGTAGTTATTCCATGAGCTCCTCCTGTAAACTGATAATAATCTATATAAAAACTAGTTATATTTTGACTATTAGTAACCTTATATCGACTATAAAGTTGATACGGACCTATTTGTGGAGGTACTAACCCCTTAAAGTATTCATCAGAAATCTTTTTCACATCATTTATCCAATCTTCTGTCCACTTTATAATCTTATTATTTAGTTTCTCTATATTAGGGTTACCCTCATTGTTTTCTATTACTGGAATAATTACATCAATAATAAGATAATCATTTTCACTTTTATACTTTTTATCCACAACCTTATACTTTTCTGTATAATTATTTAATGCACAATCTATTAACACCCCCTGTGGATAACTTGTTAACAATAGTAAAACTCCACAAGTCAGTAGAATAGCCTTTTTTAGACATTGCATATACCTTTCACCCCTTATCTTTCGATACTTTTCTAACCTTTTCTATTATTATCTACAAATATCTAAATTATTATTAACATATATATCAACAACTTTTTCACAACTTATCCACAACCACCTGTGGATTATGTGTGTAACTTCCAATCTTTTATATATAATCAATGATTTTACTATTTAAAACTTTATTTAATTTGTTTATACTTATTATCAAAATTATCCACATATTTATCCACATTTTATAAATTTCAGTGGAAAACTTCGTATATTAGAAAGGCTCTGGGGATTACTAAATTTCATTAAGAATTTCTATTATCAATTCAGCAAATCCTGCTAAAAATTTATAACTCGCTACGCTCAGACAAATAAATTTTCTTAACGCAGTCTTCACTGAATTAATAATGAAATACTAAAATTCATTTAGATATTCACTCCACTTTTACAATATGGCTATCTCTAAAGGAAACAATTCTTAATTTTTCATTTTTAATTTCTAAAGCTCTGTGAGTTTTTTTCCTTAATTCATCATTCATAATTCATCAGTACAAAAGTGGCTTCGCCACGCTCCCTTCGGGAAT
>FR883369.1:0-17198 GCA_000435835.1 Clostridium sp. CAG:221
ATTGATATTACACAATTCTTTCAACAGTCCCTTCCAATAACTACATCTATTCCATTACAAAGAATTTTTCTTTGCTCCTCTGAAATAACTTCATTATTATTAATAATTAGTTTATCATCACATAATGATTTAATTAGCATTACAATTTCATTTAACTCTATATATTTTCCAGTTCCTATATTTAAATATGAGCTAGCTCCTTCTTTAACTACACCTATATCATTACAAAGCAAATAATCTAATGATACTGTAAAGTAATCTGCAAATTTTCTTATAGTATTCATTTCAGGTATTCTTCTATTAGTTTCATAGTGACTTATGGTTGCCTTAGTTAAAGCATAGCCATATTGCTTATTAAAATCATCTGCCAATTCTTCTTGTGTTAATCCTTTAGAAACTCTTATACGTTTAAACCTTTCACCAAAAGAACTCATTTTTTTCTCCTATACTTTTTTATAAAGTATAACCATTTTTACATAATAAAATCTTAAAAAGCAATTCCATATAGAAAATAGTATATTATTCGAAAATATCTTTTAAATTTATACTTAAATCTTTAAATATAGTGCTTGTATATATCTCTTCCCCTTTAAAAGTATTTGTTATCTGATATTGTCCTTCTATTAACGTATATTGAACTATGAATCCATTTTGCTCAACAATATTATATTCAAGAACTCCAAACTTTTGATATACATATAATTTAGTAATATAATCATGATTAGCAGTGCTTCTAGATATTACTTCAAATATAATTTTAGGTGGTGATAAGAAACTTTCTCCTTGTTTTTCTGGATTATCACACATGACAAAAACATCTGGCTTATATTTATGAAGTTCCGATTCATTTTTGAATATAACTTCTATTTGTTCATCATATGCTCTACACTTGCTACCTTTTAAATACATAATTAACGCTGCTAAAATATTGCCTTTTATTAAATTATGTTTAATTGATGTATTAGATGCTAATATAATTTCTCCATTTTCATATTCAGCTTTTCCATTAAAATTTGCTTGAATTTCTTCAAACTCTTTTTCAGTATAATAAGCTTTCACATTATTCGGTATATTCACCCACTTCACCTCCATATATAATTTTTTCACTGATATTGTATATTAATAATTATATCCCACTACTATTCTTTTATAAACATTTTTCTTTTGATACAAATCACTTGCAAATATTAACATAAAAATATAGAATATCATTGAAGATTGTCGGATAATATAGTAATATACAAAATATTACAAGACTATATATTTATTTTTAACGAGGATATTTAATGAAGATTATAAAATTTAATAAAGAACTAAAAAAAATCTTAACTATGGTTTGTATAATTTCTTTTATTAGTATTATTACAAGCTATGCAAATATAATTGAAAATTTTAATTTTAAAAATATCACCATTGAAGATGGTTTATCTCAATCTACTGTAAAAACCATATATCAAGATAGCAGAGGTTATATATGGGTAGTAACCGATGCTGGTCTTAATAAGTATAATGGATATGAGTTTAAACAGTATAAGCATGATGAATATAATAAAAACTCAATATCTGATAATTATATTATTGATATTGCAGAAGATAAAAATGGACGTATATGGATTTCAACTATAAATGGCTTAACTAGAATTGATACTGATAAAGATGAAATAAAAAATTATTACTCAGAAAAAGATAATGGTAATTTATTAAATAGTAATCGTTGGAGACTTCTTACTACTAAAGAAGGTAAGCTTATTGTTTTTGGTATAAATGGAGTTAATTTATACGATGAAGAAAAAGATACTTTTAATAGTATTGCCTTAAAAGAAAATAACCTTAACACTGCAGTTATATATTCAGAAGAAGAAGATTCTAATGGTCATATATGGGTTGGAACTGACAAGGGACTGGTAGAATTAGATAAAAATTTAAACCTAATAAAATCTTATGAAGATACCATAGGAGAAGTTGAGGTATATAACATATATGATGACTTAAAAGGAAATCTATGGGTTTGTACTCTAGGTAATGGATTATTTAGAATAAACTTAAATGATAAAAGTATAAAGAATTACAAAAATAGTAGAAGTGCCTCTTCCATATTAAGTAATAATATAAGAGATGTAATCAGCGATTCAAAAGGTAAACTTTGGATTGCTACAGATATAGGACTTTGCTCTTTTGATTATAAAACCGAGGAGTTTATATCATATAATAAAAAAACAAATGAGAGCGATACTTTAATAAATGGCTCAATACTTTGCTTATTTAAAGATAAAAGTGGACTTATATGGATAGGTACACACAATGGGATAGCTACCTTTAATCCAGATACTAAATTTTCACATTTTAAGTCAGATCCATATGATAGTAATAGTATAAGTGGAGATTCAATTTATGGTATATATAAAGATGATGATAATCTGTTATGGCTAGGAACTAGTGAACAAGGTGTAAATATTATAAATGAAAAAGAAGTTAAATATTTACATACAGAAAATAGTAATTTACTTAGCAATACAATAATTGATATAACTGGATATGAAAATAAAGTGTTTATTGGAACCAATAATGGTTTATCTGTTTTAGTTAAAGATAATGAAAGTTATACTATAACAAACTATACAGAAAAAGAAGGTTTACCATCAAATAAAATAACATATCTATTTGTAGACTCTAAAGGATCTTTATTTATAGGAACTAGTAATGGATTAGCCATATTAGATTCCAACAATAAGCTTATAGATGTTACATATATACTTGATGACATTGGCGTATCTGATAAATTTATAGGTGCTATTTATGAAGATTCAAGAGAAAATTATTATATAGGTTGCTTTTTAGGTGGAGGATTAATAAAAATTAATCCAAATACTAAGGAATATAAAATATATAAAAATATTGACAATGATGAAACTAGTTTAAGCAATGACTGTATAATTTTTATAAATGAAAATTTAGACGGAAATATACTAGTTGGAACAAGTTATGGACTAAATATTCTTGATGTTAATAAAGATACTTTTAAAAGATATACAGAAAAAGATGGACTTATAAATAATACTATATACGGCATACTGGTTGATGATAGTAATAAAATATGGATAAGTACAAATGAAGGTATATCTGCACTTTGCACTAAAAAAAATGACTTTGAGAATTTCACCATAATAGATGGTCTTCAATCTAATGAGTTTAATGGAAGATCTTGTTTTAAAGATAATAATGGTAATATGTATTTTGGTGGTATAAATGGATTTAACACTTTTAATCCTGATAATATAGAAATATCCCAGTTTAAACCAAATATCACAATTGATAGTGTTCAAGTAAATGGAGTAAACAGAAAAGATATATCTAATACTAAACTTAAGCATAATGAACATAATATAAAAATAAACTTTTTTGCAAATGATTATACAAACACCAAAACAACTAAATTCTACTATAAATTAGATGGTCTATCTGATAATTGGACTTTAACTCAAAATAACTCAATTGAATTTGTGAATTTACCTGCTGGTGATTATACATTAAGAATAAAAGCTAAGACACGACATGGAGTTGAGGGAGAAGAAAATATACTTAAATTTACTATCAAACCTCCTTTTTGGAAAAGTAACATTGCAATGTGTTTATATATACTATTAATAATGGCATTGGTAATTAAAAATAAATATAAGGTAAAGAAACTGGATAAATTGGTTAATGAACGAACTAAAGATTTAAGAGTACAGATGGATAAAAATGAGGCATTATTTAAAAAAGTGTTAATGCTAGAACAAAATAAAAATATTTACTTTGTTAATCTATCCCATGAGCTTAGAACACCTCTAAATATTTTAACTAGCATTAATCAATTAATAAAAGATCTTTGCAAAAAAGAAGTATTTATAACCCCAGAAAAACTATCTTATTATATGAATATAATGGAAAGAAATAATCGTAGGTTATTAAATTTAATTAATAATATAATTGATAATTCAAAAATTGAAAATAATAACTATATACTAACTAAAACAGATGAAAATATAGTTTATTTAGTAGAAGATACTGTACTTGATATGAAAGACTATATCGAAGAAAAAGGAATTGAATTAATCTTTGATACAGATGTAGAAGAGAAAATTGTTAGATGTGGTAAAACAGAAATAGAAAGATGTATTATAAATCTAGTTGGCAATGCTGTTAAATTTACTCCTAAAGGTGGATTAATTGAAGTAACAATAAAGGACTTAGATGATAAAGTACAGATATCTGTAAAAGATAATGGTATAGGTATTAGCGAAGAAAATAAAAAGCTAATATTTGATAGATTTAATCAAGTTGTAGATGAAAATGCTGAAGTAAAAGGAGGAAGTGGTTTAGGACTTACTATAAGTAAGCAACTTATAACACTTCATGGTGGACATATATATGTAGAAAGTGAAGTTGGCATAGGTAGCGAATTTATAATAATACTTCCTGCAAATAACCATTAAATAATAGATGGACAGTAGATGGATTTGTGTAAAATGCAAATCTACCTACTGTCCATTAATTATTTTTATAACTCTTCTCCATTGCTAGCAATTACTTTCTTATACCAGTAGAAGCTCTTCTTTCTTGTTCTATTTAAAGTTCCTGTTCCATCATTATTTTTATCCACATAGATAAATCCATAACGTTTCTTCATTTCTCCTGTACCAGCACTTACTAAATCAATACATCCCCATGGAGTATATCCCCAAAGCTCTACACCATCATCTATTGCTTCTTTCATTTGCTCAATATGAGCTTTTAAGTAATTGATTCTATAATCATCATTGATACTTCCATCAGCTTCAACAGTATCCACTGCTCCTAAACCATTTTCAACTATCATTAGTGGAATTTGATATCTATTATAAATTTCATTTAATGATGTTCTTAATCCTACTGGATCTATTTGCCATCCCCAATCACTTGCTTCTAAGTATGGATTCTTTAATCCCATTGAAAGATTCCCACCTGTAGTCTCTAAATTTGGATTATTGCTTACACAACTTGTCATATAGTAACTAAATGTATAAAAATCTACTGTTCCAGCTTTAAGATTTTCTAGATCTCCTTCTTCCATCTTAATATCAATATTATTTTCTCTAAAGAAACGTTTTGCAAATCCTGAATATTCTCCTCTTACTTGAACATCTGAGCATAAATAATTTGAAAACTCTTCTTTTTGTTGAGCTAATAAAACATCATCAGGGCTACATGTATATGGATATTGTTTACCATATGCTATCATACATCCAATTTTAAATTCTGGATTAATTGAATGTCCTAATTGTACAGCTTTAGCACTAGCTACAAATTGATGATGTAACGCTTGGAAACATTCTTCATAGTGATTATTTCCATTTGCTCCAAATGTTAATTCTCTAATATCATCAAACATAACCCCTGCTCCCATAAAAGCAGCTGCTGGTCCATGTGTTATAATATTTATTTCATTAAATGTTAACCAATACTTAACTACATCCTTATATCTGTTAAATATAGTTTCGCAATATCTTAAATAACAATCTATTGTTTCTCTTCCTAACCATCCATTCCATTTTTCTGTCAAACCAAATGGTGTTTCATAATGCGATATTGTTACTAATGGTTCTATATTATATTTTTTTAATTCTGCAAACACGTCATCATAAAATTTTAAACCTTCTTCATTTGGCTCTAATTCATATCCATTAGGAAAAATTCTTGTCCAATTTATTGACATTCTAAAAGTTTTAAATCCCATTTCTGCAAATAATGCAATATCTTCTTTATATCTATGATAAAAATCTATAGCCTCATGGCTTGGATAATATGTTCCTTCTTCTAAAATCGGTGTAATTCTTCTTGCCTCAGTATGTGTACCACCAGTCATTACATCTGCTGTACTAAGACCCTTTCCACCTTCTCTATAACCACCTTCAAATTGATTAGCTGCTGTGGCACCACCCCATAAAAAGTTTTCTGGAAACTTTATATTACTCATATTTATACCCTCCATTATTTACAAATTCCCCTTACAATTACATCATATCCATTTAATGAACACTTGTCAATAGTTTTTGTTCATAATATGAACACTATTTTATAAAAAATGAACACTTATCCAGTGCTCAATATATTTATTATTTAATTTTAGTATATTATATCTAATCCATCACAATTAAAATCTATTTTACTATCAGTAATTATAGTGCCTTCATTAAAGTTACCATAAGTATAAAACCTTCTTATATTAAACTTACTTTTATCAGCTAGTATATAGCACTCTTTTGATGACTTTATTACCGCTCTCTTAACATCTCCATCTATTAACAATGATGTGGTAAAGCCTGCTTCTTTATCAATGCCCATGGTTCCTAAAAAAGCTACATCAAAATTCATATTACTTACTTTCTTTTCTGTATCTTCACCTATTATAAGATTTTGATCTGGCTTAGCATATCCACCAAGGATATATGTATTTATCCCCTTAGCCATAAGCTTCTGTATATGAGCTATCCCATTAGTAACCACAGTAATATTCTCCGCTTTAATAAAATCTATAACATAATAACAAGTAGATCCAGAATCAATAAAAATCACATCATTATTTTTAATAAATGTTGCTGCTTTCTTTGCTATCTTTATCTTTTCTTCCTTATGGGTATTTAATATATTGTCTAAGCTATAATTAGCATAATTGTCTTCGGCATCTTCAACTATCTGTGCACCACCTCTAGTTCTAACTATAAGCTTTCTTTCCTCCATTGCTATAAGATCTCTCCTTAAAGTAGATCTTGATATATTAAATTCATTCATCAGCTCTTCAACTGTAGCAAACTTTCTATTTCTTAAATAATTTACTATTTCTGTCCATCTATCTAATAAAATCATAGTATCACCTTTTTAAATTGTTCATTATATGAACAAATACTATCATTCCTTTTCTTCATTGTCAAATATTATAATAGATAGTTGATAATTCATTGAATCATCAACTATCTATTATTAAATAAACTTATATCTATATTCCTTCATCTCTTAGAAACATTGATTTAATAACCATTTCCAGTGATTAATTCTATATTATAAGAGTTTTCCTCTACTTCCTCTGATACTTTAAAATCATCACTCCTAAATAACAACTTATGAAGCTTTTTAACATTGGATGCTAATGTATCTGGAATTACACAAGAACCTACAGTATCAATTTCTTCTCCTCTAAAATCAAAAGGAAATCCTAAAGATTCTTCAATAGAATAGGATAGTATGGAAAATCCTAAAGATAATAAATCATCTTTGCTAAAATTTGTTTCAATTAAAGGAAATACATTGTCCATAATTTTAAGTAAAACTTTAGGGGAAGACTTTTTTGCTTTTTCATTAATTAATTCTATAAGTTTTCTTTGGCGTTCAGTACGTTTAAAGTCATTTCCATCAGTATAACGAATTCGTGCATAGCATACAGCTTGTATACCATTTAATTTGTAGGTCCCTCCAACTTCTGGTGAAATAGGTACATAACTCTTACCAGTAATTTGTGCAGTTTCTTCGCAAAATTTATTTATCAAGGTAACTTCCTCATCTGTTAAGGCTATGGTAACACCATCAATTGCATCTACAATTTCTGCTAAAGCACTAAAATCAACGGTAATATATTCTTTTATATTTAAATCTAAATTTTCATTCAGCATTGATACTGCTTGCTCTGATCCTCCTAATAGGTATGCTGAATTACATTTTAAATATTCTTCATTGCCCACATTTAGCAAGGTATCGCGATAAACAGAAACTATATTTACCATCTGCCGATTATTATCAATACTCATTACAATAATTGTATCGCTATTTGCTCTTTTTGAATTACTATCCCTGGAATCAACCCCAAATAAAGCAATATTGGTATATGGCGTTAAATTACTATCATTTACTATACCTTCATTAAGCTTAATATTTTCCTGACTAACACTAGAGTAATTTATTTTATCTAATTTTGCATTTAACTGTGCATATAAAAATAATCCTCCAGCTACTATCAATAAAATGCAGACTCCTATACCAATTAAAAGTTTTTTCTTCATCCCTTCGCCTCCCTGGACTCTTCCATGATGCCTGGCCATATTTTTCTTATATCTATTAAAATTAAAGTCTTAATCTGCTTTGTATTTTAATAATTAGATATACTTCTAAAAAGTAAATCTGCATAGGCAACTTGTCCATCTGCATTTAAATGAATACCATCATCGTAAAACCACTCTGGATGTGACGGTGCAGTATTTTCCCAATCAATTATATGAACATTATCATTCTTTTCTGCCAGTGTATGAATAATAAAATTGGAGTCATTTTGCCATTGCAGATGCTGTCCATATACAGTAACCCAATATATAGTTCTATCCTTGCCCAGGTAATCTATCAAATCTTGACCTGTTGCTTCATCAAAAGGTCCATTTGTTCCAAGGGCTATAATAATTATCTTGCCTAAATTTCCTTGGTTATCTAAGTTTTCAATAATTTCTTTTGCACTTGTTACCTGTCGAGATTCCTTAGCATCAATTATACATTGAGGAAGAATATTTTTTATTGCTGGAGATGCTCCAAGCATTATAGAATCACCTACTGCTGTTATAGAGTCCAAAGTTGCTTTTTGCTTCTCAGATTCATCTACATGCTCTTCCAGTTCTCTATTTTCTCCTTCTGTGATCTCTTCACCTGCCTCTTGTAATGGCTCATCTTCTAAGCCTTCAGCTTTCTTTTCCTCTAACTGCTTTTTTTGCTGTTCCTCTAATTTTTGTGAGTTCCTATGAAGTTCCTCCTGTAGCTCTGCCATATTATTATCTTTTTCCTCAGGAGCTATAACAAAACTACAGCCTCCAAGTCCAAGAATAAATAGTGCTATATAGGTCATAAGGACAAAGGAAATCTTCTTTACCTTTTTAACATTTTTATCCCACCAATTGATTCTTCTAATTAATGTAAAATAATGTAGCCATTCTGAAAGAATTAGAATAATAGCTACTTGTAGTAAGATAAATAGTAAATTATTATCTAATTTCAAATAGTTAAATATAAAAATAACAGGATATTGCCATAAATATATTTCATAACTTCTTTTACCAATCCATGATAATGGTTTTAAATCAAGCATCCTTCCTATTGGTAAATGAGAATCCATTGTAAGTTCAATGATTCCACAAAAAATTAAAGTTATGGCAAGCATTCCGCCTCTATAAGTAATGTTGCCTTGTCCATCCATGAAAATGTAAGCAATAAACACCACCATCATTGCTATTTCAAAAAGAGACAATTTAAAATCTCTTCTTGCCTTAGTGATTTTATTGATCTTTGCTCTCTTAGGCATTAATCCCATACAAACACCCAATAGCAAAGCAAATATTCTTGTATCAGTACCATAATATATCCTTGATAAATCTGTACCGCTCTCATACAAAACTGGCATAATAAAAGAAGTAGCCATAGCTATAACAAGAATAATGTATATACCTATCTTTTTTAACCTACTCTTATTAATGAATTTATAAATAATAAATAAAAGTGGCCATAGAAGATAAAACTGCAATTCTATGGCAAGATACCATAAATGTGTAAAAGGAGATGCGTTTGTAATCTTAGTGAAATAGGAGGAATTCTGTAAAATTTGCCACCAATTATTATATCCAAATATAATGCTTAGCACTTCCTGTCTAATACCATTTAATATTTCAGGATCAATAAGTTTTAATACGCCAATGGTTGCAAATATAACCACTAGTAAAGAAGGATAAATTCTCTTTATTCTATTTTTATAAAAACATAATAAATCAAATTTATCATTTTCCCATTTATTCTTTGAGGTAACTGCAATTAAATACCCTGACAAAACAAAAAATAGTGAAACTCCAAGAAAACCACCTTTAACTTCATAAGGAAACATATGATAGAGAGTTACACCTATTACTGCAATCCCTCTTAAACCATCTAATCCAGAAATATACTTCCCCTCAGTTTTTGTGGCAAAGCTATCTTTTTTCTTAATAGAATCATTTAACAAAGCAACCACACCCTTTTCTAAAGTAATTTGTAATACAACTTTAATGCAATTAATTTTTAGAAATAGCTTTTTTAATTAATCTCAACCATTGCTTAATAAGATTCATGTAGAATATTTTGCTATATTTACACATTTAACTACCAACATAATTGTATGATTGAAATTCACCTTTTATATCTTAGTTCTCTGCAAAGTTTAAAGGAATCCTTAAGGTTATATGACTAAAAAATCCTGAAGCTTAAATTGCTTCAGGATTTTTCTTATATAAAGGTTACAACCTCTTCTAATGGTTTTCTTTTAGGACTATCTGGTGTTTCATCTGCTGGGACTCCCAATGAAATTATGGACATTAATGAGTATTCAGACTTTTCAAATTTGATTATTTCTTCAATTTCTTTTTTTGCATGAGCTGGACCTGTCATATAACAAGTACCATATCCCATAGCTGTTGCTGCTAACATAAAGTTTTCTACTGCTGCACCAATTCCTTGTGCTGCTGATTGTGTAGATTTCATAACTTCTATTATATCTTCACCTACATTATTTTCTCTTAATATCTTTTCTTCCACCATCTTATATTCATTGGCATAAACTAATATGGCACATGATGACCTTTGGAAATTAATGTAATAAGGTAATACTCTCATAAACTTTTTCTTTTCATCTTCATTTTTGGTTAATGAAGCAATATATTCATGGCTCTTGCTTACTGCATCAGCCATCTTATTTATTATTTCTTTATCTTGTACCACAACAAAATGCCAGTTTTGTTGATGCTTTGGTGATGGTGCATGAGTTGCAGCATCTAACATCTTTAATATATCTTCCTTTGGAACTACTGCATCTTTATAATCTCTAATGCTTTTTCTCTTATAAATAAAATCTAATTTTGACATTAAATCTTCTCCTTCGTAATAATGATATTATTAATTTCCTTAATTTTATACTATTTTCACATAATTAACAAATTAACAAATTAGTTAATTTTTCCTTCATTTTATTCATTTTTTATTCTCATGTATGGTTAATTGCTTAATAATATAAACTTAACTATAATTTTATATATAATTATTTAATAACGATTGGAGAAATTTATGAGTACATCTTTAAAAATACAAAAACCTAAATTCATTGATGAACTTGAACAAGTGGATGATTTATATGAAGAAATAACCCTTGCTGAAAAGATTCAAAATAAAATAATTGAAAATGATCTTCTGGAGGATAAGGATACATATAGTCTTACCATTGATTCTTGCAAGTTTAAAAATATTGTTTTCAGTAACTACGTATTACCTAATATTGATTTAATTGATACGGTTTTTGAGAACTGTGACTTATCAAATATTGATTTCTCTGGAGGAAGTATCCATAGAGTGGAATTTATTAATTGCAAATTAATGGGGACAAAATTTAATGATACGTCTTTAAAAAATGTGTTATTTAAGGATTGTTTGGCTAAATATTCAAGCCTTGCCTTTTCAAAATTAAATAACATAATAATATCTAACTGTAATTTTCAAGATTCTAATTTCCAAGAAGTTAAATTAAATAAAATTGAATTCCAAAATAGTAATTTAATAAATTGCTATTTTAATAAAACTAGCCTTAATAAAATAGACTTAACAACTTGTGATATAACTGGCCTAGATCTTGAAATACCTGACCTAGCGGGGGCAACAGTCACTACTATGCAAGCCCTAGAGCTTACTAGACTATTAAATATTAACATTAAATAATTTATGTAGTGATGAACTTAGTTAATGATGAATGATGAGTGATGAACTTAGTTAATGATGAATGATGAGTGATGAATTATGAATTGTTGAATAAACTCCTTACGGAGTTTAGGAAAAAATATAATTTTAGAAACTCTTCGAGTTTCAACAATAATTCATAATTCGTAATTCATAATTCATCATTTAATTTAGAAACTCTTCGAGTTTCAACCATAATTCATCATTCTTAATTCATAATTCATCATTAGTTTATTATTCATTATAAACTTTAAAGTATCCTTGTGGATGTAAGCATGCTGGACATGACTTTGGTGCTTCTTCACCTTCATAGATATATCCACAATTTGTACACATCCATAACACTGATTCTTCTTTCTTAAAAACAGTATTATTTTGTAAATTATTAATTAGCTTTTCATATCTCTTTTCATGATTCTTTTCTACCTCTGCTATTCTTTCATAAGCTGCAGCAATGGCTGAAAATCCTTCTTCTCTAGCTTGCCTAGCAAATTCTGGATAAAGAATTGTCCACTCTTCATTTTCTCCTGCTGCTGCAGCTTTTAAATTATCTAGAGTATTATCATGATATGATACTGGATAAGTTGATGTTATCTCAATTCCCTGATCTTTAAAATCTTCTTTTAAAAATTTATAAAATCTCTTAGCATGTTCTTTTTCTTGTTCTGCTATTTCTAATAAAATATTAGCAATTTCAACATATCCTTCTTTCTTAGCCAAACTAGAGTAATACGTATATCTCATTCTAGCTTGTGATTCTCCTGCAAATGATTTTAATAAATTTTCAGCGGTTCTTGTCCCTTTTAATGTCATAAGACTCACTCCTTCATTAACAATTATTCTCTACTGTAAATTATATCCATTTTATTTCATTTTAAAACTCTTTTTTAAAATTTTTTATAGTTTGTATTTCCTTTCAAACAATAGTTTCTAATATATATTTACATAAGAAAAAAGTAGATAGAACTAATCCTATCTACTTTTTTCTTAGCAACAAACATATTCTTTTATTCCTACTGCTACTCCATCATCATGAACACTTTCTGTAACTTTATGAGCATATTTTTTCACTTCATCACTGGCATTTCCCATGGCAATTCCACAACCAACTGTTGACAACATTTCAATATCATTAATACCATCTCCAAAAGCATAACTATTTTCAATTGGTATATTTAAAATATCTAAAACTTTAAGTATTCCATGGGCCTTTGTATTTCTTTTTAAATATATTTCATAAGCCTTTTCACTAACACTACTAAAATATCCGTATTCACTATTACTTTCTACTAATGATACACACTTCTTAGCAGCATACTCATCAGGACATAAAACTTCTATTTTTTGCACCTGTAGTTGAGATAAATCATATTCTTGTATAATCAATTCATTATTTATACCAACTTTATTATAAAAATCATTAAATTCTTTAAATTCCTTTTTAGATATGTGTAATGTGGTGTTTCTAAAGTATATTGTATATTACATCTATCAAATTCATTGACCATATTTTTAACATAATCCTTGTCCATAAAATCACTGTATAAAATCTTACCATTCATAATAGCAAGAGCCCCATTAGCTAATATAAATCCATCAAAACCAAAATTTAATATTTCTTGGCTTAAAAAAGCATAAGGCCTTCCTGTTGCAATAAATATATAATTACCCTGAGCTTGTAAATCTTTAATTGACTTTTTAACATCCTCTCGCATTTCTTTTACTCCTGCAAAGGAATCTACTAAAGTTCCGTCTATGTCAAAAAAAACTATTTTCCTCATACATTCTCCCCTTTTTACCATTCAGTATCATTTGTTATCATTTTATACTATTCATTATGCTTAGTCAATTGAACTGCCATTTTTTTTATACTATAATGATAATAAATAATACTAATAAGGAGTTGCATATAATGTTTACTGAGGAACGTCATGAACATATTTTAAATTTATTAAAGAACAATGGTAAAGTTCTAGTAAAGGATTTAAGCAAAGAGTTTAATGTCAGCGAAAGCATGATTAGAAAAGACCTACAATTTTTAGAAAAGAAGAATTTATTACAACGCACCTATGGTGGTGCCATTAATATAAAGCAATCTTATTCCAATGTAGAATCATTTAATAAGAGAGTTTCTAAAAATACAGATCTAAAAGAAAAGTTAGCTATTAAAGCTTATAATGAAATTAATGACAAAGATACTATCTTTCTTGATGCATCTACAGCTTCCTATATGATTGCTAAATTAATTGTAAAAAATAATAAAGATGTAATATTAATTACAAATATGCTTGAAATATCATCACTTATACCTGAAAACTCTAAAACAAAATTTATTTTTATTGGTGGTGACTATAATCCATTTGTTGGTGGAAGTATTGGCTCTCATTCTATAGCACAAATCAATCAATATAGATGTACAAAAGCTTTTATTGGATGTACAGGCATAAGTTTAGCTGATGGTTCTATAAGTACCATGCTTTCAGAAGATGCTTATACTAAAAGTGCCATAATGAATATTTCTAAAGAACTTTATATCGTAACATTAAATGAAAAATTCGAAACTACTGGCAGTTTTACCTTTGCAAACATCTCTGACTTTAATGCCATAATAACAGAAAGCCAACCAGACAAATCAATACTTAAATCACTTGAAGAAAATTATATTACTATAATTTAATAAACATAAACAATATATTGTAAACTTCATATTAATAGAGATACATAACTTATGTATCTCTATTAATATTTTTACACAGCATATTTTTATTAATTCTTTTTAAAATTAGGTTCATATTTATCATAAACCTTATTCTTATATAAAAATGCATTTCTTGGACAACTATTCATACATCTTTGGCACAATAAGCATTTATCATTAAAGCTTACTTTATTGCTTAAATTAATACTTTTTCTTGGACATTTTATTTCACATATCCTGCAATGAATACATTTATTTAAATCAATTTCTATGTTTTTTGTTAACCTTTTAGCCATATGAGGATAAAAAATCTTATATACTGCTCTTGCAAAATATACTTTTAAAAAATTTGTATGATATATTTTTTCTCTGTCACTTAAAAATTCCTCCAAAGCTTTACTACTGAAGTTAATAGCTTCTTTTATCCTTTTTGCTTCTTCCTCTTTAGGTGTTTTTTTAAACATAAAGTTATAAAAATTATTGGGCATCTGTATATATTGGCAGTACTTAACATTTAGGAAAGATGCTCTATCTAAAACATCTTGAAAAGCTGATGATGGTACATTAGATGATTGAGTGGAAAATAACATGCATCTACCTGTATAACCATATAAATTCTTTCTTATATAGTTAACTAACATATCTGGATATAAATCAACATATATAGGTCCTCCTATAATTATATATTTATAATTACATGGAAGCACTGTATCTTTTTCAATATTTATTAAATCTGTATATATATTCCTATCTTCCAATTCTTTTTTCATATTACATGCTACAAATTTTGTATTACCTGTACCTGAAAAATAAATGATAGCAGCTCTTATCATTTTCTAACTCCCCCCCTATAAAATAAACACCCTTATAACATATTATAATGTTATAGGATGCTTACTATATCAACTTTTTAATTTTATTACCTAAAATTCTCCTTTATGTTAAATCATATCTTTTAAATTTAATTCTGAACTATCCTTCTTAACTGCTCCTATATAGTATTCGATACCCTTACTTACAGCACCAAATTCTCCATGACTATCTGAACCTACAGTTATAATCATATCATTATTCTTGCAAAACTCTACACAAGTCTCTGTCATCATCTCACTATTAGCAGGATAATAGCATTCAACACCATCTATACCTATACTTTTGAATTTTTCTAGCTTTTCTAATACTTCTTCTTTAGTATTATTCTTATAATAATTACATGGATGTGCTAAAACTACATATCCATTAGCTTCATGAACAGCTTTTACCACTTCTTCAACAGTTGGATAATCAAAATACTCATGGCCACATTTATATTTCCCATAATATTTTACACCTTCAAATAACTCACTAGTTATCCCTCTGTCAAATAAATAATGGATTCCCTTCCACCCACCTTTTCTTTTATCATAATCATAAGCTTCATAGTCTTCACTGCTTATATTCTCATAATCATTTTCCATTCTTTTTATAAGCTCAATGCTCGTTTCTAACAATTCATTTTTTGCTTTATGTACCAAATTAAATAAATTTTCATTATCCTCAAAATTATAAGCTAATATATGCACTACTATATCTTCAAATCTAGCATCTATTTCTACTCCTCTTATAACTTTAATACCAAATTCTTCAGCTGCTTCTTTAAGCTCAGTATATGAATCTAAAACATTATGATCAGTAATTGCTATTAGCTGGACATTTCTCTTTTTTGCATCCTCCACTATTTCTCTTGGTGACATTGTTCCATCTGAATAATAACTATGCATATGTAAATCTGTTAACATAACTTTTTTCCCCTTTTTCATATTTTATATAGTTAAATTTTAATCATTAAATCTAGTATTGTCCACAATTCATCCTATTAACAGCTAATTTTTGTTATTTTCTGTTTTCTTTCCTGTATATTTAGGGTATAATAAGCTTTAGGAGAATTTTGTATACATAAGTGGAATTAATTCTCTATTAATATTAAAGTACACGGAGGTATTGCCATGTTAGTTTCAGCTAAAGAAATGTTAAACAAAGCAAGAGAAGGTAAATATGCTGTTGGTCAATTCAACATTAATAACTTAGAATGGACAAAAGCAATATTATTAACAGCTCAAGAAAACAACTCACCAGTAATCTTAGGAGTATCTGAAGGTGCTGGAAAATACATGTGTGGTTACAAAACAATAGTTGGTATGGTTAACGGAATGTTAGAAGAATTAAACATAACAGTTCCAGTTGCTTTACACTTAGACCACGGTAGCTACGAAGGATGCTACAAAGCTATGGAAGCTGGATTCTCTTCAGTTATGTTCGATGGATCTCACTATCCAATAGCAGAAAACATCGAAAAGACTCAAGAATTAGTAAAAGTTACTTCTGAAAGAGGATTATCTTTAGAAGCAGAAGTTGGATCAATCGGTGGAGAAGAAGACGGTGTTGTTGGTAAAGGTGAAGTTGCTGACGCTCAAGAATGTAAATCAATTGCTGATTTAGGAGTTACTATGTTAGCAGCTGGTATCGGAAACATCCACGGAAAATACCCAGCAAACTGGCAAGGACTTGCTTTTGATGCTTTAGAAGAAATCAATGCAGCTTGCGGAAACATGCCATTAGTATTACACGGAGGAACTGGAATCCCAGAAGATATGATCAAAAAAGCTATATCTTTAGGAGTTTCTAAAATCAACGTTAACACTGAATGTCAATTAGCATTCCA
>FR883369.1:17306-23651 GCA_000435835.1 Clostridium sp. CAG:221
TAAATCCTGGATTCGAAGCAATCAAAGCTACAGTTAAAGAAAAAATGGAATTATTCGGATCAATTAACAAAGCTTAATTTTTCCATATTAAAAGAGCTGCTTAATGGCAGCTCTTTTTTCATTATGTATTTTCTATTATTATTGTATGTGCTATTGGCTTCCATTCAACCTTTTTAAATAAAGCAACTATTGCTATTGGTATATAT
Organism: Clostridium sp. CAG:221; assembly: GCA_000435835.1. Taxonomy (GTDB): domain Bacteria; phylum Bacillota; class Clostridia; order Clostridiales; family Clostridiaceae; genus Clostridium. The sequence continues at coordinate 17,513 of FR883369.1, forward strand.
GTAGCAATAAAGAAAGGAAAAGTGAAAGTATATATTATCTTCTCAAAGGCTGTAGCTCTAATTTCCTTCCATTCTGTTATTGTTGTCAATGCTCCAAAAGCAAGCAAAGTTAAATAATAGTTGGAAATGGTATAGATTATGCTAGAAGCAGCTTCAAATAGTAATATAGTATTTCCCTTACTTAATATGGCTATGGTGAATACAGCTAAGTTTACTATTAAGCCCACCAAGGAAATAAACATTGCTGGTGCTACGGTCATCAACATATCAAAGGATGAAAAAGATTTATTTTTAAATATATTTATAAATAGTTTCCAGCCCTCTTTCATAAATACCTGATAAAATCCTTTAGACCAGCGTAATCTTTGATTCCAAGATTGCTTAAAGGTACAGGGTTGCTCATCATAAAATTTTGCCTTATGGCAATACCCTATCTTTTCACCCTTTAATACAATATCTACGGAAAACTCCAAATCTTCAGTGAGCAAATGATACTTCCAGCCATTATTCCTTTTAATAATTTCATCACTTACTAGAAATCCTGTGCCAGATATAGCACAGCTGGTATTTAAAATCATTCTTGCATTATTAAGATACTTTGATTCACGCAAAAACCACAATGCATATCCTGCAGAAATCCAATTAGAATTAAAATTTTTCGAATTTCTATAGCTAGTTATTACTTTATATCCATTATCAAATAGCTTGTTCATTTCTGAAATATAATTCCTATCTAAAATATTGTCAGCATCAAAAATAAAGTAGCCTTCATATCCCTTTTCTTTATACTCTTGCATTATTATCTTAAAAATATAATCTAAGGCATATCCTTTGCCCACTAAATCTTTATTTGTTCTTTCATAAACAATTGCTCCTGCTTTCCTAGCAATTTTAGCAGTATCATCAGAGCAGTTATCAGCCACTACAAATACATCTATCAATTCCTTGGGATAATTTTGTTTCTTGATACTTTCTACTAACTGTCCTATTACTAATCTCTCATTTCTAGCACTTATTATAACAGCATATCTATGTTTAAGAGATTCTTCAAAACATTTGCTTTTTTTAAATACTCCTATAAAGGCATAAAAAATTTGATATAAATATAATAGTAAAAATAAAAGTAACATTCCTATATTAAAAATTATTATAAAATTATACATAACTCCTCCTCAGGAATATTAATGTCATAACATATATTATTATGTCATTTCCTAAGGTTTTATATTCATTCAATTTATAATATAGCCTACACCTTCCCCCTTAGCTTTTAAGTTAATAATTATTAATTATCCCTTAAAATAAAACTATCTATCATTTTTCTTGCAATGGACATCTTCTTTGGTAGATTAGGTAAATTATCCTTCTTAAACCATGCTGCATCTAGTATCTCTTTGCCATCTACCTTTATTTCCCCACTTTCATATTCTGCAAAGAAGCCTATCATTAATGAATTTGGAAAAGCCCATGTTTGATTTCCATAATATTTGATATTTTTTATCTTAATTCCTACTTCCTCAAAAACTTCTCTTTTCACCGTACTTTCTAAGTCTTCTCCTGCATCTACAAAACCAGCAATTATACTATAGATATTATCTTCAAAGTTTTTATTATGTGCTAAAAGTATTTCATCACCTTTAGTAATAGCTACTATTATAGCTGGGCATATAACTGGATATGTTACTGCTCCACATTTAGTACACACCTTAGCTCTTTCATCAGCTTTATCTATATTAGGCGCACCACACCTACTACAATATTTATGATTATTATCCCAATTTAATATGTGATTGGCCCTTCCTGCTATAAAAAAGACTTCTTCATCTATAATTTGTCCTAATTGATATAATGATACAATTTGAAAGTCTCCTGGTAGTCTTTTTATATCTTCACATTCAATTATGTAACATTTACCTATATTAAATTCACCAAAGCAATACTCTTTATTAATAGTTAAACCTAATTCTTCTATTTCCTCTCTCTTAGGAATATTTATTTCATTAGCATTAGACTTAATTATTAATTGTCCTTCATAAAAAACAAAGCATATATCCTCCTGAGAGGACCCTTCATGATCATTTAATATAGATTTAAAATTTAAATACTCAAAATTCAAAATTAAACCCCCTCTAAAAATTGCTATGCAATTTTAATGATGAATGATGAGTAATGAATGATGAATTAAGGAATAAACTCCTTAAGGAGTTTAGAAAAAAATATAATTTTAGAAACTCTTTGAGTTTCAACAATAATTCATCATTCTTAATTCATAATTCATCATTATCTAAGTTCATAATTATCTAAGCTTCTGTTCTAATAACTTCAACCTTGTATCCATCTGGATCTGTTACGAAATAATACTTTGGTGGTTCTCCAGGAAGACCTTTTAATGGAGTAACTTCATAACCAAGTTTTAAGTGTTTTTCTCTTAATTCTTCAATATTTGGCGCTCCTATAGCTATATGACTAAATCCATTTCCTATATCATACGGCTTTTCTGGATCATAATTATAAGTTAATTCTAACTCATATCCATCTTCTTTATCTGATAAATAAACTAATGTAAATTTATGCTCTGGAAAATCCTTTCTTCTTGTTTCTATTAACCCTAATACCTCTTTATAAAACTCTAAAGATTTTTCTAAATTAGCAACTCTTATACATGTGTGTAACATTTTTGCACCCATAGTATTTCCTCCTAAAATATAATAATGTAAAACTATTTTATCATTATATTTTTTAATAATCTATACCTCTGCTGTAACTTTATTCCACGTATTAATTCTCTCGATGAAAGCTATTGTATTACTTTTAGCTTCTTTATTAATTTTAACTAAATATTTCTTTATATTCCTTGTAAAAATTTCAGCATTTACTTTTGCTAAAAAATCACCTTTGAATATATTCATGATATTGCTTATCTTTCCATCTCTAACTTCTGATTTTAGCTTATACTGACTATTTTCTAAAATATTATTACATCTTTCTATAAATTTATTTATATTTTCTTCAGTATTAACAAGTTGGAACTTATCCAAAATTGAATCACCTATAGTATTTTTATTATTAAATAATACTTTAGCATATCTTCTCATAAATTCACTACTAGCTATAAAAAATTCAATTTCACTATCCATATAGCTTATATAAATATAATCATCAGTAATTCTAGATATTTTGAATCCTAAACTATTAAATATTTTATTGTACTCATCCTCAAACCTTTTAATAAAACCTTTACAATAAATCACTGATGCTATTTTTTCATTTATCATACCCTTATTTTGATCTATTCCTTTGATTATTCCTGATAGATTTTTTTCAGTAAGCCATTTTAATATTTCTTCATCACATAAAAACTTTTCTTCTTTCATAATTCCCTCTCCTCATTTACCCATTACTTTATAATTTATATACCTATATTACCATATTATGTTAATATTTATATCCTATTGTAATACAAATATTATTTTATGTAAATATTAACATATAGCATTTTTTCTATATTTATCCCCGCAAAAAAAGATGCTTTAATATTCTACTAAAGCACCTATTATATTTCTTATCCAGTTACTCTTTTACTTTTAAAATTATAACTTATTTTTCCTAAATCATATATCATATCTTCATCAATATTTTTTATTTTATCTAAAAACAATTCTTTTAATTTAAAAAAACCACACTTATAATACTCATTAATTTTATTTGCCTCTAAGCTGCATCCTATGGAAAATATCATAACTGCTATCAATATAGCTACCATTTCTTCCCGCCTATTATCTACGCCTCCTATTGCTATTGCCAATAATGCAGTGAAAACATAGCCCAATTCTATTTTTTTATTTAAATTTGCACTATTATTTTCTATATAAAACTCACTATATCCATCAGTTATATAATATTCTTCTGACTCTACCAGCAAAAAAACCTTATTTTTTATAGCAAAATCTCTATATTCAGCCTTTATATTCTTTTCCTTACATCTATTTCTTTTCTGTGACCTTATCAAAGCTTGTACTTCTTCTACCGTTCCTTTTACAAGATCTATTGTGTATCTATTCAAAAAACTTAACGCTGTATTTTTTCTATATAATGAAAGATTTACTCCTGACAAATCCAATAATACTGGTACTTCTCGTTTCTTAGCTATTCTCAATGCTCTTTCCATTGCTAATATCTTTCCATTATCCAACGTTTCTAATCCAATTACTAATGAATTACTTTCTGCAGTTATTTCATGAATTTCTTCAATTCCATAAGCCATTATACTTCTTCCATTAAAAATTCTTACTACTTCTGCAAAATCATTGGCTTTAGTTATATCTGAAATATAATGTACTTTGGGATTTGTTTTCCTTTCCTTCTCTAAAATACCAGCAATCAATCCTTTGCTAAGTTTCATTTTTTATTATCCTCACTTTATTATCTAGAGTGCAACATGCCTATAATATAGTATTCTTATTTAATCAATAGTGTTAAAAGATTACACCTTTAGTTATATATTATAAAAGTGGACAAATTAAATTGCCCACTGTATTCTCATGATGGTCTTACTGTTCATCACCAAAGACCTTTTTCTTTAATACTAATCCTGCTTTTGTAATTGCAACTCCACCTAAGGCAGTTTCTCTAAGTTCAGATGGAAGGCTCTTACCTACTTGATACATAGCTGTTACTGCATCATCAAAAGGAATATGAGAGCTAACACCAGCCATAACTAACTCTGCTGTTGATAATGCACTTACGGCACCAGCAGCATTTCTTTTAGCACATGGTATTTCTACTAATCCAGCAACAGGATCACATACTAATCCTAATATGTTTTTTAAGACTATAGCAGCTGCATCTAAGCACATCTTTGGCGTTCCACCCATCATCTCAACTACAGCAGCTGCTGCCATAGCTGACGCCGAACCACATTCTGCTTGACATCCTCCTTCTGCTCCTGAAAGAGTTGCATTTCTTCCTATAATCATTCCTACTGCCGAAGAAGTAAATAAAGCCTTTATTAGCTCATCATCACTTCTTTTAAGTCTTTCTCCTGCTGACAAAACTACTGCAGGCAATATACCACAAGATCCTGCTGTAGGACAAGCCACTATTCTCCCCATAGAAGCATTTACTTCTGATGATGATAGAGCCATGGCCATTGCTTTTACAATGACATCTCCTGTTAAAGTTTCATTGTTTTCCAGGTATTTCTGCATCTTATAGCCATCTCCACCAATAAGTCCACTAACTGAATGAACTTCTTTAGCTCTACCTTCATTAGCTCCATCTTTCATAACTTCCAATACATTTCTCATTCTAGAATAAGCTTCTTCTCTTGTTATTTCTGCCTTTTCCATTTCTATTCTAATGGCATATTCACTTAATGGAATATTCTCTGCTTCACATATTCTTAATAACTCTTCACCATTTTTAGCTTCTAGCATTTTATTCACCATCCTTAGTTGGGTTAATCATAATAACTTTTTTTATGTATCCAAAGCTTTTAATTTGTTCTACAGCTTCTTGGCTTATTTTCCCATCTAATTCAAAAACCATAGTTGCTTCTTTTCCTTTTTGACTTCTAATTACCTTCATAAAAGCTATGTTTATATCTAGCTCAAATAATAGTGCTGTAACTTGTGATACTACTCCTGGTACATCCATATGAGAAATTACTAGTGTTGGATATGCACCAGTAAATTCGATCTTACTTCCATTTACTTCTGTAACCATAATGCTTCCGCCACCAATAGATGAACCTACCATTTCATATTCTTCGCCTTCTCTGCCTTCAATTAATACCTTAACTGTATTAGGATGAACGTCTCCAAGATCAGCTTCTTGAAAAATTATTTTAATACCTTCATCTTCTGCAATATCCAATGCATTTCTCAATCTTAAATCACTAGGTTCCATACCTAATATACCTGCTGCAAGAGCCCTATCTGTACCATGGCCCTTATATGTTTTAGCAAAAGATCCATGTAATAAAAATATAACTTTTTTTATGTCACCTCCAGCAACAGCCCTTGCTATCTTACCAAGTCTAGCTGCACCTGCCGTATGAGATGATGATGGTCCAACCATTATTGGCCCTAAAATATCAAATACACCTACGCTTTTCATAAAATACCCCCAGTCTTTTTTT
>FR883370.1 GCA_000435835.1 Clostridium sp. CAG:221
TAAAATTAAAGACTGTTGACACTTTGTCAACAGTCTGTAAAAAATCACACAGCCATAGCTGTGTGATTTTTTTATAAATTAGTATTTTTTTCTCCAAATTGATGGGCTAAATAAAATTAGCATTGGATATATTTCCAGCCTTCCTGCTAACATACAGAAAGATAAAACAATCTTACTTAAAGGTGAAAAGGCTGCAAAGTTACCTGTAGCTCCCACCATTTCAAATCCAGGTCCTATGTTACTTATAGTTGCAATAACTGATGTTGTAGTTGTTACTAAGTCAAATCCATCTAAAGCTACTATAAAAATAGCAATTAATGATATGACTATGTATGATCCAATAAATAATAATACCCCTGAAACTACTTCTTCTTCAACTACTTTTCCATCCATTTTTACTCTTTGTATTCTCTTTGGATGTAATATTTTATCTATTTCTCTTTTAATAGCTTTTAAAATTAAAACTATTCTTACGGTTTTAATTCCTCCACCTGTTGATCCTGCCATGGCACCAGCAAACATTAGTAATGTTAATATGATTTTACTAAAAGTAGGCCATAGATTAAAGTCTGTTGTGGCATATCCTGTAGTGGTTATAACTGAAGCAACTTGGAATGATGATTCTCTAATTGAAAGACCAATATTTCCTCCATTAAAATCAATTATATTTATTGTAATAAGGACAATTGATACCACTACCATTAATATATAATATTTAAGCTCTTCAGATTTAAATACGCTTTTAAAATCTCCTTTAAACATTTGGAAATATAACACAAAGTTAACTCCAAACAGCAACATAAATATTGTTATAATCCATTCAACTGCTGGATTATTAAATGATGCAACACTGCTATTCATATTAGAAAAACCACCTGTACCTGCAGTTCCTAATGCATGAATTAAAGCATCATATAGTGATAATCCTGCCATCATAAGCAGTATGGTTTCTATCACTGTCATAATAAAATAAATCATATATAATATTTTTGCTGTTTCTTTTATTTTAGGAACTATTTTACCTGGATTAGGTCCTGGACTTTCTGCTTTTAATAAAAATATTGTATTAGTTGATAATGATGGTATTAATGCCAGTATAAATATTAGGAATCCCATTCCTCCAATCCAATGGGTAAAACTTCTCCAAAACAATATTCCTCTTGGAAGTGATTCAATTTCTGTTAATATAGAAGCTCCTGTTGTTGTAAAACCTGATGATGTTTCAAAAAATGCATCAATAAATGAAGGAATTGCCCCACTGATTACAAAAGGAAGTGCACCTACTACTGAAATTAATATCCATGCTAATCCTACTGTTAGGAATCCTTCTTTTGCATATATTTCTTCCTTATCAGTCCTAATATTACATAAGAAAATCATTATAGGTAACATAAGCACCATTGTTATAAAAAATGATAATGCGTCTCCATCACCATAATATAAAGCTACTAAGAATGGAATCATTAAAAGGAAGATTTCGTATTTTAATACATTACCCAGTAGCTTTAGTACTACTCTATAATTCATGCTATTTGTCACCTCCGAAGATTATCTCTTCAAACTTCTTATTTTGTGACACAACTATTACTTTATCATTAATTTTTAAGCAGTCATCTCCTGTAGGTATGATTATCTTATCATCTCTAACTATAGTTGCATAAATTATATCATCAGATATTGTTATATCCTTGAACTTTTTATTTAAATTTTTAGTATTTTCATCCACTATAAATTCTATTGCTTCAACCTTTTCATTACAAATCATATACATGTTTTCAATTAAGTATTTTCTTTGCCCTTTAAGAGATCTTACATATTTAATTATCTTATTAGCTGTTGCAAGTTTAGGACTAACTATTGAATTAATTCCTACACTTTCAGCTATAGTGATATGATTTTCTCTTGTAACCTTAGTAATAATGTTATTAACACTCTTATTTGCTGCAAACAAGGCAGCCACTATATTATCTTCATCTCTATCAGTTAAGGCAATAAAATTATTAACTTCACCTAAATTTTCAGACATTAACAATTGCTGATCCATACCATCTCCATTAATTATTATTGAATCTGGTAATAACTCAGTTAATTCTTCGCATTTTTTAATATTCTTTTCTATTATTTTGCAGCTTACACCAACGTCGTTGATTTTCTTAGCTAAATAGTAGCTTATCTTACCTCCACCAATAATCATTGAATTTTTAACTCTTTTTTCATATTTTCCTAATCTTTTAAAGAAATCTTGAATTTCTTTATGCTCTCCAATAACGTATATTCTATCATCTACTTGGAAAACATAATCACCTTTAGGTATTATTACTGCATCATTTCTTTCAACTCCACAAAATAATATATTACCTCTAATAGAACCTAGCTCAGAAATTCTCTTTCCCACTAAGTCAGTATTAGGAGTAATTTTAAATCCAATTAAATTTACTTTTCCTTCGGAAAAATCATCTATACTACATACTGATGGGAACTTTATTAGTTTTGCTATTTCATTAGCTGCAGCTTTTTCCGGATTAATTACTAAGTCAATTCCTACAGCATCTGATAATAAAGTTATGTCCTCATCATATTCTGGGTTTCTTACTCTTGATATAGTATACTTAGTACCTAATTTTTTAGCAGCTAAAGAACAAAGCATATTTAATTCATCACTATTTGTTACAGAAATTAATAAATCTGCATCTTTAACCCCTGCTTCATTAAGCACCTTCAAACTTGTACAATTTCCTTTAACACACATTACGTCTAGACTGTTGTTAATTCTTTCTAAAGCAGCAATATTATTATCTATTATAGTAACATTGTCACCTTCTATAGAAAGATATTTGGCCAAGGCATATCCTACTTTCCCTGCTCCTACTATAACTATATTCATCTGTATATCTCCTTAAATCATATGTATATTTATATAAATTAAAAAATATATTCTTATTATATATTATTACACTAAGTAACTCAATTACTCTTTGTATTTTAATTAACAAATATATATTTATTAAGTATTAAGTAAAAGCTCCTCTAATTGAGGAACTTTTTGGTATATATTTAATTATTTAATAACTGAATTAATTCAGCAACAGAGTTTTTTACATTATCCGGCAATCTTTTTATGGCTTTTTGCCTTTCTCTTTCATTAGTGATTTGAGCTATTCTCATTATCTCCTGTTGTAATCCTGGAATACTATTTAATTCTTGAGCTAATCTATTAAACTTTTGAGCAAAATTAGGATCTTGCATCTTGCTCTGTAGCTTTCTTATAAGTTCATAGCCATTCATTTACATTATTCTCCTTGTAATATACATTACATTTTATACTATTCATGAAAAGAAAATAATGTTCGTTTATTAAATATTTTTTTCTCATTTATTTGACAACTGTTCTATAAATATAATAATTATGTAATATAATATAATATAATTATAGTATATTTTGTTAATTGTACTTGCTAAGGATTAATATTAAATTTATGATAATTATTGATAATTAATAATTTTTTTTATAACTTTTGAGCTATAATTATATAATTAAAAAGAATAACGAGGAGGACTCTATATATGGCAATAAAAATTGTTACAGACAGCACATCATATATACCAGAGGAATTTATAAATAAATATGACATATCTGTAGTATCTCTTAACGTAATTATGAATGGAGAATCTATAAGAGAAGTTGATTTAGACAATGAAACTTTTTATAGCAAAATGGAAGAAAGCACTGAAATCCCTTCATCTTCTCAGCCATCACCAGATGAAATATATAATACCTTTGAAAATATAATCAAAGAAGGTAATTCTATAGTTGGTATTTTTATCTCTTCAGATATGAGCGGTACTGTATCTAGTGCTAACCTTATAAAAAATATGCTTTTAGAAAAGTATCCAACTGCTCATATAGAAATTGTTGATTCTAGAAGCAACTGTATGCAGATGGGATATGTAGCCATTGAAGCTGCAAAAGCAGCAGCAGCTGGTAAATCCATGGAGGAAGTAATTGATGTATGTACTTCTGTTATTAATAACAGCAGATTTTTATTTACACCTGATACATTAGACTATCTAAAAAAAGGTGGAAGAATTGGTGGAGCTTCAGCCCTTTTAGGTACTCTTTTTCAAATAAAACCTATACTAACAGTTTGTGATGGAAAAACTACTGTATTTACCAAAGTTAGAACTAAGAAAAAAGCAGTAGATACTCTTGTTACTACATTAGTTAATGATTTGCAAGGTAAAGAATTAGGTGGAGTTATTGTCCATCATATAAATTGTCAAGATGAAGGACTTAGCCTAGCAGCAAAAATAAAAAAACAATTAGGTGTAGACGTGCAAATTGATACTATTGGACCAATAATCGGGCTACATGTTGGCCCTGGAAGTATTGGTGTTGCATACTTTACTAAGTAAAAAATTAGGAAGAAGCTGTAGCTCCTTCCTAATTTTATTACATTTCATTAATCTATATCCAATTTTTCTTTCATCATCTTATTTAAATGGTCTTTATAATAAAGAGGATAAATAACTCCATTATAAAAACTTATGATTTTTTTATTATTTTTCCTGAGCAAATATTTATGCTTTTCTCTATCATATTTTATCTTATATTGTTCATCATTAAGAAATATTTTCATCTGCTTATTTATTCCGTATTTAATTATAAATTCGTTAGTATTTGCCTTATATAGTACTTTATAACTATATTGTAGTGTCAATTTAATATATAAAAAACCAATAAAATACCCTAATCCTATAACAAATAAAATATATTGTAAAGAAATCATCTTAAAACCACTTAAAATTGATAAGCCCCAAAATAGTATACATATGAATATATAACTCTTTTCCTTTACCCTATTATCTTCAGAATAGAAAAGTATTTTTTCTTTATTTAACACATCAAATATTTCCTTAATTCTCTGAAGTTCTTCTTCATTTATCCTATCTATAATTATTGAATATATATTATTACCATATAAAATACTTATTTTAAAATCCTCTGTGATTTTTATACTCTTTATCTTTCGTCTTTTAAATGTCTTTTTTATAATACCTTTTTTTATAATAAGCTTATGGTCTGTAAGTATAATCTTTGAACCTTCTTCTTTATTGAATATAGCCATACTAAACACTTCCTTCATTTAGTTTTAGTAAAGTATATTAATTATTTTTCTTTCTATGATACTCACTAAAATTTTTTCATTTTATTTAATATGTATAAATAAAAAACAACTCTATCTAAGTTTATAGTTCCTAAATAACCATACACTTAGATAAAGTTACACTTTAAAATTTTATTTATTCTTTAAAATAAGCAATCCTTCTTTAGCAAACTCAGGTATCTGACTAATACCATTGGTAAATATAACTCTTCCGCTACTCCAATAATCTTCAATTGGATAACTATATATATTTTCTCCTTCTCTATACATTTCTCTTCCTGGCCATTGTGATAGCTCTATAGCTTTATGATTTACTTCCTTATATATATATACTCTTGGTTTATTCCATCTTAAAGGATTTGTGAAAAACACCTTATTATCACGAAGATAATATATATCTTCTGCTATGAAATCTTCGTCCACTTCATGATATATTATTGAGATTTTTCCTTCTTCAACAGTTCCATTTAATTGTCCATCTCTTACATAGAATACTTTTTCTGAAATTTTATCTTTATACATGCCATCCTTTAAACTAGTATATATATTTATATGGTAGCGCTGACCAATATTAATCATTATTACACCTTTATTACCTCTTTCAATAATCATTAGATTATTGCCTAAAGTAATGATATTTTCCTTTTCCCCTTTCATTTTTAACCTAAATTTATTTATTGCAACAATTTCACTACTTTTCCAGAAATCATTTCCTGCCTCTCCCATAGTCCCTTCAAGCCACATTTTACCTTTAGGCCTATTGAAAAATAATGGTATTGATTCACTTCGTGCTGCAATTATTGCCCATCCCATCTTTATCTGCCATTCACTTAATGCAAAACTTTTTTCAATATCACTGGCATAATCATCATGAGATTCTACCCAGGTCACTAAGTTTGATCCATTAACACCATAAGGTACTTGATATTCTTTAGCATTATTAATATTTTTTTCTGCTTTATAACCAACACTTCTCCTTATAGCATAACTATAACCTTCTGCTGATAATCTCATATATTTTGTATACTTTTCATAATTTGATGCTCCGCACTGCAATACTTCTCCATATAAAAACAATTTTTCTTTATTTTTTAATGATTGTATAACTCTTGGCCAAAAATCACTTCCACCTGGATCTTCAGGTAGTTCAATATGCTTAGCTGCGTCAAATCTTAGCCCATCTGCACCACATTCAATAACGTCATTTAGAAAATCTATAATCATATCTTGAAGCATGTGATTGGATGTGTTTAGATCTGGAAGCCCTATACACCAATGAGTAACTTGCCATCTATCATTCCAATTCTCTACTTTTTTTCTTTCATGCCAAAAATTAATGTCATCTCTAATAAATGATTCAACTGTCTCATGTGGGAAATTACTATCACTACCTCCACCTCTATTAGCCATGTGATTTAATATCACATCTACCATTACTTTTAATCCATACCTATGAGCTTCTGCACACATTTCAATAAATTCTGATCTACTTCCTATTTGAAAGTTACCTATTTTAAAATTAATTGGCTGATATAACATCCACCAATCCTTAACTACTAAACTTTTATCTTTTGTACCTTGAACTGGAGATATTTGTATCCAAGTATATCCTGCATTAACTATTTCCTTGATATTTTCTTTTATGGTTTTAAATGACCAATTCCACACATGAAGAATCGTTTCCTCATTAATTCCGTTGTCTATAATCATAAAACCTTCCCCCAATAATAATAGAAAGTTATTATTAATTTAATGGAATTTTATTTTCTACTTTATTATGACCTTGTTTTTTAGCTGGTTACTTAATCTTTCTCGAATAATTAAACATTATGATACTGTACATATTCATAAACAAAAATGGGTTTGCATATTATAGTATTATTTTTTTATTTAAAATGTGATTAAAAAAAGACATTAATAATTAGCAACAAGCTAGTTATTAATATCTTTTTCTAATACTCATAAATTATTAAATGATTATATCTTCTAACATCCTTACATACTCTTCTGGTCTAAATAAAAATGATGCATGTCCACCATTTTTTATTGTTTTACTAATACTATCTTCAAATAGTTTCTTTAATTCAGCTTTAATTCTTTCATCAAAAACCTCATCATCATTGGTGTTTATTATACATATATCTCCTTTAAAATCTTTAAAATCTCCTTTATCAAAAGTTACATTTTCAGCAAAATCTAAAGCAATACCACATAGATATATAGCTTTTTCCTTACTTACTTTTTCCATAAGATATGTTACATATTCCTTAGCATATGTGCTATCAATGGTACCATCAAAATCATCTTTAATCTTTTTTAAGGCCTTTTTTATTACTGCTGACTTTAAGATATATGCAGGTGTCATCTGTACAGTCTTAATTGCAGATTTTATTCCATCAATAACTTCTTTTCTTATGGTATTAGAGATATTTCTAGTTATAGTTCCAGTGTTAGTAAGCACCACACCTTCTATCATTTCTGGATGTTCTTTCATAAATAACTCTGTTACTAATCCACCTAATGATTCTCCAATTAAATAAGATTTGTTAAAATTTATACTCTTCAAAAATTCTGCAACACTATTAATTAACTGATAAATATTTTCTTTCCCCTTTGGATAATCAAAAGCTACTACCGTATACTTTTTCTCCAGCAATTGTATATGCCGATAAAATCCTTCATATAAGCCACTTCCTCCAGTAAATAATACAACCTTTTTCTCTCCATTACCTGAAAGTATATAATTAAAATTACTTCCTCCAATCTTTACTGTATTCATCTTATGATTTTCATTAAACTTTCTAATATCTTCTTTAAATCCCATAATTCCCTCCAAAATATTAAAAAGCTGTATGATTACAGCTCTGCTATTATATACTTATTATTATTCAATTCTGCTTTATGCTATGACTTAATATTTATTCGTATACAACTTTCAAATAAGTAACTTTTCCATTTTAATTCTTTCATTCCATAATAAATACTTACTTTCCTTCATCAGAACACTTGTTCTTAAACAGCACTTAAGTTATAATTTTATTAATAATATAAAAGTGGTGATGTATATGGAATTAAGTGAAAAATTAAGAATCCTTAGTGGAGCTGCTAAATGCGATGTTTCTTGCTCTTCTTCTGGTTCAAACAGAGGTGGAAAGAAAGGAAGCCTTGGTTCTGCATCTTCTAGTGGAATATGTCATAGCTTTACACCTGATGGTAGATGTATTTCGCTATTAAAAATACTCTTAACTAATTGCTGCATCTACGATTGCTCTTACTGCATTAACAGAAGATCTAATGATGTTGAAAGAGCTACTTTTACAGCTGATGAAGTAGTGAATCTTACTATGAACTTTTACAGACGTAATTATATTGAGGGATTATTTTTAAGTTCTGCTATAATAAAAAACGCTAATTTTACTATGGAAATACTTACTGAAGTAGTTGAAAAATTAAGGAATGAGCATAACTTTGGAGGGTATATTCATTTAAAAGCTATTCCTGGTGCTGATGAAGAACTTATAAATAAAGCTGGCAGACTTGTGGATAGAATGAGTGTAAATTTAGAACTCCCTTCTGATAAATCCTTAAAACTACTTGCACCTGAAAAAAATAAAGAAGAAATTTTCAAACCTATAAAGAACATAAAAAATCAAATAATTATTAATAAAGAGGAACGTAGAAAGTATAAAAACTCTTCTATTTTTGTACCAGGCGGACAAAGTACTCAGCTTATTGTTGGAGCCACAAAAGAAACGGATTTAAATATCCTTACACTTTCTGAAAATCTCTATAATAAGTTTGCTTTAAAAAGAGTCTATTACTCTGCTTATGTTCCTGTAAATAGTGGTAAAAATCTTCCTGATATAAAAAATCCACCTACTTTAAGAGAACATAGGTTATATCAAGGTGATTGGTTATTAAGAGTTTATGGCTTTAATTCTAATGAGTTATTAAATGAAGCCAATCCTAATTTTGATATTAATTTTGATCCAAAAACTACTTATGCTTTAAACAATATTCATCTTTTTCCAGTGGAAATTAACAAAGCACCATATGAAATGCTTATTAGAGTACCAGGTATCGGTATACGTGGTGCTAAAAAAATAGTTAGTGCAAGAAGAGTTAATTCCTTAGATTTTTTAGATTTAAAAAAACTAGGAATAGTTTTAAAGAGAGCACAATATTTTATAACTTGCCGCGGAAAATATTTTGGTGCTGTAAGTTTTGATGAACTTAAAATAAAAAAAGCCTTAAAGCCAAAAGTAGATTTAAATTATATAGATGAAGATATAGAACAAATTAGCTTCTTTGATGCTCCTTCTATAAGCGAAAATAATAAGCTTCTTTTGTTAAATGATAAATCTACATCTTTAACAGGTGAATTATAGGAGATGATATATTGAAAGAATTTGTATATGATAATAGCTTTGAAGGATTATTTACAGCTATTTTTTATGCTTATACTGAAAAAGATTCCATCATAACAAAAAATAAGGATTATCTTCCTTCATTACTTAATGAAGTATTAGAAGTGAAAACAGAAATAGATAAGTTTGAACGTGTATATAATAGTATACTAACAAAACTTGATAATTCAGTTTTAATAAAAATATATCATTTGTACTTAAGTGACATAAAAGAAACTGATACCTTAGTGCTAAATTATCTTAAGCTTTGCTATTCTTACGGTGCTAGCATTAATTTAGCTAAAAACAATGATATAATTATTTTAGTGGATAAATATAGCCGTCGTGTTACTTGCGAAGCCCATAGATTTACTGGTTTTGTTCGCTTTAAAGAAATAACACCTCTAAACTTTTATGCTAGTATTGAACCTGATCATAATATTCTTCCATTATTAATTAATCATTTTACAAAGAGATTTTCTGATCAGAATTTTATAATACACGATTTAAAAAGAAATACAGCCATTATTTATAATAAAAAAAATGTTACTATTACAGAATTTAATAAAGAAGATGCTAATATCTTTTTAAATAGTAACAGCGATGGCTACTTTGAAAATCTTTGGAAGACTTTTTATTCCTCTGTTAATATAAAAGAACGAGAAAATCCAAAGCTTAGACGTCAATATATGCCTAAAAGATATTGGAATCACTTAACAGAGTTAAAATAAAAGATGAGCCATTTTTAGGCTCATCTTGACATTTTCCCCTTATTCAATATATACTGTGCTACCAGCTGGAACATTATCATATATCCATTTTGCATTAACTTTTGCCAATCTTATACATCCATCAGATAGCTTCATACCTAACCTACCATCACGTATGCTTCCATCTAAATTATATATTATTGAATGAAATAAATAATTTCCTTTAAATTGTGTATAATACCAACATTTATATCCTTTTTCCACACCAAAATATAATCCTTTAATTCCAATATTTGTTACCTCAATAAAGTATTTCACTTTCTAATTTATGCTTTTTAATAATTTATTGATAAAATATTTATTCTTTTACATACAAATATTTTCTTGTACTTGGTAAATTATTATTAATTCCTTTACTAAATAAAATTTGATGAAGATCCACTACACCATTATTAAATGCAGCTGCACAAGAACAAAGATATAGGCTCCACATTCTAATAAACTTCTCATCAAACATTTCCTTAACTTTGTCTTTATTATTCTGGAAATTTTTATACCATTCCAAAAGTGTTCTTGTATAATGCATCCTAAGACTCTCAACATCTATAGTATGATAATTATATTCTGCTGAAATATATATTATCTCTCTCAATGTTGGAATCACTCCTCCTGGAAAAATGTATTTTTTAATCCAAGCATCTCCTTCACTTTCTTTTATTCCGCTTATGTAATGTAATAGAAATAAACCACTTTCCTTTAAAACTGCATCAACATTTTCAAAAAACAAATCATAATTTGATCTGCCTACATGTTCTAGCATTCCTACGCTTACAATTCTATCAAACTTCATCTTAGATTTTTTTAAATCTCTATAATCCATTAATCTTACTTCTAAATATTCTTCTAAATGTTCTTCTTTTATACGTTCTTTAAACTTAATATACTGCTCTTCACTTAAAGTAATACCTAGTCCTTTTACTTTGTACTGCTTAGCTGCCTCAATAAGTAATCCTCCCCATCCACAGCCTATATCAAGCAAAGATAACCCATCTTTTAAATTAAGTTTTTTTAATATATGATTTATTTTATTCATTTGCGCATCATATAAAGAATCATTGTTATTTTGAAAATACCCACAAGAATAGCTTAAAGTCTTATCAAGCCATAAGCTATAAAAATCATTTCCTATATCATAATGTGACGTTACTTCTTCTTTCTGCTTAGACTTATTAGTTACTTTGTGAAAAATTTGAGGTAAGTTTTCAAATTTAGTACTAAATTTATTAATATGCCTTAAAATCACATCAAGTATAGTATATAAATCCCCTTCAAATTCAACATTACCATTCATGTATGCTTCTCCAAAAGCTAAGGACGTACTATTTATTAAATCCTTCTTTTTTAAAGGATTTTTTATATTAATGGTAAACTGAGGCTCACCTTCTCCTACAATTACTTTTTCACCATCCCATAAATTCACAATAAATGATTCTTCTTCAAAGTTTTTAAGAAAAGCTTTTAAGAATGTTTTTTCTAAATCCACATTACATCTCTCCTTTCAAAATCTATTATTAACAAATCTATGTAAAAATAAACTATTTTTCTATAATTTATTACTTATTATAACTTTTGATATAAGTAACTTTTTATGATAAAATTTACTTATATGTAATTTAAAGTAAATTAGTATACATTAAAGAATAGAATTTTAAATAAACTATTAAAGAAAGAAGATGTTTAAATATGTATAATGTAAAATCAAATAAAGCAACTGAGTTTATAAATCATGAGGAAATACTTGAAACACTTAAATATGCAGAAGAAAATAAAAATAATAAAACATTAATCAATGAACTAATTGAAAAGGCTAGAAATTGTAAAGGCCTTAGCCATAGAGAAGCTGCTGTACTTCTTGAATGTGATTTAGAAGAAGAAAATAATAAAATTTATAGTTTAGCCAAAGAAATAAAAGAAAAATTTTATGGTAATAGAATTGTTATGTTTGCACCTCTATATTTATCAAATTATTGCGTAAATGGCTGCACATATTGTCCTTATCATTTTAAAAATAAACATATACCTAGAAAGAAACTTACTCAAGAGGAAATAAAAAGAGAAGTAATAGCACTACAAGATATGGGACATAAAAGGCTTGCCTTAGAAACTGGTGAAGATCCCATTAATAATCCTATAGAATATGTACTTGAAAGCATAAAAACAATTTATAGCATTAAGCATAAAAATGGAGCTATTAGAAGAGTAAATGTGAATATAGCTGCCACTACAGTAGAAAACTATAAAAAATTAAAGGAAGCCGGTATAGGAACATATATTTTATTCCAAGAAACTTACAATAAAGAAGCTTATGAAGAATTACACCCAACTGGTCCTAAACATGATTATGCTTATCATACAGAAGCAATGGATAGAGCCATGGATGGTGGTATTGATGATGTTGGCTGTGGAGTATTATTTGGATTAAATCTTTATAGATATGATTTTGTAGGTCTTTTAATGCATGCTGAGCATTTGGAAGCAGCTAAGGGGGTTGGTCCTCATACCATAAGTGTGCCAAGAATAAGACCTGCTGACGATATTAATCCTGATGAATTTGCCAATGCCATTTCTGATGAAATTTTTGCTAAGATAGTTGCTGTGTTAAGAATTGCAGTGCCTTACACTGGCTTAATAGTTTCCACTAGAGAGTCACAAAAAACTAGAGAAAAAGTATTAGAGCTTGGAGTATCTCAATTAAGTGGTGCTTCTTGTACAAGCGTTGGAGGATATGTAAATAAAGAAAAAAAAGAGGAAAGCTCTGCTCAGTTTGATATAAGTGATGACAGAACTTTAGACGAGATTGTAAATTGGCTATTGGAAATGGGACATATACCTAGCTTCTGTACAGCCTGCTACAGAGAAGGCAGAACTGGCGATAGATTTATGAGTCTTGTGAAAAGTGGTCAAATAGCCAATTGCTGCTTACCAAATGCCCTTATGACTTTAAAGGAGTATTTAGAAGATTATGCTTCTCCTATTACAAAAGAAAATGGAGAAAAAGTAATTGCTACAGAAATTAAAAAAATACCTAATGAAAAAGTTAGGAAAATAGTACTGGAGCATTTGAGTGAATTAAATGATGGTAAAAGAGATTTTAGATTCTAATTATTAATAATAAGGTAGCAGATATTTACTCTTCTGCTACCTTATCATTACATAATATATTTGGCTTCTAATTTACTTAAGATTTCTAAATATTTATTTTTTACAGTTTCATTATCATCTTCAAATTTTAAACATTCACTATTGATTTCATCTAATATATTTTCTTTTAAATTTCTTTCTGCAAAAGTATATACTACCCTATCTTCCTTATCAATATGTCTTTCCATTAGATGAGTATATGAAATAGCATTTGCTATTATATCTAGCTTAGCTTCTTCATCGCCACCTTTTACCTTTTCAATAGCTTCAACTAAATTACTTATATAAAATCTTCCATAATCATGCTCCACAAGCATTCCATGCTTTACAAGCTTTTCTCCTAACTGACCTAAATTTTCAGTAATCCTATTAAATAATATGTCTTCTTCTTTTTTATGATGATGACTATCAGCATAATTTCTAATGAATTCAATTATATCTTCTAAATCTTTATAATTAATTTCTGTACCCTTCATTATGTTGAAACATACCTTCCTTACAACTTTAATGATTCTTAGTATATTTTTATGTTCTTCATTCATTAATTCTATAGCATTCATATCTTTATTCCTCATTACTTTTTATTTATTTCCATTGTACTTTCATCTATTTCAACATATTCATATTGACTATTTATTTCTTGAACAAATGCTTTTATCCATATATTTCTTAATTGATAGAATACAGACACATCCATTGATTCTTTTTGCCAAATATCTTTATGTACACATATTCTTCTTTTCCATTGCACTTTGTCTTCTTCAGCTATTATAACTTCATTAACTCTGTCACAAGGCATACCATCAAGAATATAATCATTTATGCTATCATATATTTCTTTAGCACTAATAATGTCCTTTTCTTCTTTCACTTCTTTAGCTGCTTTTATTCCTTGATTAGCATATACACTTTCTAATTTTCCAATTGCAGCTTCATTATTTTCTAAGATAGCTTTTGTCCATGCTGCCATTCTTCCTTCTGCACTATGAATTTTATTTTGTAACCATCCATGAATATTACTTGTGTCTATTATTTCTTCTAAATTTTTATTTTCAGTTTTTTGTCCATACTTAGCATTAATTTCAGCGCTTAATGCTTCCACATTTAAACCTTCTTCTTGTGCTAACTTTATAATTTCATCCTCTAAACCTTCAAACCATAATACCTTATTAAATAACCAAAAATGTATTTTACCTAAAAATAAACTCATTTGTTTTTCTCCTTTTTATAATTTTCTTATCTTCTATGATATTAGTATAGCTTCCTATGATTAAAACTTATGTAACAATTGTTACGCAAATTAAAATTCCTCTTAGTTTATATCTTTATCTTTTCGTTATGTAATTAAAGTGATTGTTTTATAGCTTATTTTCTAAGTCTAAAACAATCACTTTTTTAATAACTTTAAATTAAACTCCTTGTTGTAAACAAGTTTTTAAATCATCTTCTGCAGTGCTTATAGGTCTTAAATTAAAAGTATCAACAAGATATTGAAGTACGTTAGGACTTAAAAATGCTGGCAATGTTGGCCCTAAAAATATTCCTTTTACCCCAAGAGACAATAAAGCCAAAAGATCTGCTACTGCTTTTTGTTCATACCATGAAATAATAAAAGATAATGGTAATCCATTTACATCTGTTCCAAATGCATCTGCAAGAGCTGTTGCAATTCTAACTGCTGAATAAGCATCATTACATTGTCCTACATCTAATAATCTAGGTAAACCTGCTACTTCACCAAAATCTAATTTATTAAATCTATACTTTCCACATGCTAAAGTAAGAATTATACAATCATCAGGTACCTTCTTTGCAAATTCAGTATAATAATTTCTACCTAGTCTTGCTCCATCACAACCTCCTATTAAAAAGAAGTGTCTTATTTTTCCATCCTTTACTGCCTCTACAATAGCTTCTGCATTACTTAAAGTTGCATGATGACCAAATCCTACAGTAATTTCATGTGGTTCTTGGTCTTCTTCAAAACCACCTAATTCTAATGCTTTTTCAATTATTGGTGTAAAATCTTTTTTACCATCTTTTCCTTTTGGTATATTTATAACTCCATCCCATCCAACAACATTAGTTGTAAATATTCTATCCTTATATGTTTCTCTTGGTCTCATAAGACAATTGGTAGTCATTAGTATACATCCAGGAATACCATCAAATTCTTTTTGTTGATCTTGCCATGCACCTCCGTAATTTCCAATCAAATGCGGATATTTCTTTAATCCTGGATAACCATGTGAAGGTAGCATTTCTCCATGAGTATATATGTTTATACCTTTTCCTTCAGTTTGTTCTAATAGTTGCTCTAAATCTCTTAAGTCATGACCAGAAACTATAATGAAAGGACCCTTTTTAATCTTTACATCTACTTTATGTGGTGAAGGATGTTCATATACTTCATTATTTGCTTCATCTAATTTTTTCATTACAGCAATACTCATATCACCAGTTCTCATAGTCCATCTTATAAGCTCCTCTACTGATAAACTATCATCTGTTGTTGCTTCCAAAGCTCTTACATAAAAATTATCTACTTGATCATCATAATAACCTAAATATCTTGCTTGATGCCCATAAGCACTTATACCTTTTAATCCATATACAATTGTTTGTCTTAATGAACGTATGTCAGGATCTAAATCTTGATCATACATAATTCCTGCTATTTTTGAATCTTCAAGCATTTCTGCTTTTGTTTCTCTTAATGTATAAGTTACATGAGCTGTATCATTTTTAATCTTACCAACCTTCTTCTTTAAATCATCTTTTATTTTTTGAGATTCTCTTAATAACTTAACATGATTATCTGCATCAAAATTTACATTTGTCAATGTTGTAAATAAACAATCTTCAATAAAAGCTATTATTGATTTATCAACATTTTCTCCTTTTTTTATAAGTTCATTTGCATAACAACTTATTCCTTTTAACTGAAATATTAATAAATCTTGTAGATTGGCTACTTCTGGTGTTTTTCCACATACCCCCATCTTAGTACATCCTTTTCCCCCTGCTGTTTGTTCACATTGATAACAAAACATTGGATACTCCATAGCCATATTATTTTCCATTCTATATTCCTCCTTTAAATTTACTACTATATATCTTTCCACATCATTTATTATTTATTATATTTAATTTATTTTTAAAAAAAATATATGCTATTATGAATTGCCCTCTGTCACATAGACAGAGGGCAATTCATAATAGCATATTTTCTATTTATATTTATTTAATAATCCAGATACCAAAGGTACAAAAAATAATTGATTACTTTTAGTTAAGCGTTGTATTTCAAAATCCATTTCATATACATCCTTTAAATTTTCCTTAGTAAGTACTGATTCTACACTTCCTTTAGAATAAATGGACCCATTTTTCATAAGTATTATATCTTTGCAATATGCTGAACTTAAATTTAAATCATGCAAAATAGCAATAATTGTCTTGTTTTCCTCATCATTAAGTCTTTTTAATGTTTCCATCAATTCTACTTGATATCTTATATCAAGATGTGAAATAGGCTCATCTAAGATTAAATACTTAGTATCTTGTGCTATAGCTCTAGCTACTAATACTCTTTGTGATTCACCACCACTTAAATTAGCAAACATCTTATCTTTTAAATAAACACAATTTGTAATTTCCATAGCATGTTGGATAATTCTCTTATCTTCCATTGTTAAATCTTGAAATCTTTTTAAATATGGAGTTCTTCCCATAGCAATAATATCATATACAGAAAAATTCACATCCATATTAACATTTTGAGGCACAAAAGAAATATTCGCTGCCAACTCTTTTCTTGAATACTTATTTATGTTTCTTTCATCTAAGGAAATGCTTCCTTCTTTCACTTCTAAAAATCTAAGAATATGTTTTATTAAAGAAGTCTTTCCTGAACCATTTGGCCCTAATATACCATAAAAGCCACCTTCTTTAAAATCACTGGATATGTCATTTAATATATATTTTTCTTCATTATTGGGTTGCCAGCTTAGATTGCTAATTGATAAAATATTTTCATTCATCTAATCCACCTCAAAACTTTCCATTTTTTGAATTACGATAAAGTAAATATATAAAATATGGTGCTCCAAAAACAGCTGTTATTACTCCTACAGGTATTTCTGTAGGAGCAGCTATTGTTCTAGCTATAGTATCACATATTATCATAAATGCAGCTCCACCAAAATATGAAAATGGTAAAAGTAATCTATGATCTGAACCTACTAGTAATCTCATGCAATGAGGAATAATAAGCCCTACAAATCCAATAGTTCCACTTACTGATACACTTGCTGCAACTAATATAGCACAAAAAATTATAAGTAGATTTTTTAATTTTACAGTATCTATTCCTAAACTTGCTGCCACCTCATCACCTGTAAGAATTACATTTAAATCCCTACTGAAAACAAATAATATTACTACGGATATTAAAGATACTATAAACATAAATAATACTTTGCTCCAATTGGCAGAAGAAAAACTGCCTAGTGTCCATAAATAAACTTTTTCTAAATTATCTCTATTGTAAATCATAAGTAGTGAAATAACAGAACTTAACATTGTTCCTATAGCTGTACCAGTTAATAAAAGATTTGTAGTTATTATTTTTCCACCTAAGCCACCTACTTTATATACCAACATTACAGTTGCTATTGCTCCAATAAAAGCAAATATACTAATAATACCTATTCCTAAAAAATTAAGTGTTAAACCTGACAATATTGCAATTGTTGCTCCTAATGATGCTCCTGATGAAATACCTAATATATGTGGATCTGCTAAAGAGTTTCTAAATACTGCTTGAAAGGTGCAACCTACCACTGCAAGCCCACCTCCAACAAGAGATGCTTGCAAAATTCTTGGTAAGCGCACCTTCCAAATAATTACTTCATATATTTCCTTTATATCAGTAGTATCAATAACTCTATTTATCAAAGGAATTTTATTAAGCACAAGCTTTAAACTTTCCACTGGATTAATAGATGATGATCCTACTGATGCAGAAACCACTATACATAGGAATAAAAAAACGCACAATAAGCTAATATAAATATAGTTTCTTGCTTTCTTTGATTCCAAAATATGCTCCTCCTATTGTTGAAAGGCTTCTGGATGGAATATCTTTGCTAAAGTCATTACTCCTTCTGCATTTCTATAACCTTGACGGTCTATTAAGTTATTATCTATTTCGTATACTTTTCCTTCTTTAACAGCAGTTAACTCCTTATATCCTTCAGCTGTTTCAAATCCATCCTTCATACCATTACCTATAATGATTATTTCAGGATCTGCTTCTAAAAGTGCTTCTAAACTATATGACCAATTGTCTTGTGCTGGTACTATATTATCTCCACCAGCTAATTTAATAATTTCTCCTGCAAAAGTATTTTCTGGTGCAGAGAAATCACCATATTCTCCATATCCTACTACATAATAAACTGTAGGTTCTTCTAAATCTTTAACAGCATCAGTTACTTCTTTAATAGTAGATTTCATTGCAGCTACATCCTTAGTTGCTTCATCTTGTTTATTTAAAGCTTTTCCTAATGTTTCCATCATAGTGTAAACACCATCAACATCATGTTCTTCATATAATCCTATAATCTTAATACCAGCTGCTTCAAGTTTAGCTGTATTTTCCTTATCAAAATGAGTTGAAGTAATTACCAAATCTGGTTCTAAGCTTATTATTTTTTCAATATCTGGCGTCATTAAACTACCAATTGATTCAATATTTGTTACTTCTTTTGGATAATCACAATAATCAGTTCTTCCTACAAGTTTGCCTTCTGCTCCAAGTTCATATATCATTTCTGTTATGTTAGGTGCTACAGAAATAATCTTTTTAGGTTCCTTATCTAAAGTTACCTCTTTACCAAAAGAATCTGTTATAGTTACTGGATATACTACTTCTCCAACTTGAGATGATTGATTTGCAGTATTATCTTTTTTTTCTGCATTATTTCCACAGCTAATTAAGCCAAAAGCAATCATAGTGGATAAAGATATTGCTGCAAACCTTTTAAATAATTTATTCATTTTTTTCTCCTTTTTTGTTCTCTCCCTCCCAAAGAAAAACACTATTAAAGTTATGGCAGGTTTCCTGACTTAAGAATCTCTTTACTCACTAAACTCCTTCTCAAGAAAATCTCTCAATGGAATTTATAATTTTAGCTTTCATCCTCTATCACAGTAGTGGGGGCTGTTGTGAAATTTCATCACATTCCCTTTTAACTTTTGCCTATTTATATTTATAAACTAAAAGCACCATACTAATTCCTTCAATATTATATATATTAATAAAACATATTTCAAGTATAATATAATTATTAGTTTATTAATCTTACATATATTTAAAACTATCTATTCAAAACAATAAAGCTATACCAAAAATAATAAACTTTTTGATACAGCCTTATATATTTATTAAATTATCTAGTTAGTGCTATTCTCTTTCTTTTGAAAAACCGTGGATAGCAAAATTGTTGCTATAGTTGCTGTAACAAATGTAATAACCATTGTTACCATATATTGTACCATAGACTCTGGTCTAATCACTATAACTCCAGGTAACCCAGCTGGTCCTTGAGATAATGATAATACTTTCATAAATGTAGCATATGCTGAACCTACGGCAGAACCTATTAATGCACCTACAAATGGATACTTTAATTTTAAATTTACCCCAAATACGGCTGGCTCAGTAATTCCTAATAGAGCTGAAATTCCTGATGCTGAAGCAATACTCTTCATCTTTGCATTTTTTCTCATAATAAAGAATACTGCAAGTGCTGCTGCACCTTGTGCAACATTAGAAGCTGCAACTACTGCAAATGTAGGTGATCCCCCTAATGTTTCAATATTAGCTAATATTTGCGTTTCTGCAGTTACTAAGCTATGATGCATTCCCGTTATAACTAATAGTGGATAAACTACTCCATAAATTGCCCCTCCTATAAATCCCAAATCAAAAAACAGCCACATAACTCCTGCAGTCATCCAATCTCCTACTGTCCTCATAATAGGTCCTACAATAGTAAATTATGAATGAGGATACTATTACTGGTAATACTGTTCCTTGATATCCTACTTTAGCAATTTCAACACCAAGTATATTCCAAACTGGTACTGTTCCATCTAAAAGTGCTTGTCCATATGAATATCCATTTAATAAATCAGGATGAATCATTATAGCCCCAATAACTGCACCTAAAACAGGCGTTCCACCAAAAATTTTAGTTGCTGAAAAACCAATTAAAACTGGTAAAAATGTAAATGCAGCACTAGAAAAAGTATTTATCATTTCTGCCAAATCTGTAAATTTAGGATATACCTCTATCAATGACTGTCCCTTTATAAATAAACCTTCAGCTGTAAGTACATTATTAAGACCCATTAATAACCCTGCTGCAACAAGTGCTGGTAATATTGGTACAAATACATCTGCAAGAGCCTTTAAGAACCTTTGCAATACGTTTGCTTTTTTAGCAGATATTAAAACTACCTTTAACTAAATCAACTTCTTCTATTTCTTTAATATTTACCTTTTTGTCGTCCTTCAATACAATTCTTAATCTTGTTGCACAATGAGCTGCACTTATTACATTGTCTTTTCCTCCAATAAGTTGTAATAATTGTGCTGCAGCTCTCTCATATATTTTCTCTTTACTCAAAGTTAGCCCTCCCACATTTTTTATAATTATTTAAAAAATCATTTCATTTATTTCTATTTTCTCTATACCATTAACTTTTACATAAGATTTTAAATCATAAACTATATTGGAAATTACATATTTGCCATCATTTATAAACACTTCTATTATTCCATTATCTATATATATTTTTAATTCATATTTTCCTTTTAAAATTGATGATTTAAACATTTTTCATACTTTATTTGTCTCCACAAAAACTTCACTTCTATCAACTACTACTCTATCATCTTCTATGAAAATCTTGTATCCTCCTATATCTAATACACTATTTTCTTTTAACGTAACATTTATTTTACATGGATTATTTATATCAAATTTGCCTATATCTATTTTTTTATTAAACTTATCATCGATATAGTCAGGTATACTAAAATACACTTGATTTTTCCTAACTGTTATTTTTCTTGGTAGTGTCATCATTCCTATCCACTCTTCATTAGAAGGCTTGCTAGGCATACGCATCCATCCAATTAATATCCTATTTCCGTATTTATCAATATTTGTTTGTGCTGCATATAAATCTAATCCCTCATCTAATATCATTACTTCATCATCAATCTTCATATCACAGGATTCTTCATCAAAGCCAACTATTGAGTAAACAGTATTATTAGTGTAATTATTTCCATCACTTATTAAATGTTCCGGAGCATAATTAATATATATTCATTATCGACTTCAAATAAATCTGGACATTCCCACATATCTCCTATTTTTTTATCATAATACCTATTTTTATAACTCCAGTTTTCGCCGTCCTCACTAGTGTAAAATAGAACTTCTCCAGTAAACTTATCACTACCACTTTCTATAAACTTACTCCCAAGTATTAACGTATATCTATCTTTATATTTCCATACTTTTGGATCTCTTGTATGAGTTCTATGTCCTAACTTTTCATCCATAATCGGTTTTATAATTATTTTCTTATCTTCTAAATTATTAAATGTATATCCATCTTCAGAAAATATTTTTACTTGTGATGACTCAAAAGACTCATTATCATATGGAGAATGAATATTTCCCACTTTATGTTTATCATATTTTACTCCTGTGTAATAAAGATGTAATTTATCATCCTTAATTAACGCTGTTCCTGAAAAACATCTATTTTGATCATATTCTTTTGTTGGATATAATGCTATAGGATGATGTTTCCACTTAATTAAATCACCACTGGTAGCATGTCCCCAATGCATTGTTCCCCATCTACAGTCATATGGGAAATATTGATAAAACAAATGATATTCTCCCTTATAATAAATAAATCCATTTGGATCATTAATCCAATTTCTCGGTGCTGTTAAATGTATCTTAGGTCTCCCCATATAATTCCCTCCTAGTTTTAGTAACCGGTAACATAAGCGGTTATTTTAAGGTAATATTATCGTGTTATCGATTACATGTCAATGTTCTATAAGCATTTTATTTTCATTTGAAATCCTTTTTTGATATAATATACTTAGGTGAGGTGCGTATGAAGAAAAAAATTACATTTAACGATATAGCAAAAAAAACAAACTTTTCTAAAACAACTATCTCTAGATATTTCAATAATCCTGATTCTTTAACTGAAGAATCTAAGAAAAAAATTGAAAATGCTTTAGTTGAATTAGACTACAAAGAAAATAAAGTTGCTAGAAGTTTAGCTAATGGTAAAACAGAAATGATTGGTATTATTATTCCTGATTTATTTTTACATTACTATTCTCAAATTTTAGATTCTCTTATTAATACTTATCCAAAATACAAGTATAAATTTTTAGTATTTGTTGGAAATAACAATAGAGATGAAGAAATGAATTATATACACGAATTATTAGCTTATCAAATCGAAGGATTAATTATACTAAGCCATTCTATAGATTCTAAAACCCTAAGTGAATTAAATATTACTATAGTCTCTATTGAAAGAGAAGACAAGTATATTTCAAGTGTTAATAGTGATAATTATTATGGCTCTTTGCAAGCAACTAATTTACTAATTAACAATAATTGTGATATGTTAATTCATATAAACGGAGGTGTAAAGGAAGACACTCCTTCTTATAAACGTATTGAAGCGTTTAAAACTGCTTGTGAGACTAATAACATTAATTATAAATGTTATCTTTCTAAAATAGGAAGTACATTTGATACAGCTTATCATAATATTTATAATATATATGAAGACATTGAAAAAAAATATCCTAATGGAAAAAAAGGTATATTTTTAAGCAATGACACTCATGCCAATATTTTATTGAATATTTTAATAAAAAATAAAAAAAATATACCTGATGAATATGAAATAATAGGATTTGATAATTCACCAATTTCTATGGAGTCTATCCTTCCAATTACCACTGTTAAGCAAGATATTGTTAAAATTGCTGAGGACTCAATGAAATTAATTCTTAGACAAATTAATGCTAAAAATAAAAATATGCCTATAACTATTGAACATATTAATATAGACACTGAATTAATTCAAAGAGAGACAACTTCTTAATATTTATACGTATAAAAAATACTGAGATTTAGTTAACTAAATCTCAGTATTTCCTTATTTATACTTTTCAACTTCTTCCCAAGTAGGTATTGATTCAAGTGCACCTATTTTAGTTGTGGTTATTCCTCCTACTAAATTAGCTAGTTTAACAATTTCAACAATATCTTTATCTGGTTTATTTATAATCTGAGCAATGACAGCTCCCATAAAAGCATCTCCTGCTCCTGTAGCATCTATCATTACCATTTCTTTTGTTGGCACTAATACTTGTGTTTTCTTCGTTGTTACTAAAGAGCCTTTTTTACCTAATGTTATAATCAAATTTTCACAACCTAATTTTACAATATACTGGGCAGCTTCTTTAACTTCATTTTTACCACTAATTAACAATGCTTCTTCATCACTTAGTTTTACAATAAAACTATCCTTTATAAAATCAACAGAGCATTTAATAAATTCTTCTTTTTTATCAGCAAATAAATTTTCTCTATAATTAGCATCAAATGTTATTAACTTGTTATTTTCAACTGCATACTCTTTTAATTTATAATATGTTTTTTTCAATTCTCCTTCAAGAAATGCTGTGGCACTTCCAAAATGAAATAAATCAAAACACTCTAATTTATCCTTAAGCATATCAATTGATAAAAGCGAATCAGCATCCCTTGCGAATTCAAAATCTCTCTCTCCATCTTCCATTAACGAAACAAATGCTAATGTAGTACTATGATTTTCTAGCTTAAACAATAAACTTGTATTAATATTATTAGCTTTTAAAGTAGTTTCTATAAATGCTCCAAAAGCATCCTTTCCTACAGTTCCTGCAAAATAAGCTTCTGCTCCTAATTTAGATATAGCTGATGCTACATTTGCTGGAGCCCCACCAGCTTTTTTTACAAATCCATTTGTATTCTCTAATGATTTACCTACATCTGTTGATACAAAATCTATTAACGCCTCTCCAGGACAAATTACTTTTTTCATAATAGTTTAATCTCCATTTCCTAGTACTCTATTTTATAACTTTAAATATTTTGATTAATTTTTATAATTTATATGTCGATTTTATGTTTTTCAATGCTAAGTATTGATTTTCCTTTTGATGAAAGTGTTATATCTTGTGCATCCAATGGTGTATAAAATGTTGAAGTCATTACTTGTTCTCCATCATTTGCAAATATTTCAGCAGAATATTTATCTAAAACTAATCTCATTCTTAACTTACCATCATTATCTTTAACCTTCATCTCTCTTTTATGAAGAATATCTCCATATTTTCCTGAATAACTTCTATCAAACTCTATTGTATTTCTTTTTGAATAATATCTTATTATCGTTTCATACTCATTATTTTTTGCAAATTTGATTTCAAATTCTTCAGCTTTTGAAGCGTCGATATCTAAAGTCATATCAAGTACTCTTCCGTTAATTCCTTCTAGCGAAACTTCTTTATCTATAGTTATTTTTTCATATTTTACTGTATCACCATAGTAATTTTCAATTTCCTTAATTGGCGTTTGAATTACATTATTATCTTTTATTCTAATTTCTCTTGGTATTGTCATCATTCCACACCATTTAAACTCATTAGGAATAATTCTATTTTCCCAAGAATGCATCCATCCAATCATTATACGTCTACCATCTTTATCTTCAAATGTTTGAGGTGCATAAAAATCTAATCCAAAATCTATTACCTTTGTTTTTTCTCTATTAAATTTTTTATTTTCTTTATCATACTCTCCAATTAAAAATGCAGTATTATTCCCATTATGGAATCCATCTTTGGTAGCTCTAACCTCTTGTGGTGAAATTACAAGTACATTTTTTCCATCTATATTAAAGAAATCTGGACACTCCCACATACGACCTAATTTATTTTCACTCTTGTCTAAGATAGTAACTAACTCCCAAGTTTTTAAATTCTCTGACTTAAACATTAATATCTGTCCACTACCATCTTTACTTCTACTAGCAACAACTGAATAAAAATCTCCATCTTCTTTCCATATCTTAGGATCCCTAAAATCTTCAAAACTGCTTCCTTCTGGTAATAATTCATCAGTTATAACTGGATTACTATCTAGCTTAAAATAATTTTCTCCATCACCAATAGCTATACATTGAACTTGTCTTACATAATGCTCACCATTTTCATTTTTCTTATCAACTACTCCAGTATACATAAGTATATGTTTATTATTATCTTCTATAGCACTCCCTGAAAAACATCCATCTATATCATATTTACTATCTGGTGCCATAGCTACTGGTAGCTGTTGCCACTTTATCATATCTTTTGATTTACTATGCCCCCAATGCATTGGCCCCCACACTGTACCATATGGATTATATTGATAAAACAAATGATATTCTTCATTAAAAATTGAAAATCCATTTGGATCATTAATCCAACCAATTGGTGCTGATATATGAAAAGCTGGTCTTTCTTCGCTTTTTATACTCTCAATAAATCTATTCTCATAATCTCTTGCTTTCTCTAAAACTGAACTACTCATAATTACCCTAATCCACTCCTCTAATATTTTTCAGTAAACACAAGTGACAATCTGCCACTTGCGTATGTTTATTATTTAAAATATTCATCTAAATATTTTTGCTTTATTTCCAACATTTTTGATAGCCCTAATTTTTCCATCTCATCAAGATAAGAATCCCATTCCTTTTCTATGCCTCCATTTAAAATCCATTCAGCTTTTTTTCTTTCAGTATATTGTCGTACTGCTGTTTCATATTGAGTAAACAATTCTATATCTTCTTGAGTCATAAGTAATACAGGATAGTTATACTCTGCCTTCATATCTTTTACATAAGTTTCATGGAGTATATTTAACCTTTCTTGGGCATCCTCTGGACATGTTGTATAATTTCCATAGTATTCATTAAGAACTGCTAAAGGACCACCTACATTTTGATTTACTCTAACTTCCCAAGGTGAAGTATCTCCTAAAGGTAAATGTGCTAATGAACCATCTTCTTTTAGTTCAAATACATTTTGATGTTCTTCATCTCCGTAAGTTCCCCAGTTATCTTGTACTGATTGTAATGGATCATATAATTCATCTATCCATTTTGCTGTTAATTCTAAATTCTTATTAGCAGTAGTTATTACACATCTTCCAATGTCTATACCTGCTCCATTTGATCTTGGTACATTAACGTTCCCATTTGGTCCTGCTAGTGCTGGTAATGCAATATAATCTTCTGGATTTGTAACTATATTTGCTGCATCCCAAGTAAAGAACATTCCATATCTTCCATTATTACCTTTAGATACATAAGTTGCCCAATCTTGTGTAAATGCTTCTGGATCTATAAGTCCTTCTTCTTGAAGTGAATGAAGCCAGCTTATACCTTCTTTATATCCCTCTTGTACAGTTGAATAAATAACCTTTTTATCATTTGTTACAAGAAAATGATCACTATTGTCCCCTTCTCCAAAAGCTCCTAATAATATTCCTGGATCTTGGTCTCCATTATTTATAATGAACGTCATAGGTATTACATCTGTTCTACCTTCTGGTTTCTTATCCCTAAAAGCTTTTAGCACTTCAACTAATTCATCAGTTGTAGTTGGTACTTCTAACCCTAATTCGTCTAGCCATTTTTTATTTATAAAAGGCATATCTCCTACAGCCTGTATAGCTTCTTTTCCAGTACCTAATTCCTCAATCCAAGGGAATGAATATATATGTCCATCAGGAGCTGTTATCATCTTTCTATACTCAGGATTTTCATTTAATATCTTGCTTAAATTAGGCATATATTCATCTATCAAATCTTCAACAGCAATAATTACGCCTTGTTTAGAGTAACGAAGTAAATCATAATTACTCATTCCAGCATTAAAAACTACATCAGGTAGTGTATCTTTTTTAGATAATGCTAAACTTTTTTTATCGCCATATTGATCATCTGGATAGCATGTCCAATCTACTTCTACATTAGTTTTTTCTTGTAATCTTTTAAATATAAGTCTATTATTAGGATTTTGTTCTGATACTGCTGGTGCACTTGTAAGCATAGTTAAAGTGGCAGTTTCCTCTAGTGGAAATGATACATCAGAATGTACAGTTACATTTTCCTCCTTCTTACTTCCACAAGCACTTAAAGATGTAGTTACTACAGTTAACATTACAATACTTAAAATTCTTTTTATCTTATTTTTTCTCATTTTACTCTCTCCCTTTTATATAATATCAGCCTTTTACTGAGCCCATCATTATACCTTTATCAAAATATTTTTGGAAAAATGGATACATAATTAACAATGGTAAACTTGAAATTACTATTGTTGAATACTTTAATAATTCGGCCATCTTAGACATTTCAGCCATATTTTGTATATCAGCTATCATTCCTGTAGATGGTGAATTTTGAATTAATATTGATCTTATTACTAGTTGTAGTGGCTGTAGCTTAGAATCATCTAAATAAATCATTGCATCAAAATATCCATTCCATTGAGCTACAAATTGGTATAACATCAATACTGCTATAATTGGTTTGCATACTGGTAACACTATTTTAAAGAAATGCTTTATTTCACTTGCTCCATCTATAGATGAAGCTTCTCTTAATTCTTTAGGTAGTGACTTAAAATATGTTTTTGCAAGCATTATATTCCATACATTTATGGCTCCTGGTAATAACATAGCCCATATAGTGTTTAAAAGATTTAATTTATCCATCAATAAATATGTTGGGATTAATCCTCCACCTAAAAACATAGTTATTACATATAAAGTGTTTATAAATGTCTTACCCACAAACTTATCTTTTGATAACGGATATGCTGCCATAAGTGTAACTGCAACTGAAATTACTGCATATGAAATTGAATAAAAAATAGAATTTAAAAATCCTCTTAAAATCATATCATCTTGCAGAACTCTCTTATATCCATCTAATGACCATTTGCTAAAATCGAATGTTATTCCTTCACTGCTTAGCACAGTAGGATCTGTAAATGAAGCAATAACTATATATGCAAGTGGAATTATAATAGCAAGTAGAAAAATTCCTAGCAATATATATCCACTATTTAAAATAATTTTATCTGACATTGAAAGATTTCTTTTTCTTTTCTTTACCATTTTACCCTCCTATAAGCCTACTTCTTCATCTTCGTTCATTTTCTTTATAGTTACATTCACCATAATAAGTAGTATTATATTTATTACTGAGTTAAATAATCCAACTGCTGTAGAGAAACTATAATCACCTAACTGTAACCCCATTCTGTAAGTATAAGTAGCTAATATATCAGATGTAGGCATATTTAAACTTGTTTGTAAAGCAAGTGCTTTTTCAAATCCTATACTCATTATTCCACCTACTGATAAAATAAATTGAATAATCATAATTGGCTTTATAGCTGGAATATCAACATTCCAAATCTGTTGAAAAATATTAGCTCCATCAATGACAGCAGCTTCTGTTAGTTCCTTACTTGAATTAGAAAGAGCTGCGGTGTAAATAATAGACGCCCAACCTGCCCCTTGCCAAATTCCACTGGCAATATATATAGTACGGAATGCTTCTGGCTTAGTCATAAAATTAATTGATGTTCCCAAAAATTGATTTACAGGTCCAACAGGAGATAAAAATAATATAATCATACCTGATATTACTATTACAGAAATAAAGTTTGGTGCATAAATTATTAATTGCACTATTTTCTTTATTCTTTCACTTTTTACCCTAGTTAAAAGTAAAGCTAAAATAATTGGTACTGGAAATCCCCATAACAATCCATAAACGCTTAATTTTAAAGTATTCATCAGTAAGGTCATAAAATCTGGTGAGGACATAAATCTTTGGAAATGTTTTAATCCAACCCACTCACTTCCTAGTATTCCACTGATAGGGTTATAGTCTTCAAAAGCAATTAGTATTCCACCTATAGGAATATACTTAAAAATTATTAACAACAGTAATGGAGGTAATGTAAAAAACAAATATAACTGGTAGTTTTTTTTCATATAATCTAATTTTTTATAAATACTTACTTTTAAATCTTGCTTTTTACTGCTGAAAAATTCTCCCTGTATTTTTTCATTTGTAACTAAAACATCACTTTTTAGCTCTCTCAATATAATCTCATCCCTTCTTATAATTTTAGAAACAATTCCGCTTACCTTTATACCATTGCAAACATTTTCATTTCTCTATAAACTAATATTATCACCATTATTTTACATTGTCAACTATTTTTGTTACATTTACCAATATTTTACTTTTATATTGTAAACTATATACTTTTTATATTGTAAACTATACTCTTTTACTTTTGTAACAATAATTATGTATTTATCTTTTATTTTTATAGTTAGTTTGCTATACTTATTATAAATATTTTAAAAATTTGTAAATTTGTAAAAATGAGGAGTTATAAATAATGCAAAACAAGAAAATTACAGCACAAGATATAGCTGATAAATTAAATATATCAAGAAACACTGTTTCCAAAGCGCTAAATAATACTGGAAATATATCTGAAGATACTAAGATGAAAGTAATCCAAACTGCATTTGAGATGGGCTATAAGAATTTTTCTCAAGAAAATAAAAATATTACTTTTAAAAATAAAGAAATTGCACTTTTTACCACTAATATGCCAAACTCTTCACACTTTGGTTCTAAATTTTTATCTGGATTTGAAAAAAAGATAAGTAGTTTGGGGATAAAGTTATCAATATATATAATTAGAGAAGATGATTTACTCTCTAGAAAGCTACCAAGCAACTTTCAAACTGAATTAATAGATGCAATTATTTGCATAGAAATGTTTGATGCTAATTATAGCAACTTTATTTGTAAGCTAGGAATTCCTACACTGTTCATCGATTGCCCTACTACTAAAGAATGTCCTAATCTTGAATCAGATATTCTACTGATGGAAAATTATAATAGTGTTTATACTGTAACTAAAAACCTAATAAATAATGGTTGTAAAAATATAAGTTTCGTAGGTGATCCTAATCATTGCCAAAGCTTTTATGAACGTTGGCAAGGATACTGCTCAGCATTACTTGATTATAATATTCAACTTGATAAAAGCACATGTATATTAGATAATGATTCAAATCCATATTCAGATTCTTCATGGCTTAGAGATAATATTAAGAAACTAGATAAACTTCCTGATGCATTTATCTGTGCAAATGATTTTATTGCTGTATCATTGGTAAATGCTTTAAAATCAATTAATATTTCTATTCCTGAAGATACTTTAGTATGTGGGTTTGATGGTTCATTGGAGGCAAAAATTATAGTACCTCAACTTACTACTATTACTATTCCTAGTTATGATATGGGCAATTTAGCAGCTGAATTAATTATTTCACGTATCAAAGATAATTCTACGCCATTTAAAACTGTTCATGTAAAAACCTCAATAGACTATAGGGAGTCAAAAGGTTTTAATATTATTAATACATTATAAAACTAGTTAATTTAACTAGTTTTATATTTTACCGGTTACACAACCGGTTACTTTCTTTATCTTACCACTTACATATATCCCTTTAAAGACTTTTCTTATTTTAAGTATTAATAAATCATAATTTTTATCTATATTATGTTGTTTAGTTATTTTGAATCTCTTTCAAAAATATAATAGCTAAATATACCCATAAATAAGATATATTATCTTATTTATGGGTATATTAAACTAATTAAGTTGTAAGTATTTTATTTATTCTTTACCTCTTGCTTTTCTTTCTTACTTCCCTAGACTTTTTTATGGATAGCTTCTTTGATGGACATTGCTTTTTTACATACTTAAGATATTTTTCAATCTTATAATCACATTTAAGTTTTTCTAAAGTATTGAGTCTCATGGCAAGTTCCTTATTAGTATATAAGGCATGAATTTGTTTATGGCAATCTTCGCATAACAATACGGTTTCCTTATCTCTTCCTCCCTTTTCCCTGGGAATAAGATGATGTTCTGTAAGTTTAGGCACGCCAGATCTTTTACATAATTCGCAAACAAGTTCATTCATTTCTTATCTCCATATTTAATTATTATATTCCCTTAATATTTTTAACAAATTTATATAATATATTTATCAATTAATCTATTTCTATAAAAATCTATTTACCTAGATATAAATTTATCCACTATCTTTTTAGAATAATTATAAGCTTTATATAATCTAGGATTAGCTTTCTCCTCTTCTTTTTCTTTAATAAACTTTACCATTTCCACTATAGGCATAAGCTTGTTCATAGTATCATTATATCCTTCATTTATCCGTATTCTTTTAGCATCTGCATCTAAATTCAAAGTTCCATTTAAAGTATTTTCCACAAGTCTTTCAGGAGAAATTATTATTAATTTTGCCTCTGGATAAAGACTCCTATCTATTGTTACTTCCTTGGAAAGCAGTACAACAATTATTATGTCACATCCCTCATCATAAACTGGCTGTATAGGCGTATTATCCACCATACCACCATCAATATATTTATCTCCTAACACTTCTGTACTATCATAAATTAACGGAAGTGATGCCGAAGCTAAAATCATTTTCCTAGCTTCATTCTCTTCATAATCATTTATTCTGAAATATTTAACAGAACACTCTGGAATCTTAGTACATGCAGCATAACATATTTTATTGTTTTCATTAATTTTATTACAATCAATATACTTATTTAATACTTCAATAGCGCCTTCATTACTTATTGCACCATGATCTAATTTATCACTTAAGAATCTCATTGCAAGCTGTGGGCTTTTTCCGCCTAAATATAGTCCAATTCCTCTTTTTATTAATTCCTTTTTACTGATTGGTACTAGCTTGTCCATAGTAACTTCATCCCATAATTTTTCTGCTTTTTCCAAATCATCCATGGCAAATAAAGCTGCGTTAAAAGCTCCAATAGATGTTCCTGAAAAAACTGAGATATACTTATTTAAGTTAAGCTCCTTTAATGCTTTCCATACTCCAAGTTCATATGCACCTTTTCCGCCTCCACCTGATAAAACTAACCCTATCTTCATCCTTTTTCACCTACTATTTTTTTAAATCCACTTAATTTTTTATACCTTAATTATACTTTATTTATAATTCATCATCAAAATTTTCCTATACCTATAACAAAAGAAATTCATCTATTGAACTTTTTATTAATACAATGACTTCTTCATTAACTCGCCTCCTAATAGTAATTCTATTCACAAAAAATAAATATATAATACTAGACACTTTTTAAAATATGTTGAATATACTGTAGTATATAAATGTTCAGGAGGTAACTAGCATGTATAATAACAACTGCTGCTGTAATCCTTGTCAATGCTATAATGGATACTATGGAAACTATGGTTATGGAAATTTTGGTTTTAACAATAGCTTATACTGGCTTCCATTATTATTTTTATTCTTTTAAATTTTTTATTAATTAGTTTTCTTTGGCATATGAATTTTTCGTATGCCATTTATATTTATGACAAATAAATTAAGTACATCATATATTATTATTGAATTTAGAGATTAACTTTACATTATGTAAAAATAATTAATTTAAAATTATATAATAAATATCTAAAATATTTACTACTTATTCTTGGAGAGGTTTATATGAAATTTATTATTTTTGGGGATTCTAAAGGAAAAGACAATGGTATAAATAAAAAAGTTTTAAATAGCTTGTTAAAATCATCTAAAAAATATGCTCCTTCACCTGATTTTATAGTAATTTGTGGCGATTCAATTGCTGGTTCAAAAGACCCTAAACTTTTAAAACTCCAACTTGAAGATTTTAATAGCATAATAAATAAACATTATCCAAGCGCCCATATTTTACCTGTAATTGGTAATCATGAAGTTAATATAAATCCTACAGATGATCGCTTTGAAAAAATATTTGCATCAATTTATGATAATATGATTCCTGAAAGCAATTGTCTTGTGGAATATAATAAAACAGTATACTTCTTAGACTTTTCTAATATACGGATTATTGTTCTAAACTCATTTCACTATGGTGAAATTCAAAAAGTTAGTGAAATAGTTCTTAATTGGCTTAAGGAAATAACAGCTGATTGCACTAAGAAAAAACTCCTTTTCATACATTCTCCACTTTTTCCAACAGGAGCTCATTTAGGGCACTGTTTAGATTTATATACAGCTAATCGTGATGATTTATTAGTTACTATAGAAGAATGTAGCATTGATGCTGTTTTTTGCGGACATGAGCATAATTACTCTAGACGCCTTATAAATAAAACTGATAATCTAAAAGACTTATATCAAATTATAACTGGTGGTGCTGGTGAAAAGCTTAGAGATAAATATAAAAGTAAGAAAGATGTAATAGTTGCACCTATTGCCGAATATCATTATTTACTTGCTGATTCATACCATGATTATATTAAAATTACAGCCATAAATATTAAAGGTAAAATATTAGATCAATTTATTATAGAATAGTCATAACCCCTACAAAATAATTTAAATTTATATTGTAGGGGTTATGATTGTTTTAGCAATTCAATTATTTATCTGTATATTCCTTAATTCTAGATTAATTAAAGCTTATTTTAAAGCATCATGCTTCTTAATATGTTGTATTGAAATACATCCTGGTCCACCTTGAGTAGTGAAAGCTGGTCCTAATAATCCCATTTCAATATCAGCATCTGGCATAGCTGATAATATTATTTTCTTAACTTCCTCTGCCACCTCTTCATTACATGCATGATAAACATAAAGCTTATGTTGAGAATTTATACCATCCTCTGCCATCTGTTCTATTATCTTTTGAACAGCTTTTTTATAAGTACGCTTTGTGGTAAACTTTACTAAAGATTTCTTATCCTCTGACATTGTCATTACAGGAACTAACTTTATCGCACTTCCTATCTTACCAACTATTGAAGATATTCTTCCACCTCGCACTAAATAATCAAAATCATGTGGAATTAAATATGATTTAGATTCTTTTAAAGCCTTATTAATTTCATCAACTATTTCTTTGCATTCTTTTCCTTCTTCCACAAGTGTTACTGCTAAGTCTACTAAATATTTTTGTGGACCACATAAAGTTTCTGAATTGATTACATGTATACGCTCTGGATTTTTAGCCATTCCTCTTGCTACACAAGCTGAATTATATGTACCAGATAAACCATCAGCCATTGAAATATTTATTATTTCATCTTCTTCATACTGATTGTACATGTCAACAACATGTCCAATTGATGGTTGAGATGAAGTTGGTATATGTCCTTCATTTATTATATTTATAAATTCTTCTGTTTCTATATCTTCGTATTCTCTATAATTTTTACCATTTATGTGTACTGTTAGTGAGGCAATTGTTATATTCTTTTTTTGACCTTTTTTCTCTGAATAAAGTGATGATGAATCTGATATTATTCTAATCATTTTTATTTCCCCATTCCTCTATATTTTACTTAATTTATCCAAAACCTAATAACGTAGTTTTTAAAACTACTTGTTTTCAGATTATCACACCACACATTTTTTGTCAATATTCTTCATCATATTCACTTCTTAATCAATAACTATTATTAAAAGATGCTTTTATATTTTCTATCACTAAAATGTATACAAATTTTTTTCTAAAGCAAACTATATGTAGAAATTATTTTAGGAGGTCTTTTTAATGAAATTTAAAATTAAATCTTTACTAATTGTATCTCTATCTATAAGCATGCTTTTATTATCTGGATGTGGCAACGATACTTCTAATAATGTCTCAGATAACTCTAACAACACTAATACAACTGATAACTCTGCAGCTGACAATTCTACAAATAATAATTCTAATAACACTGCTGCTCCTACTAATGAAGAATACTATACATATTTGACAGATAGATATAATTATTATTTTGATAATTATGCCTTAGATACTACATATGATATATATGTAGATGACTTCACTTTTGACGATACATATGATGAGTTTATAACAGTTTATAACGGAAATTATGAGGATTTAAAAAGAGATTTAGTATCATTTAAAAATGATTTAGAAACTAATGTTGCTAAAGGAAATGCTGAAGTTGATAAAGTTAATGCAGAAGTTATAACTTCAATTGATAAAGCAATTATATCTGTGGATGATTATAATTCAACTTTTTCTGAAAAAGCCAAGGATTATGCTAAATTATCTAAAGATGAGATTATTAAGGGATTAAGAGCTTTAGCACGAGCTCCTCATGATGCAAGAATGGAATTACACAAATTAGTAACTGACGCTAAGAATACTTTAGGCATTCAATAGTTTTAAAAGATAGTAGAAACTCTACTATCTTTTTTCTATTAATCATCACTACATACACACAATGAATGTTGCAACTCTATATATTCTTCCTTTGATAAAGATTTTAAGTATTCATCATAATGCTCCTCACTACAAAACTCCCCTATTTTATTAACTAGGTAATCTTTATCTAATTCTCTTTTACAATATAAACATTTTTTCATACATTTCTCCTTTAATGGCCTTTATGCTTTTTTCTTTATCTGTTTAATTACAAACTGTCTTTGATTTTCTTCTTACGTTCAATTTTATTCTCTTCATAAGCTTTTGACAAGGCAATTTGTGCTTTTGTTCCAATAGTTTTCTTTTTAAGCTCCTTATTGATTTCTCTCTGCAACCTTTTAGGATTTTCTTTTTTCTCTATAATATTCTTATTCTCCATTTTTGAGCTAGAAAAATTTAATTTATATTGCTTCTTTATTATAAAATGAAATTTAATTGCTACAACTTTACATAACAAGCATATAATAAAATTAGGAGGTGATTTATATGAATGCTGATCTTGTATGTGAAGGCGGAGGAGTTAAAGGGGTTGCTCTAGCTGGTGCAATTACTTATCTACAAGAACATGGATATGAGTTTAAAAAGATAGCTGGCAACTCAGCTGGAGCTATTTTTGCTTCCTTAGTAGCTGTTGGTTATACAGGTTATGAACTAAAAGAAATTTCATTTGCTCTTGACTTTAAGAACTTCATGGACAAAACATCACTAAGCAAGATTCCTTTAGCTGGTCCTTTCTTAAGTATTGTAAAAAATAAAGGAATATTCAAAGGTGATGCTCTGGAAAAATTTATGGAGGAAAAATTAAAAGCAAAAGGTAAAACCCAATTTAAGGATATATCTATCAATGGTACAAGCCCTCTAAAGATTATCACAGCTGACTCAACAAGAAAGGAATTAGTTGTTTTGCCTGATGACTTGGTGAAATACAACATTGACCCTTTGAATTTTAGTATTGCTAAAGCTGTCAGAATGAGCATTTCAATTCCCTTTATCTTTAAACCTATCCTTATAGAAGACAATGATAAATCAAGCTTTATGGTAGATGGAGGATTAATCAGTAATTTTCCAGTATGGCTTTTTGATGTGGAAGGTATTCCAAGATGGCCAACTTTTGGTTTAAGGCTAAAAAGTGATGATGAAGATAACTTTACTGCTGCCAAAGACACAGGACTTTTAAAATATTTATTTAATATTATTGATACTGCAATTTCCTCCAATGAAGAGGCTTATTTAAATAATAAAGATTCCATTCGTACCATTGATATACCAACCTTTGATATAAGTACATTAGACTTCTATATATCAAAAGAAAAAAAAGAAAAACTCTTTAACTCCGGCTACAATTCAGCTAAAGAATTCTTAGATAAATGGAACTTTAATATTTACGTTGAAAATTACAGAAACAATTAATAATATACAATGTAAAATAGAGAATTAATAAGGGAACTCCTTATGGAATTCCCTTTAATATATATTTCACAATATTTATATTTCACAATATTAATTTCTCTTGCTAAACTATTTATAGAAATATTTTTTTAGGTGATATTTATGAAAATTAACTTGGTATGTGAAGGAGGAGGAGTGCGAGGAATTGCTCATATAGGTGCTTTATGCGCACTGGAAGATTACGGTTTTACCTTCAATTCCTTTGCTGGCACTTCAGTAGGTGCCTTAATAACTTCACTTATGGCTGTAGGTTATTCAGCTTATGAAATAAAGAAAATCTTATTTGATCTTGATTTTAGCTTATATATTAATAAAACCGTATTGGCATCTATACCGCTTTTAGGAAAAAATTTAAGCCTCTTCAAGTCCAAAGGCATCTTTTCTACTACAGCCATTGAAGAGTTACTTACAAAGCTTTATAGTGTGAAAGGAAAAAAATATTTTAAAGATATTAATAAAGATATCAATTATATAAGGTTTATTGCTACTGATATAACTCAAAAACAAATATTGATTCTTCCTGAAGATTTAAAAAAATATAATATTGATCCATTGAATTTTGAAATATCTAAAGCTGTAAAAATGAGTATAAGCCTACCTTTAATATTTATCCCTGAAAAGATAAAAACTCCTAAAGGTTCCTGCTACATAGTAGACGGTGGACTTATAAGTAATCTCCCTATCTGGCTCTTTAATAGCAATACAAAGTATCCTACCCTTGCCTTAAAACTTATAAGTAATCAAGATAAAAATATAACTTATGCTGAAAAATGCTCTTTAAACAAATACTTAATGGACATTATAGATGCCTGCATGGCTAAAAATGAATCTATTTATTTTAGCTCACTAAATAATATCCATACCTTAGAACTACCTACCTTTGATATTGCTGTTACAGATTTTTATATCTCTTATAGCAATAAAGAAAAACTTTTTAATTCTGGCTATAATACCATGACTAATTTTTTAAAAAAGAACAATATCTGTTCTAACATAAATCATCTTAATTAAGGGCAAGAAGATGCTCTCATTCTTAAAGAGAACATCTTCTTTTAATTATCTTTCTTTTATTTAACTATCTACTGGTATATTCTACAATTGCATCTCTTAAGAATTCTGCTAAACCTTCTCCATGCTTGTCATAGTACTCCTTAAACCTTTCATCACACACATACATTTGTGCCACCCCTGCATGGGCTTCTTTAGAATACTTATCCCAATAAATAGATAGCCATTTTTTATGCAATTCTGCTAAAGCTTGAGCTTCTTTAGATGATGGATCACCTATTTTCTTAGCTGCAATTAATTGTTCTATTATTTCCTTAGCTAAAGCAT
Source organism: Clostridium sp. CAG:221 (assembly GCA_000435835.1). Classification (GTDB taxonomy): domain Bacteria; phylum Bacillota; class Clostridia; order Clostridiales; family Clostridiaceae; genus Clostridium. The sequence continues at coordinate 38,827 of FR883370.1, forward strand.
CTGCTTCATTGTATTCTTCTTCTGACATCTTCATAAACTTTTCATTAGATTTATCAATGGTTTCATCACCATATTTACTTCTAATTTCTTTTCCATACTTTTTCTCATTTTCATCTATTACAGTTTTCTTAAACCCTTTAAACTTTTCTTTATCAGACATTTTACAACCTCCATCTAAACTTAATAATGTTCTTTCCACATTATCTAAAAGCATATCAATTTGTTTTCTCTTTTCAAGAAGCTTAATTTTATGCTCTTTTAAAGCATTAATTCTATCAAAGTTAGGATTTTGTATTATTTCTTTTATTCCATCTAAGCTTATTCCAAGCTCTTTATAAAATAATATTTGCTGCAATATATCCACTTGCTTTTTTCCGTATATTCTGTATCCTGATGAACTAACTCTTGCCGGCTTTAAAAGTCCTATTTCATCATAATATCTAAGTGTTCTAGTAGATACCCCTGCAATTTCACTTAACTTTTTAATACTATATTCCAAACCTCTTCACCTCCTGACAAATTTAATATACACCTTTACGCAGCGTGAAGGTCAATAGGCTTTTTAAAATTTATTTTAGCCAATTAAGCGGCCTCTGTAAAGTTGGCGGAAGGACTGTCTTCCCATCACCTTTAGCAGAGTTAATTTGAAATTGTGTAAGATAAACTGCATTTCTTAAATTGCTTCCAGTAATATCAGTATCTCTTAAATCTGCGCCTAAAAAATCTATTCCACTTAAATCCATCTTGCTTAAATTGGCTGCAATAAGAAGAGCACTGCTTAAATTTTCTCCTCTTAATTCATTTCTTCTTAAGTCAGCATTTATTAAATTAGGCCTTCCTGCCATAAACTTCTTGCATTTAAAATTACCTTTATATTTTCCCTTATAATATTTTCTTACACTTTCACTGGTTTTTAAGAGTAATTTATTTACCTTAAACCTATGTGCTACTAAATCATATTTAATTAATTTATCTCCTGCTAAATTAGAAATATTTTTTGTCTCATCAATAACCTTTTTAATTGCATCCTTAGCTTTTCCTTCTCTTTCAATTCTATAAGCTTCTGCCAAATACCATAACATTTCATGAAGCTGCATCATTTTAACAAAGGCGTCAAACATTTAACTAGCCTTTTCTTTGTTATCAAGCCAGCTTTCTCCTTTATAAGTATCTTGAGCTATCTTTTGCCCTGCTCCAAAACACTCATAAGTAGTGCATCCTTTTAACCCTTTTTTAGATAAGCTTTCATGGATCTTGCATTTAAAATCTTCCTTTAAATTCATACATGGCTTTCCAGCCACTTTGTCTTCAGGGAATCCTTCAGCCTTGGCAAAATAAAGTGCGCTGCAGCAAAAGCCAAAACATTTTTCACAGTCTATTTTTAAATTACTAGCTAAATCCATATAAAATTTATTATTAACATCTGCCATAATATCATCCTTAATACATATTTTATACATTTTTCCACTGTTAATAATACACTATATCTGCTATTTATTCAAAAATTTTCATCCAATCTCCTATAAAGTTATTTTTTCTACTTGACCATTCTTCATGTTTCTTATCATAAATTCGCCACTTTTAATTTCGTCTTCGCCAACTATGATAACTTTATCAAAGCTTGCTTTGTTAGCATAATCCATGATTTTCTTAAGCTTAGTATTTTCAAAATATATTTCCACAGATTTTTCTTCTTTCTCTAATTTATTTTTTATTAATCCACAGGCTTCTAAAGTATCCCCAATAGGAATTATAAGATATCTCTCATTTCTATCTACCTTATAATTATTTAAAAATCCTATTTCCTTAAGAACAAAAAATAATCTTGTTAATCCTATGGAAATTCCAACTCCAGGCAATATATTTTTAGTATAATTTTCTGCTAAATTATCATATCTTCCTCCTGAGCATATTGACCCATACTGCTCATTACCTTCTAATACTGTTTCAACCACTGTTCCAGTATAGTAATCTAACCCTCTTATAATTTTTAAATTAATCTTATAATTTTTTTCATACACTCCCAAAATCTTCAATATACTTAGTACTCTTTCTAATTCATTTATACCTTTTAAATAAGTGTCATCATTAATATTCATTTCTTTAAGCTGCTTTAATATCTCCTTATTACTTCCATCTATATTCATTATTTTATTAATGATATCAGCCTTTTCTGCTCCTATATAAGAAATTAAAGTATTATTAAATTCACTTATAGATATTTTTTCATACTTATCAATTAAAATTAATACTTCCATATCATTTTCAATATTTAAATACTTTAATACAGATGTTAATATTTTTCTATTGCTTATTTGAAATTTAAAATTTTCTAATCCTATGGCTTTAAAGGCTTTATTAATAACACTAATAACAAATCCATCATTATCTATACTAAGCTTTCCATTGCCTATGATATCTAAATCACATTGATAAAACTCTCTATACCTTCCTTTCTGATTTCTTTCCCCCCTATATACCTTTCCTATTTGATACCTTTTAAATGGAAAAGTGAGTTCATTATAATACTGAGCTACATATCTAGATAATGGTACTGTTAAATCAAATCTTAAAGATAAATCATTTTTACCTTTATTAAATCTATATACTTGCTTTTCAGTTTCTCCTGCTGATTTTGCCAATAATACTTCTGATTTTTCAATTATAGGAGTATCCATAGGAAGACACCCACTTTCTTCATATACCTTTCTTATCTTTTTAACAATATCCTCAAAAATAATCTGTTCACTAGGTAATAGTTCCATAAATCCTGGTAATATTGATGGTTTAATTTTATTGTCTTTCATTTTATTACTTCCTTTCAAAATTAATTTATATAAAAAAAAGCCATGCAGATAAATTAATCTGCATGGCTTTCAATAATTATGAAGCACTTTTATTTCATTACCAGCAGATACAAACCCAATAATCTTAGGCCTGTATCTGCCATAAAGACAGCCCAAGCCTACCAGTAATGATGATGTATTAAATTTTGATTATTAATACTAATTGCCTTCATAATTATTCCTCCTAATATAATATATTTTATTCTAACACTATAACAAGTAAACATCAATAAAATTAATTAATATCCAGTTACTTCTTCACCTTTAAGCATGTTAACAGCAGAACTTGTTCCTATTCTGTCACATCCTTCATTTATAAACATTTCTAAATCAGCTACAGTCTTAACACCACCTGCTGCCTTCATCTTTACATTTGGCCCTATATATTTCTTAAATAATCTTATATCTTCTATAGTTGCACCTGCTGTACCAAATCCAGTTGAAGTTTTAATGTAATCAGCACCAGCTTCTGTAACAGCTTTACACATAGCTATTTTTTCCTCTTCAGTTAAATAGCAAGTTTCAATTATTACCTTTAATATTTTATCTCCACAAGCTTCCTTTAAAGCAGCTATTTCTTTAGTTACTTTTTCTAAGTCTCCATTTTTAACATCGCTAATGTTGATAACCATATCAATTTCATTGGCACCATCTTCAATTGCTTTTCTTGTTTCTAAAACCTTAGCTTCTGTAACAGAATATCCTAAAGGGAATCCTACTACTGTACAAATATTAATTTTGTCACCATATGTTTCATGAATACGTGAAATATAACATGCAGGAACACATACTGAAGCTGTTTCATATTTAATAGCTTCATCACATAATACTTTTATATCTTCCCAAGTAGCAACAGCCTTTAATAACGTATGATCTATATGTTTTAATATTTCTTTTTTATCCATAATACTCCCTCTTTCTTTATGACATTTTAAATTATCTATTTATTATAATAAGCAACGCTTATAAATAAGTCAAACATTTTTTGTGCGAACTTTAACATTTTATTATCTTTTGTTCATACTTTTGCATCCTCTCTTGAAAGATGTTAAAATTTAAATGATACTTTAAATCCAATAATCTATCTCTAAGATTAAGTATTCATTTAAATAAAATAAAAACTATTATAGGTGAAATAATTATGAGTAAAAAGTTAGATAGAACTAACAAACTAATTGAAATACTAAAAGAAAAAAATGGTGCTTCCGTTAAGGAGCTTGCTAATATTTTACAAGTATCTGAAATGACCATAAGGCGTGATTTAGAGTTTCTTAAATCTAACAATATTGTCACTAAAGTATACGGTGCAACCATTTATAATCCATCTAATAGTATAGATAAATTATCTTCAAATTATAATATCAATGACGAATTAATTAAATTTGAACATGAAAAAAATAAAATAGGTAAAGCTGCTGCCAAGCTTATTAAAAATAATGATGTAATTATTATTGATACAGGTACTACCACTGAGAAACTTGCTATGAATATTGATAATAGCTTAGAAATTACAGCATTATTATATAATGCTAATATTTTAGATGTTATAAGAAAAAAGAAAAATATAAAGATGATTTTTTCTGGTGGATACTATCATCCAAATACACAAATGTTTGAGTCTCCAGAAGGAATATCTTTAATTAAAAATATAAGAGCCTCTAAAGTATTTGTTTCTGCTTCTGGAGTCCATGAAACACTTGGTGTTACTTGCTCTAACAATTATGAAGTAGCTACAAAAAAAGCAATTCTAAACTCTTCCTTTGAAAAGATACTTCTTTTACATTCTGAAAAGTTTGGCAAAGTAAATTCTTCTTACTTTGCTGACTTGAATGAATTTGATACTATCATTACAGATGCAAATTTATCAGATGAATGGAAAAATAGAATTGATTCTCTAAAAATAAAACTAATTCTTGTATAGTAATTATTAATGCTCCTTAAACATAGTTATATATATAATTGTTTTTAGGAGTTTTTTTATTATGGAAAATAATCTTGACTTATACAGAGCAAAGCTTCCTTATCCTCCAATAGTTGTTGTTAAGCCAAATAAGCATTATGCTGAAATAATACAAACTAGCTTTGCTGGTGCTGTATCTGAATTTTCTGCCATATCTCAATATATATATCATCACTTAAGAACAGAAGACCAATATCCTGAAATTTCAAAAGCCCTAGAATCTATTGCCATAGTTGAAATGTATCATTTAGAAATCTTAGGTAAGCTAATAATAAAACTTGGTGGAAACCCAGGATACTGGATTAACAAAAAAGATAGAAATTTAAACTGGAATTCTTCCTTTGTTAACTATGGCTTAAATGTAACTGAAATGATAAATTATGATATTGCTGATGAAAAGCTCGCCATTAAACAATATATTAGCGCCGAGAAAAAAATAAATGATTCCAACATAATTTCAATTATTGATAGGATAATACTTGATGAAGAAGTCCATATTCAAATCCTTACTGAGTTATCAAAAAAATATTTAACACCATAAAAATAAAAGGAGCTAGCGTAGCTCCTTTTTATAAATAACATCTCTTTATCCAGCACGTTCAATATTATTATAACCAGCTATATTTACAGTAATCCATATGCCATACTTCCTTACATTTTCAAAAACACTTTCCATATCATTATAATTAGCTCTTGTTAGCTCTTTATTTAAAGTTATTTCTATAGACTCTTTTTCTGAGTTTAACCAGCTATCTATTTCATTCATCTTCACTGTATCTAAGACTTTATATAGTTTGCTAATTTCTTTCATAACAATCTTACTATATGACTTACTATAACTTTGAAGCTTAATAATACTTAACCCATCTGTTTTCAGTCTTATGGAATCCTTTTCCATTACTTCTCTTAAAGAAATATGTAAATTGCTTATTGATTTTTCATTGGAAGCAATCATTTTTCTTGTTTCACTGTTTATTTCTTTAGTCTCTATATTAAATGATTCTGATTGATACAAAGCATATAAGCTTATAGCTATTGATATAGTACTAAATATAATAGTTAAAATCTCCATCTTATTTCCCCATTCATCATTTTCTAATTTATCTCTATTTTCTCTTTTATGTTTCTATATAAATCTATATTCAAACATATCCATATTCCGTATTTCTCTAATTGTTTTAAATTTACATCAATATTTTTATATTCCTCTGGATTAATATCTTTTGAAAGCTTTAAGATAACTTTAGGTTCATCATTATCAAGCCACATTTCTAAATCTGATATAGATTTTGATGCCAACATATTACTTAAATACATAATGCTATGTAATACACTAAACTTATTTTCTAAATCATAATTGCTCATCTTTATCAGTACTATTTCATTTTTTATAAATGTTAACTCTTCCTCTATAATTTCAGATTTTGTTTCCTCTTTGTTTATTATCTCCTCAAGTGTACTATGTAAATTATTTATAGACTTCTCATTGCAATCAATCATTAACATAGTATCTTTATTTAATTCTCTTGATAATTTATTAAAATGCTCTGATTGATAAACAGCTATGCAGCTTATCAAAATAGATAAAACTCCACAAAAAACAGCTATAATAACCATTATTTTCTCCTTATTTTTTATTATTTTCTCTAATATTATATAATAGGCCTTAAAAATACTCAACAATATATTCCAATTTTATTAATTATTATATTCAGTTAAAAAATGCTATATTTCTATAGCATTTCTTATATTATTAATAATCTAACATCTTTGAAAGTCTCATAAGGGTAAGCCTATTGGTCGTATATGGTGATATTCTAAGACTCTTTTCTTTTATTCCCTGAGGCAAACCTATCTCTTCAAAAGTTGTAACAGCTTTTGCTCTCATTAATGTATTCTTTACAAAATCCAATGTAGGTAGCTTTTCTAATATTTCTGCAATATTTTCTAATCTATTTTGCAATATGACTTTATTTACATTTAATAATGGATCTGGTGTATTTTCTTTAATAATTGAATTATACATTTCTCTACCTCTAAATACCTCTTTAAGCATATCCATTTCCAATCCAGAATACTTCTTAACTCTACACCTTTCATTTTCAATAGCCTTTTTTATTTTTTCATATTCCTCCATTACTAATATTAAGGCTGCTGATACCCTTTCTCCATGATATGCATTTAAATGTTCATTTATTACTTCCATTTCCCACAAATTAGCCATATGATGCTCTGCTCCTGAAGCTGGTCTTGAATTTCCTATTATTTGCATAGCAAGTCCTGATATAATTAAAGCATACATCAATTGTTCATAAGCTTCCGTATTACCAAGCACTAATTCATCTACACATTGGCAAACTTTATTTATTGCATCTATTTCCATATTGCATATTCTATTACAAATATACTCCCCTATAACTATACTTGAGATTTTCCAATCAACTAAAGCTATATATTTTCCTATTAAATCTGATACTCCAGATGCTGTAAGCCTATATGGTGCTTCTTTAAATATATCTGTATCAGCTACTACATAAATAGGTGATACTGCTGTAAATGTTTTTTTATACCCTCTCCAAGTCATATCAGCCACTGTAGAAGTAAATCCATCTACGCTTGCAGCTGTAGGAACAGATATAAAAGGAATATCTTTATTATATGCCACATATCTAGTTATATCATGTATAGTCCCTGCCCCTAATGCTATCAAGACATCGCTTTCTGCTACTAAGCATTCATACACTTTTTGTACTGCTACTTCATTAGCATGAAGATTTTCAGACTTTAACTTTATAAAGTTTCCTTTAGGAATAACTTCTTCAACCTCTTCTCCTGCTGCAACATAAGTATTTTCATCACATATTATTGTTATATTTTTAAATCCTTCTTTTTCCATGATTTCTGGTAGTTTTTTAATAGCTTCACTTTCGATTATTATATCCTTCACTAAAATCTTATGTTCCTTACCACATCCACAAAATCCTGTAAACTTATTAATGTTTACTTTCATATCTCCTCACCTTCCATCCATATAGTCTATATGTAAAATTATACCATTTTATATAAAAATAAGGATATAATAATTTAATTATTATATCCTAAAAATCTTCTTATACTATAAATATACTTATTAAAATCACTGCTGAAATTATTTGTAATACACCTACAAATAATCCATAAAGAGAAACTGCCTTCCCTTGCTTAATTAGGTCTTTTACATTAACTTTTAAACCTATTGCCGCTAAAGCAAATATTTCAAGCTTATTACTTACAGCCTTACATACATCTGATAAGGCTGGTGAAATAATACCTATTGAAAATAATGCACATGTAATAAAGAATCCTATTACATACCAAGGTACTTTAACTTTCCCTTTCTTTACATCTTTAATTTCTTCTTCAACTATTTCCTCATTAGTTTTATGTTTTAAATGTCCAAATATCAATACAACAACTACTAATAAAATAACTCTTACTATTTTAAATATTGTTGCTAAGTCCTTTACCTCTTCACTTACCATGGCTCCACTGGCAACAACTTGTCCGACAGATTGTAATGTACCACCAATTAATCCCGATGTCTTCATAGGTTCTAAATTATATAATAAGTTAGCTATTAGTGGTAGTAAAAACATTAAAAATATACCTGTAACATTTACTATGGTAATTACAATGCCTTTTTCTTTATCATCTGCATCTATAACCGGTGCTGTAGCTGCTATAGCCGATGAACCACACACAGCATTACCACTAGCCATCATAAATCTAAAGTTTTGTCCAAAGCCAAGTTTTTTTCCTATATATAAAGCACCAATTATAGTTATAGTCATTTGTACAACTATAAATGTAATGCCTCCTATACCTAATTCCATAAGTGTTGAAACACTTAATGTAGCTCCTAATAATACTATTGAATACGATAATAAATCAGTTTCGGAAAATTTATAACCTTTTTGGAATATATCTTGATTTAAGAATAAATTCCCTACAAACATTCCTAAAAATATAGCTATTGTTGCGGCTCCAAGTTTAGGTATAAATCTTCCTAATAATATCCTTATTATTCCAACTGATACTGATACCACTAGACCTGGAAATATTTCTTTTATTTTTCTCATCCTATTTCCTTCCTTTTCTTATGTTTAAAAGATTTATTTTAGAATTCTATTCCCTTAGATGTTACTTGTATAGTATAATCTTCATAGATTCATAAGTAAAATAAATATTAAAAATAAATATCATTAACATTTTTGATAGTACGCTTATATTTTTATTATCACTCTAAAAGGAGAATATTATGCTAGAAGAATTAAAAACTTTTATTGCAGTAGTAGAATATAAAAACTTTACCAGAGCTGGAGAATACTTAAAGTTATCACAACCAAGCGTTAGTACACATATAAAAAATTTAGAAAGATCCTTTGGTGTTACCTTAATAAATCGTTCTGTTAAACAAAAAACTATATTTATAACAGAAAATGGATATAAATTATATGAAAGAGCAAAGGAAATAATAAATTTACTTGACATTACATATATGGAAGTTAAGGATAATAGTAATTCATTAAAAGGCACTTTAAAGGTAGGTGCAAGTCTTACCATAGGAGAATATTTTCTTCCTAAATTCCTTTCACTTTTTTCAAAAAAATACCCTGACATAGATGTGGAAATTATTATTGAAAACACTTCATTAATATGTTCACATTTAAAAGACTTAACTCTTGATATTGGACTTATAGAAGGAACTCCTTCCACCGGAAGCTTTAATCAAGAATATTTCCTAAAGGATCAATTGGTCTTAGCCTTTAATCCTAATAATAGTGAACTTACAAATATCCAGTCCTTTGAAGAGCTAAATAATCATTTATGGGTTGTAAGAGAGGATGGTTCAGGTACTAGGGAATATTTCAATATGTTCTTAGAAAGCAATAAGATAATTCCTAATAAAATATTAGTTTTAGGTAGTAACTACGCTATTAAAGAAGCTGTAAAAAACAACCTTGGAATCACTCTTACATCAAGTCTAGTTACTGAAGAAGCTGTTGCAAATGGAGAAATCTGTATTAATAACTTTAATGATGAATATAACAGATATTTCTCTTATATAACACCAAAAAACATTACTATGTCAAAGGCAATTCAAGTTTTTATCGATGAATTAAATAACTTTTCCAAAAAAACTAACTGTTAATGAAAAAACATGGATTAATATAATCCATGTTTTTCCTTTTATAATATTGATGAAAATAGTTTTGATAAACCTTCTTTAATTTTCGTTTTATTATTTCTTCCTTTATACATTTTCAAAGTAAGCTGATTGCTTTTTAGGATATCTTTCTCAAATTGTTTTTTCTGCTTGCATGCTATGTCACTAGAATATATGTATGCATTTATTTCAAAGTTTAGCTCAAAACTTCTAGTATCCATATTAGCCGTACCTACAGAGCAAATTTCATCATCTATAACAAGAGTTTTGGCATGTAAGAATGCATTTCTATCATAATGATATATCTTTACACCAAAATCTAAAAGATCACCTGCATAGGAAAGATTAGCCCAATAAACAAATGGATGATCTCCTTTTCCAGGAATCATTATTCTTACATCCACACCAGATAATGCAGCAAGCTTTAATGCATCAGATATACTATTATCTATAATTAAATATGGAGATTGTATATAAATATACTTTTTTGCTTTTTGAATCATTTTTAAATACGCAAGCTTAATTTCAAATCTATCACTAAGATTTGGTCCACTTGATAATATTTGAATACCTTTATTTCCTGTACATACTCTGCTCTCTTCTTCAACTATATGTTCTATATCCACTTCTTCTTTAGTAGCATATCTCCAATCGGCTAGAAATCTTAAATTTAAATCCTTAACAGCATCTCCTTCTATTTTTACATGAGTATCTCTCCAGTAGCCAAACTTCTCGTTCTTACCTAAATATTCATCTCCAACATTAAAGCCTCCAACAAAGCCTATTTTATTGTCAATAACAACAATCTTTCTATGATTTCTAAAATTCATATTTAGATTTATTATCTTAAGCCATGATGGGAAGAACTCACCAGTTTTACCTCCTACTGAAATGAAATTTTTAAGGACCCTCTTATTTAAAGTCCTGCTACCAACAGAATCATATAAAAGCCTTACATCTACACCTTTTGCAGCTTTTTCTTCTAAAATTGAAAGTATTTCACTTCCTATTCCATCGATCTTAAATATATAAAATTCTATATTGATACACTTTTCAGCCTTTCTTAAAGCATCCAATAAAGCAGTGAAGAATTCTTTTCCATCGCTATACATCATAACTTCATTATTTTCCCTATAAGGCGAATGTCCCATTTGCTCTATGGAATTAATCATATCAAAGTTTTTATTATCTTTTTCAATATAACCTTCTTTATGTATCTGCTTTATATAATCCTTAAATAATTTTGCTTCAATTTCTTTAATACCAAACATATTGGAATTATTCATTTTTCTTCCTACTAATAAAAATGCAATAAATCCTATCACTGGAGCAATATAAATTACTAGCACCCAGGCTATTATGCTATTGGCAGATCTCTTTTCTTTAAAAATCATATAAAAAATAGCCAAAAAATTTATTATATTTATTATCATCATTATTATTTGAACCATTGCTATCACCTCTTTTTTTATTATGCCTATTTACCTCATTAATTAAGTATAATAAAAAAATTAACTTTAGTTAAGTTACTTTTTAAAAATTTTCTTTCCATACTGGCATTGACTTCATATATTCTAATACTTTTTTCCTAGCAAAATTCTTATCTATCTTTTCACTTTCTGACATATATTCAGCCATTCCCTCTACAGCTTCATCAAATGATTTCATGCTGCCATCTTCTTTTGCACAATAAACACAATAATCTTTACTTTCATCTCCCATGGCAAAATCATTTTTCTTATTCATAGGCATTCCGCAACATATGCACTTTTTCATATATATCACTCCTTATTTTTTTGTAAATTCTATCCTCTTTTTTATTTTTATTCATTCTACTATATACTATATGAAACTATATGAAAGTTAACCATAAATACTTTTCACAAGTTTAGTTAATTATGAATAATTATAAAACTCACAGAATTTTTAAAACTTATTTTTAAACTCTGTGAGTTTATTCCTCAATTTATCATTTATTTTTAATTTTTTATTTTTAATTTTCAATTACTTAAACATTTCTTTAAAAAATCTCACTGCTCGCTTGTCTTTAATTACTATTTTACTCTCATCTTTTAAAATAAAAATAAATTCAAAATCCTGACTATAAGTAGTAAAGTTTATTTCCTCATCATAAAAAATATAGTCATCTATTACTATCCCTTTATCAAACTTGCCAACTCTTAATCCAAATATGCTGCTATTTTCATTATCATTGTAGCTTACACCATATACAATTGTTCCATCTTGCTGCTTTCTTACATCTATATGTTTACTATATAAGCTATCAATTATTACTAAAATTATAGGGAGTATCAATATTACTTTCGCAACTTTGCTAGATATAAAGCTTACATCATATCCTAACATATATATTGAAAATAATATATATACAAAGCAAAAAACATAAATATCTATTAATATTTCTATCTTTGGATTCAAGCCTAAAAAGTTTAATTTTTTTAATTTAATTATTTTTATATTTTTATAAAATTTATCAAAAAAATATCTGTCTAACATTATATTAACAGGTATCTGTAATATAATTATCACAATCTTAATTAATAGTGATCTTGAAGATAACATGATAACTATAGCCATTGCCATACTTATAAAGATGTATGCATACTTTATTATTGCCTTATTCATATTTTCACTCCATTGATATCTATTGCTTTTAAAAAAAGCCATCCTAAAGTATTTATATTCTATTTAACTAATAATTATTGCCCCAATTACTTATTTATATAAAATAAAAAAGAGAAGATTATCTAATCTCCTCTAAAAAAACTACTATTTATTTTCATCTATTAGTTTTTCTATGTTTCCTTTACATCTTGCTCCTCTACAGCATCCTGCTCCAGCACCTGTAGCTTCTTTAACTTCTTCATAAGTTTTAGCTCCATTTTTAACTGCTAAAACTATTGTTTCTTTTGTTACTTTGTTACATAAACATATATTACTCATGTTTTTTCTCCTTAGTATAAACATTCTTTATCTTTATTATTAACTAATAATTATTATTTGTCAATATACTTTTTTCTTTTGTTATACTAATGATACATAACACAATCTCCTTTATTTTTATTTGCTTCCCTTAAAATATTGCTATTATATTTCTAAACCTGCTTTGCATTATGTATTTTTTAACAATTATATAATTCCTCTACTTTAGCCCAATTTATTATTTGCCATATGTTTTCCAGGTATTTTCCTCTAAGATTTTTATATTTCAAATAATAAGCATGTTCCCATACATCTATACAAAGAATTGGTTTAAGACCACATCTAAGTGGTGTATCTTGATTTAGTGTACTCATAACATGTAATCTGCCACATTTCTCTTTCACAAGATAGCTATAACCTGAACCAAATCTATTTAAAGCATTTTCATTTATAAGTTCTATCAACTGTTCAAAGGAACCATACTGCTTCTTTATTCTATCCATTAGTTTTCCTTCAGGTTTTCTTTTAGGCTTAGGATATAAAATTGAAAAGTATAAATTATGATTATATACTCCTCCTCCGTTATTTATCACTTTCTCCCTTATTTCCTTTGGTATTTTTTTAGGATTCATTAATATATCCTCTATGGTTTTACCCTTTGTAAAATTCTCATATCCTTTAAGCACCCTATTTAAATTATCAACATAGCCTTGTAAATGCTTAGTATAATGAATTTCTACCGTTTCTTTATCTATATAAGGTTCCAAAGCATTAAATAAATAGGGAAGATATATTTTTTCGTATTTCATTAGACTTCCTTTCAATTTAATTACTACACTACTATATATGCAGAAATCCTTTTCATTTATCACTATCCATTAAAAATCATATTTGATTTATTAAATTCACCATATGCCTTTATGATATTATATTTATTTTTCCTATTGCTATGAAAACAAAAAAGTGTCTCATAAGATATTTTAATCAAATAATAATTATTCATCTCTATAAATCTATTAATTCCCTCATCACCATACTGCATATTTCTAAGATTAAGTTTCTGCATAAGAAGCATCAAATGAATTATTACATCTCTTATATTATTAATATTTTTATTATTATTTAAATAATCCTTGCTATCTTCCATTAAATATTCATTATATCGTCTTATTTTTTTCACAAGCTGCCTTACTCCATCTTTAAGTCTATAAGGAAATATAATCTTATTTGCTATTAAAACTAATATCACTCCTGCTATGACATATATTATTCTTAAAAATATTAATACATTTATATTTTCAGTTAATGATGATACGCAAATTGATGCCACAGCTGCAAATAATGAAATTTTATAATATTCTTTAAATCCATATAAAAGATACAAAGCTCCTATTAGAATTAATATAGTTATAAGTTTATTATCAACTATATTAATAAGAATTCCTGTAACCAATATGGCTAATATATTTCCTTTAACTCTATCTCTTGCTTTTGTTATAGTATCTTCATAGTATGGTTGCATAATAGACATAATTGTTATAATTGCCCATATTATTTTATAAAATCCTAAAAACTCTCCTACTAAAAGTGCTATTGTCAATGTTATAGCCATTCTTATAGCAAACTTAAACCTTATACTATTTACATTAAAATATTCTTTAAAAACATTTTTAAATGTATCTAAATCAGATCTTTGCCACTGTTTATATACTTTATTAATTTCTCTTTTATTCATTTCAGCTAAACGCTTTAAATTTTTATATACTTCCATAAATATGTTACCAATAAGTTCAAAAATCTCACTCTTATTAATATTATCATTAATAAAATATTCTACTTTTTCTTTTAAGTCCACCACATCTATATTTCCTGAAGTATATTTCTCAAAGTTATCTAACAACAACTCAATATCAGCAAGTTCCTTTTCCTTTATATTTTTTTCTGTAGCTATATCTTTTAAGAGCAAATTAAGATATTCTAAATTTATCAAAAGATTAAATTGAATGATTCCTATATTAGTAGTTAAATATTTTCTATGTCTGCTTATATATATTTTATAAGTCAAATCTCTCATCTTTCCAGTACATTTATTTTTAAGCTCATCTGAATAATGATTTTCCCTAATATTTTTCACCTGCTCTTTTAACATATTTATATACACAACTATGCTGCTACCTAATACAGATTTTTCATTTATTTTCTTTATAAAGCTTGCTAAGACAATAACTGCCACTCCAAAAAGTACTGAGTAAAGCCTTTCTGGTAGCTCACTAAAAGATACTGTAGCATATTGAGTAAATATATAAAGCATAATAAATGGTTTATAAAAAGTTAAATCATATTGTGAAATTATGCTGTACATTATTAGAAATATTGATATAAAATTTATTATTATTCCAGTATAAAGATTTAATGAGGATATAAATGAAGTAACCACTATGAGCATATCTAAAATTATCAACCAAATAACTTTATAGAAAGTCTTAACATAAAAATTTTGCCTTCCTAATACTGTTGATGTTAATGCAATAGGAAAAGCTATCATTATATTTTTAACTCCAAATAATATCCATACGCCAAACATGGTAATAACTGCTACAGTACCATTCTTTAACATACTATATACATTAACATTATATTTTTTTATTAAACTTTTAAGCATAAAAATAACTCTATCCTTTCCTTTATGGATAAAGTTATTTTTGTCTTTATATGAATTTTTTATTTATTTTCTTAAGCTAAATTCATTATGTCTTTTACTTTTAATCATCTCTTATGAATAAAAAAGCTACTAAACTATTTATATATCTAAAGGAATCTCTATGCCCCTATGCTCAACTGGTGTTGAAAAAACTATTTGTGTTTCAGTATTTCCAAACTTCTGTAGCTGCCCTATAAAGGCATCTAATTCTAAAGTTGTTTCATAAGCAACTTTAATAAGCATTGAGTAAGCCCCAGTTACACAATTACATTCAATAACATTTGGACATGCATTTATAAAAGGATAAAATACTGGTTTTTCTTTTGGACTCATGGCTAAATTAATAAAAGCTGTTATATTGTATCCTAACTTCAATTTATCCACCTTGGCGCTATAGCCAGTAATAACTCCTGATTTTTCCAATTTATCAATTCTCGTTGCCACTGCTGGTGGTGATAAAAACACCTGTTCTGCCAGATATTTTAAAGGATACCTTGCATTTTCTTGTAATAGCTTTATAAGCTTTCTATCTATTTTATCCATTAACACTCCCCCTTTTATTAAATATAAATCTCTCTTGCAGAAATAAAAAAAGCTGCAGCCTTAACAAATAGAAAATACAATAATTTAAATAAAGATATATCCCATGCAATAATTCTAGCTTGCGATGAAATAATACATGGAAAGCTCCATGATCAATTTATTGTGGATCCTATACAAGGTGGTGCAGGTACTTCAGCTAATATGAATATTAACGAAGTAGTTGCTAATAGAGCCATAGAAATATTAGGCGGTGAAAAAGGTAATTATGATATTGTAAACCCCAATGATCATGTAAATATGTGCCAATCCACCAATGATGTCTTTCCTACTGCTGGTTAGATTACTGCAATAAAAATGATACATCAAGTAATTTTACAGCTGGAAAGGCTATATAACGCCTTAATTGCTAAATCATTTGCTTTTGAAAATATCCTAAAGATGGGACGTACTCAATTGCAAGATGCAGTGCCTGTACGCTTGGGACAATGCTTCAATGCTTATGCAACAATGGTTAGCCGTGATATAGATAGGCTCATTAAAAGCTTAGATGAAATGAAAACAGTAAACCTAGGAGCTACAGCCATAGGTACTTCCATAAATGCACCACTTTCATATGTAAAAAATATAGTTCCAACTTTAAAAACTGTAGTTAATTTAGACTTAAAGCAAGCTAGGGACTTAATTGACGCTACACAAAATATCGATTGTTTCGTTGCAGTATCTGGAATTCTAAAAACTTGTGCCGTTAATCTTTCAAAAATGTGCAATGACTTAAGACTTTTATCCAGCGGACCAAAAACTGGTATTGGAGAAATAAATCTTCCTGCTAAGCAAAATGGTTCCTCCATAATGCCTGGCAAAATAAATCCTGTTATTCCAGAAGTAGTATCCCAAGTTACCTTTAATGTAATAGGAAATGATCTTACTATAACAATGGCTGCTGAAGCTGGACAATTGGAACTTAATGCTTTTGAGCCTATTTTATTTTATAATCTCTTTGAATCACTAGAAACATTAAGCCATGCTATTTCAACCTTGGTAGATAATTGTATAATTGGCATAACTGCCAATGAAGATCATTGCTTGGAACTTCTTGAAGAAAGTGTTGGTATTGCTACTGCCTTATGCCCTTATATAGGTTATAAAAAATCTGCTGAAATTGCTAAATCATCATTAAAAACTGGTATTCCAATAAGAAAGCTTGTACTAAAAAACGGCATTCTTACTAAAGAAAAATTGGACTCTATACTAAATCCAGCTACAATGACCACTCCAAAATATATAAGTGCTTCATAAAAAAAGGACAGCCTAAGCTGTCCTTTCTCAAATTCATTAAAGAAAAATAGTCCTCTAGTTTATCCTATTTTTATGCACGTTTTCGTCTTCTTCTATTTTTATTACTCTTCTCTATTAATATGTTATACTGCCATGATATTATTATCATAAATATCTCTATTACAAAAATTAACATTGCTGAATTAAGCACTTTTATATTCACAGCATTTAGAATTCCCTTTATATTTTCAAAAGCAAAAAACATAATAAAATATGTTTTGAAAAATCCTGAAATATGCCTATGTTCATTATCAAAAAGCCTTTTTTCTATAAAATCTAATAATGCATTAACCAGTAATGATACAATAGGATATATTAATAACTTTTCATATTTACTGGCATATCTAATTATATTTCCTTTTGCATCAAAATAACTTGGTAATATATCCGGTAAATACACCATTGCTATTGCTGAACACATTATACTTACTATAAAAATAATAATATTTAGTTTTCTTTTTTCCATTTTATTTTCCCCCAAAAATAAACTTTTAAATAATTATAATTATACTCTTTTATAAAAGTAATCCATTAAATAATACTTTAATTAAAAAAGGCCAAATCAATCTAAATTATGATAGTTTTGCTTTAAATGCTACAACTTTTGTTAAAAACGTAAAATAGTTTTTAGGCACTACAGTAATAATTATTTCTTTAAACAGTGCATATAATTCACAACTTCATCACCTTTTACGCTATATCCTACTCCTTTAGCACAGAATATTGATGAAGATGTGTATTCTGGATCAGCATCTTTATTATATCCTATTCTCTCTATAACCTCTTCTGAATTATGACATACATCATATCCACCATACATTAAGCTAAGTCCACCTTTTCCTTTGCTTAAAGCCTGAAATTCTAAAGAGTAATCCATAAATGTAGCCACCGGTCCCCTTCCCGTAATAATGACTCTGTCTCCTACACTCTGCTGTTCATTAAAAGTGCCATTCATCTTTTGAACATCACTTAAAACTCTACCTAATAATTGGTTATCAACTTCTATTTTAAAATTATAATAAGGCTCCAATAAAATATTTTCTGCACTATCTAAACCTTGTCTTAAAGCCCTTTTAGTAGCCTCCCTAAAATCGCCACCTTCAGTATGCTTAATATGAGCACGTCCTGTAATCAAGATTACTTTAATATCATCAATTTCTGAACCTGTTAATATTCCTCTATGCTTTTTCTCAAAGATATGGGTCTTTATTAGATTTTGTTGTCCTGGTGTTAGATAATCATTATGACATCTGTTTTCAAATACTATTCCTTCACCACGTTCTCCTGGCAATAGTTTTAAATGTACTTCTGCATAATGCCTTAATGGTTCAAAATGACCATATCCATTTACTTCATTACCAATGGTTTCTTTATATAATATTTCTGGTTTATCAAATTCAACATTTAAATTAAATCTCTCTTGAATTATTTCCTTTAATACTTCTAATTGTATTTTTCCCATTACATTAATATGCATTTCTTTTAGAATTTCATCATATTGTACATTTAATGTTTTTTCTTCACTTTCTAATATTTTTAAATACTTTAATACCTCTTTTATATTTACCGTACTGTCATATAAGACCTTTGCCGTCAGAGTTGGAATCATTTCTTCTGTAGAATCCTCTATTCCAATGCCCATTCCAGCCTTCATATTGCTAATACCTGTAACTGCAAACACATCACCTTCACTAGCTACATCTTTAATCTCATATTTGACACCATTATATGCTCTAATTTCATTTACCTTTTCTCTTATTTCTTCGCCATTATGATTATAAACTAATTCATCTTTAACTTTTAAAAGTCCACTTAGTGCTTTTATATATGTTATTCTTGTACCTTTTTCATCATATCTAATTTTAAATACTTTACCAGTAAAAATATCTGCTAGCTCATAATTAGTCATTGTAAGCTTATTAAAAATATCTAAAAACTCTCTTACTCCTTGGTCTAGTAATGCAGAACCAGAACTAGCTACAAAAATTTGCCTTTCCTTTACAAGAAATTTTAATTTATTAATCCATAACTGATTATTATAATTATCTTCAAAGTATAAATTTAACAACTCTTCATCTTTTCCTGCAATAAATTCTATTTCTTCATCACTTAAATTCATCAAAGAATTGTTACTTAAAAGGCATATATCTTCACTAAACCTTCTTTTTAATTGCTGATAAACTTTATTAACATCTGCTCCTACTCTATCTATCTTATTTATAAAAATAAATGTAGGAATTTTACGGTTCTTTAATAAATTCCATAATGTTTCTGTATGTCCTTGTATTCCTTCCACTGCACTTACTACAAGTATGGCATAATCAAGAATACTTAAAGTTCTTTCCATTTCTGGCGAAAAATCTATATGTCCTGGTGTATCTATTAAATAATAAGTATCACCATCATATGAAAATGTTCCTACATCAGAAAAGACAGTGATTCCTCTTTCCTTCTCTACCTTTTGACTATCTAGAAATGCCTCTTTATAATCAACTCTTCCTTTTTTTCGTATACTCTTAGTATAGTATAAAATTTGCTCGCTAAATGTTGTTTTTCCAGCATCCACATGAGCAAATATTCCAAATGTCTTTTTCATATTTCTCCCCCAATCTTTATCTTATTTATTTGTATGTTATAAAATATTTATCTTTTAATTATTACTTAGTATTATACCTTAATTTGGGGTAAATTTATTACCTTATTTTTTTATTATTAAACTTCGTATCAATTCATTTATCCAATTCATATAATGCTTATGTAAAAATACAAAGGATGTGTTATTACGACAATTTTAAATAAACTTCTATATAAAAGTCTAATTTACTCTGGAAAACTCATTGAACTAAAATTAAATTCCTATACAAAAAAAACTTTAAAAATCAATACTTTAACCTTACTTGACATTATCAAATCAAATGCTACTTGTGAGTATGGAATTAAATATAATTTTAAATCTATAAATTCAATTGAAGATTTTAAAAAAAATGTTCCTATAACTAACCCTGTAGATTATGAAAAGTATATCAAAAAAATGGCTAATGGCGAAACTAATATCTTAGTAAGTGACCCTATTGAATACTTTGGCCATACATCTGGAACCACAGGAAAACAGAAATTAATACCTGTCACTAAAAAAAGCAGAGTTATAGCTTCAAAATATATGGCTTTATTAACACCAAAGTACTCTTATGATAATTTCAAGGATACTTTCACTTTTGGCAAAGGTTTAATGATTGCTGATATAGTTACTACTACTTACACTAAAAGCGGTATTCCTATACGCTCTGCTACCTCTGGTGGAATGGAAGGAATTAAAAAGATTCTGCCTTTAATGTATACTTCTCCTATAGAAGTCTTCAAAATTAGTGATAAAGAAGTATCCCAGTATCTTCATTTATTATTTGCCTTAAAAGAAAATAACTTAATGTATATATCCTCTTCTTTTATTTCTAATATACTGGATCTACTTAGATGTCTTGAGGATAATTACAGCATGCTAATATCTGATATACAAAAAGGTTCTATAAACTCTAAATTAGGACTTGATTCACAGACACGAAAAATTCTTAATAATATGTTAGAACCTGATGCTGCCAGAGCTGATTTCTTAAAAAATGAATTTGAAAAAGGTACTAAGGGAATTTGTAGAAGAATATGGCCCAAACTAGCTTATATTGCTACTGTTACTGGTGCTAATTTTTCCATATATGATGATAAAGTTAATTATTATACTGACTCTCTTCCTATCTACTCTACAGCTTACGCTGCAACAGAAGCAATGATTGGTATTAACCCATATGCCTCTAAAATAAGCTATGTAGTTATTCCTGACACTGTTTTTTATGAATTTATTCCCGTCAATGAATATGATAAACCATCACCAAAAACCTATTGCATACATGAACTTAAAATAAATGAATGCTATGAAATAATGATTACAAACTATGCTGGATTATATAGATATCGCTTAGGTGATGTTATTAAGGTATTAGGATTTTATAATGATTCACCAGAAATTGAATTCCTCTATAGGAGAAACCAAGTCCTTAATATGGTGTCAGAAAAAACCACTGAAGAACACTTAACTACTAGCATTAAATCAACTGTAGCTAAGTTAAATTTAAATCTGATAGATTATACTGCCATAGCTGACAATTCTATTTCTCCTGGAAGATATGTATTTTACATGGAATTAAGAAATGTCCCTTCTAAAAGGCTAATTTCATCTATTGAAAATACTCTAGATGATGAATTGAAGAAATCCAATTTGGCTTATGGACGTTTTCGTAATAGTAATGGCCTAGCCCCTATAAAGGTTGTCCCTTTAAATTGTGGTTCATTTGTAAAATTTAAGGAATTTCTTTATAGCAAAGGTGTTTCTAAAAGTCAGATTAAAATACCAAGAGTTATTACTACCAATGAAAATTTAAAGAAATTAGTAAAATCTCAGGAAATCATCTACTGATTTTTAAAGACTGATAATTCTATTATAAAGCTAAAATTATCAGTCTTTAAATTTATACTATTTAAAAGAAAATTTCAAATATGTTGAAATGGCTTTTTATGTTATAATCATTTATTATATAAATTTTTAGGAGGGATACTATGCATCTTGCTGATTACCATTTACATACACTTCATTCTTTTGACTCCACTCAGTCAATTAAAGATGTATGTGATAAAGCTATCCAAATGTCGCTTGCTGAAATTGCCATAACAGATCATTTTTCTGTTATTGAAGGCAAAGGTAGCTGTGGATATATGGATAAGGCAAAATATTTAGAAGATATTGAAAAACATAAGGAATTATATGATGGTAAGCTTATAATCAAAAGAGGTTTGGAAATTTGTGAACCTTATTTAACAGAAGAAAAAATTTCTGCTGAAATATCTCAAATGAATTTAGATTTTATATTAGGTTCTGTTCATAGTATTGATGGGCAAGGTATGAATACTTTTGCTGAAGGTTTAGATGGAAATGACCTTTATGAACGTTATTTTGAAGAAATTCTTCTTTTATGCAAATCAAAAAATATCGATGTCATTGCCCATATGGATTTTATTAAAAGATATGCCTTTAACAAATGTGGTCTTTGTGATATTAGAAAAAATGAAGAAATGTTAAGAGAAATCTTTAAAAGCATTGTAGCCAATGGAAAAGGAATTGAAATTAATACTTCTGGCTTAAGAAGTGCCTGCAATGAAGCATTACCTGGAATTGATATGCTAAAGCTATATAAAGAATGTGGTGGTGAAATCATCACTTGTGGCTCAGATGCCCACTTCACAAAAGATGTTGGCTTCCACATAAAAGAATCCTACCAACTACTTAAAGATTTAGGATATAAGTATACATATACCTTTAAAAACAGACAAGCCATTGGAGAAAAATTATAATTTTTCTCCAATTATGAATTATGAATGACGAATGATGAATTAAGGTAAGAACTCCATAGGGAGTTCAAAAATATTATTATAAGAAACTCTTCGAGTTTCATCCTTAATTCATAATTCTTAATTCATCATTCATAATTATTTAATAAATAAAATTTATTTATTAAATATTGGGCTTATTCCTTGTGCATAGTTTCTTTTTATATTACCAAAAAGGCTTACTGATTCATCTAATTCTTCTTCTTCCTTAGTTTTTTCAGCTTCTGCTGCATCTAATGTTGAAACTGTGTTCTTTTCTTTTGCTGTTAAAATTGGCTCTAAAGCTCTCTTTTCTTCTTCATCACTACTTGTATTATTATTTAATTTTAATTCTTCAGCTTCACTTTCATTTTCTTCTAATTGAATTGCTGGTGCACTTTCAACTGTTAACTTATCTTCTCTTTGCTTGTTAAATGCAGTTTCTTTAACTATCATTTCTATATTTTTAACAGCTACTTCATGTATTTGTGAATTATACATAGTACTGCAGTCAACTGTAATAGCAGTGTCTCCTATTTGTGCAATTCTTCCTTTGATTGATACTGATTTATATTCTAATGATACTATATCATCACTTTTAAAAACTATAGTTTCTCCATTATGTTCAACTTTTAAAACTTTAATATTTTCTACATTTATATTCATTGTATCTTCTCCATTCTATATATATATATCATACTTTATAATACTACATATTTTATAGATAATAAACACTTGTTTTATTATCTACCTATAAGCATAATTTTACAATTTAATAATTTAATGATTTATAAATTAAATATAGTTAATTAATTGTTAATTTTTTCCTTTTTGTTATAATGTTATTGAGGGGGGAATTATATGATAGATCATTTTAAATTTAAAATATATCACAAAAGTTTAAAAAAATCTTTTTTTGTTACTTCCATTGATTATAAAAACAATATAGTTTGTTATGAAAATGGAGATAAAACTTTAGAAGTTTCCTTTGAAAATATAATTATGCTTATGCCTACAGGAATTTATGATTCAAAAAATAATGAAATTTATGAAGGTGATGTAATCACTTATCAAAGTAATAGCTTATCTCCAAAAAAAGTATCTACAGTAATTTATGAAAATGGCTGCTTTATGACTAAACTGCTACTTTCTAAGCAATTGGAAGCTAGAGCGAAAAAAGATAATATAGATAATGATATATTTACCGATCTTTTGTTTTTAGCCACAACAGCAAATTATAAACCAATAAAGATTATCGGTAACATCTTCACTTACAACTATGATAAAAACAGTAAAAAAGCAAAAACCACTAAACTAACAATTTAGTGGCTTTTGCTTTTTATACATTACTAAAACATGATAGTTTTTCAAATATTTTAACACATTCTTTATTTAAAATTCTTACCTTTGCTTTAATTCCTTTTTTCTCAAACTTAGCAATAACTTTATCTATTGCTTCTACAGCTGATTGATCCATTATCTTTGATTCTAAGAAATCTATTTCAACAGCATTAATATCCTCATTATAATCAAAACTATTTATAAATTTATCAGTTGCTGCAAAGAACAGTGGCCCCTTTACTAGATATGTTGTTACTCCATTAATACTCATTTTATCAACTATTATATTAGCACTCTTAAAGGCAAATAACACTGCACTTAAGATTACTCCAAGAACAACTCCATATGCTAAATTATCTGTCAGCACAACAATTGCAACTGTAGATAACATTACAAAAGTATCTGATATAGGCATATCTTTTATTCTTCTTATAGATTGCCAATCAATTGTTGTAAGTGATACCACTATCATTACTGATGCTAAGGCTACCACTGGTACTTGAACAACTAGCTTATTTAAAGCAATGACAAATATAAGCATAAACGTACCTGCTGAAAAAGTTGAAAGCCTTCCTATACCGCCATATGTGATATTTAAAACTGTTTGTCCTATCATACCACAGCCTGCTATTCCTCCAAAGAAACCAGCAGTTATATTGGCTAAACCTTGTCCAATACTTTCCTGATTCTTATTACTTTCACTTTCTGTCTTTTCATCAACAATTTGCGCTGTAAGCAATGATTCTATTAAACCTACTAAAGCCAATGAAACAGAATAAGGCATAATTATCTTTAATGTTTCTAAATTTAATGGTATATTAGGTATTAAAAATTTTGGCAGCTGTGAATTAATTGCTCCCATTTCTCCAAGCCTTGTAATATCAATGTTAAATATTATAACTATAGCTGATATTATCACTATGGATACTATAGGTGATGGAATCCTCTTAGTTATCTTTGGTAGTAAGTATATTATTCCTATGGAAATTATCCCTAAGACAATTAAAATGTATGTTCCCTTAAAATGCTCCAATTGTGATTTAAACATCAATATTCCTAATGCGTTAACAAAGCCAAGTATTACTGGTCTTGGTATATATTTTATCAACTTACCAACCTTTAAATATCCAAGAACAACTTGAATAATTCCTGTAAGTATAGTGGCAGCAAGCATATATTGTACCCCATGACTTTTAACAAGTCCAGCAAGAACTAAGGCCATTGATCCAGCAGCTGCTGATATCATTGCCGTCCTTCCACCAAAGATAGCTGTGATTACAGAAATGCAAAATGATGAGTATACTCCAATCATTGGGTCTACCCCTGCCACAATGGTAAAACCTATAACTTCAGGTATTAAGGCCATACATACTACTAATCCTGCTAAAAGATCAAATCTTATATTACCAAACCACTCTTTTTTATAATTTCTCATTTGTTCACTCCTATTATATTATATTTTACAGTAATAACCCTTGTGCTTTTGCTCTCCAAGTACCTCTTTGCCATCTTAAATAGAATATTACAGCTCTGATACATTCATCAAGCATCATGGCTAGCCATACTCCTTGTACGCCCCATCTAAATTTAATGTGTTTAAAACAGATTTATACTGTTTTTTACATACAAAACATAGATTAACGGGAATTACTTTATATGTCAATATAGATTTTCCTTGAAAACAATTACTACTTATAATTATTTTCTAGTTCTAAAAGAACAAAGGAACTTCCTTTAATAGAAGCTCCTTTATTTATATTTTATTTAAATTAAGTTCTATACAAGTTCTAATAACTTAAGTACTTCTACAGCAATTTTTCTTTCTGTACCTATAAATGGATATGAGTGTATATGTATTGCTGGATTAAAGTTAATTTCTATTATTGCGTAATTAGTATTTTCATCACTATAATCCTCCAACATCATATCTACACCACAAATCTTAGCACCTGCTGCTTTACTTGCCTTTACAGCAATATCTTTAAATTTTTGTGGTATATCATCTGTGTAATCTATACTATCCCCACCAGTACTTATGTTGGAATTTTCTCTTAAATACACTGTTTCTCCTGCAAGAGGTACATAATCAAAATTCTTATTTTGTTGCTTTAAAAATATAGCTTCATTTTCACCAAGGTTTATTTTTTCAAGAGGTGTAACATATCCCTTACCTCTTAATGGATTTTGATTCTTTAATTCAACTAATTCTCTTATGGTTTTTACTCCATCACCTAAAACATTTGCTGGCACTCTATGAAGTATTCCTACAACTTGATCATCAATAACCAAGAATCTATATTCCTTTCCTTTGATAAACTCTTCAATTAACACTGTTTTATCAAACTTAAATGCTATTTCAAAAGCTCTTTCTATATCTTCTGCATTTGTTCCTTCAGGGAATATGTTTATTCCAGTACCAAAATTAGTTGATTTAGGTTTTATAACTATAGGCTTTTCTATATAATTATTTATAGAAATCTTTGCTTCTGCAAGACTATCGAACTCTTCACCAACTGGAACCTTAATACCTTCTTTAGCCAATACCTTTTTAGTAACAGTTTTATTTTCCATGATAAGTACTGTTACATAATTATCCTTTGATGTCTTGGTGGCTTGCTTTACATATTCAACCTTTTCTCCCTTTGTTAAAGAAATAAAGTTTTCGCTTCTATCTACTATATCAGTCTTAATTCCTCTTTTTATAGCTTCCTTCATTAATATTTGAGTAGAAAGTTCTAAATCCTCAAATCCTTCTAACTTAAATCTATTATTATACGCACTTTCCTTATAACCTTCAGCTAAATCTACATTAGCCTTTATATATACTTTTTCTTCTATAAGCTTTTTGTAATTATAAGCATAAGTTAATGAGCTATCTGTCATTTTTGCTATTGCTTCATTGATTATATCTTCTTTTCCTAAATTCAGCTCTGAATTCATAGCCTTCATTTCATTTAGTATTTCTAAGCCCCAGCTTCTTCTATCAATTATTTCTCCATCTTTAATTAATTCAACATTTTCTATACCATATTTAGCCACTAAATGTTGGTTTCTTACAGCTTCTTGCTGCCACTTATCATAACTACTTTCTTCTTTAATAAGCATATATATATTTAATAATTGAAGGAAATATAAATCATTTAAGCTTATGCCACCCTTTTCAAAGGGATTTATATCGATACTTCTATATTCTAAATAGCTAATTCCATCCTCTAGTAATGAATTTAAGAAATTCTTAGGTTCTTTAGCTTTTAATCTTACCTGGCTATATAATTCCTTATGGCTATCTATCACTCCATCATTTACATATTTATTGATGCTTTCAACATAGTCTTCCACCGTATCATAATTTGGATAAAGTTCTTCTTTGTTTCTATATCCACATTCTCCATTTCTATGAGAAACTGCACCATCTAAAGTATACCCATCTTCGCTTATCTGTTTAAGCTTACAACTGCATCCATTTAAAAAACTTTCATGTATTACAGGTGCTGCACCTAGAAGATAAACTATAATCCATCTATATCTTAAATAATTTCTTGCAACCTTTAAATATATAGAATTTTTATACTCCTTGTATGTTAATTCCTTGTCACTACTTTCATATAATTTTCTTATAATTTCTTCATTAAAAGAATAATTGTAGTGGATTCCTGATATAAGTTGCTTCTTTCCACCATATTTTTTTAAAAGCTTATTTCTATATTCTTCTGCTTCTCTTCCCTCTTCACTATATTTAGCTACAGGTATTTCATCATCTTCTGGAATAAAACATGGCATTGATTGTGGCCATAAAATTTCATCACCTATCTCCAAAGCTACTATGTCATAAAGTGCCTTTAAAAAACTATATGTTTCTTCTATTTTATCTAAGGCAGGCGTTATTACTTCCACCTGACTTTCTGAAAAATCTGTAGTTATGTAGGGATTTAAAACTTTATCTCCAAATATCTCTGGATGATCTGTAAATGATAAATATCCATTTTTATCAACTCTTAACATTTCTCTCTCTATACCACAATTCCCCTTTAAAAGTTGTTGTGGTATAAATAACTCTTTAATTTTCTTTAACATTTTTATATTCCTTCCTTAAATTCTCTATAATTATATTTAATATAATCTATTAGATTTATCTGGTCAAATACTTATAAAATTATAGCTTCATCTTAACAACAATAAAGTACATAATGTACGATGTTATACCTTTTAATATACTTGAAATGGAAATACTCATCCATACTCCATTTACACCAAATCTCCCCACCAACATCAAAGCCATAGGTACTCTTAGTGCTGTAAAGACAATACTTATAATTGATGGAATTTTAGGTAATCCAAGACCTGTAAATGTTCCATTGGATATAGTTTCTATAGTGCTAAATATTTGTGAAAAAGCAACTATTCTTAAATAATCAGCTGCAATTATTATAGTTTCATTTTCACTAATAAAAAGTTTAATTATGGGCCTATTTAAAAATATGAATACAAATACCATTATTAAAGAATAAAGTATACCTAATTTTAATGCTGTTTTATATCCTTCCTTAATCCTATTATATTTGCCTGCACCAAAGTTTTGTCCTACAAAACTTGATATAGCTCCATGAAGCCCACCTATTACCATATATGTTATGGATTCAATCTGCAGACCAATTTTTTGAGCTGCTATGGCATTTGCACCAAAACCACCAATTATTCTTGCCAAAACTATATTTATCAAGGTAAATAATACTCTTTGGAAAGACATTGGAATTCCTAAGACACAAATTTCTTTAACTTTTACAAAATCTAATTTAACACCTCTATAATATCTTAAAAAGCTCATAGATTTTCTTCTATATAATAAAAACATGATAATATTAGCTACCAAGGTTGCCAAAGCAGCTCCTGATACCCCCATATTAAATATATATATGAATATTGGATCTAATATTATATTTGAAACAATTCCTATGGCACTTATAATTAATGCTATTTTATTGTTGCCATAACTTCCTATAATTTTAGAATATAGCATATTAAAAAATCCAAAAAATAAAATTGGTCCATTAATAGCTAAATAATAAAATGAATTTCTTTCTACTATAGTATTATTTAAATTTAAAAAGTCTATAAATATTTTTCCACAAAATATCAATAATAAGCCATAGCTTAATGCTATTATTAAATTTATAACTAACCCAGCATTAATGTATTCCTTTTCTTTTTCAGTTTCTTTCCTGCCAATAGCTTGTGCAAGTTTTATGGTAGTCCCTATTACCACCATTGAATTTATTGCATAGCCTAGACCTACAAAAAAACTTGATGATCCCACACTAGCTACTGCATCACTTCCCAATGCACCAACCCAAAGCATATCAATAAGATTATAGGTGAATTGTAAAAGTGAAGTTGCCATTATTGGTAGTGCAAGCACCGTTAGTACATTTATTACTTTTCCCTTAGTTAAATCTATCTTTTTCATCTTAACTCTACTCCTAAATATAGATATTCATCTATATTTAATATAAATGACTATCTATATAGTGTCAATCTATAAGTTTTCATGAATAAATAATAAAAACCCCAGCTATAGCTGAAGTTTTCTGCTATTGCTCTATTTCACTGCCATTAATATCATTGTCTTTATTAGTGATAGATTTGATAAATTTAATAAGTTCCTTAGCACTTTCATTGCTTATTTTATAATAATTCCAAGTTCCACACTTTCTTGCTTCCACCAATCCACATTCTATTAACACTTTCATATGATGTGATAATGTAGGTTGAGTAAAATTAAAATGTTCTAATATCTTGCATCCACATTTCTCCTCATATGATAATAAGTCAATGATCTTTAATCTATTCACATCACTTAAAGCTTTAAATATTCTTGAATTAACTTCATATTTATCGTCCATACAAATCCTCCACTAATCATATATTCCTTTTATAAAATAAAAAAAGGAATACAGACTCTCTCTATATTCCTCAATATATCTCACTATTTTTTTAATGTCAATATTTCTTTATACAATACCCTAATTTGATATAGCCTTGCTTCAATTATAAACTTACAAGGTAGTTTTCACCATATACTTTTTTATGCAGTTCTATTTATATATAGCCTTTGTGATACTATATTAGATATTTCAAATATTAATAAGCCACATAATATTAAGAAAATGCTGACCATAACTGGATTATTTTCTATATATGCTGCTATTGCTTTAAATTTTTCTGTAGATTCTCCCATTAAACTCCCAAGAAGAGGAACTCCTATTGCTATCACAAAAAAAGGTACATAAGTGAAAATCTTTCCTTTAGTATATCCTAATTTAAAATATGTTGGAAGCTGTAATGACACTAATATAAGTGACATAAAGAAACCTGTTACTAAAACAAATAATAGTTCACTATACTCCAAGCCTTGTCTTAAAATCACATTTCCAACTATCATAATAATATAAGAAAGTATAGTAAAAAATATCATTGTCCCTAAAGTAAAGATATATCTTCCATTAACAATATTTCGCTTCTTTAATGACAAGGTACCATAAAAATTCTCTATATTATTTTTTTCACTTAAGGCAAAAGGATAGCTTACCATTATTACACCATAAAACATAGCTATAAATGACATCATATATATATTTTTAGTGGTTATTATCACTGGAATAGATACTGCAAATAATAATAGCATATACTTCTTCAAATATGGCTTTACCATAAATAAATCTAATTTTGCAAACTTACAAACTTTTTCCATTATTACATGGCCTCCTTATTCATATAAATCATAATTTCATCAAGAGATGCTTTTTCAATAATTACCTTGCTGGAGAACCCTACAGCTTTCTTAAGCTCAATAAGCCCTTCAAAACCTGTGCTATGGATTCTTAAGCCAATGATTTCTTTCTTCTGGCTTTCTGTGATATCTTCTTTTCCACCCTTGATAATGCAATATTTCTCTAAAAACTCATCCTTTTCTCCTGTAAAAATAATCTTGCCATTATTTATATAAGTTATATAATCAGCTATTTTTTCTATATCAGAAGTTATATGTGAAGAAAATATTACGCTTTTTTCTTCATCTTCTATATAATCTCTTAAGATATCTAAAAATTCATCTCTGGCCACTGGATCTAAACCACTAGTAGGTTCATCTAAGATTAGAAGCTTTGCTTCGTGAGAAAAGGCCACTGCTATCATCAGCTTCATTCTCATTCCTCTAGACAAATCTTTAACTTTCTTATCTCTAGCTAAGTTAAATTCCTTTAAATACTTTTCATATATGCTGCTGTTCCAATTCTTATAAAACATACTTACAGCTTTTTCAACATCATTTAGAGTCCAATCTTCTAAGTAATAGCATTCATCAAATACTACACCAATTTGCTCCTTAATCCTTTCTTCCTCTCTTATATTATCAAGGCCAAAAACCTTTATTTCTCCAGAGTCTCTCTTTATCATATTTAATATAAGCTTAATAGTAGTAGTCTTTCCTGCTCCATTAGCACCTATAAAGCCCATAATATACCCCTTTGGCAAATTAAAAGATATATTATCTATTTTAAACTTTTTATAATCCTTAGTAATGTTGTTTATCTCTAATACATTATTCATAACTTTCCTCCTCTAAGATAAAATCCAACATATTTTTTAATTCTTCTCTGCTAAGCTGCGCCCTTTTAGCTGCCACAATAGCTTTTTCAAAGCATTCTTCTATTTCTCTAAGTTGCTGTTCTTTTAACATCTCGTTATCTTGAGCTAGTACATAGCATCCCTTTCCTTGAACATTTGTTACAAATCCTTCATATTGCAAATCATTATATGCTCTAGTGGTGGTTATTACACTAACTTTTAATTCTTTAGCCAATTGCCTTATAGAAGGAAGCATTTCCCCTTCCTGTAATTCACCTGAAAGAATAGAACTTTTAATTCCTTCCTTTATTTGTTCATATATAGGAATCCCTGAACTATTTGATATAACTATTCTCATAATTACCTCTTTTCCAACTGTATTTAAAGTCATTACTGTATATATTCTATATATACAGTATATACTCCTTACATTAATTGTCAACACTTTCTAAAAAAATAAACTCACAGAAAATATCTTCTGTGAGTTTATTACTATACTTATACTATTTATTTAATGCTTCTAATAATTCTGTTAAGTTTATTCCATGAATTTCTGCTGCATCTTCAATACATTCAGCTTGTGCTGATGGACATCCTACGCATCCCATACCAAATCCCATTAATATTTCAGGTGCATTTTCTTTCATTTTTATTACTTCACCAATTGTCATATCTTTAGTTATCATTAATATATACCTCCATCTACCTAAATATTATTTTTGTATTTATTCTATAAATACTATATCATGATAAAATAAAATGTTCAATTAAAATGCACATTTTATTTTACACTATTTTTTGATAAAATAATACTACTTATTAGTACAAGAAAAGAGGATTATATATGCAACTTTCAAAATTTACTGATTACTCTTTCAGAGCTCTTATTTATTTAGCAGATAAAAAAGATTCCTTAGCCACTGTAGAGGAATTAGCTAACGCTTTACAAATTTCAGAACATCATTTAAAAAAGATAATCCATAAATTAGCAAAAACAAATTATGTCATTTCCATTAAAGGACGTGGCGGCGGTTTAAAACTAGGCATGGATCCTAAAGATATAAATCTAGGGGAGATACTTAAGATTACAGAAGATAATTTAAATATTGTTGAATGTTTTAATAATCCAGAAAACTGCCCCTTAATGACTGGTGGTTGTAGACTTAAAGGCGTTATCTCTAATTCACTTCAAAAATTCATTGAAGAATTTTCAAAATACAGCTTAAAAGACATAATTTAAATAATGATGAATTACGAATGATGAGTGATGAATGATGAATTAACTCCTAAGGGAGTTTAGAATATATATTTTTTAGAAACTCTTCGAGTTTCATCCTCAATTCATCATTCGTAATTCATAATTCATAATTACCAATTATTTATACAATGAAATTGATAAATAATTGATATATGGTTGGTGCTATGAACACAGTCATAATTCCAGCAACACCTATGGAAAGGCTACTCATTGCACCTTCTATTTCACCCATTTCTAAAGCCTTTGTTGTTCCTAATGCATGGGATGATGTTCCAATTGCTACTCCAATGGCAACCTCATTTTTTATTTTAAATACTTTACATACTATTGGTGCTATTACTGCTCCAATAATTCCAGTTATTAATATTGCCAATACTGTAATAGGTATAATACCACCTAATTGGCTTGATATTTCAATTCCTATAGGCGTAGTTACAGATTTAGGTAAAAGAGAAGATATTATTTCTCCATTTAAATCAAATATTATGCAAGATATAATAATTGATATTACACCTATAACAGTACCTAAGAAAATCCCTACTACTATAGGAACAGCGTATCTTTTTAAATTATCCAATTGATTATAAAGTGGTACTGCCAATACAACAGTTGCAGGCCCTAAAAACATATTAATAAAATCTCCACCTACATTATATATTTCTACATCTATATTAAATAATAATAAAAATGCTATGACCATTACTATTGATACTAAAAGCGGATTTAATAATACTATTCCAGTTTTTTTTCTGATAAGTAATGCTAATTCAAATGCTATTAGAGAAATAACCACACCAAAAAGCATATTATTAATTAAACTTTCCATTTTTATCACCTTCTTTTTTATTAGCTATTCTTTGAACTATTCGACCTGTACATGCCATAGTAATTACAGTTGTTATAAAACATACAATCAATAACTGTAACCATATATCTTTTATTACTGTAAAAGATGATATTAAACCTACTCCAGCTGGTATAAAGAAAAATGCCAAATGATCTAAGAAAAAGTTAGAAATAGTACTTATCTGCTCTACCTTTATTACTTTAAAACACAACAATAAGAATAATATAACCATTCCTATTACATTTCCCGGTATAGGCAATCTAGTAACATCTGCTATTAATACACCTAAAAGATATATACCAAAAATTATTATTGCTTCTCTAAATAACTTCATTTTTTCTCTCCTTACTGCTTTTATCTTAGTATTCTACAATTATAATGATGATTATAACATTTATTTTTCACTGTCTTTAAATTTTCAAAAAATTAAAATAACTTTTCTTCATTTTACAATAATCCCCATAAACATAAACTATATTGAAAAAGAATAAATTTATATTTATTCACAATAATAAATTTATGGCTATTAATATTATAAAGGAGTGTTTATTAATGAGTAAAATATCTATCATTGGCGCAGGTTCAATTGGAGCAACTACAGCCTTTGCCTTATTACAAAAAGGAGTTGCCACCGAAATAATCATTAATGATATAAATCAAGAGAAAGCTTTGGGAGAAGTACTAGATTTAATACATGGAAGCTCTCTTTGTAAACCTTGTAAAATTTCACTGGGAACCCTTGAAGATACAGCAAATTCAGATATAATTATTATAACTGCTGGTTTAGCTCAAAAACCTGGAGAAACAAGATTAGATTTAGTTGATAAGAACTATAATATATTTAAGAGCTTTATTCCAACCTTAGCTAAGCTAAGTCCTAATTCTATCCTTTTAGTAGTTTCAAATCCTGTAGATATACTAGCCTACATGACATATAAGTTATCTGGCTTCCCTAAAAACAGAGTTATTGGTTCTGGTACTGTTCTAGATACTGCAAGACTAAGAAGCTTACTGGGAAAATACTTTGAAATTGATGGTAGAAACGTTGAAGGATATGTACTAGGTGAACATGGTGATAGTGAATTTGTTGCTTGGTCAGAACTATCTATCGGAAATATTCCTGTTAAGAACTTCTCAGAACAGTTTAATATAGAATGGGATAAAGAAACAGAAAATGTTATTGCTACAGATATAAAAAATGCAGCATATGAAGTCATCAATAGAAAAGGTGCTACTGCTTTTTCAGTTGCCCTTGCATTAGTTAGAATAGTTGAAGCATTTTTAGGTGATGAAAAATCTATACTTACAGTTTCCACACTACTAGAAGATTACCTTGGCGTAAGCAATGCTTACTTAAGTGTTCCTACCATTGTTGGAAAAAACGGTATTGAAAAAGTTCTTGATATTTCATTAAGTGATGAAGAAAAGGTAAAATTCATAAATTCCGCTAACTTAATGAAAGAATATATAGATAGCATTGATAATAAATAGCTGTATTAAATACTGGTAGTAAATAATAAAGCATAGCTTTTTAGCTATGCTTTATTATTTAATTTATTTCTGATAGTTTCTTATACATACCATATCTTCTAATAGCATCTTCTTTAGTCCTTGCAAATAATTCTTCTGCCAGTTCTGGATATACCTTAGCTAAAGCAGAATATCTCACTTCTCCCATTAGAAAATCATTAAACAAATCATAATTTGGTGCTTTAGAATCTAAAGTAAATGCTGGTTTTTCTCCTACCACATCTGGATTATATCTATATAACTGCCAATATCCACAAGCTACTGCCTTCTTTTGTTCACCTGGCGTATTACTCATTCCTGATATAATTCCATGGCTTATACATGGAGCATATGCAATGATAAGTGATGGTCCTTTATAGCTTTCAGCTTCAGCAATTGCTTTCACTGTCTGATTCATATCAGCACCTAAACATACTTGTGCTACATAAACATAGCCATAAGTTATTGCCATTAAGCCTAAATCTTTCTTTCTTATTCTCTTACCTGCTGCAGCAAATTTTGCTACTGCTGCCGTTGGTGTTGATTTTGATGCTTGCCCTCCTGTATTAGAATATATTTCTGTATCCATTACTAAGACATTAACATCTTCTCCACTGGCAAGTACATGATCTAATCCTCCATAGCCAATATCATATGCCCAACCATCTCCACCAAAAATCCATTGTGATCTTTTAACTAAGAAGCCTTCATCTTTCTTTATGGCATTAGCTATTTCACTATCTTCATTTTGTAAAACTGCTTTAACTTTTTCAGCTCTTTCTCTTGTTCCTTCACTTTCATCCTTATTTTCAAGCCATTCTCTTAAAACAGATTTTACTTCTTCACTCATATCACTTTCTAGAGCTTTTTCAATATTGCTTGCTATTCTTTCTCTTACAGCTTTAACTCCTAAATACATTCCAAGTCCATACTCTGCATTATCTTCAAATAATGAGTTTGCCCATGCAGGACCATGACCATTTTGATTCTTTGAATATGCTGTGGCAGCTCCTGCTGCAGCCCATATTGATGTACATCCTGTAGCATTAGCTATCATCATTCTATCACCAAATAATTGAGTTACTAGTTTAGCATATGGAGTTTCTCCACAACCGGCACAAGCACCTGAGTATTCAAGCAATGGTTGTTCAAATTGACTTCCTTTAACTGTAGCTTTCTTCATAGGGTTTGCTTTGTTTTTAACCTTATCTGTAGCATAATTCCAAGGTTCTATTTGATCATGCTGAGTTTGTTGTGGTTTCATTATCAATGCTTTTCCTGGTGCTGGACAAATTTCTGCACAATTTCCACATCCTACACAATCTAAAGGACTTACCCCTATTGTAAAATACTTAAGTTCTGGATCTTTAACTCCTTTAGCATTTAATACTTTAAAATCTTTTGGTGCATGTTCTCTTTCATCTTCATTTAATAAAAATGCTCTTATTGTTGCATGAGGACATACAAATGAACATTGGTTACATTGTATACAGTTTTCAGGAATCCATTCAGGAACATTTACAGCAATACCCCTCTTTTCAAATCTAGTGGTTCCTGATTCAAATGTATCTCCTGCTCCAGTTTCCACAAATTTTGAAACAGCTAGTTTATTACCTTGTAATTTATTTATAGGATCGCATATTTCTCTATAGAAATCTGTTAAATGTTTTTCTGTTTTTTCTTCTTTATCCTTTGCGTCTTTCCATGAATCTGGAACATTTATTTTTTTTACTGAATTAATTCCTGCATCAATAGCAGCAAAATTCATATTCACTACTTTTTCGCCTTTTTTACCATAAGAAGTTACAACTGCTTCCTTTAAATATCTTATGGCATCTTCTACAGGTATTATATTTGCTAGTTTAAAGAATACTGATTGCATAATCATATTTATTCTTCCACCAAGGCCTATTTCCTGAGCTATCTTAACGGCATTAATTGTATAAAAATTAATATTATTTTCAGCTATGTAACGTTTTAAGCTTCCTGGAAGCTTTTCTTCCAACTCTTCTTCATTCCAAATAGTATTTAAAACTAAAGTACCATTTTTCCTTAATCCTTCTACTATATTATATGAAAATACATATGATTGATTATGACAAGCAATATAGTGGGCTGAATCTATTTCATAATGTGACTTAATAGGTTTATCTCCAAATCTTAAATGGGAAATAGTTATACCACCTGATTTTTTAGAATCATATGAAAAATAACCTTGAGCATACATATCAGTATGATCCCCAATTATCTTAATGGCAGTCTTATTAGCACCAACTGTTCCATCTGAACCTAATCCCCAGAATTTACAAGCAGTAATACCTTCTGGTGTTACATCAATATTTTGTACTTCATCTAAAGATGTATATGTCACATCATCATCTATTCCTATGGTAAACCTATTCTTTGGATTATCCTTGCAAAGATTTTCATATACAGCTGCAATATGTGATGGATATGGATCTTTAGAACCTAATCCAAATCTTCCACCAACTACTACTGGTGCATCTTCCATTTCACTTACTGCCTTAAGTACATCTAAATATAAAGGCTCACCTGAAGCTCCTGGTTCCTTTGTCTTATCAAGTACAGCTATTTTCTTAACAGTCTTAGGAATTTCAGCTAATAATTTTTCATAACTAAAAGGTCTATATAATCTTACTTTTATCAAACCAACCTTTTGACCTTTATCCATCAAGTAATCAATGGTTTCTTCTATTACTTCTGTTACAGCTCCCATTGCTATTATTATTCTATCTGCATCTAATGCTCCATAATAATCAAAACAGTGATATTCCCTTCCTGTAATATGTTTTATCTTATCCATATATTCTTCTACTATATCTGGTATAGCATCAATATATTTATTTATTGATTCACACATTTGGAAATATACATCTGGATTTTGATTTGTTCCTCTTATTACTGGATGATCTGGATTCAATCCATATCTTCTAAATTTCTCTAATGCTTCTTGATCTATAAGTCCTTCCAATTCCTTACTTTCAACAACTTCTATCTTTTGTAATTCATGGGAAATCCTAAATCCATCAAAAAAGTTTATAAAAGGCATTTGTGCTTTTATGGCAGATAGATGTGCAACTGCTGATAAATCCATAACTTCTTGCACAGAGCCTTCACAAAGCATTGCTACCCCAGTTTGTCTTGCTGCCATAACATCTTGATGATCTCCAAAAATACTTAATGAAGATGTTGCTATAGCTCTTGCTGCAACGTGAATAACCCCCGGAAGTCTTTCCCCTACTAATTTATATAAATTAGGAATCATAAGTAGTAACCCTTGAGATGCTGTATATGTAGTACCAAGAGTTCCTGCTTGCAAAGCTCCATGGAGTGCTCCAGCTGCTCCCGCTTCAGATTGCATTTCAACAACTTTTACAGGTTGACCAAAAATATTCTTTCTTCCTTTTGCTACCCATTCATCAACATGTTCAGCCATGGGAGATGAAGGAGTAATAGGAAATATTGATGCTACTTCAGTAAACATGTAAGATATATGTGCAGCCGCTGTATTTCCATCCATTGTTTTCATTTTTCTCATGATCAGTTCCTCACTTTCCTTTCTTCGCTATGTAGTTATTTTTTATCAAATTCAAATTAATATACCTTTATAGTATTTTTATTATTTCGTTAACTATGCAACTATCTTTTATAAAACTATCTTTATGCTATAATAAAAAAATTTTATATGATAGTTGACTTTTAAAAATTATAGGCATATAATTAAATCATACCCCAAGTAAACGTTTAAATATATAACATCGCGGGGTGGAGCAGTCGGTAGCTCGTCGGGCTCATAACCCGAAGGTCATAGGTTCAAATCCTATCCCCGCAACCAAAAAGAAGTGTTAAACAATGTTTAACACTTCTTTTTTAATTAAATACCACTCTATTTTTACCACTATTCTTAGCCTTATATAAATTTTTATCTGCTATCTCTAAAGTTTTATATCCACATTCCTCAGAATAAGCTATTCCAAGGCTTGCTGTAACCTTTACTTCTTCTTCCCAAATCAAATCTTCAATGATTCTTCTAATACTTTCAGCTATCATTATTACTTCTTTTTTAGATTTATCTTTTAACAATACTACAATTTCTTCTCCAACATATCTAAATAGTTCAAATTCCCCACTATGAAGATTACTCATAACATTACAGCAATTTACTAAAACTGTATCTCCAAATTTATGACCATATGTATCATTGAGCTTTTTAAAGTTATCAATATCAATCATTATAA
Source organism: Clostridium sp. CAG:221 (assembly GCA_000435835.1). Lineage (GTDB taxonomy): Bacteria > Bacillota > Clostridia > Clostridiales > Clostridiaceae > Clostridium. The sequence goes on from FR883370.1 coordinate 78,610, forward strand.
CAGAAAACTTATTTTTCCTATTAAGCAACTCATAATATCTTTTATCAAAATATTCCCTATTATATATTTTTGTTAATGGATCATATTTAATCCTTTTCTTTATGATTCTAATATAAATCACCAAAATACATAATACTACTAAAAATATTAAAAGTATGATACCAATAGCTTTAAATAAAAAAGAATTTTGATTAAATTGTTTGCTAAGCTGCTCTTCTTTTTCGATATCTTCAATTAATAGTTTTAAATAATTTTCATTATTTAAAACTATCTCTTTATTATTTACGTTTTTACTGATTTGGTTCATTTCTTCAATATATTTTAATTGTAAATCTTCATTTTTAATATCATATGCCAAATATATATTTTTAAATATATATTCTACAGCTCTTACATAATCATTCTCTTCATAATACAATGCTTTTAAATAATCCTGCAAATTTATTCTAGCTTCATAATCACAATTAGATACTTCACTTAAAATAATTTTACTAATATTTATCAATATATCATTTTTTATTGGCTTTGTTTTAATAAACTGTTGAAATTTGATTAACCTCTATAAATATGGTTATAATATATAATATAACTACTATTTAGGAGGTTTTTTATGCCAAGAGTTAATAATGTTATTCAGCAAGTTTCACAATTAAATACATATGAGCAAGAGAAGGTATTTGATTTTTTAAAGACTGTATTGATGTCAAATGGAATAACTAACTCTATAGATGAAGAAATCGCTGAAAATAGATTTAACAAGGGGAAGTGCTGTCCTTTTTGCAATCATGATAAAATATCTAAGTATGGAAAATATCATGGTAAGAATGGCGTTAAACAAAGGTATAAATGCCAAAATCCAGAGTGCAAAAAAACTTTCAATGATTTTTCTAAATCCCCAGTTTCAAGTAGTAAAAAGGGATTAGATAAATGGCTACTATATGCTCAATGTATGATAAATGGTAACACTATTAGGCAATGTGCCGAAATTGTTGAGATTAATATTGCAACAGCTTTCTTTTGGAGACATAAAATTATAGACGCTATTAGAAAATTTATTGGCTACGGCTCTCTTGAGGGTGTTATTGAACTCGATGAGACATACTTTGCCCTTATCTATAAAGGGAATCATAGCAAAAGTTCTAATTTTACTATGCCAAGGGAATCAAGAAAGCGTGGTAAAGAAATAAATACAAGAGGTATATCAAAGGAATTTGCCTGTGTATTATGTGGTGTAGATAGATTAGGAAATATATATATTGGTTTAATATGTGATGGCAGACCTAACTATACTGATATAAATAGGGCTTTATCAGAGGTTGTTGAAGAAAATTCTATTTTATGTACTGATAAACATAGGAGTTATATCCCATTTGCGGCTCAACATAATTTTGAATTACATCAAATTAGGGGTGGGAGAAAAACTGTGGATATTTATAATATTCAAAGAGTCAATGCTTTTCATAGTAGCTTAAAAAGATGGATAAGAAAGTTTAATAGTGTTTCAACCAAGTTCCTAACAAACTACCTATTTTGGTATAAATGGACCCAATTATTTAAAACAGAAATGGAAAGGAATAAACCTAAAAAGTTCTTTATTCATGCTAATTCAACACATTCTGTATCTTTAATAAAGGATTTTAAGATTAGAAGACCAATATATGTATAAAGGTAAAATTTGTTTTAATTTTACTATTTTTAGTGTACAATAAATATAATGATTGATGAACAATTGTATTTAAATACGAAATAACTATTGCATTAGAAGATTTCTATAAATTATTATAAAACTAAATAAATAGTGCTAGAGGAGTGAACCTATGAAAAATTTATTAATTAAAGAATGTAGCTTAAAAGATATAGAAGAAATTAAATATATATGTGAAAAAACATTCTATGATACATTCTCTCATGAGAATACAAAAGAAGATATGGAAAATTATTTGAAGGAAAATTTCTCTTACGAGTAGTTAGAGAATGAAATTAATAATAAGGCTTCAAGATTTTATATAGTTAAAAACAATGAAAATGTAGTTGCATATATGAAACTTAATTTTGATAAAGCACAAACAGAACCAGGGCACCATAACACATTAGAAATTCAAAGAATATATATATTACAAGAATATCAAGGTAAACATATTGGTAAGCAGTTGATACAAAAAACTATAGAAATTGGAATAGAAAATAATTTAGATTATATTTGGTTAGGTGTATGGGAACACAATGTAGATGCCATAAAATTTTATGAAAAGCAAGGATTTAAAAAGTTTGATACACATATTTTTAAATTAGGTGATGATGAGCAGACGGATAATTTAATGAAATTAATAATATAAATGTGTATTTATAAGATATATGATAACGCACAATCTTAATATATTGCGATTCAAATAGGATGTCCAAATGGACATCCTATTATGTTATGCTAATTTCAACACTATTTTAAAACAAAGCCATTTTATTTTATTTTAATATGAAAATATATTCTTTTTTATATTTACACAGATTTTAATTCACTATTTCGACATTTGTGCAATATTGCACTACTTTTTTTCGACGTATTATTCTTTCTTCTCTCAATAAAAAAAGCTGATATAAAATTATCAGCTTTTTAACTATTTCCCTACTACCTCTATATCTCCAACACCAGTATTTAAATCAAATACATATGTATTCTCTCCTGATGTCTGTACTTCAATATCACATTTCCCAAGTCCTGATGATGTTTTAAATGAAACCGGTGAATTATTAGGAATATATATATCTGCATCTCCTACTCCACCCTTAAAAATTAAATTTCCATTTACACTCTCTAAATTTAATTTTAAATCACCTACTCCTCCTTTTATATTCATATCACCACAATAACTTAAATTTATTTCAGCATCACCTGTACCTTGCTTTAATGTTAATACATTATATTCTCCATTTTCTATATCAAAATCACCAACGCCAGTCTTTATATCTACATCGCTAAGCTTTAATTTTTTCATCTCACAATCACCAACAGCATTTTTTAAAACCATATCTCCATGGTAATCTACAGGAACTCCTACTTTAAGTTCATTTTTGCTGTATTTAGCACCTAAATCGCATTTAACTTCATCTTCAATAACATTAATTGTACTACCATTCTTTTCAATTGATAATTTCCCAAAGTTATTTCCTTGGCAGGTTCTTTCTATAATTACATCATTTCCTTCAACTGTATATATATCAATATCTGCCACTACAATTTGTAAATTTATTTTATCTACACCATCTATAGTAATGCTTTCATTTACATTTCCTTCTGCATTATTAGAAACATTACTTTTTCTATTAAAACCAAACTCAACGTTGCATCCAGTTAAAAGAAATCCCATTAAAACTATACTTAATACACCACAAAATCTCTTTTTCAAACCATATACCTCCATAAATCTAGTTAATATTTAAATTATTATCTATTCTTTTAGCACAATATACACCTAATAATATAATTGCTGCAAAATTCATTGCAATTTCTATAATATTGTATCTTTCTCCACCTTCAGTAACTATATTTATATATGGCAATATATAAACTATTAAAGAAATTACTGTTGAATATATTGGCATACCTATAACTTCTAAAGCAAGGATTGCTAAAACCCTAAGACCAGTAGATGCTATATAACTATTTACTATAGCTATAAAAAACAACAGTACTACAATCCATGTAACATAAGAAAAAGCTCCATATATCGCTGTAAATCCATGTTGAACAAATAAATTATTTAAGCCAAATTTAATTAATAAATATAAAATATTTATTATAAAAATCATTAAATAAACACCTATAACTTCAATAATTTTTGCCACAATAAATTGCTTTCCATTTATAGGTGCTGCAAAAAATAAATATCCTTGTTCCTTATTTATTTGTTTTGTAAATAAAACTACTTGTGCCACTGTATTGATTATTATCACCATCATTGATATACCCATAACAGTAGCTGAGGAAATCAAATTAGAAACAATCCCTTCATTAACTATTCCAGTTAAAAATACTATACCTATTATTATGGCTTCAACTATATAAAGTAATTTATAATTTTAATACTATACTTTATTATATTTATTATATTTTCCATATTATCACCTACTCTGTAAATATTCTTCTGTATATTCCATCTAAAGAATCATTATACTTGCCTCTTAGATCATCAACATTTCCTTGTTCCACTATTACTCCATCTCTTAAAAATACCACTTTATCAAGAATCTTTTCCACTTCATTAACATAATGAGTTGTTATTATCATTGATATATTTCCATCAATCCTATCTAAGATACAATCAATTATTTTTTCCCTGGTTACAGGGTCCACTCCTGATATTGGTTCATCTAATATATAAAGCTTACTTCTCCTGCTCAAAGTCAAACTTAGAGCTAACTTTTCACACATTCCTTTTGATAAATTGTTGGTCTTCATTTCTTTATTTAGATTCATAAACTTTAATAATCTTTCCATTTCCTCATTATCAAAATCTTTATAAAAATCTCTATAAAACTCTATAATATCTTTCACCTTCATCCATTTAGGTATGATATTCTTTTCCTGCATATATGAAACAATCTCTTTAGTTTTTTCACCAACTTCTTTTCCATCTATTTTTACACTACCACTCTCTGGCTTTAATAATCCTGCAATAACATTTAATAAGGTTGTCTTTCCATGACCATTGGGACCAAGTATTCCCAACACGCAACCTTCTTCCACATTTAAGTTTAAATCACTTATCACTTCTTTCTTATAGTATTTTTTTAATAAGTCTTATATTTCTAATATATTACTCATCTTCTTCCTCCTGATACATTTCATTTATCAATGAAATTACTTCTTCCTTATTAAGACCAATAACCTTTGTGCTATTTATAAATTCTCTAAATATATCTCTAGATTTTTCTTTTTTCAACTCATTGATTATTTCTTTATCTTCAGTAACAAACTTTCCAATACCTCTTTGTGTTTTAATTAACTTATCATTTTCAAGTTCAAAATAAACTCTTTGAATAGTATTAGGATTCACCTTTAATTCATTGGCGTACTCTCTAACTGATGGCATTCTTTGACCTCCCTTTAAAATACCTGATATTATTTTCATTTCAATATGTCTTTTTATTTGAATATATATAGGTTCTTTTGTTGTAAGTTCCAGATCCATTTTCTCACCTCGATATCGTATCTCTGTATTAATTAAATAGTACACCATTACTGTATTTTACTTAATTCCCATATATTTGAACAAAACTCCATTTTCCTTGATTTTCCCATTATTTATCATAACTTCATATTGTTCGCTTTATTTTTCTTTTATTTACTTTATTTTACTAAATTTTAAAAAAAGAAACTGTATCTCTAATTTTTTAGGGATACAGTTTCTTTCATAATACTAATATAATTCATATATATCAGAAAATTCTATATTTATTTTTTGAACCAACGGCTTACTTTCAACATCCATTACTCTATTATGATTATTTACCTCTTCATTAATTTTAATATTAGGTAATTTTACAACAAATTCACTTCCCTCAGAAACATCTTCTAAATACACTTCACCATCATGCAACTCTACTAAGGATTTAACTAATGCTAATCCTATACCGCTTCCTTCATTTTTTCTATTAAGTGATTTATCTTCTTGAACAAATCTATTAAATATATCTTCTCTAATATCTTTTGAAATTCCGATACCATCATCCTTAACTCTAATAAAAACATACTTATCATCAGCTTCAACTATGACTGAAATATTTCCATCATTATTAGTAAATTTAATAGCATTAGATAATAAGTTTAATATTACCCTTTCCATACTTTCTGGATCACATCGTATTTCTAATTCTTCTATATAAGTATCAAAAACTATATTTATATTCTTAGATTCCACATAAGGAATAATTGATAATGTAATATCTTCTACTAAACTTACAATTTCGCAATTAATAAATATAAGCTTCATATATCCAGAATCAATCTTAGTCATATCCACAAGATTATTCACTAACCTTAATAATCTATAACAATTTTGTTTTAGTGTATTGTCATATTTATTATAAGCATCACTTAAAGCTTTTTCACCATTTATTTTATTTACCTCTAATAACTGAATACAAGAATAAATTATATTAATAGGTGTTTTTATTTCATGAGATAAATTAGCAAAAAATTGACTTTTGGCTTTTTCTATTTCTTTTATTTCTTTATATTTTATTTTTAGCTCATTAAAATCGCTTACTTTATTATTTAATCTTATACTTTCTTCGATTCTTCTTATAACTTCTATGTATAATCCAATTAGCAATATACAATATGCAATAAATGTCAAGGTCTTATTATATTCTAAAATTTTATCACTATACTTTAAAAACATATTAAAGTAAAACAACCTTCTAATTGTAAATATACTAATAGTTGTAATAAATATTGTATATATAAATATATTTTTTCTTACACATCTTATTGATAACAATACTAGTAGTATAAAATAATAAATCAATATACCATATTGAAAAATATTCCACAATACTCTACTATTACTTATTAATATATCATTGACATTAAACTTTACCTCTATAAATACGCCAATTATGTTTATCACAGCTGCTAAAACAATGTACTTTCTCTTATTTGTAACAATTCTATTGGCATATTTACTTTCATTTAAAATTGCTATTGTAAGCAAAAAAACTCTAAAAACAAAAGTAAATGTTATTAATTGCTCTATTAATACACTATTATTAATAATAAAATTAACATAAATATATTCAATTAAAATGCTTATATATGATAATGTTAATATAAAGAATTCATTATTTTTATACATATAATAGTATAATAAACAGCTTGGAATGGCTATTATCCCTACAATTATGTTAATTGAATTCAAATCATTAAGTATAGGCAAACTATTTATACTATTAATATCTATTATTTGTATTCCTGAAATAGCAAATGCTAAAAATATAACTGTACTAAATAGCATGTACATAATATATTTTCTATTTTTATCTTCATATTTCGTTAATTTAATCTTTTGATTCATTTGTCTATAATTTCTTCTCCATCAATATTTATTTCTAATAATATCACAAACCATATAATTATACTATTTTTTGATGTATTAATAAAGGAGATTATAAAGAATCTCCTTAGAATATTTTATTTAGTTCCAAATAACTCCCTAATTCTTAATTTTAAAATTAATATCCTTTATACTGAGCAAAGGCTCTAACTAAGCTTGCTTCTGCATTAATCTTTAATGGTTGAGCAAAGACTTCAAACTTTTCAACATATACTAAATCATTTAAATTTGTTATGTTTTCTAGTAAAGGAATATCATTTTTTAATAATATTTTATGAATATTGTATGGATATTTATCTGGAGAAGGAGCATCAATTCCTAACATTTTTATTTTTTTAATTACTAAAAATTCTGCCAATTCCTCGCTTATAACTGGATGATTTTCAAAGTAATCATCTTCTCCAAACTTACTGCTATATCCAGTGTAAAATAAGACTATATCGTTTTCCTTAATTTTTTTATAATATTCTTCTTTTAAGCAAATAATGTCTTCTCCCACTACATTAATTAATACACCATTACCTATAAATCTGTCCAGTGGATATTCACTTATATATTTACTACTTTTATACATATGCATAGGTATATCTATATGGGTTCCAACATGCAGTCCAGTCTTTATATTATAAGCTGTATATCCGTCTCTTTCTAAATCTGCTGCTTGTTTAATACTAAAACTTTCATCCCCAGAATATACCTTTGTATCATTATCTATTATCTGAGTTAAATCAACATACTTCATAAGTTTCTATCTCCCCTTTTCTACACTGTCTTAAAAGCTTTTTATTTTTCCTAATTTTACCACACTTTTTCTTACAAAACAATAATTGACTTTGTAAATATTTACACCCAAATGAAATTAAGCTTTGTAGTTATAACTAAAGGGTTTATATTAAAATTTCTTTAACATAAACCCTTTAAATATCTATTTAGCTCCTGTAGTTCCAAATCCTCCACGATCAGAGTTTCCAAAACTCTCCACTTCTTCAAATTCTATTTCTGGCATTACTTCCATTATTCTAAATTGCCCTATTTTATCACCTTTTCTTATCCATGTACCATTTTTTTCATTTTCTTTTCCTTGTAGGCAATATACAGGCATATGCCATTGATCATTATCTCCAATATATGTATCATCAACAACCCCTACGCTATTTGTCTGAATTATTCCCCACGTTTTAAAAGTTGAGCTTCTTGGTGCTAAATGCCCTTCCCACCCTTGTGGTAATTCTAAAGCAAAACCTAATGGTATCATTGCTCTTTCATTTACAGGAACAAACACATCTTTGTTAGCATAGACATCAATCCAATTACCTTTACTTATCTTTTCTAATTTCTTAGCTTCTTCAAAATATTTAATTCTTATCTTCATATTTTTATCCTTTCTTTTGTACTATAGTCCACTCCTTTTTATATAGTATCATATATTTTATTGGGATGATAGGATATAATATAAACCTATCATCCCTCTTATCATTTCCTTATTCTATTAATTACAACAACTGTTTCTTCTTGATTTTCCTCATCTATTGTCACTTCATTCCATTCCATATATATTGGTTTTTGAAAAAATTTTCTATCTACAATAGCTATTACTCTATAACTGCCTTTTTTTAAATTAGTGAAAGTAACCTGACCTTTTTCATTGGTTAATTTTGATGAAATAAGCCGTGGAGAAATTCCATTTAACATGTACAAATTTATTTTGCTAGATGATATTAATGTTCCATCTTTATTGCCTAATCTAGATATAACTTTTATCTTTCCTCTAATATCTACATTTTCTTTTTTATTATTTTCTATGGTTTCTACCTCATAACTTTCATAAGTTATTATATTTTCATCGGTGTTATCATGTACTATTCCTTTATCCTCTATGTTTTCATAATCATCATCTATTTTAATTTTCATCTTCATCTCTCCCTTTACTATATATTGACATAATATGCTTAAGTTTCAATTTTGTGATAAAAAATTTTAATTCAAATCTGAAGATAAAAAAATGAGGCTTGATATTAACCAGCCTCATTACTAATAATATTATTTCTTTGTTCTATATGTTAAATTCATAACTTGATTTAAAATAACTCCAACAATTCCTGCTAAACTTAATCCTGAAATACTAACACTACTTGTTACTGCAATTCCTATAGGACTACTTAAAATATTTCCTGATAAACCAATAAATAATATCACTGTTATTATTATTATATTTTGAATGTTCATCTTAACTTTTTCTCTTTTAATGGTTTTAACTCCAACTATGGCTATCATTGAAAATAACATTAAGCTTATTCCACCCATAACTGGACTTGGCATAGTAACTATTACAGCTCTAAATTTACCTATAAAGCTTAATAATATTGCAAATACTGCTGTTATTCTTAATATTGAAGGATCATAATTTTTAGTTATTGCAAGAACCCCAGTATTTTCCCCATAAGTAGTATTGGCTGGACCTCCAATTAACCCTGCTGCAAAAGTTGCTAATCCATCTCCAAGCATTGTTCTATTTAAGCCTGGATCTTCAATAAAGTTTTTTCCTACTACTTGTCCATTAGTTGTTATATCTCCAACATGCTCCATAAATACTGCTAATACTACAGGAACAATTATTAATATAGCTGATAAATCTAACTTAGGAAGAGTAAAATTTGGTACTGCTAAAAATGTTGCTTCTGATATCGCTCCTGTTTCAACCATTCCCATAGCATAGGAAATTCCATATCCTATAACTACTGCTATTAATATAGCTACCTGCTTTAACATTCCTTTACCATAATGCTTAATTATTAAAGCTAAACCTAAAGTAATAGATGCTATTAAAACATTTCTTATAGCTCCTGATTGCCCACTTAATAATCCATTAACTCCAGCATTTTTTAATGCATCTGGAATTAAATTAAGCCCTATAACTATTATCATTGGTCCTACCACTTGTGCTGGTAAAACTTTTCTAATTTTATCTACACCAATCTTTTTAATTACAAAAGATAATATTACATAAATCAAACCTACTGCTACAATTCCACCTTGTGCATATCTTAAATCTCCATATTCCTTCGCCACTACTTGAATTACTGGAATAAATGCAAAAGATGATCCTAAGAATACAGGAACCTTTCCTTTGGTACAAAGATGAAATATTAATGTTCCAAGTCCTGCTGAAAACAACGCCACTGCTGGATCTAGTCCTGTTAATAAAGGTACTAATACTGTTGCTCCAAACATTGCAATAAGATGCTGAAACCCTAACACACCCTTAAAAAGTCCACATGCAACTTTCTGTTTCTTTAAATCTCTACTTATTCCTTCTGTAAATTGTGCCATATGTGGTCACTCTCCTCTTAATTTAATATAACAATATTACTTGTCAAAACTAGCTAAAAGCCAGTAAATAAGGAGAAACTTTATTTCTCCCTTTATAGCCTCTCTGGACTATTATTAAAGGTATCTTTATCAAAAAAGCTCCTTACCTGATCGGCAAGAAGCTATAGATATCACAAAAAAACATAGAATATCACTATATACTACTTTCCGACCTCTCTGGATCGCTTTAAAGATAAATCTTAAGCTAATTATACATAGGTAGTTTATTTTTTGCAATGATAAATCACATATTTTTCTAATTTATTTTAATTTTATTCGGAAATACTATAAATATGATTATTTTAATTTAATTTTACTTCCTATAATTTGAAAGGAGATTTTTTATGTTTAATTTTTTTAAAAAAACATCATTCTTTTTGTTGTTTCTTATACTGATTGCTCCTTTTTATAAGGTGAGATGTGAAGAAGGTTCCATTGAAGAACAAAGTAAAAAAACTGTATACCTTACCTTTGATGATGGTCCTGGTGGCAAAGCAACCTTAGAAGTATTAGATACTTTACAAAAGGAAAATGTTCCTGCAACTTTTTTCATAATTGGTAATCAAATTTGCGGACAAGAGGACATTATATTAAGAATGAAAAATGAAGGGCACAGTTTAGGATTACATAGTTTTTCTCATGATAGAAATATTTTATATAGAAGTAATGGGGATTTCATTAATGAAATGAAAAAATGCCAAGATGAATTATTTAGAGTTACAGGGGATTACTACACTATTTTGAGATTTCCCTTTGGCAGCAATAATAGCACATATAGATTAACTAAAAGCATGGTTGATTGTATACATCAAAGTGGTTTCACCATTTACGATTGGACTCAAGACACATTAGATGGAGCTAACCCTAACTCTTCTCCTGACCTAATTCTTAATAGAGCTATCTCTACTGATGATACAGTGGTAGTTTTAATGCATACTTCAAATATAAATATGAATTCTGCTAAAGCTCTCCCTGGCATAATTAAATACTATAAATCTCAGGGATATACATTTAAAAAAATAACTCCTAATACTGAAGAGATTTATAAAATAACAAGACCAAATTGTTAGTTTAATTATGAATTATGAATGATGAGTGATGAATTAATGAATAAACTCCCTTAAAGGGAGTTTAGAAAAATATTATTTATCAGAAACTCTTTGAGTTTCATCCTTAATTCATCATTCTTAATTCATCATTCATCATTAACTAAATTGTGGCGACTTAATTAAGTGCATTAGTGGAACGATATGCACTGTTTAATTTCTTAAATGGCTTTAGCACCATGAAATAAAATGATATAACTAAAAGTATTCCTTTCACAACACTAGAAAGACTTATGCTCCACCATACTCCATCTACACCTAAAGCTAAGGTACTGGCAAGAATTAAAGCTGCTGGTACTCTAAGTCCTGTAAAAATTGTACTTATTAACGATGGCATCATAGTTTTTCCAACGCCAAAGAATGCACCAGTGGTGGTTATTTCTAAACACATAAATACCTGTGAATATCCTAAAATTCTTAAATAATCTGCTCCTTGCTTTATTACTTCCGGTTCATTGATAAATAAGGAGAATAACCACTCTCCACCAAATATCAACAATACTGTAGCAAAAATCCCCAGTATTGATGAAAGCATTAAGGTTTTTTTATAACCTTCTTTCACTCTTTCATATTGACCTGCTCCATAATTTTGTCCCACAAAAGCTGTCAAAGCAGCTGAAAAACCCTCTGCCGTCATCCATGAAATTGACTCTATTTGCGAACCTACTTTCTGTACTGCAATAGGTGTTGCCCCCCATGCTGCAATTATTCTGCCTATAAGCATTGCAAAGAATGAAAATAAGCAATTTTGTGCTGCTGAAGGAGTTCCCCATTTAATTATTTCTTTAGCACTATCTCTATCTAAATACTTACAGCTCTTTTTATTTATTCTATAGCCCATTTTCCAAAATACATAAATAAATATGAAAGTTACCGTAATTTGTGATAATACAGTTGCAAATGCTGCACCTTTTACGCCCATTGCTTTAAAAGGCCCAATACCAAATATCATCACTGGATCCAATACTATATTTATAATCAAGCCTATGGTATTTACTTTGAATGGAAGCTTGCTATTTCCTGACGCAGTTATAATCCCTGTAAATTGAGGATTAAGAAAAGCACAAATCATCCCTAATGATACTATTACCAAATAGCTCATTGCCATGGAAATTATTTCCCTATCACCTAATTTAAAAAATCCAATTAATTCATCCTTAAAAATAAGTAAAAATGATGTATAAGCTATTGCAATTATGATACACATAAAAATACTTGTATGTATATATATATCTTTCTTCTTATCCTCCTTTTTTCCTATGGCTTGAGAAACACCTACTTGTGCTCCAGTTTTAGTAATCATAACTAAAGAATTACCAAACCAAGTAAAAAAACTTGCAGTACCTACTGCTGCAACTGCTGCACTACCAACCTTTCCAATCCACATCATATCCACCAAACTATAAGCCATTTGGATAAAAGATGTTCCTAAGATTGGTATTGATAGCGTTAATAATGTTTTGAATATATCACCTTTTACCAAATCAACAGTTTTTTTCATAAGCTCCCCCTTTATCTTTATTCTCATTTTTAACAAAATAAAAAGACGAAATTCGCCTTTTTTGTTTATTAGGTATTTTATTTAATTATCTTCTTCTTTTGAAATCCTTTTTTTATCATCTAATATTATTTTTACTAAGGCTGTTGATGCTGCAACTAAAACCGCCAGTTTTAAACTTTTTTTAAATTTCATTTTTTATTTCACCTCGCCCATAATATTAAATACTCTTTCATAATTATACTCTTTTCTGGTAATGGAGTAAATTATTTAAACTGATTTAATTCAATATTATATTCATATCCAACTTTTGATAACTTATTAATTAATTCATCCTTATTTATATCTACATCTTCACAGTACTGATCTAAATTTGAATAAAAATCTCTTAATTTCATATTTACCATACTAACTAATATGTTAGGATCCATATCTAATAAACTACTCATAATTTTTTCCTCCCAATATTTATAATTATATATATATATTAATAAGAGCTGCCAAAAGGCAGCTCCTACTATTATGCTAGGCTAATTAATACCTATAAAGCTTAGCTTTCTTTTATTTGTTCTTACCTACTGAATTAACTTCTGGTACTCTAGCAGCATCACTTTTTCTAGGTCCTTTAAAATGATCATTTTCCCAAGTTGCTCTTTGACCTTTCTTAGCCATAATACCACCTCCAATAATAGTATTGGTATTATGGACATTTTTATTCTAAAGGATTTTCTGGATCTAAGAATGAATATTTCTCTCCATCCTTTTCCCATCCTAAGATTGAATTCATATTTACATTTGTTGCTGATTTAAATATTGACTTATCTACATCTTTAAAATTCTTCTTTAATTCAGCTATCATATCCTTAATTTCATGTCTCTTATTACCAATCTTCTCTGCTGCAACCATACATGCACAGTTTAATGGCCAAAGACCTGTATATCTGATAAATCTCTTTATATGCTCTTCTTCTACAAGATAAAGTGGTCTTATAAGCTCTATTCCTTCAAAATTATCTGCTTGAAGTTTTGGTAGCATAGTTTTAAAATTACCTGCATATAAAACATTTAACATAGTAGTTTCTATTACATCATTATAATGATGTCCAAGAGCTAACTTATTACATCCAAGCTCTCTTGCTTTATTATATAATGATCCTCTTCTCATTCTAGCACATAAATAGCACGGATAATCCTTTGCCTTTTCATCGATAATTTCAAAAATTCTTGATTCATATATATGTACAGGAATATTTAAATGCTGGCAGTTTTCCTCTAATAACTCTCTTATTTGAGGATGATATCCTGGATCCATAGCAATGAATTCTAATTCAAATTTTGTTTGTCCATGCTTTTGAAGTTCTTGGAATAATTTTGCCATAAGAAGTGAATCTTTTCCTCCAGAGATAGCTACTGCTATTCTATCTCCTTCTTCTACTAACTTATACTCTTTTATTGCTTTGATAAATTTAGACCATATAGGTTTTCTATATTTCTTTACAAGACTTCTTTCAATTTCTTCAAGAGTCTTCTTTTCTTCTTCTGGTATTATTCTTGGGCATCCTTGTCCTGCTATACCGCTCATACTATCACCTCATATTTTAACTTATGTTTAATTCTTTATATTAAAAATCATTTAATTCACTAACTTAAATTATTGTACTTAATTTATTTCATAAAAGCAACTCTATAATTATTTATAAATCTTTATTAAAATTTGCTGCAATATCTTCTGCCTTATGAGAATCAGAACCAAAAACCATATCTATTTCTAGTTCTTTTGCCTTATTAAAGAAGTATCCACTGGGGTATATTTCCCCGCAATAAGGTTTTCGAAGCCCAGCAGTATTAACATCAATTTCATAATTTGCTTCTTTTATAGCTTGTAAAACTTCATCAATTTTTTTATTATTTTCATAATTGTAAGGATACTTTTTATTAAAAATTCTTACTAATGTAGGATGTCCTATTCTTCTAGGTTTAAATTCTCCTAAATCACTCTTTATTGCTTTTATTAAAGTATCAAAATATAAATCATAAACCTTTGATAGAGTTCCTACACTTTTTAGTAAATCTTCAAATGATTCTAATCCATCAACAGCATAAAACTTATCTTCAACCTTTAAAAAATGTACTGATAAAATCCCATCATCAAGTCTTCTTCCATATTTATTTAAGCTCTCTCTAAGTTCTTCTTCATAACCTTCAATATAATCTACTTCAAGCCCAGTATTAACCTTAATTTTATCCTTATAATTCACTTTTATATCATCTATTTCCTTAAAGTAACACTCTAAAGCTTTTTCATCTGGCGCACAGGTCTTATAAAACTCTTCACCTACAATTTCCTTAGGAAACATTAAATGTTCAGTAAAGGTTATTTCTTTAATTCCCTTTGTAATTGCCTCAGTTATATACTTTTCAAAACTATCATTACTACCATGAGGGCAATAAGGACTGTGAACATGACCATCTCTCTCAATATTCATAAGCTCCTCCTATATATTTAAGATATCTAAGCTTAATTCCATTTCTTTAATATCATTTTCTTTATCTTTTCCCATTAATATATTATAAAAATCATCACAGCTTATTATTTTACAACCCATTTTTTTTGCTTTTATAAGCTTTCCACCTGGCTTTTCACCAACAATTAATAGAGTTGTTCTACTAGTAACAGTACTTTCAACCTTTGCTCTGCAGTTTCTTGCAAATTGAGCTAACTCCCATCTTACTGTAAAACCTCTTCCGGTAAAAACCACAACTTCATTTTCTAATGTTTTTCTGCCTTCATCATAATTAAATTTTCTAGAATCTACTCTATCAATCATTAGCTTTTTCATTCCTCTTAGTTTATTCTAATATATTTATATAATATATAAATATACTTATAAAAGCAAAATTAATTTTTATTAATGCTTTTAAA
>FR883371.1 GCA_000435835.1 Clostridium sp. CAG:221
ATCAGATGAAAATCTTAAATCAGAATTAAAGAAAGCTGGATTCGTAACAAGAGACCCAAGAATGAAAGAAAGAAAGAAATACGGTCTTAAGAAAGCAAGAAGAGCTCCACAATTCTCTAAGAGATAGTATTATTCTTTTTGCAACAAAAGAGAGGTTCAGCCTCTCTTTTTTTATTACTAAAAATATGAAATATTAAATTCATGTTAAAAAGACAATAAATTTATTAACAAACATTAAAAAATATAGTAAACTAGCTTTGGGAAAATAATCGTTTATTAGAGAAATAAAAAGTAGAGGAGAGTCTAACTTGGATACAATAATGGTTATAATTAGTTTATTAGGTGGTCTTGGATTATTCATATATGGTATGAAAATCATGGGAGATGGGCTTGAAAACGCAGCAGGAGAAGGATTAAAAAATATACTAGAGAAAGTTACTAAGAATCCTATAATCGCTGTAGTTGTTGGTGCCATAGTTACTGCAGTAATTCAAAGTAGTAGTGCAACAACGGTTATGGTAGTCGGATTTGTTAATGCTGGCTTAATGAACTTAGCACAAGCAGCTGGAATTATTATGGGGGCCAATATTGGTACAACCATTACAGCTCAATTAGTAGCTTTTAAACTTACAGATATAGCACCTTTATTCGTTTTCGTTGGTGCAATGATTGTAATGTTTGCAAAGATGCAAAAGAAAAAAGAAATTGGGAATATTATTTTAGGGTTTGGTATTTTATTCATCGGTATGGGAATGATGAGTGAAGCTATGGAACCTTTAAGAGAATCAGCAATGTTCCAACAAATATTATTAACTATTGCAGATAAATGGTACTTAGGAGTTATTGCCGGAGCATTAGTTACTGCTGTATTACAAAGTTCATCAGCAACAACTGGTATATTAGTTGCTTTAGCAAATGCAGGAGCAATTTCAATTGCTGGAGCATTACCAATAGTTCTTGGATGTAATATAGGTACATGTATAACAGCAATGTTATCAACAGTAGGAACAAATAAAACAGCCCATAGAGCAGCAATGATGCATTTAATATTTAATGTTACAGGTACATTAATATTCTTACCATTACTAGCAACAGGATGGCTTGCAGAAATAGTTTCAAGTATGTCATCAGTAGTAAGTAAACAAATAGCTAATGCACATACAATATTTAATATTACTAACACGCTGATTATGCTTCCGTTAATACCTATATTAATTAAGTTAGTTACTTGGATAATACCAGGTGAAGATGAAGATGAAAAGCAAGGTCCTAAATATATTGATGATAGATTACTAGAAACTCCAGTAATAGCAGCTGGACAAGTAATAAAAGAAACTATCAGAATGGCTACAAAAGCTAAAAAAGGTTTAGTTTTATCAATAGATGCCTTTAAGACAAACGATGAATCATTAGTTCAAAAGGTTTATGAAAATGAAAAGATTATAAATATATTAGAAGAATCAATAACTACATATTTAGTTAAACTTTCTAAATGTGAATTATCAGATAAAGAAAAGAATATAGTAGCTGCTACATTCCATATAGTAAATGACATTGAAAGAATAGGAGATCATGCTGAAAACTTAGCTGATTTAACATTACAAAAAATAAATAAATCATTAGAGTATTCTAAAGATGCAATAGAAGAATTAGAAAGCATTTATTCATCAACTTTAGAAGCTTTAGATATAGCAATTGAAAGTTATGAAAGCAGAGATGTTAGTAAAGCAAGAAGTATAGTTGAAGTTGAAGCTCAAATTGATAAGAAGCAAAAAAGATTTAGAGATCTTCATATTAAGAGATTATATGACGGAAGATGTAATGCATATACAGGAGCTATATTCTTAGACATATTAAGCAATTTAGAAAGAATTGGAGATCATTCAACTAATATAGCAGAGAGTGTTATTGAAAACAACTAATCATAGAGACTAGAGGAGAAAATCCTCTAGTCTTTTTTAACGCTTAGGAAAGTATAAAATTT
>FR883372.1 GCA_000435835.1 Clostridium sp. CAG:221
GAGAAATGGTTCCAACTATTATTTATAAAGGAACTAAAGCTTTACCAACACAAAATGAAATATATCCAGCAGAAGTGATTAATGGTAACTTAGAATGCTACGATGATGAAATTGATTTAGCGTCAGTTATTTTAGATAATATTGCAATAAGTGATAATTCAGTTAATATAAGAAAAGAAATAATAGGAGATATTCCAACTACTGTGGGAGAGCATACTGTTATTGTTAGAGTAACTTATGAAGATAATAGTTACAAAGATGTTAATGTATCTGTTAGAATAAGAAGTAAACAAGATAGACCAAATACAGATAATAAACCAGGTGATGATAGTAATAAACCAAATGAAGATAACAAGCCGAATGTAGATAACAATAAACCAAATTCAAATAATTCTACCAATGGCTCAAGTAATAATAAAAAAGATGATGTAAGTAGTGATAATAATAAACCAAATGAAAATGATTCAGAAACTGTGGATAAAGATAATTCAAATAATTATGTAGAGGTTAAGCCTAATACTGGAAACTCAAATATAGGTAATTCTGAAGATAAAAAATCACAAACAAAATTACCACAAACAGGTGTTGAAGGTTCTTTAACAATGTTAGGATTATTATCATTATCTATTGGTAGTGCTCTATCTTTCAGAAAAAAGAAGAAATAATTTTAAATAATTAAGATATATTATAAAGAGGTTGTATTAAAAGAATATTTAATACTAGCTAAAAAAGGGAATTCGTATTTGAATTCCCTTTTTGTATATAATGTAATTATAAAGTAGTTAAAATATAGTACAACTAAGCAATTTTTTCTAACTGCATTTTATCAAGTTGTTTAAATTCTTTTTTAAGTAATACTAACGTTATAATAACTGAAAGTGAGTCAGCACAAGCGCCTGCTGCCCAAACACCATCTAATCCAATAAACTTAGGTAAGATTATTGTAAATGGAATTAATAATATTACTTGCCTTAGAAGACTTACAAACATAGATATTTTAGCTTTACCAATTGATTGATAGTAACTTGTGGCAACAATATTTATTCCTACTACAGGCATCATTAATAAATATATTCTAATTCCTTTTATTGCTAATGTAGTTAATTCAGGATCATTATTAAATAAACTGATGATTT
>FR883373.1 GCA_000435835.1 Clostridium sp. CAG:221
TTATTAAAGCATTTCCAACCAACCTATTTAGATCATCCTCCCTACGTATTCCCACTGCTCCTGTGTCATAAGGAACATTATGTCCAATGTCTATTGCTAATATAATTTCTTTCATAAAATTTCACCTCCAATTAAAATATATGGCTTAAAACCATATATACTAAGAAAGGGGGTAATTTTTTATGAATTTTAATTATATAGAAACTTTAGTTGCTAAAGCTAAAAATGGAGATGTATCTGCAAAAGAAATTATTTTTAAGGAATTTAGACCTATGATATTAAATATCTCAAAAAGAACATTTGTCCATGGATATGACTTTTCTGATATAGAGCATGAATGTTATGCTACATTACTAAAATGCATAAAGATTTATGACTTAGATAAAAAGAGATTTGTTGCTTATGCTACCATGGCAATTAAAAACAACATTAATTATCTAATAAAAAAGACTTGTAATAGAAGCTCCTGTGAAGGCTCTGAGGCATTAATATTAAATGGAACCTTGGAGCATGTCCTACCATCAAATAATGAACCAGTAGATGTACAAGTTACTGATAGTATCCTAGCAAAAAGTCTTTATAAATATATAGACAAGCTGCCTGAGCAACATAAAGATATACTTAATTTTACACTTATAAATAATGGATCTCTTAAGGAATACTCAAAAAATCATAACATTAATTATCCAACAACGGTAAACATTAAAAATAGAGCATTAAATCAATTAAGAAAAGAAATCCTAACATGAGAAAAGTTATAGTAGAACCCACCTACTATAACTTTTCTTTTTATATATTAAGTTAATTAATATAGCATTTTATAAATTACAAAATAATTTTAATGCTGCAATATTATGAGTTGATATATTTTCCTGATGCTCTACTAGCATAGCTCTTAAATCATCAGTACAAATCCACTTTAAATGACCTTTGTTGCAATAATTTGCACTATTTACTTCACATAAAATAGTACTAGAAATAATTAAATTGTTATCATTATAGTTTTGGCTGACACAAAAGGGCTTAAATACTGTAAATATTTGTTCTTCATAGCTTAATTCATTACATTTATTTTCACCAAATATCTTTGTTACTTCAAACCCAATAGCTTTTAATTTACACCTTAAGTATTCATATACATTTTCACTTTCTTTAATAACTCCACCAGGTAATTCAAATATACTCTCATTAGCATGTTGCTTTTTATTCTCTTGCAGCAATATGTACTCTTTATCCTCTGTACACATTAAAGCTATAGCATTTACAACAAATTTAACACTCTTTTCTTTCTTTGTAAGAGCAATACTTCTAGGCATATCTACTCCAGTTGTAATATGACCTTCAGCCTTTAATTTTTTAATATGAGCATGTACTGCTGCTGTTGATTTAATATTAGCTAGCTTACATATTTCCCTAATTGTTGGTGAATACCCATTTTCCTTAATAAAAGTTTTTATAATCTCTAAAATCTCCTTTTGCTTTTCACTCACACTATATACCCCCTTCTTTATCCCATAATATAATTATACAGAACATATATTCGATTGTAAATTAAAAAGAAACTAAAAATAGCAATATTTTACTATTATACTTGTAATAATAGATAATGATTAACTTCAATATTGCAAGATCATTTCATCCATATATTCATTACAATTAATTACATTTATTCATGATTTGGCTCAAAGGAAACCTTAATAATTAATTCGCTTATCTATAATTTCTAACCAGTTTTTCTTCTCAATTTTTTTAACAATATAACTAATATTATTCTAT
Source organism: Clostridium sp. CAG:221 (assembly GCA_000435835.1). GTDB lineage: Bacteria > Bacillota > Clostridia > Clostridiales > Clostridiaceae > Clostridium. The sequence continues at coordinate 1,777 of FR883373.1, forward strand.
AAATAGATAAACAAATTAATTGTTAAGTTTGAATTTAAAAGGGAATTCCATTCCCTTAAACCTATGGGCTCAAATCATGTTAATTATATCTAGTGGCAAATAAGAGCCTTTAATTTATCATGACACTATTTCATTCTTATACTTATTTATGCTCTTTAGATATCAGATAATCTATGCTCCTATTTGCTTTTCCAAAAAGGAAATAATTATTCCGTAAACGAAAAATAATGTACAAGCTATTAAAGCTAGTACATTATTTTTCACTTACTCCATAATTAAGAAATTGCAGTCCATCTTTTTCAAAGTTGGACAGAGTGGAAACTTTACTTGGTAAAGTAATAAATAAAAATATATATTACTTATAATTAATTCTGCTATTCTAATTGTTATAATTCTTCATGGGTTTAATATAGTAAATACATTTCTTTATTGCACAGTATATCTACTACCAATATTACCTTATTTACTATAACTGCTATATCCATATTAGATAATATTATTTTATTTTTTTTGGGCCCTTAATCCAACACCTAAAAGAAGTGCATGTTATTACCTAGTATTTCTAAGGCCAAAAAGGTTTCTTAAAATGAACCGAACCCTTTTTAACCTAAGAAATTCTACGGATTAAACATTTCTCTTTTAGGTAACCGTTGGGGGTCAATGCTCTTTTCCAGTAAAACTTTCATATCATGACCTACTAACTAATTCTTTCTTTTAAGGCTTTTTGCTCATAATCTATTTTATTATCTTTTAACTATTTTTAATCAAAACTTGCAACGCACCTTGTCCTTGCTGCAAAAAGTAGACAGGCAGCCTTGCTCCTCCACTTTTTGCAGCAGGGACACTTTTAGTAATATTTTCTTAGTTGCTAATTAGAGGACAGGAAGCCCTTCTAGTCCTCATTAGCACCAGTAAATATCACCAAAAGACGGTGCTAAGGGGGGACAGGCAATCAGCATTAACAAAAAAGTACAGGTAGCCTTACTAGTACCTTTTTGTCAATTGATAGAAAGCTAGTCCCCCCTTTGCAATTACTTTTCACGTTGCAGTCCCACTACTCATGGGACAGAGCGGAAATTTTTTTCAAAAATTAAATATAAAGTTTTGTGAAAATTTATTTTTTATCAATATTGTTACTCAAAATCTAATCGCTAAATTGGAATTTGTTGCTGTATATTAACTTCAAAAACTTTCCTATTGTTCTTCATCATTAGATTGTCTGTGATCAGATAAAACATTATCCTCTTCTGAATGGTCAATTAAGCCTTCTTCTAAACCTTTTAAAATAGCTTCACCCTCTTCTTTGTGCTTTTTACTCTCATCAATTTTCTTTTTCACAAGTGCAACTGTTGTCAAAATAATTGTTGCACCTATCGCACCTTTCGCAGTTCCGATTTTTACTTCTCTTTCAAAATAATCACCAATTCTTAAAAGGCCATCTTCCATGCTTCCATTCCCGATAAATTTTAATGCATGTGTCATTTCTGAAGCTGACTTTCCAGTTGAACTTAAAAAATCTAATATTTCTTTGCTTGTTTTGTTCATTTTTCAAATTCCTCCTTCTAATTAAATTCTTATTTATCGGGCAGTTAAAAAAATAACCTACCTCATAAAATATTACTATAATATTCAAACAATATTACTAATTATTAATAATTTATACTTCTTCTTTTAAAACCCTCTGTTTTTCAGTGGTTACTCATATTTCCACACTAAAAAAAGACTAATTTTTAAGTCTTACACATGTAAAATTAAATCTATAATTTAGAAAAAATTATAAATGCTAAGATAATAATGTACAGAGTTG
>FR883374.1 GCA_000435835.1 Clostridium sp. CAG:221
ATTTAAATGAAGTACATTGAATTCTTATTAAAGCTTATCAATATAATGGAAAATATGGTAAAATATGATATAAAGGGGTGTTTAAAGGAGATAATTTATGGATAAGCTTTTAACAGTGATGAATTTCTCTCATGTATATGAAAATGAAAAATTTTATTTAAGTGAAGAGTATAATTGGGTTGATTGTACAAATATTATTGGTACCAATGGATATTGTGATGAATCTGCATTAGTAGTATTAAAAGAAAAAGTACAAGCTATTAAGGCAGAAGGAATTCATTTTATTGATTCAGGAAATTATCATTATATAAGTCATTTATGGCTTGAGAAGATAGTTGAAGATTTTATATTGGTGGTATTTGATCATCACTCAGATATGATGAGACCTGCCTTTGGTGACATTTTATCCTGTGGTTCATGGCTCATGGAGGAAATAAAAAGTAACACCTTTATTAAAAAAGTACTTATCATAGGATTAAGTAAAGAACAAAAAGAAGCTATTCCTAAAGAATACTTAGATAAAGTCATTTGTATTTGTGAAGAAGAAGTAGCAAAATGGAGTGAACAAGATAATCTTTTAATTGATTTAGATAACCTTCCTGTATATATATCCATAGATAAGGATGTATTGAATAAAGAAACTGTTAATACATCATGGGATCAAGGAAAGATGAGTCTTAATAGGCTAAAGTTAATATTGTATAAGATAATAAAAAATAAAGATGTAATAGGTATAGATATATGTGGTGAAAATCAGGAAAGTAAAATGAAGTTTATTAAAAATAATGATATGGTTAATTCAGAGATTTTGAACTTCTGTTGGCATGAGGCTGGTTTGTCAATATTAAAAGAGTATGATAGTATATAAAAGAATATAAGCAGAATCTTATATATTTCTGTATTTTTGCAGATATTAATTGTAATTATATAATTACAAATGAAAATTATTGGAGGAATGAATAATGGATAAATTACCAAATTGCCCTAAATGTAATTCAGAATATACATATGAAGATGGAAATCTTTTAGTATGTCCTGAATGTGCTTATGAGTGGACTGCTGGTTCAGAAGCTGCAGGAGAAGAGCAAGAAGTAATAAAAGATGCTAATGGAAATGTATTAAACGATGGAGATACAGTTACAATAATAAAAGACCTTAAAGTTAAAGGTGCTTCATCAGCATTAAAGCAAGGTACAAAAGTAAAAAATATACGTTTACTTTATGGTGTATCTGATGGACATGATATTGATTGTAAAATAGATGGTTTTGGAGCTATGAAATTAAAATCATCAGTAGTTAAAAAAATATAGAAAAGATTCCGTATTAATAAGAACTTAATGCTTCAGAAATAAAGTTCATATTAATACGGTTTTTTTATATGTAATAATAAAAAAGTAGTATACTATAATTAAAACAAAAGATAAGAGTGGTGAAAAATGAAAGAAATAATAAATAATATTAAAGATAATGCACTTTTTTCTGGTATTAGTGGAGAAGAATTAGAAGAATTATTAAAACATTTAAATTATTATATAGAGAGATATCCTAAAGGTTCTATAATTTCACAGGAAGATGATAACTGTAATGCTATAGGTTTAGTATTACAAGGAACAGCTAATATAGAAAGAATATATCCTAGTGGTAAATCTATAGTAATGAAGAAGCTTTCTTGTGGTGATGTATTTGGAGAGGCACTTATTTTTTCTAAAACTACTACGTATCCTGTAACAGTAATGGCAAATAGTAATTGTATAGTAGGGTATTTAAATAAAGAGGACATCATAAAATTATTTTCTTTAAATGATATTATATTAGAAAATTTTCTGATGCTTTTAAGTGATAAAGTTATTGTACTTAATAATAAGATTAAAAGTATTTCTTTAAAAAATATAAAGCAAAAAGTTGCAGATTATATTTTGCAAGAATATAAATCACAAAAACAACTAATAGTAAATTTAAAAATGAACAAAGAAGAAATAGCAAATTTTATAGGAATTCCGAGACCTTCTTTATCAAGAGAATTAATTAAGCTTAGAAAAGAAAAAATTATAGATTTTGATAGGAATAATATAACTATATTAGATATAGATAAATTAGAAGAAATACTTTTTCATTGAAAAAATGAAAATAAACTTTGTAACAAATGTTACATATTTTATTTTAATTATAGGGTATTATATAGTATATATTTTGAAAATTAATTTTACGGGGGTTTAAGAAATGGAAAATAAAATGTTTTGTTTTCAATGTCAAGAAACAGCAGGATGTACAGGTTGCACTAAGTTTGGTGTTTGTGGAAAAAGCCCAGATTTAGCTAGAATGCAAGACCTTTTAATATATACAACTAAAGGGTTAAGTGAGATAACAACTAGATTAAGAGCTGAAGGACAAGCTATAGATGGAGCAGTTAATCACTTAATAACTATTAATTTATTTACAACAATAACTAATGCAAACTTTGATGATGAAGTATTCTACAGCAGAGTTAGAGAAACTTTAAATGTTAAGAATGAACTTATGGCAAAGTTAAAAGATACAGCAAACTTATCAGAAGCAGCTTTATGGGATGCATCTTCAAATGAAGAAATGGACAAGAAGTCTGATATAGGAGTTTTAGCAACTAAAGATGAAGATGTTAGAAGTTTAAGAGAACTTATAACTTATGGATTAAAAGGTATGTCAGCATACATGAAGCATGCTAATGCTTTAGGATATGATAGTGAAGAAGTTAATGCTTTCATGCAAAGCACATTAGCTAAGTTATTAGATGATTCTTTAACAATAGACGAACTTATAGCTTTAACTTTAGAAACAGGTAAAGTTGGTGTTGATGGTATGGCATTATTAGACCAAGCTAACACTGAAACTTATGGAAATCCTGAAATAACTAAAGTAAATATTGGAGTTAGAAATAATCCAGGTATCTTAGTATCAGGACATGACTTAAAAGATTTAGAATTATTATTAAAACAAACAGAAGGTACAGGAGTAGATGTATACACTCACTCAGAAATGTTACCAGCACATTACTATCCACATTTAAAGAAATATTCTCACTTAGTAGGAAACTATGGTAATGCATGGTGGAAACAAAAAGAAGAATTTGAAAGCTTTAATGGACCAATTCTTATGACTACTAACTGTATAGTACCACCTAAGGACTCATACAAAGATAGAGTATATACAACTGGAGCAGCTGGATATGTAGGATGTACTCATATCAAAGGTGAAAGCGAAGATAACAAATATTTCTCAGCAATAATAGAACATGCTAAGAAATGTAAAGCTCCAACTGAAATTGAAACTGGAGAAATTGTTGGTGGATTTGCTCATGCCCAAGTATTTGCTTTAGCAGATGCAGTTGTTGAAGCGGTAAAGACAGGAGCTATTAAGAAATTCTTCGTAATGGCAGGTTGTGATGGTAGAGCTAAGTCAAGAAACTACTACACTGATTTTGCTAAAGCTCTTCCAAAGGATACAGTTATCTTAACTGCTGGATGCGCTAAATATAAATATAACAAATTAGATCTTGGAGATATTAACGGAATTCCAAGAGTATTAGATGCAGGACAATGTAACGATTCATACTCATTAGCTTTAATAGCTTTAAAATTAAAAGAAATATTTGAACTTGAAGATATAAATGATTTACCAATAGCATTTAATATTGCTTGGTATGAACAAAAAGCAGTAATAGTATTATTATCATTACTATACTTAGGAGTGAAAAATATTCACTTAGGACCAACGCTTCCAGCATTCCTTTCACCTAACGTAGCTAAAGTATTAGTTGAAAACTTTGGTATTGGTGGAATAACTAATGTTGAAGATGATATAGAAATGTTTATGAACATGTAATATATTGCATTAACAAAAGAAACCTCTTGGTTATTTACCAAGGGGTTTCTTTTAGTGATACTTATGAGGAAACATATGTATTAAAAAACTAAAATATACATAATATAGTCTTAATAGATATTTTATAAAAGTATATATTATTGGAGTATATTATGTTAAGAAAAAAAATACACAATGCATTATTTCTTATTATATTTTTACAGGTATTTTTCATATTTAGCAATTCAGTAGCTTTTGCTAAGTTAGTGGTAGATGAAGAAAGAAACATATTGATTGTAGCATCATACGATGCTGAAAATAAGTGGGAAATGTCAGTTATCAGCGGAGTTAAAGAAAAGATATCACCAGGAGCAATTATAAAAATAGAATATCTTGATAGTAAAGCTAGCAGTTCAGAAATATATGGTGATAGCTTTTTAAATTTACTTAATCTTAAATATAAAGAAGATAAAATAGATTGTATTTTGGCCATTGATGATGAAGCTTTTAATCTTCTAAGGAAAAATCTTTTTAAAGAAGATATGTTTTTTTATAAAAAGCCAATAGTATTTGTGGGAGTAAATAATTATGTGGCCTTATCATTAGAGGAAAGTTTTTATATGACAGGGCTTATGGAGTATCAAGATAATTCATTAATGTTAGAAACAATCCTTGAACAAAATAAGAAAACAAAGGATATTTACATTTTATTAGATACTAGTATATATTCTAAAACTATTAAAGAAAATATATTAGCATTTTATTCACTAGATATGCCACCTTTTAATGCACATTTTATAGAGAATTGTTATTTAAGTGAAATACTAAATTCATTAAGAGAAATAGATGAAAATAAATCAGCTATATATTTATGCGGTACATATATTGGATCCAATAATAGCAGTTTATCTTCTGAAGAGGTTATAAATGCCATTAAGGAAACAACTAATTCACCACTATACACTAAGCTAGAACATTATGTAGAAGCTGGTGCTATTGGTGGTGTAATAAATGATGGAAAGAAACTAGGAAGAAGAGCTGTACTTTTAATGGAAAATTTTCTAAATCAATTTGAAAGTATAAGTATAATTCCAATTTATAATATATTCAGTACTTCTGTATTTAATTATAAAGTAATGAAAGAGTATAGGATAAATCCCTTAAAACTTCCTAAAAATACTGTTTATATCAATAAAGGTCCTTTAGATTTACTTTTGCCTCATTACTTAGTAGTAATTGTCTGGGCAATAGTAGTTACTTTATCTATGTCCATAGTATTTTTAATATATCTTTATTATAAAAATAAAATAAAGGCTAGAGAAAACAGGCTATTGCTTATTGAATCAGAAGAAAGACATAAGATTAAGACAGATTTTATAATTACCTTATCTCATGAGCTTAGAACACCACTTAATATCATATTAAGTTCAGGAGGATTGCTAATGGAAAAAACAATTATAGGTCAGTTTGATAAGAAAATTTTTTATGAAAAGCTTCAATTTATTATGAAAAATTCCTATAGGCTCATAAGATATGTAAATAATATAATTGATTCAAGTAAATTAGAAATAGGTTATATGGATATTAAATTTGAAAATAGCAATATAGTATATTTAGTAGAAGAAGTAGTGTTATCTATAGTTGATATAGCAAAAGATAAGAATATAGAAATAATATTTAACACTGAAGAAGAAGAAATAATTACTGCTATAGATGAAGAAAAAATTGTTAGAGTAATTCTAATATTACTATCAAATTCCATTAAGTTCTCTAAAGAAAAAGGAGATATTTGTGTTGAGATGAGAAGAGAAGATGAAGAGGTAGTAATAAAGGTAACTGATAACGGAATAGGCATTAATGAAGATATGAAGGAAAAAATATTTGATAAATTCAAAAGAGTACAGTCAGTATCTAATCTTAATGTAGACCATGAAGGTAGTGGATTAGGCTTATATATAGCTAAAGGGTTTATAGAACTACATAATGGAAGTATTTCAGTAGTTAGTGAAGTTGAAAAAGGAAGTACATTTATTATAACTATTCCCATAGTAATAATAAAAAATGATTTACATAATATTAATCATATGGATGAAGATGAGCTTAACCGTATTATTAAGATAGAGCTATCTGATTTATAGAGAAAAAAGCTGTTAAGGAAAGTCACTTAATAGCTTTTTTATTAAAAAATAATTGACATAAATTTCTATACAATGTATATTGTAAATAACAAGAAAACGAATGTGCATGATAGGAGTACAAAAGGGGGTATTTATGAAAAAAATGTCTTTAATTTCAAGGATATTTGTTTGTTTATTTTTAGGAATTATTTTAGGGTTAGGATGTAAAAGTATTGGTCTTTTGTGGCCGGTAAGATTAGCAGTTACCTTTAGTAGCATTTTTGGTAGCTTCTTATCTTTTGTCATTCCGTTAATAATAATAGGATTTATAGTACCTGGGATAGCTACTTTAGGTAAAAAATCTGGCAAGGGATTATTGATTACAACAATCATAGCGTATGTTTCAACAATAGTAGCAGGGTTATTGGCATATTTAGCAGGGGCAACAATCCTTCCTAATTTAATTAAACAAGGAACATTAGCAGAAGAAACAGCAATTGAAGTTGCTGCATACTTTACAATAGATATACCAGCTATAATGGGGGTTATGTCTGCTTTAGTCCTAGCTTTTATTTTAGGTATTGGCATATCAAAAGTAAAAGATAGTTCTTTATTAAAGGTTTTTGAAGAGTTTAATTCAATAGTGCTTATGATAGTTACTAATGTATTGATCCCTTTAGTGCCAATATATATTTGTTGTATTTTTGCAAAGTTAAGCTTTAGTGGAGAAATATTTACTACTCTTAAGTCTTTTGCCATAGTATATGCAGTATTATTTTCATTACAAGCTATATATATATTAATTCAATATAGTATAGCGTCAGTAATAAAGAAGGAAAATCCTTTTAAATTGATAAAAAATATGCTACCAGCATATTTTACAGCAATGGGAACACAATCATCAGCAGCTACTATTCCAGTAACGCTTCAATGTGTAAAAAGTAATAATGTTGGTGAGGAAATAGCAGAGTTTGTAGTTCCTTTAGGAGCAACAATACATTTGGCAGGAGATACAATAACCTTAGTAATAACTTCAATGGCTGTGATGTATATGAATGGACAAGTTCCAACATTATCTCAAGTGATACCATTTATCTTTATGCTTGGAGTTACAATGATTGCAGCACCAGGAGTACCAGGAGGTGGTGTTATGGCGGCACTTGGATTATTAGAAACAATGTTTGGCTTTGGTAGTATAGAAAAGCCTATAATGATAGCTCTTCACGCAGCACAAGATAGCTTTGGAACAGCTACTAATATAACTGGGGATGGAGCAATTGCTGTAATTGTAGATTATCTTATAAATAAGAAAGATAATGAAAGTAATGTAGAGTTAGAATCTGCTTAAATTCATTTTAAACAATATTTTAGTTAAAATAATGATATAATTAAGGGTAACTATTAATTGATTATTTAATGAATGGAGGACTAGATATGTTTACTAAAGAAGAACTTTTAGTAATTGAAGATGCATTAAATATTGCAGATGAAAAATATATTAAGCTTATGGAAGAAAGTAGAAATAATAAAAATAAGCTTGTGGCATATAACAGAAAGCAAAAAAAATTATGGTTAGTTCAAAATAAATTAAAGAAGATTTTACAAGAAAAATAATAAAAACAGCCAGAGAGCAGGATTAATATCTTACTCTCTGGCTGTTTTTTAATCTATATATTTATTGATAAGTATAGCAATAATAATACCTATGGCAGTATCAAAAGTTCTATTTATAGCATAAAAATAAGAAGCTATTCCAGGATAATTAATCATTATGCTTATGAAAACAATACAGGCAATTGTTACAGCTGCAGGTTTCTTAAGCAGTGTACATGTATGTATAACAATAATAGTTCCAAATGCAGTTATTAATGCATTTGGAGTTGATATGTTAGGTAAGAAGGATAGCAAATAAATAGTAATAATTCCCAATAAACCACCTAAAAAGGTTCCAAGCAATCTATTAATACCAATAGATAAGCTATTTTCATAAGTATCCTTCATACAGATTACAGCAGCTATACATGCATAAAATGCATTGTCCCTTTTAAATAAGTTAAAAAGTGCAATACATATAAACACCGAAATAGCTGTTTTAATATTTCTCATACCTATTTTAGGAATATTGTAATTTCTCATAAAAACCCCCCTAAAAAATTCAATATATACCATTATATATTAGAAAAATAAAATATTTAATAAAATATTAAAAAAATCAAAAAAAGTTGAGTAATTAAGGACTAATATATAAGAAGTTTATAGCTCATTTTTAAGTTTAAATAGAAGCTAGAATTTAATAATATCTCTCCATCTGTTTTTAAAATTAACATGGATATATGATTTTACATTAATGGTACAAAATGCTTAAAATATTGAAAAAATAATTATTTTTAGCTTATAAAATGTAGAAAAATATAGATCCAACATGAATTTACAAAAAATTGAAATATATAGTATTTCTTATGTTGCTCCCTCTATAAAAAATAGAAAAATTTCAAGCAATTTTTGTCAATGAATAAATATATAATGATAAATTCAAATATCAAAATATTTTTAAAATTCTGAAAAATAATATAACTTTTTGGAAATTAAGAATATGAAATATAAAAATAATAAAATTTACATAAAAGTATATAAAAGTAAATTATAATACAATAAAATTAAATTATAATAAAAAATTAAGTGGTAAAAAGTAAAATTAAAGAAAATAAAAAATCTATATATTTATATATAATAAAGTTTAAATAAGTGAAAAATATTGCATTAAATACTAAAAGAAAATATATGCAATTATTAGCTATAAAACTTGCAGTTTGCTTTTGCTAGATTAATTTACAAAAATCAAAAAATATAATAAGATTTATAGGAGTAATTTGTATGGGAGGAATTTATGAGAAAAAATAAAAAGAGATTTTTTTTAATTTTAGTTGCTATGATATTTATTATAGCAAGTGTACTGATTATAAAGGAAAAAAATAGTGAGAATAAATATTATTCTACTAAAGCAGAAAAGCAAGATAGTACAGATAACGAAGAAAGTGAAGCTTCTAGCTCTTCAGATAATGAAGAAGGTGTTACCGAAGTAGTAGAAGAACCGGTAGAAGAGCAAGATGAGGCAGAGGTTGTGGAGTATATAAACATTGCACCAGAAGAAGTGAGCATTCCAATTTTAATGTATCATTCCATATGTGCAGATTATCCAGATAATAGTTTGATGGTGGCACCAGAACTCTTTAATGAACAAATGGCTTGGCTTAATAATAATGGATTTACTACAATGTCCTTAGAAGAAGTATATGAAGCCTTTGAAACAGGTAAGGTGCCAGTAAGACCTGTAGCTATAACTTTTGATGACGGCTATGCTGATAATTATACAGAAGCATATCCTATCTTAAAAAAGTACGGTATGAAGGCAACATTTTTTATAATAACCAATAATACTGATAAAGATGGTTACTATATGAATACAGATATGTTGAAAGAAATGAAAGAATATGGCATGGAAATAGAAAATCATACTGCATATCACTTTGAATTAGGGGGAGCATCCTTGGAAGATCAAAGGATGACCATAGAGGATGGACAAACATTCCTTAAAGAAAATATTGGAGTAGAAAGTAAGTTTTTATGTTATCCAGCAGGTAAATATGATGATACTACTGTGAGTTTAGATGCCCAGCTTGGAATTAAGGCAGCAGTAACTACTGAATATGGCTTTTCAAGTATAAATGATGGTTTATATACTTTGAAAAGAGTGAGAATATCACCTATGTCTATGGATAGTTTTATTAGTATTTTTTCTCCATTTACAGAATAAAAATCATATGACATAATTAATTTAATATATTTGGTAATAATAATATTAGATAATAGCTGGTTATTTTTAGTGAAAGTAATAGATATTTTATTAGGATGACAGTTATGGAGGTAACCATATGGCAAAATATAATAGCACAAATAATGATTTATTAAGAGATTCTAAGAGAAATACAACACCAAAGATATATAGTCTTTTATGTGATTTAGTAAATGATGAAAGAGAAGATTTGGCAGAATTAGTGTTAAAGGTTGATTATCTTATATCTTATGCTAGTAATGCAGCAAAAGGTAAGGATTTTCAAGAAGCTAAAGAAACTATATCTAAAGCCAAAGAAAGAATAAAAATGCTTAAGAGGGAAAATGCAGATGTCTCTCATTTAGAATATTTATTAGAAGGTGTAGAAAAAAAGATAAAGAAGTAAAAACTTCTTTATCTTTTTTTATAGAAATTATCTTCTTTTTCTGTTTTTGTTAGCAACTTCTACATTTACTTTTCTCTTGTTAATTTTCTTTCCAGAGCATTTTTCAAGTATTTGCTTGTGAATGCTGTAATCAACATTTACAAATGTGAAGTTTTCTAATATATCTATATCTCTTATTTGACGTCCGCCAACTTTAGCATTATCTTTGATATAGTTTAGTAATAATTTTATTGTTAATCCATCTCTCTTACCAGCTGAGAAGAATAATCTAACATCTTCTTTCTTAGGAGAAGCTATTTCGTTGTTTTTATAATCAAATGATAATTTATTTTTAAATTGATTTTGTATTAATGATGCAATTACATCTGTTGCATTATATTTTTCTGTAAGTTCTTCTGCAATCTTTGTGAATCTTGAAGTATCAGTATTACCTTCGATTATTGTACTTACTTCATCTAAAAGTATAGCAAATTTATTGTTATATATTTCTTCAACTGTAGGTACAGATTTTTTTACTATATTACTCTTAGTTACTTTTTTAATTTGGTTTAAGAAGCCAAATTCTCTTGGTGAAATTATGCTGTAAGCAGTACCAGTTCTTCCTGCTCTACCAGTTCTACCAATTCTGTGAACATAAGATTCGATGTCTTGTGGTAATTCATAGTTAAATACGTGAGTTACTCCATCAACGTCGATTCCTCTAGCAGCAACATCTGTTGCAACTAAGAATTTTAATGATCCGTTCTTAAACTTAGCTAAAGTCTTCATTCTTTGGATTTGAGACATATCTCCGTGCATTCCTTCAACCATGTATCCTCTGCTTTGCATAGATGAAACTAAATCATCAACACCTTTTTTAGTCTTACAGAAGATGATACCAGCAGATGGATTATCGAAATCTATTAATCTGCATAAAGTTTCAAATCTTTCACTATTATTAACTTCAAAGAAGTTTTGTGTAATTGTTGATCCAGTTAGTTCTTTTCTAGCGATAACAATATGTACAGAATCTTCTTTTAAATACTTCTTAGTTAATTTTTTGATTTGAGCAGGCATTGTTGCAGAGAATAAAAGAGTTTGTCTTTCTTCAGGAATACTCTTCATTATTTCTTCCATATCATCAATGAATCCCATGTTTAACATTTCATCAGCTTCATCTAATACTAAGAATTCAACTGAATCTAAAGGTAAAGTACCTCTTCTTATGTGGTCTAAAACTCTTCCAGGAGTTCCAACTACTATGTTAGCTCTCTTTATATCTCTTATTTGATTGTGTATTGGTGCACCACCGTAAACAGCAACTACGTTTAATTTTTCATACTTTGCAAGTTTAACTAATTCATCGTGAACTTGTATAGCTAATTCTCTTGTTGGTGCTAATATAATTGAACTTATTGCTTTTCTGTTAGTTATGTTGTTTAGCATTGGAAGTCCAAAAGCAGCTGTTTTTCCAGTACCTGTCTGAGCTTGGCCAATTATATCTTGCCCTTTTAAAGCTACTGGAATAGCTTCAGCTTGGATATCTGATGGAGTAGTAAAGCCTAAATCTGTTACAGCTTTTAATAATCCCTCTTTCAATCCTAAGTCATTAAATGTTAATTTAGTCATATAGTATCCTCTTTCTTTTAAATATATTTTTATTTATAAATTTTAATCTACTAATTAAAATAATTATTCAGTACAACTATTTTTATAACTTATCTTAGTATATAGTAAAACAATAATTTATGCACTAAGTATTTATTGTAAAAATTAAAAAATACTAAAATTAGTAAGTAAAAATGAATTTATTTGCAGAAAAATAAAAAAATAAATAGTCATGTAGTTGACAAGTAGAGGAAAATAGTTCAAAATAACAAATTGAAAATAGTCATTATGCGACAGCATAAAATTATTGGATATTGTGTTATTGTGTTAATAGAGCAGATGGGCGGCTTAAATACTACCCATTTGCTCTATTTTTTTAAAAGAAAATTGTGAAAGGTGAGAAAAAATGGGAAAAATTTTAGAAGATAAGGTATTTTTAAAAGCAATGCTTACATTGGCAATTCCTATTGCATTACAAAATTTAATAACAACGTCATTAAATCTAGTGGACAACCTCATGATTGGTAAATTAGGAGAAACTCCTATAGCAGCAGTAGGATTAGCAAATCAATATTTCTTTATATTTACTTTATGTATAATGGGTATAAATGCAGGAGCCAATATATTTATGGCTCAGTTTTGGGGTAAGAAAAATGTTAAAGACATAAAGAAGATGTTAGGAATTGATATTACTATTGGATTTATTGCAACAATGATATTTGGTTTGGCAGCCTTTATTTTTCCTCATAAAATAATGGGAATATTATCAAATGATATTGAAGTAATACAGTTAGGTTCACAATATTTAAGAATTGTAGCTATAAGTACAATATTTGTTAACTTAAGTCAATGTCTTTCTTCAGCACTAAGAAGTACAGGACAGCCATCTATACCTATGTATGCTAGTTTAATAGGTGTTTTATGTAATGCAGTATTAAACTGGGTATTTATATTTGGTAATCTTGGAGCACCAAAAATGGGGGTGGCAGGAGCAGCTTTAGCAACGACCATTGCCAGAATAATAGAATTTATATATATTCTTGGTAATGTTTATATAGGTAAGAATATAGTAGCAGCAAAGGTAAGAGAATTATTTGATTTTAGTTTTAAAGATATAAAAGGTTATTTTAAGGTTTCAACTTCTGTAATTTTAAATGAGCTTGTATGGTCGCTAGGTATGACAGCTTATACAGTATCATATTCATTTATTGGCACAAGAGCTGTAGCTACAATGCAAATAGCAAATACGTTAAATAATATGTTTATGGTTATTTGTACAGGCTTAGGTGCAGCAGCAGCCATAATTATAGGAAATAAAATTGGAGCAGAAGAAGAAGATGTAGCCATAGATTATTCTAAAAGGATTAGTATTCTTGCACCGATTGCAGGGTTTATTTTAGGAATAATAATATGGATAGCAGCACCATTAATAGTGAAACCTTTTGATGTAAGTGCAGAAGCATGTGCAGATACTATTAGAGTATTAAGAATAATGGCAATTTTTTCAGCTTTAAGATTCTTTAATACAGTATTGATAATAGGTGTATTTAGAGGTGGCGGAGATACTTTATATACAATGCTAGTACAACTTGGTACAGTTTGGTTTTATGCAGTACCAATAGCCTTTTTTGCAGCTATAGTATTAAAGATGCCAGTGGAAGTGGTATTTTTCCTAATTTGCTCTGAAGAGCTTGTTAAGTTATCATTTAGTATTTCTAGATTGAAATCATGTAAGTGGATAAAAAATGTTATAAATTAAAAAAATCTGTATAAGGGAGTTTATAGTTTCCCTTATACAGATTTTTTATTATTGAGGTAGTTTGCTAGCTACAATTGATTGAACTTTTGCTGGTAACTCTTCTAATTCTTCTTTAGATAAACCATCAGTTTCAACCATCTTATGTATATAAAAGTCTACAGTTGCTTTTTTTATCCATGGTCCATTACCATGCTCCATTATTTTGTATGAACCATTCATGGTAATAGGTACTATAGGGCATTTTGCTTTTGTGGCAAGCTTAAAGCTTCCTGCTTTAAATTCTGCCATTTTATCACCTTTACTTCTAGTTCCTTCAGGGAAGATAACTATTGAAAAACCAGCTTTTAAGTTTCTTATACCTTTTATAATAGCTTCTCCTGATTTTCTTACATTTGATCTATCCATAAATACACAATGCAGAGCATTCATCCATCCTGTAACTAGAGGGATTTTTTGTACTTCAATTTTTGAAATAAATCCAATTAGATTAGGAATTGAAGTTAAGTATATTGGTATATCAAAGTTTCCTTGATGATTTCCTACATATAAAACAGTTCTGTCTTTAGGAAGGTTTTCTAATCCATGTATATTTACCTTTACTCCTGCAATTTTAAGTAATGAATTTGCCCATATACGAGCACATTTATTAGTTAGATTATTGCTTTCTTCCACTCGTCCTTTTTTAGATAAATATTTAACTCTTAGAAGGAAGGGAGTACTTATAATTAAACTTAAGAAAAACCATATAAACCAAATAATTGTTCTTATCATAATAATTCACTCCTATTTTATTAGTACATTCTTACAGTATACTATAAATTTATTATGTATTCAAAAGATGGTATAGAAAGAGTAAAAGCAAAGTTGGAAGTTTTTCATATATTATCAATGAAGATAATTTAATAGAGGTTATGAATTTGAGCGATTTTAATAAAGAAAAATTAAATGTTGTCTTTGCTACTGACATAGATAAGAGCGGACCAATAATACCTAGAAGATATACTTTAACTCATAGTGATGAAACTGGAGAGTTGTTTTTAAGTATAGGAAAATATTATGATTACAGCAAGGTAAATGAATCAAGGGATGAAGTCTTAGGATGTTGGAACTGTGATGAGAATAACTTATATTATTTAAGATTTGAAGTGCTTTTAGATGCTTGTGGTGGTGAAGAAAAACTAGCCATAAGAAATAAAATTTTTAGAGATGAATTACCAATGGCTATTAAAGCCATAATATATGGAGATAGAGAATTTCTTCTAGGTTGTGGAGAGTTATATGAAAGTAAGGTAATTATCAAATTTAAATCTAGCAATAAAAATTATAGTGCTGTGGAACAGTGGGGATATGTAAAAGATTATAAGGTAAAAGAAGCTGATGAATGTAGGTATTATAGGCAGAAAAATAAGGGTGTCATGAATAATACTATTGAAAAAAAAGCTACTAGCCAAGAAAATATTAGTATGGAAAAATTCCAACCTATGGATATGGAAGGAAACCTAGTTAGTTATCCAACACCATTTTCACCTGGAATGCAGTATCCAATTCCAGTTAATCCACAAAATAGATGTTCAATCATTGAAAGAGCTTTAATGGATATGCTTTTTCCTTATATAGAAAATCAGGTGTTTTTAAGTTTTGGCAAAAATACTCCATTTTGTTTAAGGCAAGGAAGAATTTTAAATGCAAGGGTTATATCTAGCTATGGACCATGTAGGCAGCAATATGAAATAGTAGTGGGAATAAAGGCAGGAAGGGTACCTCCACCATATGATAATCTCATAATAACATTCTTAATTAACAATAATAGAGTTACTGTAAAATCGGCTAAAAATCCTAGATTTGAATAATAGAAAAAATTGACATAACAGAAAAGTTATAATAAAATAGTTATTGTAGTGGTTATGCTCCTATAGTTAAATGGATAGAACAATCCCCTCCTAAGGGATAGATACAGGTTCGATTCCTGTTGGGAGTACCACTTTTTTAATGTAAAATGAAAAATTTAGATAATGACGAACTTAGATAATGATGAATTATGAGTTATGAATGATGAATTAAAGAAACGAAAATAATTTTATTTTAAATTTATAAAAAAACAGCTAATGCAAAATGCATTAGCTGTTTTTTATGAAAAGTTTTATTGTTTATTTAAGGTTAAAACTCTTATGTTTGAGCTTTGTTTTTTTAAATCAGCGTTTTAATTTTTAATTATGAACATAAATTCATCACTCATCATTCATAATTCATCATTTGATTTAACCTTAAATTATTTAGCTCTTTTTTCTAAAAGGTCTTTCCCTTTTTCAAGTCCTAAAAGAATAGCTCCACCAATAATGAAGTATACGAAGTTAAAAGTGCTTAAGTTCATAGCAGGTTTAGCTACTTCTAAAGTTGTAGGTCCCATAAATACTGCATATAGAGAACCTATCATAAGTCCTAAAATTAAGTAAATAGTTTGAGATCTATGTCTCTTTAACTCAATTTTTATTATTTTAATTGTTGAAACTATACCAGTTAAAACTCCAAGTCCAAATATAACTAATATTGGGAAGTATTCAAAATTGAAAGTAAGGAATTCTTTAACTGCGTTTATTATACCTGTATAAAGTCCAAAGATTAATAACAATGTAGAACCTGATATACCAGGAAGAACCATAGCTGATATTGCTATCATTCCAGCCACAAATACAAAAATACCAAGGCCTATAGATAATCCGCTTACTGAAAGGTTTAATCCACCTTCAGAGCCAGCAGCAGGGTTAAAGTAAGTTATAAGTGCAACAATTGTTATACCGATAATAGTAAAGATTATATTTTTATATTGCCCAATTATTGAATCTTTCTCTTGTTTGATTATCATTGGTATTGCTACGATGATAAGCCCTGTAAATAATGAACTTATGGCATAAATGTGGTCATTAAAGATAGATGATAAAAATACTACAGAAAGTCCTAGTCCTACTACCCATCCAAAGCCAAGCTTAATTAAAAATATTAAAGCTTTTTTCTTTTCTTCCCATGGATCTTTAGAAACTAAAGTATTTAGAGAATTTATGAAATCATCATAAAAACCTAATATGAAAGCTATAGTACCACCTGACACTCCAGGAACACTATCTGCTAAGGCCATACAGAAGCCTCTAATAAAATTAAGAATAATCATAATTCACCTCAAATTGTAAAAAATTAAAATAAAAAGGAATAAAAGTTCCTTTAATTAAATATTATAATTGTATTGCCATAAATATAAAAGTTAAAAATTCTTAATAATATAAATACACTAAGAAAAATTTAATTAAGCAAGTATATTGTAAATTTTATGTTTATTTATATGGTAAAATATACAATGAAAATTTAAGTTATGATATAATTAAATAAAAAATTTATTAAAACATAGGAGTGTGATTTGATTTTGGACACCAGTGTTCAGATAACGATACTTGTAATTCTACTTTTTCTATCAGCATTTTTCTCAATGTCAGAGACAGCTTTGATGTCTTTAAGCAAAATAAGAGTAAGACATATGGTGGAAGAAGGAGTTAAAGGAGCGAAATTAGTTGAAAAGCTAATAGAAGATCCCAACAAATTATTAGGAGCAATATTAATAGGAAATAATATAGTAAATATAGGAGCATCCTCATTGGCAACATCAATTGCAGTAGCTAAATGGGGCGAAGGTGGAGTTGGAATAGTTACATTAGGACTAACAGTAATAGTATTAATTTTTGGAGAAATAACACCAAAATCAATAGCAAAGCAAAAGTCTGA
Source organism: Clostridium sp. CAG:221 (assembly GCA_000435835.1). GTDB lineage: Bacteria > Bacillota > Clostridia > Clostridiales > Clostridiaceae > Clostridium. Next base: position 17,310 of record FR883374.1, read on the forward strand.
AAGTGTATCACTTGCTGTAAGCAAATTTATTAATATAGTTGTTAAGGTGCTAAAGCCTTTTATTATATTATTTACAGGAGTAGCTTCAATATTTATTAGGTTATTAGGTGGAGATCCTAAAGCTAATGAGCCATTTATAACAGAAGAGGAAATCAAGACCATGGTTGGCGTAAGTGAAGAAGAAGGGGTATTAGAAGATGTTGAAAAAGAAATGATTTTCAATGTTTTTGACTTTGCAGATGCCCAAGTAAAAGATGTCATGGTTCAAAGAGTAGATATAATAGCGGTAGATTTAGAAGCAAGTTATGATGAAGTTTTAGATGTGATCAAAAAAGAGCAATTTTCTAGAATACCAGTATATAATCAAACTATTGATGATATAGTTGGAATCTTAAATGTGAAAGATTTAATTATGGCAGAGCAAGATAAAGAAAAGTTTAAAGTTGCTGATTATATGAGAGAGCCTAATTATACTTTCGAATTTAAAAAGATTGCAGAATTATTTAAAGAAATGAAGAAGACAAGAAACCATATAGCTGTAGTTTTAGATGAATATGGCGGAACTGTGGGGATTGTTACAATAGAAGATTTAATAGAAGAAGTATTTGGCGATATAGAAGACGAATATGATGATGAAAATAAGGAAATTGAAGTTATCAAAGAAGATGAATATATTGTTGATGGAAGTGCTAAGCTTGATGTTATCAGTGAGCTTATAGGGGTAAACATGGAATCGGAAGAATTTGATTCTGTAGGAGGTCTACTTATTGGAGAATTAGGAAGATTTCCAGAGCAAAATGAAGAAATTACTTTAAATAATATCAAATTTACCGTAGAGGAAATAGATAAAAATAGAGTTAAAAAAGTAAGGATTTTTACTTAATAAATATTGAGGCTGTTGCAAAAATGCAACAGCCTTAATTTAATGATGAATTATGAATTACGAATGATGAATTAAAGGTGAAATTCTTACAGAATTTCTGAAATTTTAATTATAAGTCAGTGAATGAAAAATTATGAATTAATAATTATATTTCTAAACTCCCGTAAGGAGTTTATTCATCAATTCATCATTCATCACTCATCATTCATCACTCATCATTCATCATTGAAAAAAGGTGGTGTTATTTTGGATTATATGAAGATAGCCTTAGATGAGGCCAGAAAGGCTTTAAATAAGGGAGAAGTACCTGTGGGAGCAGTGATTGTGAAGGAAGGAAATATAATAGCTGCAGCTCATAATTTAAAGGAAACAAATAAGAATGCTATGGCTCATGCAGAAATGATAGCTATTGATATGGCCAGTAAGGTTATAGGTGATTGGAGGCTTAATGGCTGTGAGATGTATGTAACTTTAGAGCCTTGTGCCATGTGTACGTCAGCAATTGCTCATGCAAGGATATCAAAGTTATATATAGGAAGCTTTAATAGGGATATGGGGGCTTGTGGCAGTATATTAAACCTTTTAGATTATAAAATGTTTAATGCAGAAGTACAGATTAATTGGAACTATGATGAAGAATGTAGTAAAATATTAGCAGAATTCTTTAATAGTAAAAGAAAAATAAAATAGGTGGTGAGGAAATGAATCCAGTAGCTTTTGAGATTTTTGGATTACAAATCAGATGGTATGGGATAATTATTGCAGGAGGAGTGTTAGCTGCATTTTTATTATCCAGTGTGTTAGCAAAGAAAAAGGGAGTGTCATTTGATGATATAGTTGATGCATTCATATGGGCTTTTCCCATAGCAATAGTAGGTGCAAGAGCATATTATGTAGCATTTGAGTTTAAAAACTTTAATTCATTTGCAGATATGATAAATATAAGAACTGGTGGGTTAGCTATACATGGTGGTCTTATAGCAGGAACACTGACAGCATATATAGTGTTAAAGATTAAAAAGCTTAACTTTTGGGAATACATAGATGTTGTTATACCAGCAGTTGTTTTAGCACAAGGAATTGGAAGATGGGGCAATTTTATGAATCAAGAAGCTCATGGAGGGGCTGTTTCAGCAGATTTTATTAGTAAATTCCCTGAATTTATACAAAAAGGCATGTTGATAAATGGAGCATATTATCATCCAACCTTTTTATATGAGTCTATTTGTGATGTATTAATATGTTTAATATTAATTTACATCCTATTTAAAAAGAAAAAACAGCATGGAATTGTTTTAGGAGCTTATTTGATCCTTTATTCTTCTGCCAGATTCTTTATTGAAGGACTTAGAACTGACAGTTTAATGTTTGCTGGCCTTAGAATGGCTCAACTTATCAGTATATTAGGTATAATTTTAGGAGCAATTATAATATTTACATCTATTAAGAAAGCGAAAAACTAATAATATATAATATTTAACCTTTGGAGGAATAAGTAGATTTTATTTTTATAATCTACTTATTCCTCCCTTTTTTTATATTTTTAAAACTGATATTTTACTACGCTGTTTATCTCCCTCTGTTTAGTGAGCTGTTTTTATATGATTATATAAGTAAAATTTATAGTGAAAATCATAAAATATAAAAAGTAAAAATAAAATTTTACTTTTTATAAGAAAAACCAACAAAAAGTCGTTTTTTCACTGATTTATGGAATATAATAACAAAAATAATTAATAAAATTAATAATAAAAATATTAAAAAAATAAAGGTAAAGAAAATAATTTACTTTTTTAAAAGGTATGGTATACTTAATTTTGTGCTGAAAAAGTAATTTCTAAGTGTAGGAAAGGATAAGTAAAGATGGATTATGGTGAAATTTTATCTTCAGGAAAGAAAATAAAGAAAATAAGAAAAGAGCTTGGGCTTAAACAGCATGAAATTACTGGGGGAGAAGTTACCCGTAATTTAATAAGTATCATTGAAAATGACAAAGCGGCCTTAACTGAAAAGGTAGCTAAAGTAATAGCTGATAATATTAATATGGCTTGTAATGAGCGAAATATAGATTATCACGTAAGTGCCAGATATCTTTTAGAAAGTGAAGAGTATCAAGCTGAAAGAGTTGTGGATAAGTATTTAGAAAATTTAGCTGTGGATAACTTGCAGCTAGTGGATGAAATTGAAGAGTTCTTAATGATTTATGATCTTACTGATAAAAAGAGAAGTATATATGAAAAGATTGGTGATCTTTATAAGGAGATAAAAGACTATTATAAAAGTTATACATATTATATAAAAGCCTTTGAAAGTATTAGAAAAGATAATATTGATGATATGGCAGCTATATTAATACTAAAGTTAAGTAATTGTTGCAAACTTAATCATAAATACAAGGAAGCGTTGGAATTCTGTAAGTTACCACTTAAAAATGAATCTTTTATTTCTATGGATATAAAGCTAGAACTTCTATTAAATAAGGCAGAAATACTTATGTTGCTGAAGGAATATGATTCTTCTTTAGATGAAATTGAAAGTATTGAGGAATTTAATGAAGAGTTATCTGAAGAATATTTATTTACTTTAAATATGCTAAAGGGACAATGTTATAGGGAGAATAGGTATTATAGGGATGCTTTAGAAGTTTACAAAAGTCTTAAAGAAGGAGCTGGGTCTTTAGATAAAAGTAAAATTCTTTGCATTAATATAAATATAATAGGAATATACATACTTCTTAGAGATAACAGAAATATTAGAAAGCATATTGATGAATCTTTAGTGCTGATAAGCTCCAATAGGCAATTATATAAGGAAAAGCATGGAGCAGAGATTTTTTCAGGTTTAGCAAAAGGCTTTAAATTCATTAGTGAAGATGAAAGAGCCGCTGAATATTATAATCATGCTATTTATAGTGCTAAAAGGAATAAACAGTATGAAATACTCACTGATGCTCTAGAAAATCTTTTTGAAATTTTTGAAAAGAAAAAAGCACTTCATGAGGTGGATAATATAAAGAATGAACTTTTAGAATTGATATCAACTAATGCCATAAATAATGATAATACATTAATATTTAAAGTTATAGGATTTTATAATGCTATGGATGATAAAGAGAGTATTGAAGGAATTGTAAGCTTCATTTTAAATCATCAATAAATTTTAGGAAAAAAATCAAGAAAATCTTTCTATTGAATAAGTAAAAAAATTATGTTAGAATGTAAAAGTATAAAAAGTAAAAATAATTGTATTAAGCTTTTTATACTTTGTACTTTATCAGTATTAATATTATGGAGAGATGTCCGAGTGGTTGAAGGAGCACGCCTGGAACGCGTGTATAGGGGAAACTCTATCGTGGGTTCAAATCCCACTTTCTCCGCCATAGCCGTGCTAGATGGGGAGTCAGCGGTGCCCTGTAACCTGCAATCCGCTATAGCAGGATTGAATTCCTCACCTAGGCTTTAATCTATATGGTCTGCCCCTTTGCAAGTGATGTTGAGGGTTGGGTCCCATGCGACGTAAGACTGTGAACCTCGTCAGGTCCGGAAGGAAGCAGCGATAAGCAGCCCCTGCGTGTGACATGGATAAATCTTGCCTGAGTCAACTACAAAGGTAACGCATATAGATTTCTGTCAAAGTGAGGTGCACGGTTCTACATATACCTTTCTTGTTGGAAAGAAAGGATTTTTTAATGTATAGAACTTTTTGGTTATAAGTTTCAAAACTTATAAATTTTGTGTGACTAGCAGCATAATATGTTGTTTGTTAAATAGTCAATTAATTTTGGTTACTCTTCAATAGGATTAACAATATAGGACAAAAAACAATAGGACAGAAAAATAGGGAAGCTTCATCCGAACTTATGAAGTCTTCCCTACTTTTCTATCCTTTTTTAGTTTAGGATTTTTTTATATAATTAATAAATTTATATTGTAACCCATCTTTAGCATTAGTTAAGATATCTGAAGAATAATCCACAACCCAATTTTCTAAATTTACTTGTGGAAAACTTGTATCACCTTCAAAATCCTTTAGTACTTCCGTTAAATATAGATTATTTGCATGTGGTAAAAATTCTTTATAAATTTCTCCACCGCCAATTATAAAAGCTTCCACAGAGGAATCTTTGTAATTGTTGATAATCTCATCAACGCTGTGGATAACTTCTACATTTTCATTATCCACAGAAAAGTTCTTATCTCTAGTTAAAATTACATGCTTTCTATTAGGAAGCACTCCAGGAAGTGATTCGAAAGTTTTTCTACCCATAATTATGGTATTACCGCTTGTTATTTCTTTAAATCTTTTTAAATCATCAGAAATATGCCATAAAAGTTTGTTATTTCCGCCAATTATATTATTTTGAGCTTTGGCTACTATAATGGAAATCATTTTTACACCTCCTCTTTATTTTACTATATTCCTAAATCAAATTTTAATTGAGGCTTAACTGGTTCATAATCTATAAGTTCAAAATCATCAAGAGTGAAATCATAGAAATTAGTCTTGCCTTCTTTAAGTATTAATTTTGGTTGTTTTTCGCTAGGTGTTCTAGAAAGAAGCTCTTTAGCTTGCTCAATATGTCTGTCATAAATATGTAAGTTATCTACAACATGCATAAATACACCTGGCTTTAAGCCGACATGTCTAGCTACCATCATCAGTAAGGCTACATACTGCATTTTATTTACATGCCCAGCTACAAGGTAATCTGATGACATTATATTCACATAGTTCGCAAAACTATGCAGTTTTTTATAAACTTCCCTATGTCACCATAGGATATTAGACTATATCACAATCTACATGTTTTTGTAGATCCCCAACGTTTCGATTTAAAGGGTATTACAATCACCACAAAGACCCTACCACCATTTGCTTGTGGCTCTACTCTACTCGCTTCGTGCATTATCGCCTTATTTTCAGATTAAAAATATAATCTTTAGCTTTCGATAGTCGTTTAGCTTTTATATATAAATTTATTCTTCTATTATGTAAAATTCCTTCCAGTTTTTATTATTACTTTTACATCTTTGCCGTATTGTTTCACGACTAATATTATAGAAATTACTAGCTTCTTTTAAGCTATTGAAAATTTGACCCTCACAGAAAACTTTTCTTGAACTTAGATGTCCTTTTCCAATTAACGATGAAGAGAAGGTTTCTGGAGAATATCTAATATATTTATTTTTATTATCACATGATTTATCAAAATAGTAAAAGCTATCAAATTGCTTTTCCTTTATTCCAAGGTTCTTTACCAATATGAGAAAGCCTATTTTTTTCAATTGATTCTGCAGATTTCTTCTTTCCTCTAATAGCTTTAGAAATTTTTTCTTTATGCTCTTTAGTAAGTGATTTCCCATATAAGGGATTTAATGTACCTCTGTTACCGTAGTTTGGATTATTTATACCAGTTACTAATTTACAATACTTAATCTTTTCTTCACAACTCATATTTTCCCAACGGCGTTTAGATGAAGAAGATATTTTTTTTCGAATTTGATCATTATTAGGATGATTTGATATTAAATCTCCACCGCTTGAGAGGTTACTTACGTTATATAAATTAGAGTTATCGTTTATATAAGATAATTCTAATTCTTGAATCTCTTTTAGAGTGTTTCTTGTATCAATTATATTAAAAATAAAGTTTTCTTTTCCATATTTATTAAAAGCTCGTTGTAGAAATATACAATGATGCTTATTTTTTTCTAATTCTCTAAAATGCCTTTTTTTTTCTTATGTCAGGATTGCAGGTTCTACCGATATATCGTTTATTATTTATAATATTTTTTATTTCATATAAGTACTGCAATGTATTCACTCCATTCAGATATCTATGAAATTAAAATAAATTTATATAATTTAGCACAAGATTGTCTTATTTAATATAATAAGAGTTTCCTTGTTTAGTTGGGTTATTCGATACACATTGCTGTGTAAAGACGCTCATATTAACGTTGGTGTAATGTTACATCAAGATATTCGCCTCTGGCAGACCAAACAGTTAGAAATGCACATGGATGAAGCCCAGCAGTTTCTTCAAAGTCAGCATATTGATAAAGATCAATGATGTGTCTTCTTGTGTATGGTTCATTAGTAAGTCCATCTAATAACTTATTCATTAAGTCATATTTTTTTACTGTAGCACCATATCTTTGGCCAATGGTATTTGTGTTATCCACTTCCCAGTCTCTCCACCACATGATGTTATGCTTTTCTTCTAAAACAGATAAATCATTGCTTTGATCTTGATATATCCATAATATTTCCTTTATAGCAGATTTTATAGCTATAGGTCTAAGAGTTGTAATAGGAAATTCACCTTTACTAATATCATATTTTTCTACCACTTGGTTAACGTAGATTGTATGAGCAGGCGTTCCATCTTTATAAACTGGTCTGATTTTATGTCCAACAGTACTTGTTCCATTATTTAAAATGTCTTGTATGTTTTCTATAAAAATCTTATCAGCTTTTGATACATAATTTGTTATCATATGTTCACCTCAAAAATATTAAATTTTAAAATTTAAGTATAACATTCTTTTAAAAATTTGAAAATTTCAGCCGTATTTTTTGATAGAATATTGCCTAAAATTATAGATAATATGGTAAATTGTTTCGGGTAAAAGGAATTATTTCTTTTCACAAAAACTAGTGTATAATAATAATTAAAGTTTATAAAAAAAGAGAGGTAAGAGATTTGGCATATACTGCTTTATATAGAGAATGGAGACCAAGTACATTTTATGATGTAGTAGGTCAGGAACATATAACAACTACGTTAAAAAATCAAATACTTAATAATAGAATAGCCCATGCTTATCTTTTCTGTGGAACGAGAGGTACTGGTAAAACATCTACAGCAAAAGTTTTTGCTAAAGCATTAAATTGTTTGAATTTACAAGATGGAGAGCCATGCAATGAATGTGAAATGTGTAAAAAGATAAATAACGGACTTGCTATTGATGTTACAGAGCTAGATGCTGCTTCAAACAATGGTGTAGATAAAATCAGAGATATTATTGATGATGTTAAATATCCTCCGCAAGAAGCACGTTTCAAGGTATATATAATGGATGAGGTTCATATGCTTTCAGCAGGAGCTGTAAATGCATTTTTAAAAACTTTAGAGGAACCACCTGCTAATGTAATATTTATTTTAGCTACAACTGACCCTCAAAAGCTGCCTATTACAATTCTTTCAAGATGTCAGAGATTTGATTTTAAGAGAATTAATAAAAATGATATAACTGCAAGACTTAGAAAGATAGTTACTGAAAAGGGAGTTATGGCTGATGATAAGAGTTTAAATCTTATTGCCAGAGTTTCTGATGGAGCTATGAGAGATTCCTTAAGTATATTAGATCAAGCAATATCTATGGGCAATGGAGCTGTAGAGTATTCATCTGTTGTTTCAATGCTAGGACTTGTAACTAATGAATATCTTTTTACTTTAACTAATAATGTTATAGAAAGAAATATTGAAAAATGTATTTCAACTATTGAAGAAATAATTACTTCAGGTAAGGATGCTTATTTATTCATTAAAGATCTTATTGAACATTATAGAAATCTTTTAATGGCAAAAGTAACTAATAATGCAGAAGAAGTTCTTGATATGTCAGAAGAGAATATTGCTCTTATTAAGGAGCAGACAGCAAGACTAAGAGCAGAAGAAATAATGAGATGTATACGAATATTACAAGAAGCAGAAGGTAATGCTAAGGTTAGCAAGCAGGCTAGGCTTTATTTAGAACTTTCCATAATAAAGATGTGCAAGATTGAATATGATACATCAAATGAAGTTATTTTAACTAGGCTTAATAGATTGGAAGAAAATTTAAAGAACGGAAATATAGCTGTAGCTGTGAAAGAAGGAGTTAGAGCTGAAGCTGCTAGTATGAAAAAAGCAGCAACACCTGCAAGTAAAGCTACTAGACCTGTAAATACAGAATCACCTGCAGTTGGAAATGCTAGTTCTAAACTGACTATAAATGAAGTGCAAAGAGCTTGGAAGGATGTATTAGAAAGGTTCAAAGCTAAAAGAGCAATGATTATTTATGCATCTATATTAATGGGAAGACCTATTTCATGCAGTAATGGTATTATAACAGTTGAATTTGATGAAGATTATAAGCTTAGTGCTGATAGATTAAACAAGCCAGATAATAAGGTAGTAGTAAATGAAGTATTTTCTGAAGTATTCCAAGAAAAATTAAATGTACAGTTTGTATCTAAAGAAAAAAGAAACAATGAGCAAAATGCAGAAGATGTTTTGATGAATGCCTTTGGTGAAGGATTAGTAGATATACTTGATGAATAATGGTAAAAAAAATAACATAAATACTTTATTCTAGTAAAAATTATAAAAATACTTTATAATATGAATAGACTTTTTATTTAAGAGGAGGATTTTTTATGGCAAGAGGAGGATTTCCAGGCGGCTTCGGCGGAGGAAACATGAACAACTTAATGAAGCAAGCACAAAAGCTTCAAAAAGAAATGGAAGAAATGCAAAAAAACTTAGAAAACAGCGAATATGAAGCTTCAGTAGGTGGCGGAGCTGTTGTCGTAAAAGTTAGCGGTAAAAAAGAATTAACATCAATTAAAATAAAAGAAGAAGTTGTAGATGCAGATGATGTTGAAATGTTAGAGGATTTAGTTCTTAGTGCTGTAAATGAAGCATTAAAGAAAGCTGAAGAAGCTAGCTCAAATCAAATGGGAAAATTAACAGGCGGATTAAACATACCTGGGTTGTTTTAAATAATATTTTAAATTTATTAAAGGGCATGCAAGGAGACTTGCGTGCCTTAAAAATTATGAATGGAAGGATGAGTTAAATGGATTTTTATCCAGTTGCTATAGAAAAGCTAATTGAAGAATTTGCAAAATTACCTAGTATAGGGAAAAAGACGGCTCAAAGATTGACATTACATATATTAAATCTTCCGGAAGATGAAGTGAAGGAATTTGCCACAGCTTTAGTTAGAGCTAGAGGCACAATAAAATACTGTTCTATATGTGGAAACTTTACTGAAACGGACCCTTGTCCAATATGTAGCAATCCAAGTAGGGATAAGAGCGTAATATGTGTTGTGGAACAACCTAAAGATATTATGACTATGGAAAAGGTTAAGGAATTCAATGGAACATATCATGTACTTCATGGTAATCTTTCTCCAATGCAAGGAAGAGGTCCTCAAGATATAAAGATAAGAGAGCTTGTGGCAAGAATGAATGCTGATGTGAAGGAAGTTATTATTGCAACTAATCCTAATGTTGAAGGAGAAGCTACAGCAATGTATATTTCTAGAATACTTAGACCTCTCGAAGTTAAGGTAACGAGAATTGCTTCAGGACTTCCTGTTGGAGGAGATTTAGAATATGCAGATGAAGTTACTTTATCTAAAGCATTGGAAGGAAGAAAAGAAATATAAAATTGAGGCTATCTGAATAAAATTTAAGTAGATGGAAATAAATAGAATAAATATTTTTTTAATTTCTATTTAAATTTTAGGAGGGAGTTATGAATAAGGGCAAAATTTTAAATTTTATACTATCAAGGTATGAATATGAAGATACTTTAGATGATGAACTTTTAGAGTCTATTAGAGAAACAATAGAAGAAATGCAAATAGCCCAGTGTATGTTTAATTACGTAAGTGATCCTAAATTAATTGAAGCTGCCATATATAGAGAAGATGCAGCAAAGAAAAAATTTGAATATCTTTTATCTCTAGCGAAAGAAAAGCAAATGAATAAAAAGATAGACATGTAATGAATTTTTAAAAATTATGTAGCATAATAATAAGTATTATATAGGGGGAGAATGAGGGGGAAATTAAATGATAAGTTTAGATATGATAGTATATGCACTAGTTGGATTAGCATTATTGTTTTTAATAATAAAATTACTTAAATGGCCATTAAAGATATTAATTAATGGTATTTTAGGAATTATATTATTATATATAGCCAACATAGTAGGAAGCTATATTGGGTTTGTGCTACCTGTTAATGCAATATCAGCACTTATAGCAGGATTTTTAGGTATACCAGGAATAATATTTCTAGTATTGTTTCAATTCTTTATATAGTTTAATTATTTTGATAAAAAACAGGAAGGGAACCTTTTGTAGGTTCCCTTATAAGTTAAAACAGATATGAATTAAAGAAATAAGTTGTTAATGAATGAAAACTCTATATATAAGTAATTTATGCACAAAATAAAAAAAGTGACACAAATATTTAGGTGTAAGCACTACATCCGCTTACACCCGTTTAAATATGTGGATAATTTAACTTAAAAGCAAAGAAATTATCTACAGTAATAACTTGCCCATTATTTATAAAAATATGTATATTTAATGTTATAATTTAAGAAGAAAAATAAGCTAATATATAATGGTAGGATATTATGTAATACGAGGTGATAAAGATGCCAGCAGGTAATGGAGTAAATTGTTTATACTGTCCTGAAAAGGAGGCAGGGAGATGCCAAGGCAATGACACAGGATGTTTATGTTTTAAATGTCCAAGACATTTAGGACAATGCAGATGTGTCAAGTATTGCAGAGAAACAGAGTCAGTTTTAATTTTTGATGAAAGATAACAGCATGATTTTAAAGCTTTAAAAGGTTCAGAAGATAATCTGAACCTTTTTGTTTTTAGAATATATTATTTTTTTTATTAATATCATAAATATAACTTTATGAATAATATAACAGAATAAGAGTAAATAAATATAAAATATAGCACTAATACTAAAATTAATAAATTAGTAGAAGTCTACAATAGCAATAAAAATATAATGGGGGAATTTCATGCATAAGAAATTATTTATTCCTGGACCAGTGGAGGTTAGACAAGAAGTTTTAGAAAAGATGTCAACACCTATGATTGGTCACAGGAGCAAAGAAGCATCAGAACTTCAGAAACGTATAAGTGATAATTTAAGAAAGTTATTTTACACACAAAGTGAGATATTGCTTTCTACATCATCAGGTAGTGGTCTTATGGAAGGGGCCATAAGATCATGTACCGCAAAAAGAGCAGCAGTATTTTCTGTTGGAGCTTTTGGTAATCGCTGGTATAAGATGGCTGTAAATAATAATGTTCCTGCAGATATTTTTGAATTTGAAATGGGCAAGGCAGTAAAGGTAGAGAAGGTTAAAGAAGTTTTAGATACAGGAAAGTATGATTTAGTAGCAGTAACTCATAATGAGACATCAACAGGAATAATGAATCCTATTAAAGAAATAGGTGAAGTTATAAAAAATTACCCAGAGGTAGTTTTCATTGTAGATACAGTAAGTTCAGCAGGTGGTACAAAAATAGAAGTTGATAATTGGGGAATTGATGTCTGCATAACATCATCACAAAAGGCATTAGGCCTTCCACCGGGATTATCAGTATGTACTTTTTCAGAAAAAGCAAAAAATAGAGCTGAAAATGTTAAAAATAGAGGCTTTTATTTAGATTTGCTTGCTCTTTATAAATATTTGAAAAAGAAAAATTATCAATATCCTTCAACACCATCTTTATCACATATGTTTGCCCTTGATTATCAGCTTGATTATATATTAAATGTTGAAGGGTTGGAAAATAGATTTAAAAGGCATATAGAAATGGCTGATATAGTTAGGAATTGGGGCAGAAAATATTTTGAACTATTTCCTGAAGAGGGCTATTTATCTAATACATTAACCACTATTAAGAATACTAGAGGAATAAGTGTAGCAGATCTTAATAAAGAATTAGCAAAACGAGGCTTTCAAATTTCCAATGGATATGGAGATTTAAAAGAAAAGACATTTAGAATAGCTCATATGGCAGATATCACCGTAGATGAAGTGAAGGAGCTCTTAGATAATATCAATGACATCCTAGGTTTACAATAACTCTTAATTCATCATTCATAATTCATCATTAATATATGGGGGGATTTTATCTTGAAAGTATTGGCCAATGATGGTCTTGAAATAAGTGCAATAAATGAAATAAAGAAAAATGGTATATCTATAGAAACAAATCATCTTGATAAGGAGGCGTTAATTGAAAATATAAAAGATTATGATGTATTAGTAGTAAGATCTGCCACTAAGGTTACAAGCGAGGTTTTGGAGGCAGGAGCAAAAGGAAACTTAAAATTAGTGATTAGAGCAGGTGTAGGAATTGATAATATAGATTTAGATTATGCTGAAAAAGTAGGAATTAAAGTAAGAAATACTCCTAATGCTAGTTCAGATTCAGTAGCAGAATTAGCATTAGGTCATATGTTTTCTGTTGCCAGACATATAGCAGTAGCAAATTATACAATGAGAAATGGTCAATGGAACAAAAAGCAATATAAAGGTAGTGAAATTGCTGGTAAGACTCTTGGAATAATAGGCATGGGACGTATAGGTAAAGCTCTAGCAGGAAAAGCAGAAGCTTTAGGTATGAAGATAATATATACAGATGCTTTGGGAAAGCAAGATAACCTAGCTTACGAATTTATGGACTTAGGTAATCTTTTAAAGGTTAGCGACTATGTATCACTACATGTTCCATATAATAAAGATAAAGGTACTTTAATAAGTGATAGAGAAATATCAATGATGAAAGATGGTGCAGTTATAATTAATTGTGCAAGAGGAAAGGTGGTAGATGAGGAGGCTTTATTAAAAGCATTGAATTCAGGAAAACTAGCAGGAGCAGGAATAGATGTATTTGAACAGGAGCCTAGTGAAAATATGGCACTAATCAATCATGAGCGTGTAAGTGTAACGCCTCATATAGGAGCTTCTACTAAAGAAGCTCAAGAAAGAATTGGAAAAGAAGTAGCTGCTATAGTAATTGATTTTAATAAGTAGTTTTTAACATAAGGGAGGTATTAAATGTGGCAATTATTAGACCTTTCAAAGCATATAGACCAATTAAAGAACATGTAAAAGATATTGCAGCTTTGCCTTATGATGTTATGAGTAGTAAGGAAGCCAGAGGTATGGTAAAGAATAATAAATATTCCTTTCTGCATGTGGATAGGGCAGAGGTAAATTTGGATGAAAGTGTAGGTGAATATGATAAGGTTGTATATGACACTGCTAAGAAAGTATTAGAAAATATGATAGAAGAGGGGTTATATATACAAGAAAAAGCACCTGCTATTTATATTTACCAACAAATAATGGATGGAAGAGGGCAAAAAGGAATAGTTTGCTGTACATCAGTTGATGATTATATTAACAACATTATTAAAAAGCATGAAAGAACAAGATTACTTAAAGAAATAGATAGAGTTAATCATGTAGATATATGTAATGCTAATACAGGGCCTATATTTCTTACCTATAGAAATAATAATGAAATATCATCAATAGTAGAAGAATGGACTAAAAAGGAGCCTGTTTATGATTTTATATCAGAAGATGGTAATGGACATAGGGTGTGGATAATAGATGATAATATAGTAATAGAAAAATTAGTTAAATTATTTAAGAGTATAAAATATTTATATATTGCTGATGGGCATCATAGATCAGCTTCAGCTGTAAAAGTTGCTTTAAAAAGAAGAAAGCAACTAGGTAAGTATACAGGAAATGAAGAATTTAACTATTTTTTATCTATAATATATCCTGATACAGAGCTTAAAGTATTTGATTATAATAGGACAGTTAAGGATTTAAATGGTCTTAGTGAAGAAGAGTTTTTTAGCAAGGTGGAAGAATCATTTTATCTGTCTAAGTCAGAAAGCAATAAGCCAGTAAGCCCAAAGAATAAACATGAATTTGGCATGTATATGAATAAGCAATGGTTTATTTTAAGAGCAAAGGATGGCTCTTTTGATGAAAGTAATCCTATAGATAGTTTAGATGTATCTATACTGCAAAATAATCTCTTAAATCCCATATTAGGCATAAGTGATCCAACAAAGTCAGAGAGAATAGAATTTATTGGAGGTATAAGAGGGCTTAAGGAGTTGGAAAATAGGGCAGATAATGATATGAAGGTGAGTTTTTCTATGTATGCAACCACTATAGATGATATTATGAATGTTGCAGATAGTGGTAAGACAATGCCACCTAAGTCTACTTGGTTTGAACCTAAGCCAAGAAGTGGTATATTCATTCATAAGCTATAAATAAAAAATAGCAGCAATGTAGCTGCTATTTTTTATAGATTTGTAACCATTTCTTTTAGTATAGCAGTTGAATGTTTAACAGCTATAGGTGTGAATTTTTCAAAGTCCATATGTGCTCCATTATTTGCATTATCAGATATTGATCTGATTACAACGAAAGGAATAGAATTTAAGTAACATACATGTGCTATACTTGCACCTTCCATTTCACAAGATAAAGCACCAAATTCTTTTTCTAACCATTGGATTTTTTCAAGAGAAGCAACAAACATATCTCCAGAAACAATTCTTCCTGAGAATGTATTGAAATCTCCAGCTTTATCACAAGCAGCTTTAGCAACTTCTATTAAATGTTCATCACATTTAAAATCAAATGTATCTAATCTTGGAATTTGCCCCATAGGATCACCAAAGGCAGTAGTATCCATATCATATTGCACTAAGTTAGTAGCAACTACTACATCACCAGGATATATTTCCTTACCGATACCACCAGCAACACCTACATTAACTATATGTGTTACTTCATATTCACTGATAAGAAGTTGAGTACATACGGCAGCATTAACTTTACCTATTCCGCATACAACAGCAACTACGTCTTTACCCCATAATTTTCCTTTGTGGAATGTCATTTTAGCTTTTACTTTAGTATCTTCTAATTCCATGTCATTTAATAATATTTCTAATTCTTCTGACATAGCACCAATTATTCCTAATATCATCTTTACCTCCAAAATAATTATTTTAACTCAACATATATTATATACATAGAGGAAATCATTTAATAGTGTATAAATAATAAAAAATAAAATAGCAAATTCCGATAGGAATTACTTGAGAAAAGTGATTTAATAGTCTAATATTATTAATAAGCAAATAAACGTACATAAAAAGGAGAGAAGAAAGATGGCATTATATCCATTTTGTAGAACAGAGCTATTAGTAGGAGAAGAGGGTATTGAAAAGCTTAAAAATTCAAAGGTTATAGTTTTTGGTATAGGTGGAGTAGGAAGTTTTGTTGTAGAAGCATTAACAAGAGCTGGAGTTGGGAATTTAGTATTAGTAGATAATGATACTGTATGTATATCTAACTTAAATAGACAAATACATGCCACTACAAAAACTGTAGATATGGTTAAAGTTGAAGCTATGAAGGAAAGAATTAAATTAATCAATCCTGAATGTAAAGTTGAAGCAAAACAGGTATTTGTTACAGCTGAAAATATTCCAGACTTAATAACAGACGATATAGATTATGTTGTAGATGCAATAGATACTGTAACATCAAAACTTGCATTAGCTGAATACTGTTATAAAAATGAAATAAAGATAATGAGTTCAATGGGAACTGGAAATAAGCTTGATCCAACTATGTTCCAAGTATCAGATGTATATAAAACAAAAGTATGTCCTTTAGCTAAGGTTATGAGATATGAATTAAAGAAGAGGGGCGTAAAGAAATTAAAAGTTGTATATTCTGAAGAAATGCCTATGACTCCTGATAAGGGAAGAGCTGTACCTTCAGGTAAGAGACAAACACCAGGAAGTATTTCATTTGTTCCTCCTGTTGCAGGTATGATAATAGGTGGAGAAGTAATTAAAGATTTAATCGGAATAAACAAATAATAAAAAAAGGCTTTCTTAACTAATAAGAGGGCCTTTTTACGTCTATATTAAGAAATATTGTAAATATTAAATAAGTATAGATACTACATGTGAATCTTTAGTTGAGTTTTATATATAATTATTTGTATAATAAAAATAGTGAAAATAAATTAGGAGAATATAAGATGGGGAGTCAGAAAGAAGTCAATATTGAACTAGTTAAAGGTGCTTTGAATGATTATGTTATTAAAGATAAAGATAAAATAGTGGTGGGGAGATTTACCATAGGTGAGTTAGACAAAGAAAATAAAAGAAGCACCATAAGGTTTAAATTTTATAGAGAAAATAATTATGAATTATTAAAAGCATCAATAGATATGATTTTAAAGACTATATTTAAAGATGGAAATATAAACAAGGTTAATTTTCTAGTTAGTGAAACTAGTGATATAAGTGGATTTTTAGATTTAGGTTTTACTTTAGAGGCTATACTTTCAGAAAATCTTATGGTAAATGGAACTATTGTAGATGAATTAGGCTTAGGTATTACCAGAAATGAATATATAAGCTCTATAAAAAATAATATAGTCCATATGAAGGGAAATAGAATAACTATTAGAAACTTTACGCCTGCTGATGCAGAAGAACTTACAAATTATTATATTAGGAATAAAGAACACTTAAGAGAATTTGAACCTGCTAGAGATAATAGTTTTTATGAAGTAGATGCACAAAGGAAGATATTAATAGAAAGCTATAAACAATTAATGGTTGGAACAGGCATGGATTTAGGAATTTATTTAAAGGATAAGCTTATTGGAAAGATAAAGGTTTCTAATATAGTTCATGGAGTATTTAAAAGTGCCTTTATTGGATATTCAATAGATAAAGAACATGAGGGAAAAGGCTATATGAAAGAGGCTGTATTGCTAGTAGAGAAATATTGCAAACAGTATTTAGATTTACATAGATTAGAAGCATCGGTGCTTGTAGATAATATTAAGTCAAAAAGAGTGCTTTTAAAAAGTGGATTTGAGGAAATAGGAATTAATAAAAAATATCTGTATATAAATGGAAAGTGGAGAGACCATATTACATTTTATAAAATATTAGAATAAAAAATGCTATGATTTATCATAGCATTTTTTATTCTTAAACTTCAAAGTTAACTACAGTAGTTTCACCAGCAACAGCTGAACCAGTTGTAACAGGAGTTATTGATTTAGCAGCATCAACATTAGTTATTAAAACAGGAGTTGCTAAAGATAATCCTTTGCTTAATATGAAGTCTCTGTCTATTTTTATTATAGGTGTACCAGCTTTAACTGTCTTTCCAGCTTCAACTAATTGTTCGAAACCTTCACCATTTAAAGAAACTGTATCAACACCGATATGAACTAATAATTCAAGTCCGTTTGATAATTTTAAAGCAAAAGCATGCTTAGTTTGGAAAACTAATGTTAATTCTCCATCTGCAGGAGCAACAACAGTATCACCTTTTATCATAATAGCAGCTCCGTCTCCAGCCATTTTTTCAGCGAAAACTGGATCTGGTACTTCTGATAATGGAATTATATCCCCATCAGCTACAGCAACTAAACAATTTTTTGGTGCTACTTCAGCAGCAGTTTCTTTTGATTTTGATTTAAATAAGTTTTTGAAAAAGTTACCCATTTTTATCATCCTTTCAATAAATATAAGTTTTGTTATTCATAGTATAGGTAAAATAAAAGGCATAAGTTTAACTGAATATGTAAAACTTATACCTAATAAACAAGATAATTATATATTTTTACCAATATACTGTCAATGCTTATATATAACCATTATTATTGTAGATATAAGATATGAAATATAAAATTATTACTATTATATGCTTTATTCAGCACAAATTATTTATTATTTTACATAAAAATTAATATATAAAGCAATACGTAGCCGTGTGTATCAATGATATAAATATGGTGTATTATATAGAAAATCAGAGTAAAATATAGATAATTTGTAAAAATGAAAAAAATAAGTATATATCTATATGTAGTAAGATGATATTATATGTCTTGTCCTTTGAATACGGACAGCCGGTAACGGCAACACAATATCAAAATGTGTTTCAAAAGTTTTTAAAAAAGTTTTAAAAACTTATTGACATAAAAGTGATAAGGTGTTAAGATAATAAAGTCGCTTGAGGGCGACGAAGATAAATGGTCTTTGAAAATTGAACAGAATATAGTTAATAT